>CALEJT010000076.1 GCA_937898685.1 uncultured Gammaproteobacteria bacterium | reverse complement strand
CGGCTCGTCGAAGTTTGGAGTGCGCGGCTCCTCTGGGACCAAAGAAATTCCACCGCGTAGGTTGGGCTGGGCGCAGCGAAGCCCATCAGGGGATAGGGAAATTTCGCCGAGTATTCAACGTCGCGTTGGGGATCGCTGCGCTCACCAGCAAGCTAGGGTCACGGATGAGCCAACGAAATGTCATCTCTTCCGCCAAACGATCAACTGATTGTTCGCGGGCAGTGCGTGATCGGCTTCGAAGATGAGATCGTTCTGAAGCGCCCAGGCGTCGACCTGCTCGAAATCACGGATGCCGCTTTCGGGATTCTGCTCCTTGAGCCACTTGTCGAACTTGGCGTTGCTCTCGGTGGTGAAACCGCCGTGATATTTGAACGCCCCGTACACGCAAAGCGGTGCTCCGCTCTTGAGTGCTTCGCCGGCACCGCGCATGAAGAGCTCCACCGAATCGTACGACATGATGTGCAGCGTGTTGGCGCTGAAGATGGCGTCGAACCCACCGAGATTCCAGGGATAGTCGCGCACGTCGAGTTCCTTCGGCGGCAATACATTGCCCGGGGCCAGACCTTCCAGCCCTGCCAGCAGCGTGGCCATCGTCTTCGGCATCTCCGTCGGCTGCCAGGTGAGATTAGGCAGGTTGGCCGCGAAATGCAGCACGTGCTGGGCCGTGCCGGAACCGATCTCCAGCACCACGCCGCTTGAGGGCAAAGTGCGCTGCAAGACCTCGAGAATGGGCTGCTTGTTGTTTTCACAGGCCTGACTGAAAGGGCGTGTCATCGATAGATTCCCGTCAAAAGCAAAACACAAAGGTGAAGTGGCTCGAACCAAATTTCCAGCGGCGGATGATATGCTGAAAGTCCAGCGCGCCACCAAGTGGACACTGCGCGCTCAACCAGAGGGGTGTTCCCCGAGGAGGAACCATGAGCAACTACAAGAACATTCTAGTGGCGGTGGACCTGAGCGAGGAATCCAGGTACGTGCTCGAGAAGGCGCGCGAGTTGCGCGATCTCTATCAGGCACAGTTGAGCTTGCTGCATGTGCTCGAGCCCGTTGCAGTGGGCATGGCCGTGGAAGTCAGCAGCGTCGACATCGAAGGTCTGCACGAAGAAGCGGCGAAGAATGCGCGCGAAACCTTGTTGCGCATGGGTGCGGAATTGGGTGTGCCCACCGAACGTCTGCACAACGTGCCCGGCACGCCGGCACGCGAGATCCGCACCATGGCGAAGCAGCTCGATGCCGACCTCGTGATCATGGGAGGGCATGGTAAACAAGGCTTCGAATTGTTGTTGGGTTCGACCTCTTCCGGTGTGACGCATGGCATCTGCTGCGATCTTCTGATCGTGCGCATCCCGGATCCCAAGTAGTGCAGGCCTCAGCGCAGTGTTGTTGCATTTACACCGATTGGCGCGGCGGCTATGGCCTCTCCGGCGCTGGTGCCTATTGGCGGCCGTGGGCGCCGCCGCAGTGGCGGCGTTCGCGTTGGGCGAAAGCCGCGCCATGCCTTCTTCCACCTTGCGATTGAGCCTACTCTTCTCGCTGTGGATGTTGCTGCTCTATTCTTTCGTCCAACTCTTCCAGGAAATTCCTTCGCCCGTATTGCCCGCACTGCCCTGGTGGGACCGCGTGAAGCAGCGCCTACACCTGTGGGCCTATCACCTGCTGGCCGTGGCGGTGGGACTCGTCGGGCTCATCCTCTTCAGTATCAGCGTGAAACTCTGGGTGCTGTGAGGGCGGCTGAAGCCCCTGCTCCGCTTTGTTAGACTGCGCGCTTCGGGCTTCACGCTTTGCCCCTCAATTTCCGGAGCTCCCATGAAAACCGCTCGCTCACTGCTCTCCACTGCCATCATCAGCGCACTGTTGCTCTCCTCCTGCGGCGAAAGCTCGCAGGAAGTGACACCACCGGCAACGCCGAGTCCTGCGCCCACCCAGAACGATGCGGCGCAAGTCGAAACGACTGCACCGGTGGAGCAGCAGTTCCAATACGAGGCTGATCGCTTTGCCGACATCCGCATCCTGCGCTATCGCATTCCGGGCTTCGAAGACCTGAGCCTGCAGCAGAAGAAACTACTGTTCTTCCTCTCCCAGGCGGGTTTGAGTGGCCGCGACATCATGTGGGACCAGAACTTCAAGCACAACCTGCGCATCCGCAAGGTTCTGGAACAGATCCTCGAATACTACCCGGGCGATCGCACTTCCACCGAGTTCAACGCCTTCCTCACCTACGCCAAGCGCGTGTTCTTCGCCAACGGCATCCACCATCACTATTCCAACGACAAGTTCCAGCCCGGCTTCACTGCCACCTACTTCCGCGAACTCGTACAGGCGACGAGTGTGGATACGCAGGTGGAATGGCCGCTGGAAGAAGGTCAGAGCCTCGACGATCTGCTCGCGGTGCTCGAACCGATTCTGTTCGATCCCAATGTGGCGCCGAAGAAGGTGAACACCTCGCCCAACGTGGACAAGGTGGTCGCCTCCGCCGTGAACTTCTATGAGGGCGTCACCG
The DNA here is from genome assembly GCA_937898685.1 of uncultured Gammaproteobacteria bacterium. Taxonomy (GTDB): domain Bacteria; phylum Pseudomonadota; class Gammaproteobacteria; order Pseudomonadales; family Pseudohongiellaceae; genus CAILUG01. Next base: position 101,216 of record CALEJT010000076.1, on the reverse strand, counting down.
AAGACGAAGTGCGTGCGTTCTACGCTGCACGCGTCGATCCCAACGACCCGCAGCCGATTTCCTGGGGCCTGAACTCCAAGCTGGTGAAAGAGAACGGCGAGATCGTCGAGAAGGTATGGAAAGTGGGCGGCATGTACGGTGCCGCCATCGAACGCATCGTCTATTGGCTAGAGCAGGCCGTCACGGTGGCGGAGAACGAAAAACAGCGCACCGCTCTGGAACTGCTGATCAAGTACTACCAGACGGGAGACCTTGCCGACTTCGATGCCTACAACGTTGCGTGGGTGGCGGATACGCAGTCGATGGTGGATGTGATCAACGGCTTCATCGAGGTGTACAACGACCCGCTCGGCTATCGTGGTTCCTTCGAGTCCGTCGTGTCCTTCCGTGATGAAGAATCCACGCGTCGCATCTCTGCCATCGCCAGCATGGCGCAGTGGTTCGAGGACAACTCGCCCATCATGGACGAACACAAGAAGAAGGAAGTGGTCGGCATCACGGGCAAAGCCATCACCGTCGTATCCGAATCGGGTGATGCCTCTCCTGCCACGCCGATCGGCATCAACCTGCCGAACTCCTCGTGGATTCGCGTGCAGCACGGCTCGAAGTCAGTGAGCCTGTCGAACATCACCGAGGCCTACAACGCATCCGAGACCGGCGCACTGCAGGAGTTCGCCTACTCCGAGGAAGAGATCGCTCGTGGCCGCGCCTGGGCAGAACTGAGCGGTCATCTGCACACCGACATGCATGAGGTGATCGGCCATGCGTCGGGCCAGGTGAATCCCGGCGTTGGTTCCGCCGCCGACACACTGAAACAGTATGCCAGCCCGATGGAGGAAGGCCGCGCCGACCTCGTGGCGCTCTACTACATGATGGACCCGATCCTGATCGAGATCGGTGTGATGCCCTCGCTCGAAGTGGGCATGGCGGAATACGACAGCTATATCCGCAACGGTCTGATGACACAGCTCTATCGCATCGAGCCCGGCAAGAACATCGAGGAAGCGCACATGCGCAACCGTCAGGAGATCGCGAAGTGGGTCTATGAGAAAGGTCAGCCCGACAATGTGATCGAACGCGTGCAACGTGATGGCAAGACCTACTTCAAGATCAACGACTATCAGAAGCTGCGTGAACTCTTCGGTCAGCTCTTGCGTGAACATCAGCGCATCCGCAGCGAAGGCGATTTCGAAGCAGCGCGTGATCTGATCGAGAACTACGGCACGAAGGTCGATCCGGAACTGCATGAGGAAGTACTGCGTCGCTATGCCGCACTCGACGTGGCACCCTACTCCGGTTTCATCAATCCACGTCTCGTGCCCGTGCTAGCCAGCAGTGATAGCAGCGAGATCATCGATGTGAAAGTGGAGTACCCCACCGACTTCATCGAACAGATGTTGGAATACGGCCGCAGCTATTCTTTCCTACCGGTCAGCAACTAAGGCTCGATCCGAAAAACTCCGGCGCGACGTTCTGCTACGGACGCCGCGCCGGCAGGCCTCAGAAGTTGTAGGTCACGCTGATGCTGCCCGAGCGACCTTCGCGGTAGCTGTTCACATCCAAACCACCCTGCGTCGTCTCCTGCAGCTCGTTGGTGAGATTGCGCAGCTTCAGGTTCAACTCCAGGTGCTCATTGAGGTAGCGCGTGTAGGTGAGGTCGAGTTCACCGTAGGGCTGATCCATGACGTCCGGCTGTCCGAGAATGCCGACCTCGCGAATCTTCTCGCCCGTGAGGTGGTACACCAGACTGCCCTTCTGCTTCGAACCATCATCGAAACCGAGCTGGAAGTTGGCGATGTAGTCGGCCTGTCCCTGCAGCTGACGTGTGGTGTTGGTGAGGATGCCACTGACATTCGGATCGATCGTCACCTCGGAATCGATCAGCGTGAGGTTGGTGGCGACGAAGAAGTTGTCGAAACGCTCGTTGATGAAACCCAGGCGCTTCATCACATCGAACTCGATACCGCGCGTGCTGGCCTGATCGGCGTTGATGAAGGAACGCTCGTTGGCCGAGCCCGGTCGGATCACGGCTTCGATCGGTGAATCGAAATCCTTGTAGAAGAGGCCCACCGAGAGACTTTCATCGGCCGAGTAATACCATTCCCAACGCAGGTCGTAGTTCTTGATGTAGGCCACCTGCAGATCCGGGTTGCCGACGATCACGAAACCCGTGACCGGGTGCGTGAATGGTGAGGGCGAAAGTTCGCGGAAGTCGGGACGCGAGATCGTTTCCGAGTAGCTCGCACGCAACTGCATGTCGTACTGATCGAGTATGTAGGTGACGGTGAGTGCCGGGAACAGATCGTCACTTTCGAGTTCACTCAGGATGGGGGCTGCGTTGGGATTGAAGAGATCGTAGGTCTCGACGTTCTGCAGCGATTCTTCATTGCGCACACCCGCCAGCAAACGCCAACTGTCCGAAAGTTCGATGTCGGCTTCGACGTACCAGGCTTTCAGTTCTTGGGAGGCGACGTAGTTATCGGTGGGACGTGTCTGCTCACGCAATTGGAAGCCGCGCCCGCCAATGGTTTCTGCGTTGATGATGGCTTCGAGCGATTCGTTGAACAGCAGCTCGTTCGGGGTGCCACCGAGATCGAAGAAGGTGAAGCGACGGATCTGCGCATCACGTTCCTTGTCCATGCGATTCATGCCGACGTTGAACGTGGTGTGCGAGCCGAAGGGTGTATCCATCGACCAACGCAGCGAGAAACCCTTGTCGGTGTTCTGGTCTTCGAGATCCGACCACATGCGCGTGTTGGCATCGCCGCGCAGGGAGAAGCGCATGCGGCCCGTGGCCTTGTCGCGTTCGTAGCGATATTCACGCATGTCCGGCGCTTCGCGCTTGGCGCGTGATTCGTTGTAGTGCCAGTTCAGCGTGAGGTCGTAGAGATTGCTGAAGATGTGTTCGCCATCGATTTGCTTCGACAGGAGATCCTGTTCGATCCACTCCAAACGATATTGGTTGATCTCGAGATCCTCGGAGGCATAGATGCCGCGCAGATTGCCGGCGAGGTCATCCATCTTGTGGATCTGCAGCACCGTGGCCTTGAGACTGTGGTCGCGCCATTCGAGACCCGAGGTGAGGAACATCGAACTGTCGATGCTTTGTTCCGTGGAACGGAAGGTCTGAATGTTGGCGGGCGTGAGGTGGCCTTCGGAGTCCGCCGCATAGCTGTTACGCGTGACGGTGATGGTGTCCCAGCTGTTGCTGTAGCTGAGGTTGCCAAGGAGACCAACTCGTACTTCGCCAGCGCCGGGCTGTCCGGCAAGACCGAAGTTCACTGCAGCGCTGCCATCCGGTTTGATCTTCTGCTCACGTACGTCGTAGTTGCTGTCGAGACTTTCACCGATCGCTTCCAACTCCTGCGGCGTGAAGCCCTTCTGGTAGACGGCATTGTTGGGGCGTAGCTCGCGATTGCCGGCAATGGCGTTCTTGAGTGGGTCCGACATGTCGCGCGTACCGCGGTCGAAGCCGGTCCAATCGTTGCTGCTGCCGCGATAGGTGAGTCCGTTCTTGCCGGTGGTATTGCCGGAATAACCGATGCCGGTGGACACCGAGAAGAACGGTGCTTCCGGCACTACCTTCGTGCGCATCTGGATCGTGCCGCCGGCGAATTCAGCCGGATACTGCGGTGAAAAGGTCTTCTGCACCAACACACTGTCGATCACGTTGGAAGGAAAGAGATCGAGCGGCACCACGCGATTGATCGGTTCTGGACTGGGCAAGGTGGAGCCATTGAGTACGGTGCTGGAATAGCGCTCACCCAGGCCGCGGATGTAGACGAACTTGCCGCCCTGCAGATTGAGTCCCGACAAACGCTTCAGGCCGTCGGCAACGTTCGAATCGCCCGCAATCTGAAAGGCATCGGCATCGATGACGTTGGAGATCGCCGCAGTGGAGCGCTTTTCGTCGGGGATGTACTTACCCACCGTGACGAATTCCTCCACCAGGCCTGCGGATGGCGGCGCGTTGACCTCTGGCGCTTCATCCTGTGCAGACTCCTGCGCATGACTGGCCGCCTGCTGCGCCAGCAAGATGGCAGCGGTCAGAAGTTTCGTTCGAATTTTCATCGTCGTCTCTCAAAGGGAGAAGCCAACGGACCCACTCGAGTCTGTTGGCTTCGTTGACTTGCGCCGCGCCGAAACGACGCGGCTCGTTCTGGTCGAAGTACTTTGCGTCGAAGCACTTTCTCGTTCTTGCTGTCGTCTCGTCAGGGTCTGAAGGTCCAGCCCTGGGTCCAATCGGAGGCTTCGTCCTTCACTGCACCGATGTAGTCGGTCTGATCGAAGAAGGGATCGGTGAGCGTGGCTGCCGGCAGTCCGTTGACGAGAGCGCTGTTGATGTAACTGTCCATGTCGGTGGCGCCTGCGGTGTTGCCGTCCTGCGCTTCGAACCAGGCCTGCACGGTGAAGTTGTCGCCCGCCTCTTCGCGGAAATTGACCGCACAGTCCACACGCGAGTTGGTCATGGTCAACGTGCCATTGAGGGTGTTCACCGAACCACCGGCCGCGATGAACGTGGCGGCGTGGTCGATGTCGATGCAATCCGAACCGAAGCCGGTGACGACGAAGTTGTAGAGGTTGGCGCCCGTGCCTTCGCGCAACAGCAAACCGCTCGTCGCATTGGCATTGCCGATGAGCGTGACGTTGGCGATCTTCGGTTGTGAGCGCGGCGAGGCGTCGCGGTTGGTGGCGTTGTTGTCGGCTTCGAAACCGTTGTTGGCGCGGTCGGGACCGGTCACGATCACGACGTGCTGTACCTTGCCCTGCCAGCCGAAGGTCCAGTCGAGCGAATCATCTTCGTTGCCGGTGAGCACCAAGTGTTTGGCGTTGACGGTGCCACCGAAGAATTCGATGCCATCGTCGGAATTGTTGTGTACCTGGACGTAATCGATGATCGTGCCGTCACCCACTCCCTGCAGCGCGATGCCATTGAGTTCGTTGTCCGGCGTGATGTTGAAGCCGGCATAGCGCACCTGCAGATAGTTGAGGTTGCCGCTGCTGTCATGCGGATCGTTGCCGCCATACAGTCCCGTGCTACCTTCGCCCTGCAGTTCGCAGACGCTGGTGCCGGCGGTGCAACCATTGACCGGTGCGTTGCCGTTGATGATCAGGCCGCCCCACTGGCCGCGCGTAGTGGCGTCGGCTTCGGCGTCGTTGGCGCTGGTCATGATCACCGGGTTGTCGCGCGTGCCGTTGACGCTGATCTTCGAGCCGCGATTGATCACGATGAAGTCGAGGCCGGATTCACCGTAGGTTTTCACGCCCGCATCCATGGTGAGCGTGGCGGAGTTGCGGTTGTCTTCGCCGATGAACACCGCGCCGGAGATGATGTATTCGAATTCAGCGCTCAGGTGCAGGTCACTGGTATAGGTGCCGGAGATCACGCAGAGACGCTTGCTGCCACCGGCGAGAGGCGGAAGGCTTTCACTACCTGTCGGGCATTTGCCGCTGCCGCCCGAAGGTTGCGAGGCGAGCGAGAACTCGATGGCGCTGGAATAGACCAGCGGTGACGTATCGGTCATGAATCCGACGTGCAGGCGCAGCGTGGCACCGTCGAGACTGACGCCGGCCTGTGCTTCGAGATCGGGGATGGCGATGGTTTCGGTGGTGTCGAGTACCTTGGTGGTGAAGGGTTGCAGATCCGCTACGCGCGTATTCCACTGCCGCCAACCGGAAGCCGTGCGCATGTACCAGTTGTTGTTGAGCGTGGCGACCATGAAGAGATCGGCTTCCTTGCCAGCTTCGGACCCCGTCGCAATCTGCGCGACGATGCCCGGCGGTGCGTTGAAGGGAATGGTTTGTACGAAGGAATCGCCACCATTGGTGGTGGCGCCACCGGCGAAGCCGGCGTCGGAGTTGCCTTCACCGAAGAGATTGGTGCGTAGCGCCGGAGGAGTGGCGGCCTGCGCGCTGACAGCCATGAGGGCGCTGGCCAGCAGAGTGAGGGAAAGCGTTGCGGTAGTCGTGCGAATCATGCGTTGGCTCCGTGTGCGAGGGATGACGCTAACGGAGCGGCACTATAGATAGACCCTATAAATCGCCGATTAAGTCTGTCTTTTGCTGCGGTTAAATTTCGGTTCGAAACATAAAGCCAATTTTAAGAATTGATTAATCGCGCACTTTCTTCATACCTTCTTTTCGAAGTGCCGCAGGCTGTGAAGACTTTTTGTTGTCGAAGAAAGGTTCAGCCTAGCGCGGGGCAAGCTCTGGCTGTGCTATTCTTCGCGCCGCAAAAAGGAGCCCCCCATGACGGCCGACATCGACAACGATCCCAATCCCAACCCCAACGGTGAACTTGCGCTGCAAGTGGTCGCACTCGCGCGCGACACCAATCAGCATGGCCTGATCCATGGCGGCTGGCTGGCGGCGCAGATGGACATGGCCGCCAGCATTGCCAGCACCAAAGTGGCGCGCGGCAAGGTGGCGACGGTGTCGGTGGAATACATTTCCTTCCTGTCGCCGATCAAGTTGGGAGCACTCGTGGGCTGCTACACGCGCATTCGCGCCACCGGTCGCAGCTCGGTGCGCGTCGGCGTGGAAGCCTGGGTGAGCGATGCCTCCTCGGACGAGAAGGTGAAGGTCGCGGAAGGTGAATTCATCTTCGTGGCGATCGATGACAATGGTCGCACCCGCGCCATCCCGCGCAATTGATTGAATCGTCTTCCTATAAAAACGGGGCCCTTGGCCCCGTTTTCGTTTCTGTCCGACGGCTCAGATGATTTCCAGCTTGGCGTAGGCCATCACCAGCCACTTGCCGCCGGCGCCATCGAAGTTCACCTGCACACGGGCATTGTTGCCGCTGCCTTCGGCATTGAGCACCACTCCTTCACCGAAGGTCGGATGACGCACGCGCTGGCCCAGGCTCAGGCCGATGCCTTGCGGCTCATCGGCGAAGAAACTGCGTCCGCCCGAGGGACGTCCCCAGCTCTCGCCACCGAAGCCGCGGGAGACCTGACCCTTCATGCGCACTTCCTGTTTGAGTTCGGCGGGTATCTCTTTCAGGAAACGCGAGGGGCGCGTGAGGTTCTCCTCGCCATGCAGACGGCGCGATTCGGCGTGACACAAGAGCAGCTTCTCACGCGCCCGCGTCAGACCGACGTAACAAAGGCGACGCTCTTCTTCCAAACCTTCGAGCGAATCCGCCGACATCTTGTGCGGGAACAAACCTTCTTCCATGCCGGCAATGATCACGAAGGGATATTCGAGACCCTTGGCCGAGTGGAGCGTCATCAGCTGCACCGCGTCTTCGTATTCATCGGCCTGGGTATCGCCGGCGTCGAGCGCCACGCGGTCGAGGAAGGCTCGCAGGATGTCGAGCGGTTCGGGCTTGTCTTCGTCCGGACTTTCGTCGGGCACGAAGGCGCCGGCGGCATTGATCAGTTCTTCCAGGTTTTCGAGACGGGAACGGGCCTTTTCACCGCCCTCCTTCTCATGGTGCTGGATCAGGCCACTCTGGCGGATGACATAGTCGGTGGTCAGATGCAGCTCGTGGTCGGCGGCGTACTCTTCCAACAGGTTGATGAGGTTCATGAAGGACTGCACGTTCTGCGCCGCACGGCCCGGCAGCTGACCCTGCACCAGGGCCTGACTGGCGGCACGCCACAGCGAACAACCTTCGTTTCGTGCCAGACCGCGGATGAGCTCGAGCGTCACGTTGCCGATGCCGCGCACGGGTGTGTTGATGATGCGCTCGAAGGCGGCATCGTCGTCACGGTTGGCGATCAAACGCAGATAGCCGATGGCATTGCGGATTTCCTGACGCTCGTAGAAGCGGAAGCCACCGTAGATGCGATAAGGCACATCCGACCGTAGCAGTGCTTCCTCGAGTTCACGTGACTGCGCGTTGGAACGATAGAGCACGACGACCTCGTCGCGGCGACGACCACGGCGGGTCCATTGCTGGATCTGATCGCAGATGAAGCGTGCTTCATCCTGCTCATTGAAGGCGGCGTAGATGGAGATGGGTTCGCCTTCGTCGCCGTCGGTCCACAGCTCCTTGCCGAGGCGGCCGCTATTGTTGGCGATGAGCTTGTTGGCGGCCTTCAGAATCGTCGCTGTTGAACGGTAATTCTGTTCGAGTCTGATGAGTTGTGCGGGCGCGAAGTCCTTCGTGAACTGTTGGATGTTCTCGATGCGTGCACCACGCCAGCCGTAGATGGACTGATCGTCGTCACCCACCGCAGTGACATGATTCTGCTTGCCGGCGAGCACACGTAGCCAGGCATATTGGATGGCGTTGGTGTCCTGGAACTCGTCGACCAGGATTTCGCCGAAGCGCTGTTGGTAATAGGCGAGTAAGGCGGGCTGCTTGAGCCAGAGCTCGTGCGAGCGCAGCAGGAGTTCTCCGAAGTCGACGAGCCCGCTGCGTTCGCAGGCTTCTTCGTAAGCCTTGTAGATGCGAATCATCGTGCGGTGATAGTCCTGGCCGTAATGTTCCAGGTGATCGGCGCGCAGACCTTCGTCCTTCTGCTGATTGATGTACCACTGCACCTGTTTTGCCGGCCATTTGCCTTCATCCAGCTCGAGCGCCTGCAGGGTGCGCTTGATCAGACGCAGCTGGTCTTCGGCGTCGAGAATTTGGAAACGCTCGGGCAAGCCGGCTTCCTGCCAATGCGCACGCAGCAGGCGATGGGCCAAACCATGGAAGGTACCCACCCACATTCCACCGATCGGTCGTTCCAGTAGTTCCTCTATACGGCCGCGCATTTCGTTGGCGGCCTTGTTGGTGAAGGTCACCGCCAGGATGTTGCCGGGCGCGTAGCCCTCCATCTCGATCAACCAGGCGATGCGGTGCACGAGCACGCGGGTTTTGCCACTGCCAGCACCGGCGAGAACCAGGAGATTGCCGGGTTCTGCGGTGACGGCTTGGCGTTGGGGTTCGTTGAGAGAGTTGAGAATATGCGATACGTCCATGCGTGCAATTCTAGACGACGTCGCAAATTTTCTCAGGTTTTTCCTCTACTTAATTGAATTTAAACCTTCGTTCGCAGCGCACGCGGGAGTGACGTTTTGCGCGCGCATACACTGAAGTTCGCGCGTATGCAATTTTTTCTTTTCTTGTTATGATGCGGCGCACCTGTGTCCCTGTTTCCCGGTTCAAGGCGCGGCTGGAGTCCAGGTCAACGTCCCTTTCATGGGTTTCGCCAGGCATGGCAATTTGTTTCAAGAGAGTTATATGGCAGAGCAAGTAGAAGGTACCGTCAAGTGGTTCAATGATGAGAAAGGCTTCGGTTTCATTGAGCAGGCGGGCGGCAAGGATGTGTTCGTACACTACAGCGCAATCGTGGCAGAAGGTCGGCGCACCTTGCGTGAAGGTCAAAAGGTCAAAATGACCGTGACCCAAAGTGCCAAAGGCCCTCAAGCTGAGAACGTAGTGCCGCTCAGCTGATCCAGGCGGGTTCATCTCCAACAAGCCCTGACCTGGATGCAGGACAGGGTTCTTCGAATCTGGTTTGTTAAAAAGAACTGGCGCCACTCGTTATTTTCAAAAATTCTACTTAGCCACTCTCTAGTACCCTGGAAAACACTAATCTAATTCGTCGGATCCACCATACGCTGCCGGAGCTTCGTAAGTCCGAGCGCCGGGTAGCCGAATTGATACTCCAGGATCCGGCTCGAGTCCTGAGTTTTCGAATCTCCGATCTGGCCCAAACCGCTGGCGTGAGCGAGCCCACGGTAATCCGCTTTTGCCGGGCCATGGGCTTCGACGGTTTCCAGTCCTTCAAGCTGCAGCTTGCGCAATATTTGGGCAGCAGCGGCACCTATGTGCAGTTTTCCGTCAGCGACAACGACTCGATGGCGGATGTGAACCGGAAGGTATTCGATGCCACCATCGGTTCACTGCTCAACGTAAGGGACGAAATCGATCCGCAGGCCTTGGAACAAGCCATTCAGGCACTCACGCGCGCGCGTCGTGTGGAGTTCTACGGTTTCGGTGCCTCGGGCTCCGTCGCCATCGATGCCCAGCACAAGTTCTTCCGCTTGCAGGTGACCGCTGCCGCGTACACCGACCCCCACATCCAGCACATGTCAGCGATTTCGTTGCGCGAGGACGATGTCGTCGTGGCGATCTCACAATCCGGGCGCACCAAGGCGCTCATCCAGAGTGTGAATCTCGCACGCGAGGCTGGTGCCAAGGTGATCGGCCTCGTGCCGAACGACACGCCGCTCGCGGAAATTTGTGACTATCCGATTCACATCAATGTGGAGGAAGACGAACAGGTCTTCACTCCCGTATCCTCGCGTATCGCGCACCTGGTCGTGATCGACGTGCTCGCCATGGGAGTTGCGCGCTATCGCAGCGATCTGCTCAAGGATCATCTCAAACTACTCAATCGTAGCCTGCGCACATTGCGGTCATCGGGTAAGAAGAAGAAGGAATAAGAAATGCCCTATCCGCGGCTCAAGCGTTTGAGCCTGCACGTGCCCATATTGGGGCGCGTGGTACAACAGCGTGATGAACTTCGCGCGCTGAACAATCAGCTCACTGCAGAGCTCGGACAGCTCACCATCGAACGCGATCAGTTACGCAAACAGTTGGACGAGGAGCTGGCGATCCTGGAGACGATTCTGGGTACCGTTACACGATCGCAGGATTCTCCCTATGGCGTCGGGTACTGCCATTGCTGCCGCAGGCAGTCAGTGTTCGAGATTCTCGGCTCCTGGTTGCGTGATGAGTACCTTTGTTTGCGCTGCCGCTCGATTCCACGGCAACGTCATCTGCAACACATCCTAGATACGCAGTTTCCCGGGTGGGAGCAGGCGCTCGTGCATGAATCCTCGCCCACCAACGACTTTCTTTCCCGCTGGTGCAAAAACTACTCGTCGTCCCAGTATTTCGATGGTGTCCATTCTGGTGAAAGCGTCGATGGTGTGCGCTGCGAAGATCTGGAAAAGCTTTCTTTCGCAGATGAAAGCATCGATATCTTCGCCACCCAGGATGTGTTCGAGCACGTCTTCCATCCCGAACTGGCCGCCAAGGAAATAGCGCGCGTCTTGAAGCCCGGAGGTGCGCACGTATTCACTGTGCCACGTCTCCATTGGGTGGAAACAAGCAAGCCGCGCGCGCGGCTCACGCAAGCAGGAATCGAATACCTGGAGGAGCCTTCCTACCACGGCAACCCGGTTGGAGATGGGAAGGCGCTGGTGACCTGGGACTATGGCCAGGACTTCGAAAACCTCATCGAAGCCTGGTCTGGTTTGAAGACCACGACATACAACGCCGTCGATCGCTCGCTTGGGATCGACGGCGAATTCCGCGAGGTGTTCGTTTCCCGCAAACCGGCGTGACCGGTCGAACTCGGCTCACTCCACCGTGAGGCTTTTCGCCAGGTTGCGCGGACGGTCGACGTCGGTGCCGCGCAGCACCGCGACGTGATAGGAGAGCAACTGCAGCGGAATCGTGTAGACGATAGGTTCCAAAAACTCACTGCAGTGGGGCATGTTGAGCACCTTGAGTCCAGGATTATTGGTAAAGCCCGCCTCGCGATGCGCGAAGACATAGAGCTGTCCGCCGCGCGCGCTCACTTCCTGCAGGTTGGACTTCAACTTTTCGAGCAGCTCATTGTTCGGCGCTACCGCGATGACCGGCATGTCGGCGTCGACCAGGGCCAGCGGTCCGTGCTTGAGTTCACCCGCCGGGTAGGCTTCAGCGTGGATGTAGGAAATTTCCTTCAGCTTGAGAGCGCCCTCCTTCGCCACCGGATACTGAATGCCACGGCCGAGGAACAGGGCATGGTGCTTCTCGACGAAGTCGTGTGCCAAGTGTTTGATGTCCTCATCGAGCGCCAGCGTGTCGCGGATGATTTTGGGTAACTCATTCAAGTCACGCACATAGCCACTTTCCGCTTCACCACCCAAGCCATTGCGTTTCGCCAACGCCACTGCCAACAGTGCCAACACTGCCAACTGTGTGGTGAAGGCCTTGGTGGAGGCGACACCGATTTCGCGGCCGGCAAAAGTCATGAGCGAAAAATCCGACTCACGCACGAGTGAGCTGTTCGCAACGTTACATACGGTGAGGAAACCGGCGTAGCCGAGCGTTTTTGCATAACGCAGTGCTGCCAGGGTGTCGGCGGTTTCACCGGATTGGGAAATGGTGACGAAGAGACAGTTCTGCGGTACGAGCACACGGCGGTAACGATATTCACTTGCGATGTCGACGCTGCAGGGAATACCGGCTACGTTCTCGATCCAGAACTTGGCCACCATGCCGGCATGATAGCTGGTGCCACAGGCCACGATCTGTACGCTCTTCGCCTGATCGAGGAAGCTCTGTGCCACGACACCGAAGGATTGTTCCAATATATGTGTCTTGCTGATGCGCCCCTGCAGGGTGTTCTTGAGGACGTCGGGCTGCTCGAAGATTTCCTTCTGCATGTAGTGGCGGTAGTGGCCCTTCAGTACATCATCATTGTCGAGATGCAGACGGACGATGTCGCGTTTGACTTCCTTCTCGCCGTTGTAGATGGTGATCTTGCGGCGGGTGACTTCCGCAACATCGTCTTCTTCCAGATAAATGAATCGATCGGTCACTTGGCCGAGGGCGGAAGGGTCGGACGCGATGAAGTTCTCGCCGATGCCGACGCCGATCACGATGGGGCTACCGCTACGGGCGACGATGACTTTGTCGGGCACTTCGCGGTTGATGACCGCAAGACCATAGGCACCACTCAATTGCGCGACGACTTTACGCACGCAGGTGAAAAAGTCGCCGCCATCCTTTTTCCAAACCTTGTGAATCAGATGGGCAACCACTTCGGTATCGGTATCGGAAGTGAACTCATAACCGTCGGCACCGAGCTCGTCTTTCAATTCCTGAAAATTCTCGATGATGCCGTTGTGCACGATGGCGATGGTGTCGTTGGACAACTGCGGATGCGCGTTGCGCACTTCGGGTTTGCCGTGCGTAGCCCAACGCGTATGGGCGATGCCGACATAGCCATGGGCAGGATTCTGCTTTTCCGCTTCGTTGAGCGCCTGCACCTTACCGACAGTCTTGATGCACAGCAACTCGTTGGTGTCGGGCTCGATCACCGCGAGTCCCGCCGAGTCATAGCCACGGTATTCCAGTCTGCGCAGACCTTCGATCAAGATGTCCGCTATCGGTCGCTGCGCGACCGCGCCCACGATTCCACACATGTTTCTTCGTGCCTCGTTACTGCTTGGGTGCGATAGTGAATATAGAAATTAAGAACGTTTCTGCGGGCGCTTCCATCCGTCGATGTTGCGCTGACGGCCGCGCGCAATGGCCAATTGGTTGGGTTGTACGTCCTGCGTGATCACCGAGCCGGCGCCGATGGTGGCGCCGTCGGCAATATTGACCGGTGCGACCAATGCTGTATTTGATCCGATGAATACGCCGTTGCCGATGAGGGTCTTGGATTTGTTGACGCCATCATAGTTGCAGGTGATGGTGCCGGCGCCGACGTTGACGTTGGTGCCGAGTTCGCTGTCACCGACATAGCTGAGGTGGTTCACCTTGCTGCCTACACCGATGTGCGCCTTTTTCAGTTCCACGAAGTTACCGATCTTGGCGCGGTCATCCAGCTGCGTGCCGGGACGAATGCGCGCGAAAGGACCGATGTGACAGTCTTTTCCCACCACCGCATCTTCGAGCACGCTATTGGCTTCGATTTCGGTACCAGCACCGATGGTGCAATTCTTGAGCACGCAGTTGGGGCCGATCTTGACGTTCTCGCCGAGCGATACCGAACCTTCCAGAATGACGTTTACATCCAGCTCGACATCGTTGGCACACTGCAGTTGGCCGCGAATGTCGAGGCGTGCCGGATCGCGTACGGTAACGCCGCTCAGCATCAATTCATGGGCGCGACGCTTTTGATAGTGTCGTTCCAATTCCGCCAACTGTGCACGGTCATTCACGCCCATGATCTCCACCTCATCGTCGCTGCAGAGCGTGTGAACCTTGCATCCAGCCTTGAGTGCCAGTTCGACGAGATCGGTGAGATAGTATTCGCCTTGTGCATTGTTGGCCTTCAACTGCGGTAGCCATTCATGCAAACGTGCCACGGGCACTGCCATGATGCCGCTGTTGATCTCATTGATGCGGCGCTGTTCTTCGGTTGCATCCTTGTGTTCGACGATGGCGGTGATGTTGCCATATGCATCACGCACGATGCGGCCCAGGCCATGTGGATTCTCAACCGAACAGGTCAATACGGCGAGACTGTCGGCGTCGGGAAGCGAGAGGAGTTCGCGCAGGGTGCTGGCGCGGATCAGCGGCACGTCGCCATAGAGCACGAGCGCCATGGCTTCTTTGTTCAGGGCAGGTAAGGCTTGCTGTACGGCGTGGCCGGTGCCGCGCTGTTCTTCCTGCAGAACGAAATCGAGTTGCTGTCCTGCGAAGGCGGCGCGAATGGCATCGGCACCATGACCGATGACGACATGGACCGCCTGTGCCTGAAGTTCACGCGCCGTGTCGACGGCATGCTGCAATAGTGGCTTGCCGCCCAGTTGATGCAGAACCTTCGGCAATTTGGAGCGCATGCGAGTTCCTTTGCCCGCTGCCAAAATCACCACATTCAGTGCTTGCATGACCGTGCCTGTCTCGTTCGATGGCCGAGTAGCATAGAAAAAAAAAGGTGGCCAAAGCCACCTCTTTCTCAGCAACTTTGTTGCTAACCGTTACCTCAGTGATGCCCCGCTTTCTTGCGCAGCTGCTGGATGGTTCGCAGCTGTGCAGCGGCTTCTGCCAACTGGGTTGCAGCGCGCGAGTAATCGAACGCGGCACCACGGTTGAGCACCACTTCTTCGGCGGCGCGCTTGGCTTCCTCAGCCTGTACTTCATCCATGTCGTCGGCGCGCAGTGCGGTGTCGGCCAGAATGTTGACGACACCCGGCTGTACTTCGATGTAACCGCCGGATACGTAGAAGATCTGCTCTTCCCCATCCTGCGTCACCAGGCGCACCGGTCCCGGGACCAACGCGCTCAAGAGCGGCGCGTGACCGGGCAGTATGCCCATGTCGCCGAGCGTACCGGTGACCACGAGAGAGGTCACGCGGCCCGAGAAAATCTGGGCCTCGGTACTGGCGATGTCCAGATGCATAGTCGTCATTGCCATGGTCGCTATCCTGTCGTGTCAGACCCGACTTAGGCCTGCTTGCTCAGTTTGGCCGCGCGCTCGACGGCTTCCTCGATGGTGCCCACCATGTAGAAGGCCTGCTCCGGCAGGTGGTCGTATTCACCAGCCAGGATGCCTTTGAAGCC
Source organism: uncultured Gammaproteobacteria bacterium (assembly GCA_937898685.1). Classification (GTDB taxonomy): domain Bacteria; phylum Pseudomonadota; class Gammaproteobacteria; order Pseudomonadales; family Pseudohongiellaceae; genus CAILUG01. The sequence continues at coordinate 85,984 of CALEJT010000076.1, read as the reverse complement.
AGCGATGGTGTCTTTGAGGGACACGTACTTACCAGGCGAACCGGTGAACACTTCTGCAACCGTGAAGGGCTGCGAGAAGAAGCGCTCGATCTTACGGGCGCGGCTTACGGCCAGTTTGTCGTCTTCGGACAGTTCGTCCATACCGAGGATGGCGATGATGTCCTTCAGTTCCTTATAGCGCTGCAGTACGGACTGCACGCCGCGGGCAACTTCGTAGTGCTCCTGACCGATGATCAGCGGATCGAGCTGACGCGAGGTGGAGTCGAGCGGATCGATTGCCGGGTAGATACCGCGGGCAGCGATTTCGCGGGACAGTACCACGGTAGCGTCCAAGTGCGCGAAGGTGGTGGCCGGCGACGGGTCGGTCAAGTCGTCAGCAGGTACGTATACGGCCTGGATCGAGGTGATCGAACCGGTCTTGGTCGAGGTGATACGCTCCTGCAGCTGACCCATCTCTTCTGCCAGGGTCGGCTGATAACCTACGGCGGAGGGCATACGGCCGAGCAGTGCCGATACCTCGGTACCTGCCAGGGTGTAACGGTAGATGTTGTCGACGAACAGCAGTACGTCGCGGCCTTCGTCACGGAATTTCTCTGCCATGGTCAGACCGGTCAGCGCCACACGCAGACGGTTACCCGGGGGCTCGTTCATCTGGCCGTACACCATCGCCACTTTGGAGTTCTTGAAGTTCTCGGTGTCGATTACCTTGGCTTCCTGCATCTCGTGATAGAAGTCGTTACCTTCACGAGTACGCTCACCCACACCAGCGAATACGGAGAGACCACCACGCGCCGTAGCGATGTTGTTGATCAGCTCCATCATGTTCACGGTCTTGCCCACACCAGCACCACCGAACAGACCTACCTTACCGCCTTTGGCGAAGGGGCAGATCAAGTCGATAACTTTGATACCGGTTTCGAGCAGCTCGGAGGACGCAGCCTGTTCAGCGTAGGTCGGAGCCTTGCGGTGGATCGGCATTCTTTCCTTCTCACCGATCGGACCACATTCGTCGATCGGGTTGCCGAGTACGTCCATGATGCGGCCCAGGGTTTCTGCACCTACCGGTACAGATACCGGAGCGCCGGTGCCCTGTACGCTCAAACCACGGCTCAGACCTTCGGTGGAACCCATGGCGATGGTACGCACTACGCCGTCGCCCAGCTGCTGCTGTACCTCGAGGGTGAGGCCTTTGTCTGTGACGGTGAGGGCGTCATAGACCTTGGGCACGGCATCGCGCGGGAATTCCACGTCGATGACGGCGCCGATGATTTGAACGATGCGACCGCTGCTCATGTTCGGTTCCTCTGTTTGAATCCTGTTACTTGAATCTGGTTAAAAGTCTGGGGCGCCTGCTTACACAGCCGCGGCGCCGCCCACGATTTCCGACAGCTCTTGCGTGATCGCTGCCTGACGCGCCTTGTTGTAGATCAACTGCAATTCGTCGATCAGCGTGCCCGCGTTGTCGGTGGCGTTCTTCATCGCGATCATGCGCGCCGCTTGTTCACAGGCGTTGTTTTCCACCACGGCCTGGTAAACCAGCGATTCGATGTAGCGCATCAAGAGGCCATCGAGCAGCACCTGGGGATCGGGCTCGTAGATGTAATCCCAGTGGTGTTTGAACTCGGGCTCGTCGGCAGGCTGCAGGGGCAGCAACTGCTCGACGGTCGGCTTCTGCGTCATGGTGTTGATGAAGGTGTTGCTCACCAGGAACAGACGGTCGATGGTGCCGTCGTTGTAGGCGTCGAGCATTACCTTGACCGAGCCGATCACGTCCTTGAGCTCGGGCTTCTCACCGATGTTGCGTACGGAGGCGACGACACGGCCACCGAAGTTGTTGAAGAAGGAGCCGGCCTTGGCGCCGATGGTGCAGATGTCCACCTGCACGCCCTGGTCGTGCCAGCCCTTCATCGCCGCAATCATGGCTTTGAACAGGTTGATGTTCAGGCCGCCACACAGACCGCGATCACTCGATACCACGATGAAGCCGACGCGTTTTACCGGACGCTCCTTCATGTACACGTGGGTGTACTCGGGGTTGGCGTTCGCGATGTGGCTCACCACGTTGCGGATGTTGGTGGCGTAAGGCTTGCCGAGCTGCATGGCGTCCTGCGCCTTGCGCATCTTGCTCGCCGCCACCATCTCCATGGCGCTCGTGATCTTCTGAGTATTCTTGATACTCGAGATCTGGTTGCGAATCTCTTTTCCTACCGCCATAGCGTGTTACCAGGTCTGGGTGGAAACGAAGTTGTCCAGGGCCGATTTGAAGGTGGCTGCAATCTCGTCGGAGTAGTCGCCAGTTTCGTTGATCTTCTTCATCAGCTCGCCGTACGTGCCGTTCATATAGGCCAGCAGCGCGGATTCGAAATCAGCGATCTTGTTGACCGGCACCGCCTTGAGGTAGCCCTCGTTGGCAGCGAAGATCACGATGGCCATTTCGGCAACGGACAGCGGCGAGTACTGCTTCTGCTTCATCAGCTCGGTAACGCGCTGACCGTGCTCCAGCTGGGCGCGGGTGGCGTCGTCGAGGTCGGAAGCAAACTGCGCGAAGGCCGCCAGTTCGCGGTACTGAGCCAGTGCCAGACGGATACCACCGCCGAGCTTCTTGATGATCTTGGTCTGAGCAGCACCACCTACACGCGATACCGACAGACCTGCGTTCATTGCCGGACGGATACCGGAGTTGAACAGCGAGGTTTCCAGGAAGATCTGACCGTCGGTGATCGAGATCACGTTGGTCGGTACGAACGCGGATACGTCACCAGCCTGGGTTTCGATGATCGGCAGAGCGGTCAGCGAACCGGTCTTACCTTTGACTTCACCGTTGGTGAACTTCTCGACGTAGTCTTCGTTCACACGAGCAGCGCGCTCGAGCAGACGGCTGTGCAGGTAGAACACGTCACCGGGGTAGGCTTCGCGGCCCGGCGGACGACGCAGCAGCAGCGAGATCTGACGATATGCCCAAGCCTGCTTGGTCAAGTCGTCGTAGATGATCAGGGCGTCCTGACCGCGGTCGCGGTAGTACTCACCCATGGTGCAACCGGTGTAGGGAGCAAGGAACTGCATGGCGGCCGGATCGGAGGCGCCTGCGGCAACAACGATGGTGTGTTCCATTGCACCGTGCTCTTCGAGCTTGCGTACTACGGCAGCGATCGAGCTCTGCTTCTGGCCGATGGCCACGTAGATACACTTAATGCCAGTGCCTTTCTGGTTGATGATGGCGTCGACGGCGATAGCGGTTTTACCTACCTGGCGGTCACCGATGATCAGCTCACGCTGACCACGTCCGATCGGCACCATCGAGTCGATGGCTTTCAGACCAATCTGCACCGGCTGCGATACCGATTTACGAGCAATTACACCCGGAGCAACTTTCTCTACGGCGTCGGTCAGTTTGGTGTTGATGGGGCCTTTGCCGTCGATCGGGTTGCCCAGAGCATCCACCACGCGGCCTTCGAGTTCAGGACCGATCGGTACCTCGAGAATGCGCTTGGTGCAGCGGCAGGTCTGACCTTCGGCGAGCTTCAGATAGTCGCCCAGTACCACGGCGCCGACGGAATCACGCTCGAGGTTCAAGGCCATGCCGTAGATGCCGCCTTCGAACTCGATCATCTCGCCGTACATCACATCAGCGAGGCCGTGGATGCGAACGATGCCGTCAGACACGCTGACGATGGTGCCTTCGTTCTGGGCTTGAGCAGTGACATCAAGCTTCTCGATGCGCTGCTTGATGATGTCACTGATTTCCGATGGATTCAGTTGCTGCATGCTGTGATTCCTCAACACTGTCCCGACGACCGTCCCCGCTAGGGCGCGTGGTCTCAGGCGTTCATAGTTTCTGAAAGTTTGTTCAATTTGCCGCGTACGGAGCCGTCGATCACGAGGTCACCGGCGCGGATGATCAGGCCACCGATCAGGCTTTGATCCACGCTGGTGCTCAATTTCACCTCGCGCTGCAAACGTGCCTTGAGAGCAGCAGCCAAAGCGTTGGCTTCTGCATCATCAATGGCGAAAGCGCTGATCACATCTACGTCCACGGTGCGCTCACGTTCTGCTTTGAGCGCTTCGAACAGTTGGACGATTTCCGGCATGAGAGCCAGGCGCTTGTTGCTGGCGAGCAGACGCACGAAGTTCTGCAGCTTGCCGTCGATATCGTCGCCGGCAAGATCGAGCAGGGTCTTGGCCTGTACTTCCCAACTCAGCGAGGGCTGATTCAGGAATACTGCAACCTTTTCCTGCTGCATCAGTGCGGCGATGAGGCCCAGCCCCCTAGACCAATCGGCCAGTGTGCCGGCCGCCTCTGCGGTCTCGAATGCCGCTCTGGCATAAGGACGCGCAAGAGTGGTGAGTTGCGACATGGACAGTTTCCTTTCGATTACAGGCTAGCAGCCAGTTTCTTCAAGAGTTCAGCATGCGCGTTCTGGTCAACGGAGCGCTCGAGAATCTTCTCAGCGCCGGCCACAGCCAACGCAGCCACCTGCTGACGCAGTTGTTCGCGGGCCTGGTTGATCTGCTGTTCGATCTCAGCCTGGGCTCCCGCTTTGATGCGAGCGCCTTCTTCGCGCGCTTTTTCTTTGGCTTCATCGATGATCTGGTTGGCCCGCTTATTGGCCTGATCAATGATGCCAGCAGAATTGGCCTTGGCTTCTTTCAGCAGCTCGGCTGCACGAGCCTGCGCCTGTTCGAGGTCGCGGCTGGCACGGTCGGCTGCATCCAGACCATCGGCAATTTTCTTCTGGCGTTCTTCCAAAGCCTTGACGATGGGCGGCCAGACCAGCTTCTGGCAGAACCATACGAACAGGAAGAATGCGAAGATTTGACCAATGATGGTTGCATTCAGATTCATAGCTTTATTCACCTCAAGGTCATGGCCGCTCGTTGGGATGGGCCATGACTCAGAACAGCAAAGATCCAGTCAATAATGACTTTGGCTTGGTGCCAGAGTCTTACACGCTGAACGGCTGAACGAAGATGAAGTACATCGCCATACCAACACCGATGATCGCGATTACGTCCACGAAGCCGGCTACCAGGAAGAACTGAGTCTGCAGACGCGGAGCCAGTTCAGGCTGACGAGCGGAGCTTTCAATCAGTTTGCCGCCGAGCAGACCGAAGGCGATAGCGGTGCCAGCGCCGCAGATACCGAAGATCAGAGCCGCTGCGAGCAGGGTGTTGGCGAAGATGATTTCCATTGTTGTCTCCAGGTTGACGAAGGGTTGTTGCTAAATCGGTTGAACGTTTCTATCAGTGATGCTGATGGGCCTGGTTGAGGTACACGATGGTCAACATCATGAACAGATAGGCCTGCAGCGGGATTACCAGCAAGTGGAACACTGCCCATGCGAAGTGCAGAGGGAACTGCCAGTAACCGAGCAGCGCGATGACCAGGAAGATCACCTCGCCAGCGAAGAGGTTGCCGAAGAGTCGCAATGCCAGAGATACCGGTTTGGCCAGGAACGCAGGAACTTCCATGACCAGGTTGAGCGGCAGCGCGGCTTTGCCGAAGGGATGGAACGCGAGCTCACCGAGGAAGCCACCGACACCCTTGTTCTTGATGCTGTAGTAAAGGATGAGGATGAACACACTCAGGGACATGCCGATGGTGATGTTCACGTCCGTGGTGGGTACGGCCTTGAAGTAGAGATGGTGATCGCCGGCAATGGCTTGGGCGGCGAGCGGAATGAGGTCTACCGGCACCAGGTCCATCAGGTTCATGAAGAGAATCCAGACGAAGATGGTCAGTGCCAAGGGGGCTACGTAGTCGGTCTTGCCGTGGAAGCTGGTCTTCAGACTGCTCTGTACCAGGTCGAAGAGCAGTTCGATCACGTTCTGCAGACCACCGGGAACACCGGACGTCGCCTTCTTGGCGACACTACGGAAGATGCCGATGAAGACCAGACCCAGCACCAGGGAGATGCCCATGGTGTCGAGGTGAATGGACCAAAAGCCCATGTCGGCGGCTTCCTGCTCGGTGTGAGCGATGCCCCAGGTACCATCGGGACGCTTGCCGTAGGTAAGGAAACCCAAGTGGTGCTGTACGTATTCACCACCCGTTGCGTAGGCGGGTGCTTCCGTCGATTCAGTTACGTGCTCGGCCATCGTGGTCTGGTTTTCCAAGTCTGGTTGTAATCAAAGCTGCTGGCGGGACCGCTGGGGCATCGTGATGCGGGCCAGAACCCACAAGCCGAATGCATGCACCAGCATGAACCCACAAAAAAGCCCCGCGACGTGCAGCGGTTCGACCTGAGTGAACACCAAGGCGAACCCCGCGCCGGTAAGGGCTAATTTCATAATTTCGGCGGAATAGGCACTGCGCACCATGCGTTCGGTTGCTCTGGCACCCCGATGACGCGTCACCTTGTAGGCGAAATACGCACTCGGAACGATGGAGAGCAAACCACCAAGCAGGATGGAATAGGCGACTACGGTTCCGAGGAAGACTTGGGCTAAGGCCACAAGGATGAGCAGTATGGCCAACTGCTGCAGCATGACCCGGTTGACTGGGGGCGTTGGGATGGCTGACATCTTTTGCCCTAGGCGTCTGTACCCTGGATCTCCCACTCCGTTACGACTCCTGTTGGAGTCTTCACGAACCTGTGGGAATTGGCTGATTTAGCTCACTTTTCCCGGAACGAGCGACCATTCTGTGGCTACCCGTCAAAAGCGGCGCATTATAGTGACTACCTGGTTTGGCAGCAACAGGAATACGTCCCTGTAACAGAGACACAGCAACGCAATTTTTGACTTTGGTATAACGCGGCGCCGTTGGTCGTGACCAAACGAACTCGCCCCTCTCCTTCGATCAATAGAACGAATGCATCGAGCGGGCTTTCAACTGCTCCGCCGGTCAGCGGATGCGGGCGAGAATGCCGTCGAGCTGGTCGAGGGAAGCGTACTTGAGGATGAGACGCCCCTTGCCCTTGGCAGTGTGTTCGACCAGCACTTCCGCTCCCAGGCGTTCGGACAGTTCATCCTGTAGAGAGCGGATGTCTGGATCGAGTTCCACCGCTTTCTTGGCATTGCCGCCGGCCTTGCTTTCCTGCAGATGGCGACGTACCAGAGCTTCGGTCTGACGTACGCTCAGACCACGCGCTATCACCATACGAGCCACCGGACCCTGCTGCGAAGCATCGAGGCTCAGCAGTGCACGGGCGTGACCCATTTCCAGATCGCCGTGCTCGAGGAAGGTTCGCACCTCGGGCTGCAGGCTCATCAGGCGCAGAAGGTTGGTAACCGCGGTGCGGGACTTGCCCACGGCATCGGCCACTTCTTGCTGCGTGAGTTCGAACTCGTCCTGCAGACGTTTGAGTGCAATGGCCTCTTCGATGGGATTGAGATCTTCGCGTTGGATGTTTTCGATCAGGGCCATGGCGATGGCCGCTTCATCCGGCACGTCCTTGATCAGCACCGGGATGTTGGCAAGACCGGCCAACTGACAGGCACGCCAGCGACGTTCACCCGCGATGATCTCGTACTTGTTGGTGCCAATGGGACGCACCACTATCGGCTGCATCACGCCCTGCGATTTGATCGAGGCAGCGAGTTCTTCGAGTGATTCAGTGTGGAAATCGGTACGCGGCTGATACTTGCCCGGCTGAATGAACTCGACCGGCAGTTGTCGTAGAGAACCATCGGCGGATGGGGCCGGTGCGGCGGGAGCAACAGCTGGAGCCGCAGTGGCTGCAACTTCGGCAGTGACAGGCGACGGAGTGGGTTCTGTGGCGACGGGAACAGGCGTTGCCGCTTCCTGGACACTCTTGCGTGCGCCCAGCAGTGCATCGAGCCCCTTGCCCAATCCTCGTTTCTTCACTGACATGGATTAACTACCGCTGCTGTTGTCGACATCTGCTTGCGGCGCCAGACCTTGATGGCGACGGACCAACTCGCCGGCCAGTGCCAGGTAGGCCAACGCACCGGTCGAGTTTTTATCATAGACGATGATTGGCAGACCATAGCTGGGCGCTTCCGCCAAGCGCACGTTGCGAGGAATCACGGTGCGATAGACGAGATCACCGAAGTATTCCTTCAATTGGTCAGACACTTCGACGGTGAGTTTGTTGCGCGGATCGAACATCGTGCGCACCAGGCCTTCGATGGCAAGGCCGGGATTCACGGAACTGGCGATGCCATTGATGGTTTCCGACAAGGCGGACAAACCTTCGAGTGCGAAATACTCGCACTGCATCGGAATCATCACGCCATGCGATGCAACGAGCGCATTGAGCGTGAGCATGTTCAACGATGGCGGACAGTCGATGAGGATGTAGTCGAAATTCTCAAGCTCGGTTGCCAGAGCCTGTTTGAGGCGCTGTTCCTTTTCCTCGGCATCGATCAACTCCACTTCCGCGGCGGTGAGATCACCATTGGCCGGCAACACACTGAAACCACTTTCGGGCGGTACTGCGATGGCTTCGGCAGTGGTGCATTGATTCGTCAGTACGTCGTAGACGCTGCGTTCGAGTTCATTCTTGTTGACGCCACTGCCCATCGTGGCGTTGCCCTGCGGGTCGAGGTCGACCAGAAGCACTCGTTTCTGCATTCGCGCCAAGGAGGCGGCAAGGTTGATCGTGGTAGTGGTCTTGCCTACGCCACCCTTCTGGTTGGCGATGGCCAAAATCTTCGCTGCCATGCTGCTGTTGCCTTGTTCTCTTGGCGCTGCGCCGTTCTTGTCGTGTTGGTGGAGATCCGCCGTGTCAGGACACGAGTGCCGAGCGCGGGCGCAGATCCAACACGCAGCGCTCTGCTTCGATGCCGGGTACGGTCAAGCCGTAACTGGCGTGCAGATAGAAATCGTTGGGCATCTCGAGCAATTCGTCTTCGGGCATGCGTCCCTTCATCGCCAGAAGTTTGGCGCCACTGCCTTCACGCAGAAGATGGCGACACCCGGTGACGAAATCGGCCAAGGAGGCGAAGGCTCTGCTGGTCACGATGTCCACGGCGGGTTCGGGAGCATAGTCTTCCACTCGAGTGCGGACAACCTCGACGTTCGCAAGCCCCAGGGTTGCGGCAGTCTGAAAGATGAACCGCGTTTTCTTGCTGTTGCTGTCGATGAGCAGGAAATGGCAATGCGGCAGACAAATCGCAAGCGGTACGCCAGGCAGGCCTGCACCGGTGCCGACATCAGCGATGCGCGTACCATCGATGTGTGGCAACACGCTGAGGCTATCGAGCAGATGATGCGACAGCATCACCTCGGGATCGCGGATGCCACTAAGATTGAAGGTCTTGTTCCACTTGTGCAGTTGTTCGAGGTAGGCAACCAGCTGATCTTGCGCTTCCTCGGGTATCACGAGCCCCAATTGCGCTATGCCGGCCGACAATCTTCTCCTCAGTTGTGCTTCTTGCACCAGCATCGTCAGGACTCAGGCCGATTTCTTGTCGATGGTTGCTTCGGAAGCCGACGCTTCCAGCGCCGGCGCTGCACCCTGCTGTTTTTTCAGATGCACGAGCAACAAGGAAATGGCGGCTGGCGTAACCCCCGGAATGCGTGAGGCACGGCCGATGGTGTCCGGTTTGAATTCGGACAATTTCTGTTTGAGCTCGTTGGAAAGTCCAGTGACGGCCTGGAAGTCGAAACCGGCGGGAATACGCGTCTCTTCATGGCGACGCAATTTCTCGATCTCGTCCTTCTGCCGGTCGATGTAGCCCTGGTACTTGATCTTGATCTCGAGCTGTTCCTTGACGGCGGGCGCCGGCAGTTCTTCGCGCAGACCCACTTCACGTGCGGCTTCGAGCACTTCGTCGAGCGTTAGTTCGGGACGCGCGACCAGCTCACTCAAGCGATATTCATGACTGATCGGTCTTTCCAGTTTGGCGTTGAGTCTATCGGCGATCGGCGTGCCGGGGCGCGCCCAACATTGATCGAGCCAGCTCTGCTCCCGCGCCACTGCTTCCTGCTTGCGGCAGAAACTTTCCCAACGTTCGTCATCGACCAGGCCCAGCTTTCGACCGATTTCCGTGAGACGGAAGTCGGCATTGTCCTGACGCAACTGCAGACGATATTCGGCGCGGCTCGTGAACATGCGATAGGGCTCGCGCGTGCCTTGCGTCAGAAGATCGTCGACCAATACACCAATGTAGGCCTCGTCGCGACCAGGGCTCCAAGGATCTTTGTCGAGCGCAGCCAGTGCGGCATTGATGCCGGCAAGGAGTCCTTGCGCTGCGGCCTCTTCATAACCTGTCGTTCCATTTATCTGACCGGCGAAGTAGAGCCCCTTGATGTAACGCGTTTCGAGTGTGACCTGCAGATCACGCGGATCGAAGAAGTCGTATTCGATGGCGTAGCCGGGGCGCGTGATATGGGCGTTTTCGAAACCCTTGATACTCGCGATCACCTTTTGCTGGATCGAATACGGCAGGCTGGTGGAGATGCCGTTCGGATAGAGCTCGTTGGTGGTGAGCCCTTCGGGCTCCACGAAGATCTGATGACTGGTGCGATCGGCAAAGCGCACGACCTTGTCTTCGATCGACGGACAGTAGCGCGGACCCACGCCTTCGATCACGCCGGCGTACATCGGCGACTGATCGAGACCCGCGCGGATGATCTCGTGCACCCGTTCGTTGGTGGCGGTGATGTAGCAGCTCACCTGCCGTGGGTGTTCATCGACCGAACCGAGGTAGGACATCACGGGCGTCGGCGTGTCGCCCGGTTGTTCGCGCATGACGGAGAAATCGACGGTGCGTGCATCGATGCGAGGCGGCGTCCCGGTTTTGAGACGCCCTACCCGCAAAGGTAGTTCGCGCAGACGTTGAGCCAAGGCGATCGAGGGCGGGTCGCCGGCGCGGCCACCCGAATAATTCTGCAGACCGATGTGGATGCGGCCACCCAGGAAGGTGCCGGTGGTCAGGACTACGCGCGGCGCATAGAGCTTCAGCCCCATCTGGGTCACGACGCCGCGGACGACGTCACCTTCGACGATCAGGTCATCAACGGCCTGCTGGAAGATGTGGAGGCCCGGTTGGTTTTCCAGCATGGCGCGGATCGCTGCCTTGTAGAGCACGCGGTCAGCCTGGGCGCGAGTGGCGCGTACGGCCTGGCCTTTGCTGGCATTGAGCACTCTGAACTGGATTCCCGCGCGGTCAGCGGCGCGAGCCATGGCGCCACCCAGGGCATCGACTTCCATCACGAGATGAGTCTTGCCGATGCCACCGATGGCAGGGTTACAGGACATCTGCCCCAGCGTTTCGATGTTGTGGGTGACGAGAAGCGTACGCGCACCCATGCGGGCCGCAGCCAGTGCGGCTTCGGTACCGGCGTGACCACCGCCGACGACGATCACGTCATAGGTTTCGGATGAGGACATGGCTGCTGGGCCGAAGGGGGAAATGGGCCGCGGATTATAAACGTTCTGACCGGGATAAGCCCGTGCCGGGATTTCAGGAGTGGTTCTCTTAATTTCTTCTTATCTAACTATTTCTATTTCTAGATCTTTATTGTTGTTATTAGAGGCCGTCCAGCCTGTGGAAAATTCAAAATTTTTCATCTTTTTCAAAAACTTATTTTAATGACATAGCTGTTGATGCGTGCCGTATGGAGCACGGGAGCCTTTGGGGATAACTGGAGCTCGGCGGTAAAGCGTCAAGTTATCCGCAAAAGCTCCTGCCGCTTTTGCACAGGAAGCAAAAATTCACGCACAGCGAGTGTCGCGCCGTTCCCAAGCTATGCACAGCTTGTCGACAGTCGAGCTGGGGATAAGTAGGTAGAGCTAGGGCTTACTTACCGATGCAGAAGGAGCTGAAGATGACGCCCAGGAGGTCGTCACTGCTCACTTTGCCGGTAATTTCACCGAGAGCGTCCTGCGCCGCACGCAGGTCTTCCGCCATGAGCTCGCCAGCGCGATAGGTGCAGAGCTGCACGCGCGCGCGTTCCATGGCGTTGGCCGCGGTGAGCAAGGCGCTGAGGTGGCGACGGCGCGCCATGAAGCCGCCCTCCTCCTGCGGCACGAAGCCGGCCAGTTCGAGGAGGACGTCGGTGAGGAGTTCCAGACCCTCACGATGCAGTGCCGAAAGACGCACGCAGGGACGTCCTTCTTCGACGCCGCGTTCTGGAGTCTGGTCGATGAGGTCGATCTTGTTGAGGACGAGGATGGTCTTGCGCAGCAGCGCGGGGTCGGCCTTGAGCTCTTGCCAAAGTGGATGGGCTTCGGCCTGTGTGCCGAGCGTGGCGTCCATTACCAGGATGATGCCATCGGCGTCTGAGAGCGCCTGGCGGGCGCGGCGTATGCCCTCCTTCTCCACCGGATCATCACTCTCGCGCAAACCGGCAGTGTCGGTGATGTGGATCGGTAGGCCTCTCAGCGTGAGGCGGGTATCGAGGAGGTCACGCGTGGTGCCGGGAATGTCGGTGACGATGGCACGCTCGTAACCGGCCAGGGCATTGAGCAAGGAAGACTTGCCGGCATTGGGCGCGCCGGCGAGAACGAGGTGCAGACCTTCATGCAGACTCACCCCCTGCTTCGCTTGTTGCAGCAAGGCGTCCAGACGGCTCTGGATGGCGCTCAGGCGTGCTTCGACGGATTCCTCTGCCAGGAAGTCCACGTCTTCATCCGGGAAGTCGATGGCGGCTTCCACATAGACGCGCAAATGAGTGAGCTCGTCGACGAGAGCATTGACTGCGCTCGAGAAGTCGCCACGGAGAGACCGTAGGGCATAACGCGCTGCTGTGGCGGAGGCGCTGTCGATGAGGTCCGCGATCGCTTCGGCTTGGGCGAGGTCGAGCTTGTCGTTGAGGAATGCGCGTTCAGAAAACTCACCCGGTCGTGCCGCGCGCGCACCCCACGCAATGAGTTGTGCCAGGATCAAATCGGCAACGACGGGGCTGCCGTGGATGTGGAGTTCGACGACGTCCTCGCCCGTGAAAGAATTCGGGGCTTGGAAATACAGTACCAAGCCCTGATCGAGCAATTGCCCTTTCGCATCGCGAAAATTCGCGAAGTGGGCATGACGCGGGATGGGTGTAAGGCCGCTGAGCTGCTGGCACAACTCGAGCGATTTTGGACCGGAAAGGCGGATCACGCCGACACCACCCTTGCCCGCTGGAGTGGCGAGGGCGCAGATGGTGTCAGTATGAGTTGCCATCAAGATTGGCTCAGGCTTCCTTTAATTTGGACCGGTTGTCCAATTTTCGCATGAAGTACCACTGCTGCAGGATGCCGAGCAGTGCGTTGACCAAGTAGTACAGAACGAGGCCGGCAGGGAACCACAGGAAGAACGCGGTGAACATCACCGGCATCCACTTCATCATCTTCGCCTGCATCGGATCGGTGGTCGGCATCGGCGTCATGTGCTGCTGCAGGAAGTAGGCACCACCGAGCAGAAGCGGCAACACGAAGTAGCTGTCCATCATCGACAGGTCTCGGTACCAGAGGATGAATGGTGCCTGACGCAATTCGACGCTTTCGTTGAGTACCCAGAAAATGCCGAGGAACACCGGCATCTGCAGCAGTACCGGCAAGCAGCCGCTGAAGGGGTTCACCTTCTCTTTGCGCCACAGTTCCATCTGCGCCTGTACGAACTTCTGTTTGTCATCGCCGTAGCGAGCCTTCAGTTGTTCGATCTTGGGCTGCAGCTGTTTCATCTTGGCCTGTGAAGCGTACTGCTTCGCAGAAAGGGGGAAGAACAGCAAACGAATCACCACCGTGAGCAGGATGATCGCAACACCGAAGTTGCCGACCCACTCATAGATGTGGCTCAAGAGCCAGAAGATCGGATAGGCCACGAACCACAGCTTGCCGTAGTCGATGGTCTGACCGAGATTCGGTGCGATGACCTCGAGACGATCCTGATCTTTCGGACCCGCCCACAACTCTGCGGACAAGGTCGTGCTCTGGCCCGGCGCCACACTGTACTGCGGGCCGACGAAGCCGATCAGGTATTGGCCGGAGTTGTTCTTGCGTGCGGTGAAAGTGTTGTTGCCCTCGCCTCGCGGAATCCAGCCACTGAAGAAATAGTGTTGCGAAAACCCGATCCAGCCGCCTTGCATGGAGATCGGCGTGATGCCGTCATCGATGTCATCGAAATCGGCCTTGATGTAGGGATCGTCCGGCGAAGTCATCGCGGCACCGAGGAAGGTGCGCATGCCGAGACCGGAGGGACTGCTCGGATCCGGCGTGTTGTCGCGCTTGAGCTGACCGTAGAGATTCAGGTTGATCGGAGCCGCGCGGCGGTTTTCGACGATGTAGTCGAGACCGATCAGGAAGTCATCGGCGCTGAAGCGATAGCGCTTGGTGAGGTTCACACCGTCGATGTTGGCGGTGAGATCGACGGTGAGTTCACCTTCGGTCAGGGAATAGGAAGTCTGCGCGCTGTTGTAACGCGGACGGCCGTTGGGGCTGGCATCGGGACCATCGGGACCAACCAGACCGCTCTGCGCGACGTAGACCATGCCGGCGTCGTTGCGCAGCAGGCGGAAGGGATCGTCGGGCGTATCGAGCGAGCTCGGGAAAGTAGGCAGATTCAGGGCCACGATGTCGCCGCCAGCGAGATCGATCACTACTTCCTGCACCGGCGTGATCACCGTGATCAGCGAAGACCCACTTTGCGCCGCCTGCTGCGGAGCGGTATTGCCAGTGGCAACGGGCACGTCGTTCGAGTCGCCATTGCTCGAAGGCAGATCGCTCGGATTGGAGAGCTCGATCTGAGTGTTGCCCTGCGTTACGGCAGGCGGAGCAGCCGGATTGTCTTCATTCCAGGCCAAGAGCAGCAGGTAGCTGACGACGGCCAAGGCGAGAATGATCAGATTACGCTTGTGATCCATGAACGGTCCAACTTCTATCAGAGTGAGTGGCGGCGGAACGTGAAGGTATTCGGCACGGGATCGTTGCCTCCTTCGCACAAGGGATTGCAACGGCAAATGCGGGCAACGCCCAGCACACTACCGCGCAGAGCCCCATGCCGACAGATGGCTTCCTGCGTGTAGTGGGAACAGCTGGGGTAGAAACGGCACTGGGTGCCGAAGATCGGGCTCAGCCAGCGCTGATACCAGGAGATGAGCACCAGCAGCACGCGTGCGACGAAGGAGAGCGAATACACCGAGGTCTGAGCGTGCCTGGACATGATGCTAACTCTTGTTGGCGCGGGCCGATGCGCGAGCCGCCTTGCGTGCCAGTTCGTCCATCAAGGTCTCGGCCAGGGCGATGATCTCAGGATTGTCCATGCGCGACAAACCGGGACGGACCAAGAAGACCAGGTCGAGTGGCGCGTAAGTCGCGGCGCGTTTACGGAAGACTTCGCGCAGAAGCCGCTTCAACCGGTTTCTGCTGACCGCACATCCTGCATTCTTCTTCGACACCACCAGCCCGGCCCTGGCCTGGGACTGGTGTGTGTTTCTGGCGAGGATTACTAGCGCGGGAGCTGAGACCTTGAAATCCGCGGCTTCGAAGACGGCGCCGAATTCAGCAGCCTTCAGCAGGCGTCGTTGCTTGGTGAAGCGCTGGTCCAGATGCAAGGCGAGCCTCCTCGGGCATCCCGGGGCGACCACCGTGCCAGTGGCCAAGGGTCATCCGGACAGAACGGAAGCGGTGCCTTCTTAGGCGCTGGCGCTCAGGCGAACGCGGCCTTTGGCGCGGCGACGAGCCAGAACCTGACGGCCTTTCTTGGTTGCCATGCGGGCACGGAAACCGTGGGTGCGTGCGCGCTTGATCTTGCTGGGCTGGAATGTACGTTTCATGGTCGTTCCTATTGCTCAATTGCTCGTCGAAGACGGCGTTGGAATCTCGAGGCGAATTGTGCGGCGGAGAGCGGCCGCAAAACTCCCAGAAAAAGGAGCGCGGATTCTATAGAGATTGCCGTGCCCTTGCAATTGTGGCGGCGCCGATGAGGCGGTAGGAGCTGCTTTTTATTGGTGTGGCGTCAGCGCTGAACGGTGCTTCGATTTCATCCACCTTACATCACATCTTATCCACAGGTTTCTGACAGGCGGTTTTGTTCTCACCGTTTTGCCCCCAGAAGCGCGATCCGCTTGGGTTTTTGTGAACTATTTGGTTAAGTTATTGAAAACAAAACAAAAAATAAAAGCTCGAATTATTGGAAATTTCCCGTGGGCTTGTGGATAAGTACCCACCTCGTGGGTAGAATCCCGGCTCAACCCACGCGTCGTCAGAACAATAATCAGGGAGCAATTCGAACTGTGTTAATGGCTAGCTGGCAAAAGTGCATCCTTTGCCTCAAATCGGAACTTCCTGCACAACAGTTCAATACCTGGATCCGCCCGATCCGCGCCGTGGCCGAAGGTACCACCCTGCGCCTCTTGGCACCCAACCGTTTCATCCTCGACTGGGTCCGCGACCAATATCAGGCTCGCATCACCGACTTCTTCAAGAACCTCGCCGTCGAACACGCGCTGGAGTTTGCCATCGCCGATCCAGCGCAGCCGCAACTCGGTCTACTGGCGGAAGAAGTGTTGGCCCAGCAGTTCGAGGCCGCCGAAGCTACAGCTACGCCTGAGCAGGAAGTCGAGCAGGAGGAAGAACTGCAGGCCGCCGCGCCCGCGCCCGAGCAAGCCCCTGCCTTCATCAAGCGCAGTAAAGAAAGCCCGAATTCAGCAGCCGGCGATTCGCCCATGGCCCGTCGTCAGCGCAAGTTGAGCTATCGCGGCGAGCTGAATCAGAACTACACCTTCGCCAACTTCGTCCAGGGTAAGTCCAACCAACTGGCGCGCGCCGCTGCGCAGCAGGTGGCGAACAACCCGGGCGGAGCCTACAACCCACTATTTATATACGGGGGCGTCGGCCTCGGTAAGACGCACCTGATGCATGCCATCGGCAATCAGATCCAGGAGCGCGATCCGTCGGCCAATGTCGTCTATCTACACTCGCAGACCTTCGTCGGCAGCATGGTGTCTGCCCTGCAGTTGAATGCCATCAACGAGTTCAAGCGTTACTACCATACGGTGGATGTGCTGCTGATCGACGACATCCAGTTCTTCGCCAACAAGGAGCGTTCCCAGGAAGAATTCTTCCATACCTTCAACGCAATCTTTGACGGCGGTCGTCAGATCATCATGACCTGCGATAAATATCATAGTGAAATCAATGGCTTAGATGATCGTCTGAAGTCCCGCTTCGGTTGGGGCCTGTCCGTGGCGGTGGAAGCGCCGGATCTCGAGACCCGCGCCGCCATCCTCAAGAACAAGGCCGCTCAAGAAAACGTGGCGCTCGGCAACACAGAGGCAATGTTCATGGCGCAGAAACTGCGTTCGAACGTACGCGAGCTGGAAGGTGCGTTGAAGAAGGTGATCGCCCACGCCAACTTCCTTGGCGCCGAGATCACCGTGCCGTTGATCAAGGACGCGCTGAAGGATCTCCTGGCCTTGCAGAGCAAGCTGGTGAGCGTCGACAACATCCAGCGCACCGTGGCCGAGTATTACAAGATCAAGATGGCTGATATGATCTCGAAGCGCCGCAATCGCTCAGTGGCGCGGCCCCGGCAGATGGCCATGTGCCTCTCCAAAGAGCTCACCAATCACAGCCTTCCCGAAATCGGCTCTTTCTATGGCGGTCGCGATCACACCACGGTGTTGCACGCCTGTCGCACGATCCACGATCTGCGCAAGACCTCGAGCGACATAGAAGAAGACTATCAGAATCTCCTGCGCTCGCTTTCAAGCTGAGCCAACTAGCAACGCCCCAGGGCAAAGAACAACCGGACAGGACAGCCACAACGAGACCCCTCTATGCAATTCGAAATCTCCCGCGAAGCCTTGATCAAACCCCTGCAGCTGGTGACAGGTGTAGTCGAGCGTCGGCAGACCCTGCCGGTGCTGGCCAACGTGCTATTGGTTCTTGAGGGGCAGCAGCTGTCCCTGACCGGCACGGATCTGGAGGTGGAGCTCGTGGGCCGGGTGCAGCTCGACAACGCAGGCATCCCGGGCGAAATCACGGTGCCGGCGCGTAAGCTGATGGACATCTGCAAGTCCTTGCCGGATGACGCCACACTCAAGTTCGAACTCGACGATGGCAAGGCTGTGATCCGCTTCGGTCGTAGCCGCTTCTCGCTGGCCACACTTCCCGCCAATGATTTCCCGAGCGTCGAAGAATCCCAGGGCACGCTCAGCTTCTCCATTCCGCAGAAGCTGCTCAAAACCATGATCGACAGCACCGCTTTCGCCATGGCCCAGCAGGACGTGCGCTACTACCTCAATGGTCTGCTGATGGAAGTGAACGTCGACAGCCTGCGCGTGGTGGCCACCGACGGTCATCGTCTGGCACTGCACACCGAGAAGTTCAGCATTCCAGGCATCACCGGTAAAACTCAGGTGATCATCCCCCGCAAGGGCATTCTGGAGCTGGCCCGCCTCCTCTCCGATACGGATGAGCCGGTGGAGCTGACACTCGGCACCAACCACATCCGCGCCCGTACCCAGAACTTCACCTTCACCTCCAAGCTCGTCGACGGCAAATTCCCGGATTACGACCGCGTGCTGCCGAAGGGTGGTGACAAGGTACTGGTCGCAAACCGTGGCAATCTGCGCAACGCGTTGAGCCGTACGGCCATTCTGTCCAACGAGAAGTTCCGCGGCATCCGCCTGGTGCTGGAGAAGGACGAGCTCAAGATCCTGGCCAACAACCCCGAGCAGGAAGAGGCGGAGGAAATCGTCAGCGTGGAATACACGGGCTCGCCGCTGGAAATCGGCTTCAACGTGAGCTATCTGGTGGACGTGCTGAGTGTTATCTCCACCGACAACGTGCAGATGGTACTGTCCGACGCCAACAGCAGTGCTTTGATCCACGCCGGTGACGGTGCGGCCTCGCTGTACGTCGTCATGCCGATGCGGCTCTGATAGCCCGCTATCCCCTTCCCCTCGAATCCGCTTCCATGACCCGGCTCGCGCGGCTTTATATACAGGGCCTGCGCAACATCACGGAAGCGGATTTCCCACCCAGCCCCCACTTCAATCTTCTCTTTGGTGAAAACGGTTCCGGCAAGACCAGTGTGCTCGAGGCCGTTTACATGCTTGGCACCTCTCGCTCGTTCCGTGGTCACCTGCAGCGCCCCTTGATTCAGGAGGGACAGCCACTCTGCTCCGTATTCGGTGAGCTGGAAACAGGGCTCACCTTGGGCGTGCAGCGTGGTCGACAGGGCATCAAGAGCCTCAAAGTGGGCGGCACTCAGGCCGGTAGCGCGGCGGAACTTTCCCAGGTGCTCCCCCTGCTTCTGATCAATGGCGACACCTTTGCGGTGTTGGAGGGCAGTCCTTCCGAGCGACGCCGTTTCATCGATTGGGGAGTGTTTCACGTGAAACATGAGTTCCTCCATCACTGGCGCAGTGCGCGCCAGGCTCTGAAACAACGCAACCAGTTGCTGAGGGACGACGCTGGCCCGGCTGAGTTGGCCCCCTGGACGCAGGCGTTCGCCGTAAACGGCGAGGCCATGAATCGGTTGCGTATGGAATATCTTCAGCAGTACGAAGAGCACCTGCAGCAGTTCCTACCGAACTTGATGGGCGAGACCCTTGCCGAGCGTTTCACGCTGGAATACCTCCCCGGGTGGGATCCAGAGCAACCCCTGCAAGAACAGCTGCAGCGCGCCCTACCCCGTGATCGCCAAGCAGGCCATACGACCGTGGGCCCACATCGGGCCGAACTACGGTTACGTTCGGGCGGTCAGGATGTAGCGGAAGTACTGTCTCGGGGCCAGATGAAGCTGCTGATCTGTGCCCTGCGCCTGGCCCAGGCCTCCCTGCTCCAACTGCTCACTGGCATCCGCTGTGTGCTGCTGATCGATGATTTGCCGGCGGAGCTGGACTCGACCAACCGTGCACGGGTGTGTGCGCAGCTGCAGAAGCTCGGTTTGCAGACCTTCCTCACCTGCATTGAGCCCGAAACCCTGCTCCCGGCTCTGGCCGGAGCAAATGAGGAAATGGACCAGGGTCTGAGATTGTTCCACGTGAAACGTGGTAAAATTTCGCCTCACATTAGTCACAGCGACACTGGCAAAAACCATTGAAAATCAGGTTTTTAAGCCTTCGGCTTTGGTGCAGAACGCGTTGCTGAACAGATAAGACAGGATTAGCGGAATGGCAGATCAAGGCACTTACGACTCTTCCAGTATCAAAGTTCTGAAAGGGCTCGATGCGGTTCGCAAGCGTCCGGGGATGTACATCGGGGACACCGACGACGGTACGGGTCTGCACCACATGGTGTTCGAGGTGGTCGACAACTCCATCGACGAAGCACTGGCAGGTTACTGTGACACCATCAAGGTGGTCATCCACACCGACGAATCCGTGAGCGTGGAAGACAACGGCCGCGGCATCCCGACCGAGATGCACGAAGAAGGGGTCTCTGCGGCAGAAGTCATCATGACCATCCTGCACGCCGGCGGTAAGTTCAACAACGACGACGGCAGCGGCTCGTACAAGGTCAGCGGCGGTCTGCACGGCGTGGGCGTTTCGGTAGTGAATGCCCTCTCCTCCCACCTCAAGCTGACGATCCATCGCGGCGGCCACATTCACGAGCAGGTCTACCACCACGGCGTGCCGCAATTTCCGCTGAAAATCGTGGGCGACACCGACCGTACGGGTACCAAGGTCCACTTCAAGCCTTCCGCCGAAACCTTCAGCAACATCGAATTCAAGTACGAGATCCTGGAAAAGAAACTGCGCGAGCTGGCCTTCCTCAACGCCGGCATTTCGATCGAACTGATCGACGAGCGCTCCGACAAATCCGAGTTATTCAAGTACGACGGTGGTCTGCACGCCTTCATCGACTACCTGAACAAGGCCAAGACCCCGGTCAGCAAGGTGTTCCACTTCAGCTCCCAGGTGAACGGCATCGGCGTCGAAGTGGCCATGCAGTGGAATGACGGCTACCAGGAAAACGTGTACCCCTACACCAACAACATCCCGCAGCGCGATGGCGGCACGCATTTGGCCGGTTTCCGCGCTGGCCTGACACGCGTTCTCAAGAACTACATCGACAAGGAGATGGAAGGTCGCCGCGGCAAGGACGTGGAAGTCACGGGCGATGACGCGCGCGAAGGTCTGACGGCCATCATCTCCGTGAAGGTGCCGGATCCGAAGTTCTCCTCCCAGACCAAGGACAAACTGGTGTCCTCCGAGGTGAAGTCCGCCGTGGAACAGGAGATGGTCGAACACTTCGGCAGCTTCCTGCTCGAGAACCCGCAGGAAGCCAAGGGCATCGTCGGCAAGATGGTCGACGCCGCCCGCGCGCGTGAAGCTGCCCGCAAGGCGCGAGAAATGACTCGTCGTAAAGGCGCACTCGACGTGGCGGGGCTGCCAGGCAAGCTGGCGGATTGTCAGGAGAAAGACCCTGCTCTATCGGAACTCTACATCGTGGAGGGTGACTCGGCAGGTGGCTCGGCCAAACAGGGCCGCAACCGCAAGAATCAGGCGATCCTGCCGCTTAAGGGCAAGATCCTGAACGTGGAAAAGGCCCGCTTCGACAAGATGTTGAGCTCCGCAGAGATCGGCACCTTGATCAAGGCGCTCGGCTGCGGCATTGGCACCGAGGATTTCAATCCCGACGCCCTGCGGTACCACAGCATCATCATCATGACTGACGCCGACGTGGACGGCTCGCACATCCGTACGCTGCTGCTCACCTTCTTCTTCCGTCAGATGCGCCCACTGGTCGAACGTGGTCACATCTACATCGCACAGCCGCCGCTCTACAAGATTCGCAAAGGTAAACAGGAACAATATCTGAAGGACGACGAGGAACTGGCGGCCTATCAGACGCAGATGGCGCTCGAAGATGCCAGCCTGCACGTCAACGCCTCCGCGCCCGGCATCAGCGGCACTGCTCTGCAGAGCCTGGTGCAGGACTACCGCAGCGTGCAGTCGCAGATCCGTCGCCTCTCGCGCCAATATCCGCAGGACGTACTGGAAAGCCTGTTGAATCTGCCACCGCTCACCGTGGAAAGCCTGCAACAGGAAGCCGTGGTACGCGAATGGATCGAGCAACTGGAACGATTGGTCAAGGAGTCGTCCAAGGCCGGTGCTACCTACAGTTTCGTCGTGCGCTTCGAAGCGGAAGAGCAGATCTACGTGCCCGTGGTCACCTCGCAGATTCACGGTGTGACGCGCAAAGTCACCTTGTCCGACGACTTCTTCAAGTCCAACGAATATCGTGAGATTTGCCGTGTCGGCAGCATCCTGAAAGGTCTGCTGGAGCCCGGTGCCTACGTGAAACGTGGTGAGAAAACCTATCCCGTCACCGACTTCAAACAGGCACTCGACTGGTTGATGGCAGATGCGATGAAGGGGCACTACCTGCAGCGCTACAAAGGCTTGGGCGAGATGAACCCCGAGCAGCTGTGGGAAACGACGATGGATCCGAACTTCCGCCGCATGTCGCGGGTAACCATCGAAGATGCGATGGGCGCGGATCAGCTCTTCAACACGCTGATGGGCGACCAGGTGGAACCGCGCCGCGAGTTCATCGAAGCGAACGCGCTGGCGGTAGCCAACCTCGACGTCTAAGCACTTACTTCACGCAGAAACAGAAACGGGCTTCTTGGGAGCCCGTTTTGTTTTGGTCGATCGAATTGCGGAGCGAAGCTTCGCTTCCGTTGGCGGCGCCTACCTTAGCTCTGCGCTTCGCCGCTTTTCGCTTCTACAGCTGGATAGAGCTCCGGTTGCATTTCGCTCAGCCGCGCGCGAATCCAACTGCTGACCTCTTCCGTCAGGTCGCGCGGGCTGCAGCCCTTGGCTTCGATCGGTTTGCCGATGTGCACCGTGATCACTCCCGGATGCTTCACCAGTTTATGTGCCGGCCAGAAGCAGCCGGCATCGTGCGCCACCGGTAGCACCTTTGCGCCGGCGGCGATGGCCAGCTCTGCCCCACCGCTCGAAAACTTGCGCTCTTCGCCGGGATTCACACGTGTGCCTTCCGGAAACACCATCACCGACAAACCTCGCTGCAACCGATCGGGTCCCTGCGCGAGAAGCGTTTGCCGCGCTTCGCGTCGTTTGCTGCGGTCGATCGCGATCGGCTTGACCAGCGCCAGCCCCCATCCAAAAAACGGAATCTTCAGCAGCTCCTGTTTTAGTATTGGACAGATCGGTCTGAAATAGAGGGCAAGGAACAAAGTCTCCCACGGACTTTGGTGATTCGCCATCACCACCACCGGTTCCTTCGGCACGTTCTCGGCACCGATGATGCGATGGCGTAATCCACAGCAAACGCCCAGCCACCACAGCGCGAAGGCATTCCAGCGCAAACAGATGCGGTAACGGCCATGGAGTGAGAGAAAGGGAGCGAGAATGATGCAGAGAGGAGCGTAGATGATCAGGCTGAGACTGTAGCCTGCGTAGAACAGCAGTGCGCGTAGTCGAGCGATCATGGCTGTGTGCTGAGAGTGTTCAGGATGTGAGTGACTGCAGCAGCCAGATCCGGTTGTACCACCGCGGCTGCGCGCAGCTCCGGCGAAAGTTTGGGTAAGGTGCGCTCACCTTTGCCGGTGAGCACGAGAATCGGGCGGCAATTGCGGCTGAGCGCGGTTTCGATGTCTTTCGCCGTGTCGCCGACGAACCAGGCGCCTTCGAGTGAGACCTCCAAGGTTTCCGCGATTTCATCGAGCAAACCAGGTAGTGGTTTACGACAGGCGCAACCGGCATCGGGCAGATGGGGACAATAGGCCAAGGCATCGATGTGGCCACCCGCCTCTTCCACCAGGGTTCGCATCAGCTCATGCATCTGCGCCAGCGTGTATTCATCGAAATAGCCACGCCCAATTCCTGACTGATTGGTTGCAACAGCGACCTGGCAGCCGGCCTGCGTCAGTCGCGCGATGGCCTCGATGCTGCCAGGAATCGGAATCCACTCATCCACCGAGCGGATGTAGGCATCCGAGTCCTGGTTGATGACTCCATCGCGGTCGAGGATGACCAGTGGTTTGGCAGCGACCTCAGACATTCTGCAACAACGAAATGTCGGCGATGCGCAGGAACAACTGACGCAGCTCGTTCAACAGAGCCAGACGATTGCGACGCAGCGTCGGATCTTCGGCATTCACCATCACCTGATCGAAGAAGGCATCGACCGGTGCGCGCAGCGTCGCCATCGTGGCCAGGGCTTCGGTGAAGCGAGCACTGGCGAGCAAGGGATCGGCCACGGCGCGCGCTTCGTGCAACGCCTGCGCCAGGGCTTTTTCCGCCGCTTCCTGCAGCAGGCTTTCGTCGCATCGAGCAGGCGGCGCCTCTTCTGCCTTCTGCAGGATGTTGCCCACGCGCTTGTTGGCAGCAGCAAGTGCCTGTGCTTCCGGCAGCGCGGCGAAGTGCGCCACGGCTTTGATGCGGGCATCGAATTCGAGCGGGCTGGCTGGACGTACGGCATCCACGGCGAAGAACACGTCCGCACCGATGTTTTGATCGGCGTAATAGGCTCGCAGACGTTCGATGATGAAGTCGACGATTTCTTTGCTCGCGTCCTTCACCTTGGGGTTGCCGGCATAACCAGCCATCGCGGCAGCGACGGCGCGCGGCAACGACAGCGGCAACTGCTGTTCGATCAAAAGACGCAGTACGCCGAGGGCGGCACGGCGCAGCGCGAAGGGATCCTTCGACCCCGTCGGCGGCTGGCCCAAGCCGAAGAGACCGGCGATGGTGTCGAGACGTTCGGCCAGCGCGAGCACGCGACCGGTGCGGCTCTGCGGCAATTGGTCACCGGCAAAGCGCGGCAGATATTGTTCGTTGAGCGCCAGCGCGACTTCCTGCGGCTCGCCGTCGTGTAGCGCGTAGTGATAGCCCATCAGACCCTGCAGTTCGGCGAACTCGTAGACCATCGAGGTCATCAGGTCGCACTTGCCGAGCTCGGCGGCGCGCGCTGCGAGCTGCGTGTCGTAACCGAGATCCTGCGCCAGCGTGACGGCGAGTTTCTGTACGCGCTGCGACTTGTCGTAGACCGTGCCGAGATCCTGCTGGAACACCACGGTTTTCAGTTTTTCGACACGCGAAGCCAAGGGCTGACGGCGATCCTGATCGAAGAAGAAGGCAGCGTCGGCCAGACGCGGACGAATCACCTTCTCATTGCCGGCGATCACCTGCGCGGGATCGCGACTTTCGAGGTTACTGAGCGTGATGAAGTACGGCAGGATGCGATCCTGTGCATCCAGCAGATGGAAGCACTTCTGGTGTTCCTTCATCGAGGAAATCAGCGCTTCCTTCGGCACCTCGAGGAAACGGTCATCGAAACGGCCTGCCAGTGCCACCGGCCATTCGACCAATGAGGTCACTTCGTCCAGCAGCGCTTCGTCGATGATGGCGCGGCCGCCGAGCTCGGCAGCTTTCGCTTCGATCTGGCGACGAACCTCCGCGCGACGTTCATCGAAGTAAGCGATCACTTTGCCGCTACGCAGCGCTTCGACGTACTGCGCCGGCTGCCCGATCTCGATCGGAGCGCTGGACATGAAGCGATGGCCACGCGTGGTTCTACCCGCCTGTTGGCCCATGAGAGTGGCATCGATCACATCGTTACCGAACAACAGCACCACCCACTGCACGGGGCGTACGAATTCATCGCGATTGCTGCCCCAGCGCATGCGCTTGGGGATCGGCAGCGCAGCCAGGGCCTGACCAACCATGGCGGGAACCAGCGAAGCCGTGGCGGCGCCGGGCTGCTCGACGCCGTAATAAAGCTTGGTGACCTTGCCGTCACTACGCTGTTCGAGGGCGCTCACGTCCACACCGCAGGAACGCGCGAAACCTTCGGCGGCCTTGGTGGGTTTGCCCTCGGCATCGAAAGCCGCCTGAACGGCGGGGCCCCACTTCTCGATCGTACGGGTCGGTTGTTCGGTGGCGAGTTGCGAGACGAGCAAGGCCAAACGGCGCGGCGTGGCGAAACGCTGAATCGCGCTGAAGCCCAGGCCGGCCTGTTTCAGTTGTCCGGCGAAGGCGTCCTCGAATGCGGTCGACAATGCCAGGAGGGCCTTCGGTGGCAGCTCTTCGGTGCCGATTTCGATCAACAGGTCCTGATTAAGCATTGTTGAATTTCTCCAGACATTCCTGCCGCAGGGCTTCGGGTGCCAAGGGGAAGCCGAGTCGTGCTCTGGATTCGTAGTAGGCCTGGGCGACCTCGCGCGCCAGCGTGCGCACGCGCAGGATGTAGCGTTGACGCTCGGTGACCGAAATGGCCGAGCGCGCATCGAGCAGGTTGAAGTAGTGCGATGCCTTCAGCACTTGTTCGTAGGCCGGCAGTACCAGTTTGGCCGCGATCAGCTTCTGGCATTCGGCTTCGCACTGATTGAAATACTGGAACAGGTTGTCGGTGTTGGCGTGCTCGAAGTTATACGCCGACATCTCGACTTCGTTCTGATGGAACACGTCGCCGTAGGTGACGGTGCCGTTGGGCGTGTGCGCCCACACGATGTCGAAGATGCTGTTCTTGTTCTGCAGATACATCGCGATGCGCTCTAGACCATAGGTGATCTCGCCGCTCACCGGATAGCACTCCAGGCCACCCACCTGCTGGAAGTAGGTGAACTGCGTCACCTCCATGCCGTTGAGCCACACTTCCCAACCCAAGCCCCAGGCGCCGAGGGTCGGCGATTCCCAGTTGTCCTCCACGAAGCGGATGTCGTGGATGCTGGTGTCGATGCCGAGATGGCGCAGCGAGTCCAGATAGAGCTCCTGGATGTTCAGCGGCGAAGGCTTGAGGATCACCTGGAACTGGTAATAGTGCTGCAGGCGCATCGGGTTCTCGCCGTAGCGGCTGTCCGTCGGACGACGGCAGGGCTGCACGTAGGCCGTATT
This sequence comes from uncultured Gammaproteobacteria bacterium, assembly GCA_937898685.1. Lineage (GTDB taxonomy): Bacteria > Pseudomonadota > Gammaproteobacteria > Pseudomonadales > Pseudohongiellaceae > CAILUG01. The sequence continues at coordinate 59,277 of CALEJT010000076.1, read as the reverse complement.
CCAGCTTTCCGGACCAATGGCGCGCAGGAAGGTGGCGGTGTGGAAGGTGCCGGCACCCACTTCGAGGTCGAGCGGCTGTATGAGCACGCAACCGCGCTCGGCCCAAAACTGTTGCAGGGCCAGGATCAGGCCCTGAAAGGTGGAAACGTCAACTGAGGTGGTCAAAAAGGACTCCAGACTGAGCGGCTTCGGGTACTATTGCGCTTAGGCGCGCGGGAATGAAAAAGTCGTCTATTATCCTGAAAAGGTCCGAACATGGCGAGATGTCTCCCGGTGTGCGCGACCTGCTAGCAGTTGTTCTCCTCACGTTCGTTTCATGAAATCGACCCTGATTCTGGCTCTCCTCCGCTTTCTGGCCCTCCTGCCCCTGAGCTGGCAACGTCGCCTGGGAACCCTGTGTGGTGACATCGCCTTCCTGGCCAATACCCGCATGGCCAAAACCACCCACACCAATCTGGCCATCGCCTTCCCGGAATTGTCGGAAGAAGAGCGCCGCAAACTGGCCCATGCCAGCCTGCGTCAAACCTTCAAGGCCATCTGCGAGGCCGGCAGCACCTGGTTATGGCCACCGGAGCGGGCGCTCGCCTCCATCGAGCGGGTGATCGGTTTCGACTTACTCAAGGCGGGTGCCGAGAGCGGCAAGGGTGTAGTGCTGTGCTCGCCTCACCTCGGCAACTGGGAGCTCTTCGGTCTGTGGCTCAACACCTGTGGTCTCGGGCAGACGCATCAATTGTTTCAACCGCCCTCGGATCCGCGCATCGCGGAAGTGATCTACAAGGCGCGCAGCCGCACGGGTGCCAACATGGTGGCCACCGACAAGCAAGGCGTGAGCATGTTGTTGCGCGCGCTGCGTGCCGGGGAAGTAGTAGGCATCCTGCCCGATCAGGTGCCGCCGGATGAAAGCGGCGAGTTTGCGCCTTTCTTCAATCGCCCGGCCTTGACCATGACCTTGGTGAATCGTCTGGCGCAGAAGACCGGCGCCCGCATCTTGGTGGGTGTGGTACGCCGAACCGAGAAGGGTTTCGAGATCGAGATGATCGAGCCCGATGGCTCCATCTATTCCTCGGACTTGGTCGAAGCTCTTACCGGGCTCAACCGCACGGTGGAAACCCTGGTGCGCAAGACACCGGAGCAATATGCCTGGGAATACAAGCGCTACAAGCGTCAACCGGAAGGAATGAGCTCGCCCTATCGCGCGTGATGTATCGGCTCAGAAGAAGGTAAAGCCAACTTGGAACAGACGTTCCACTTCTGGGATGCGGCTCTTGTCCATCAGGAACATGATGACGTGGTCGCCGCTTTCCACCACGACGTTGTCGTGCGCGATCAGCACCTTGTCGCCACGCAGAATGGCGCCGATCGTCGCGCCCTGCGGCAGCGAAATATCCCCCAATTTACGACCCACCACTTTCGAAGTGTTCTTGTCGCCATGCGCAATGGCTTCGAGAGCTTCTGCTGCGCCGCGGCGCAAGGAATGCACGGCAGCGACGTCACCTCGCCGCACGTGTGTCAGCAAACTACCGATCGTCGCCTGCTGCGGTGAAATGGCGATGTCCACTTCACTGCCCTGCACCAGATCAACATAGGCGGGATTGGAAATCAGCGTCATCACACGTGCTGCACCCATGCGCTTGGCGAGCATCGACGACATGATGTTGGTTTCGTCGTTGTTGGTGAGAGCGAGATAGACGTCGGTGTCTTCGATGCCCTCTTCCAACAACATTTCATGGTCGGAAGCATCGCCGTTGAGCACGGTGGTGAAGCGCAGCTTTTCCGCGAGTACTTCGCAGCGATGTGGATTCGATTCGATCAACTTGGTGCGGAAGCTGCCTTCCACCGCCTGCGCCAACCGTTCGCCGATGTTGCCACCGCCGGCGATCATGATGCGCTTGTAGGGCTTGTCGACAGGACGCAGTTCACTCATCACGTGGCGGATGTGATCGCGTGCGGCGATGAAGAACACTTCGTCATAGGCTTCGATGACGGTGTCGCCTTGCGGCAGGATCGGACGATTCTGGCGGAAGATTGCGGCAACGCGTGTGTCGATGTTGGGCATGTGTTCGCGCAGACAGCGCAATTCACGTCCCACCAAGGGGCCGCCTCTCTCTGCACATACCGCAACCAATTGGATCTTGCCCTTGGCGAAGTCGAGTACCTGCAATGAGCCGGGCAATTCGATGAGATTCTTGATGCTGCGCGAGACGATCTGCTCGGGGCTGATCACCACATCGATCGGAATGGCTTCATTGCCGAAGAGCTTTTCTACGTTGACATAGGAATTCGAACGCAGGCGGCAGATCTTCTTCGGCGTGCGAAACAGCGTCCACGCCACTTCGCAGGCCACGAGGTTCACTTCGTCACTGTCCGTGACGCAGATCAGCATGTCGGCATCGTCGGCGCCGGCACGCTTGAGCACATCGGGAAAAGAGGGCTGGCCGACGACGGTGCCGATGTCGAACTTTTCCTTCAGCGCTCTCAAGGCATCGGCATCGGGATCGATGACGGTGATGTCGTTGGTTTCCCTCGAGAGATGATCCGCTAGAGCGGCGCCGACATTATTGGCCCCGAGAATCAGGATTTTCATGGTGAAGTCTCATCCCAGGCGGGAGCCGCATTCTTTCCTATTTGCGCAGCAATGCATAGTAGAAGCCATCATGCCCACCTACCTGCGGGAAGAGCTGCGTGCCGACTTCGGAGCGCATGGCGCCAGGTAGTTCCGGAGGCAAGACTTGCGCTGTCGGATGTGCGGCGACGAAAGCTGCAATCTGTTCATCGTTTTCGGCACGCAGCACGGAACAGGTCGAATAGAGCAGATAACCGCCTTCGCGCAGCAAAGGCCATGCTGCTTCTAGCAAAGCGCGTTGCTTCTCCACGAGTCCAGCCACTTCGGCGGGCGTGCGCAACAATTTGATGTCGGGGTGACGGCGAATCACGCCCGTACCCGAACAGGGAACGTCGAGCAGGATTGCATCGAAACTTGCTGGTTCGAAGGCGTGCTGCTGCGAGATGTCGCCCTGCGCTACTGAAGCACTCAAGCGCAGCCGTGAAAGATTGTCGTGAACACGTTGCAAGCGTGATGCGTCGACATCGAGAGCGATGACATCGAGCTCTGGATGAGCTTCAAGCAAGGCGCAAGTCTTGCCGCCCGGCGCACAGCAGGCATCGAGCACGCGCTGCGTTCCTGATACTGGAAGTACCTCCGCCACGAGCTGGGAGGCTGCGTCCTGCACACTCACCTTCCCTTCCGCGAAGCCAGGTAGAGATCGCACCTCACAAGGTTGAGCCAGCAGCACACCTTGTGGACTCAAAGGATCGGCACTTGCTGCAATGCCGGCAGCAGCAAGCTCCTGCAGATAGGAGTCGCAAGTACTCATTCGCCGGTTCACGCGCAAGGTCATGGGCGCCGGTTCGTTGTTGGCCTCGAGTATCTCGCGGTAATGCTTGGGCCAGTCGCGTTTGAGTTGTTGCAACAGCCAATCGGGATGCGAGAACCAGTGGCTGTAATCCTTCTTGCTCTGTTCCAGCAAGGTCTCTTGCGAACGCTGTGCCTCGCGCAGCACGGCATTGATCAGGTTCTTCGCCCAGGGTTTGCGCAATGCTTCGGCCGCCGCAACGGTTTCGTTCAGTACCGCGTGAGCGGGTGTGCGCATGAATTGCAGTTGATAGAGCCCGAGCAAAATCAGAAAGTGGATGTCCTGATCCTTGTTGCGCAGCGGCTTTTCGAGCAGTCGTGCGGCCATGGCATCGAGGCGGTGATACCAGCGGCAGACGCCATAGCACCAGGCCTGCAAACGCGCGGCATCGGCACCGAGCTCACGCTTGGTTTCGGCATCCAGCCAGGAATTCAACGATCCCCGTCCCTGCCGGATGCCGAGCAGGGTGCGGCAGTAGAGACTGTGAAGTTCAGCTGCCATGAGCCACCGGCGCGGGAGCCTCGCCCAGTCGCTGTCCCTGCACGATGTAGTCCGGATGACCGTTGCGCAGAGCGGCGAAGCTCACGGCGTTCTTGCCCTCAAGCTGGACTTCGCTCACTTCAAGTGCGCCTTCACCACAGGCAACGACGAAAGAGTGATCACTTACTCTGGTAATCCTGCCCGGCTCCGCTGAAGCAGTGCTCGGCAAGGCCTTCGCCTTCAGAAGGCGTAGCCGCGCGCCGTGGTGGAAGGTGAAGGCTGGAACGCGCGGATAGAAGGCGCGTGTCTGCGCGGCAATGTCGGCGGCGCTCTTGCTCCAATCGATCAGGGCTTCCTGCTTTTGGATCTTGGCGGCGTAGAGCACGCCTTCGGAACTTTGTGGCACCGCGGGCGGCGGATTGCCCTGCGCGATGTGCTCGAGCACGTCGATCAAGGCTTCGGCGCCGAGGTCGCAAAGACGCTGCGTCAACGTTTCGCTGGTGTCTTCTTCGGTAATTGGCGTGCGGCGAGTAGCGAGCACGGGGCCGGTGTCGAGCCCGGCATCCATCTGCATGATGCACACACCACTTTCGGCGTCGCGCGCGAGGATGGCACGTTCGATCGGCGCCGCACCACGCCAACGTGGCAGCAGAGAGGCGTGCACGTTGAGACAGCCGTACTTGGGCAGGGCCAGAATCGCGGGCGGCAACAAGAGGCCATAGGCCACCACCACCATCACATCAGGCTGCAGCTCGCGCAGCTGTTGCTCTGCTGCTTCATTTTTCAGCGACAGTGGTTGAAACACTGGGATGCCATGCTGTTCCGCCAAGGCCTTCACTGGTGTGGGCAACAATTTCTTGCCGCGGCCAGTGGGACGATCGGGTTGAGAGTAAGCGCCGACTACCGTGAAACCGGCTTCGAGAATTGCGCGCAGCTGCTCGGCAGCAAACTGGGGCGTCCCAGCGAAGACGATGCGGAGAGAGGAATTCATGAATAGGACGAGTCGATGAGGAAGCAGGCTTTCTACCAGCTGCTGTGGCCTCAGCCAACCTTCTGCTTCTTGTCCTTCAGCAATTTGTGCTTGATGCGCTGACGCTTGAGGATGGAGAGGTAGTCGACGAAGAGTTTGCCGTCGAGGTGGTCGCACTCGTGTTGCAAGCACACGGCCAGAAGACCTTCGGCTTCCATTTCGATGGGCTGACCATCGCGGTCGAGGGCTTTCACCCTGATACGGCGCGGACGGGTGACGAGGTCGTAGTAGCCGGGAACGGAGAGACAACCTTCTTCGTAACCCATGGGCTCGGGATCGAGCACCTCGATCTCGGGATTGATGAAGGCCATGGGAGAGTTCCGCTCTTCCGATACGTCGAGCACGATCACACGCAGGTGGATGTCCACCTGGGTCGCGGCCAGACCAATGCCGTTGGCGGCATACATGGTCTCGAACATGTCGTCGATGGTCTGACGCAGCGAATCATTGATCTGCTCCGGCTGAACCACGGCGGCACGCTTGCGCAGGCGCAGATCTGGGTATTCGAGGATGGTGAGTAAGCTCATGGGTGCATCGCCGACGACGGGCCCGAAATGATACGCCAAATCCGTACCGGATGTTACGGCATCAACTTCGGGACCTAAACCAGGGAATAGTATTAATCCAAGCGTTATTGGCGCGGAAGTCAAGCGTGCACTATACCAGGGCACGCCCGACTAATGTGGTTGCGCCGTGAGCCGATTCAAGGCGGCGGCCTTCCTTGTGCTCACCAGGGACGAGCCCGTGATGTCTCACGATGCCCCATCGAACCTCGATCACCTTTGGCTGCTGCTCAGCCTGATTCCCGCCCTCGGTCCCAGCCGGCTCAAAGCCTTTGGTCAGACCAGTTGGACGGCCAGCAGCGCGGACGCAGCACTTCGCTTGTTAAAAGAAGAAGATCTGGGTGAGGCGCGTAAGTATCTGTCGCGTGTGCTGGAATGGGCCGCAGCACCTGGCAACGCCCTGCTTCCGCTCTATAGCCCCGACTACCCTCCTTTGCTCAAGAACCTGAGCGATCCCCCGTCCCTCTTGTACCTACGTGGCAACAAAAATGCCTTGAACTTGCCGCAAATAGCGATAGTGGGTACTCGCAAGCCGAGCGCCGATGGCCGCCGCTTGGCGCGGGAATTCGGCGCGGCACTGGCGCAGCGGGGTTACGTGGTCACGAGCGGCATGGCACTGGGGGTCGATGCCGAAAGTCATCACGGCGCCCTGGAAGCGGGTGGGCTGACGGTGGCCGTACTCGGTTCGGGGTTGGACCAACTCTACCCCAAGAGCAACCGGGCCCTGGCGGAACGCATTCAGGGGGAGGGTCTTCTGGTGTCGGAATTTCCGCCATGGCAGGGGCCGCAGGATTGGCACTTCCCCGTCCGCAACCGGATCATCAGTGGACTCTCGCATGGCGTGTTGGTGGTCGAGGCCGCCGCCCGTAGCGGCTCGCTGATCACCGCCCGGCTTGCTGCGGAGCAAGGGCGGGAGGTCTTCGCCATCCCGGGCTCGGTCTACAACCCACTGAGTCGTGGCTGCCATGCCCTACTGCGCAGCGGTGCCAAGCTGGTGGAAAGGGTGGAGGACATACTCGAGGAACTGCCCGCCCTCACCGCCTGGGAACGAGAGCGTCTGGACGAGGCGACAAGCAACGCCTTACCTGCTACGGTCCGTTCGTCGATTTATGAATGTAAGTCTTCACTATCGGAAGAAGACAGAAGATTGTTGGACCTGATCGGCTTCGGTGAAGTTTCGCTCGAACAGCTGAGCACGGCTTCGGGTCTACCCGTAGCGACCTTGCTGGCCCGCCTCGGTGAGCTGGAACTGCGCGGATTACTCAGCTCCTCCCCTGCCGGCTTCTCGCGCGCTGGTTGAAACTGATCAACTCCGCGGAGGCTCGTGCGCGCCGCGCGCGCCCCGAACCTGCTAAAGTTGCGCCTCCTTCAGGCAATCGTGAGAGGACCGCAGTGCACAGTGCCATCGATGTCCAGGCCGTAAGAACCTATTTGCTCGGGCTTCAGGAAAGCATCTGCAGCGAACTTGCTGCGATCGACGGGAAAGCCAGCTTTTGCAAGGACAGCTGGGATCGTGAGGATGGCGGCGGTGGCATCTCCCGCGTCATCAGCGAAGGCGCCGTGTTCGAAAAGGGCGGCGTGAACTTCTCGCACGTGTTCGGCAAGCGCCTCCCCGCTTCCGCCACCGCCGCGCGCCCCGACCTGGCCGGAGGCTCCTTCCAGGCGCTGGGTGTGTCGCTGGTGATCCATCCGCGCAATCCCTACGTGCCGACCTCGCACGCCAACGTCCGCTTCTTCATCGCCGAGAAGCCCGGCATCGAACCCGTGTGGTGGTTCGGCGGTGGCTACGACCTCACTCCTTATTACGGTTTCGACGAAGACTGCCGCCACTGGCACGAAACGGCCAAGGCCGCCTGCGAGCCCTTCGGGCCCAATGTGTACGCCGACTATAAAAAGTGGTGCGATGAATACTTCTTCCTCAAACACCGCAACGAACCGCGCGGCGTCGGCGGCCTCTTCTTCGACGACCTCAACGCCTGGGGCTTCGAGCGTTGTTTCGCCTTCATGCGCGCAGTGGGTGACAGCTATCTCAAGGCCTACACGCCCATCGTGCAGCGCCGTAAGGACACCCCCTATGGCGAACGCGAAAAACGCTTCCAGCAATATCGCCGCGGCCGCTATGTGGAGTTCAACCTGGTGTACGACCGCGGCACGCTCTTTGGTCTGCAGTCGGGTGTGGGTCGTATCGAATCGATTTTGATGTCCTTACCGCCGGAAGTGCGCTGGGATTACAACTATCATCCCAAGCCCGGCACCGAAGAAGCGCGGCTCTATACCGACTACCTGCGTCCGCGCGACTGGGCCTGAACGAGCGGCGCACTTCGCGCCGCTGACTTCACCGCGAGCCAATCATGACCGATCGTTACGCAGTGATGGGCAATCCCATCGCACACAGCAAATCTCCCTTCATTCATTCGATGTTTGCGCGTCAGCTCGATCAGGATCTCGAGTACGACGCGCTGCTCGTACCCCTGGATGGATTCAAGCGCGCCGTCACGAGTTTTTTCGCTGGCGGCGGCAAGGGCCTCAACATCACCGTGCCCTTCAAGCAGGAAGCATGGGAGTTGGCCGAAGTGCGCTCTCCCGGCGCGGAATTGGCGGGAGCCGTCAACACACTGTTGCGCAATGAAGACGGCAAACTCGAAGGACACAACACCGATGGTCCGGGTTTGATCCGTGATCTGACGGTGAATGCCGGAGGAGTGTTGCGTGGCAAACGCGTGTTGGTGCTCGGTGCTGGCGGCGCGACGCGCGGCATTCTCTTGCCTTTGTTACAGGAAGAGCCGCAACGCGTCGTGGTCGCCAACCGTACGGAAAGCAAGGCGCAGGAGCTCGCGGAACTGTTCTCACCTCACGGCGAGGTGAGCGCATGCGGCTTTGCGGCACTGGCAGGTCAGCAATTCGATTGGGTGCTCAATGCCACTTCCGCGAGTCTTGCTGGAGACTTGCCTTCTCTGCCGGATGATCTCCTGGCATCAGACGCCTGGTGCTACGACCTGATGTACGCGAAGGAGCCCACGATTTTCTGTCGTTGGGCAGAGCAACATGGTGCAGCACGAGCCCTCGATGGGCTCGGCATGTTGGTGGAACAGGCGGCGGAAGCGTTTCTGCTCTGGCGTGGCGTGCGTCCGGATACTGCGGAAGTGCTTGCGGCGCTGCGCAGCTGAAGCGCGAACTACATTATCTGGTGCGAGGCACGCAGGTGCAGGTCTTTGAGCTTCACGTAGTGCTTCGCGCTGTAGCGCAGGAATTCCAGTTCTTCGGGACGCAGATCGCGTACGCGTTTCGCAGGTGAGCCCACGTAGAGTCCGCCCTTCGTCAGCACCTTGCCGGGCGTGACCACGCTGCCGGCACCAACGATCACCTCGTCTTCCACTACAGCTCCATCCATCACGATGGCACCCATGCCGATCAGCACGAAGTTGCCGATGGTGCAGCCGTGCAGGATCACACGATGCCCCACCGTGACGTCGTTGCCGACGGTAAGACCATATCCATGTGGCGGATCGGATTCGGGAGAGGTGCAATGCAACACGGAACCGTCCTGAATATTGGTGCGCGCGCCGATCCGGATGTCATGCACGTCGCCGCGCAATACCGAAGTCGGCCATACGGAAGAGTCTTCGCCGATCGACACTCGGCCGATCACCACGGCACTTTCGTCGACGAATACGCGGTCCCCCATGGTGGGGAAGTGATCCAGATAAGAGCGGACGGTCATGTGGGCTACCCTGTTCGGAAGGTCCCGGAATTCTAGCTGCGAGGTTCACAGCGTCACAACGAAAAGTGCTGCGGTACCGAAGAGCCTTGATCGAAATCCAAAAAAGTACCGGAAAAAAGCCTTCCATCGTCGTTAAAGGGTCTTTCGAGGATGACACCCCTGGGAATAATGTTGTTATAATGCGCGCGCTTTAGCGGACTGGGACTGGTCTTGATCATCTGGTGATGTGAAGACCACTGTTCGGAGCCAAGCAGTGTAGTCCAAGCAGTGTAGTCGGCGGGCAGCCTTTGCACTCCCCACACCAAGCTTCCGAAAGTCAGTTATGGCACTAAAACTTCAATGCTCGAGTCAGCATTGAATAGTGGTCTCTCCTGAGAGCTCCTGTTGAGCACAACCCGTGCGGGCCATGGCCGGCTTGCTTCGCTTTTGCGAGAAAAACGGCGGGAAAGGGAGGAGGCCGGTTTCGTGCGCCCGGGCTGCGCGAATTCCAAAGTTCAGATTCAGATGTGATGTGGAGATACGGCGGATGCTGCCTACTATCAAGAAGACGGTAAACAAACTCTGGTCGAGAGCCGCGCTGGCCGTTCTGGCGACGATGCTGCCCGTACTGGGCCTGGCGGCCGGCATGAACATGCCTGAAGGTGTGACCGAGATCAGCCGCGCCACCCACCAGCTGCACATGACCATCGTGTGGATCTGTGTGGCCATCGGTGTGGTCGTATACGGCGTACTGATTTTCTCTCTGATCAAGTATCGCAAGTCCAAAGGTGCCGTTCCGGCCACCTTCCACCACAGCACCAAGGCTGAAATCATCTGGACCGCGATCCCCTTCCTGATTCTGATCGGCATGGCGATCCCCGCCACCAAGGTTCTGACTCAGGTCTACGATGCCTCCGAGTCCGAACTCGACATCCTGATCACTGGTTATCAGTGGCGTTGGCAGTATCGCTATCTCACCGAAGAAGGCGAAGAAGTTGCTTTCTTCAGCAACCTGTCCACCCCCGACGAGCAGATCTACAACCAAGTAGAGAAAGGTGAAAACTACCTGCTCGAAGTGGATGAGCCGCTGGTCATCCCGACCAACACCAAAGTTCGTTTCCTGCTGACCTCCGCCGACGTGATCCACTCCTGGTGGATTCCGGAGTTCGCTCTGAAGAAAGACGCCATCCCCGGCTTCATCAACGAATCCTGGGTCAAAGTCGAACAGCCTGGCGTTTACCGCGGTCAGTGCACCGAGCTCTGCGGCCAGCTGCACGGCTTCATGCCCGTCGTAGTAAATGCCGTAGAACCCGCCGAATTCGAAGCCTGGTTTGCTGAGAAACAGGCTGCCGCCGCTGCCATCGCTGAAATGGCCAACCAGGATTGGACTCTGGAGCAGCTCGTAGCCGAGGGCCAGACCGTATACACCACCTTCTGCGTCGCATGTCACCAGGCCAATGGTCAGGGCCTGCCGCCCGCCTTCCCGGCACTGACTGGCAGCCCGATCACCACCGGTCCGATCGAAGAGCACATCAACATCGTTCTCAATGGTCGCCCGGGCACTGCCATGGCTGCTTACGGCGGCTTGTTGAACCCCGTGCAGCTGGCAGCCGTGATCACGTTCGAGCGTAACGCGCTCGGTAACAGCGTTGGCGACATGGTGACCCCGGTGGAAATCCTGCAGATCCAGCAGGCCGCCGAATAAGCCGGCACCCCCGAAGAAGACAGATAGAGTAAGAATTGACGAGAGCTTGAGGAGTCACTGCGATGGCGACCGGACACGACGATCATCACCACGGCCCCGCCAAGGGGATTACCCGTTGGTTGTATACCACCAACCACAAGGACATCGGCTCGATGTACCTGTGGTTCAGCTTTGCCATGTTCCTGCTGGGTGGCACCTTCGCGCTGGTCATCCGCGCCGAGCTGTTCCAGCCGGGCCTGCAATTTGTCGATCCGAACTTCTTCAACCAGATGACGACCATGCACGGTCTGGTGATGGTGTTCGGTGCGGTAATGCCTGCGTTCGTGGGCCTCGCCAACTGGATGATTCCGCTCATGATCGGCGCGCCCGATATGGCACTGCCGCGTATGAACAACTGGAGCTTCTGGATCCTGCCCTTCGCGTTCGCGCTGTTGGCATCCACGCTCTTCATGGAAGCCGGTGCTCCTAACTTCGGTTGGACCTTCTACGCGCCGCTCTCCACGACCTACGCGCCGTCGACGGTCACCTTCTTCATCTTCGCGATCCACATCATGGGCGCCTCGTCCATCATGGGTGCGATCAACATCATCGCCACCATTCAGAACCTGCGTGCACCTGGCATGACCTACATGAAGATGCCGCTGTTCGTATGGACCTGGTTGATCACTGCCTACCTCCTGATCGCCGTAATGCCGGTACTCGCTGGCGTCGTCACCATGATGCTGTTCGACATCCACTTCGGTACCAGCTTCTTCAACGCTGCCGGTGGTGGTGACCCCGTTCTCTTCCAGCACGTGTTCTGGTTCTTCGGTCACCCCGAGGTGTACATCATGATCCTGCCGGCCTTCGGTGTGATCTCCGAAATCGTTCCGACCTTCTCCCGCAAGAAGCTGTTCGGTTACGACTCGATGGTGTACGCAACCTCTTCGATCGCCTTCCTGTCGTTCATCGTGTGGGCGCACCACATGTTCACCACTGGTATGCCGCTGGCTGGTGAGCTGTTCTTCATGTACGCCACCATGCTGATCGCCGTACCGACAGGCGTGAAAGTGTTCAACTGGGTAACCACCATGTTCAAAGGTTCGATCACCTTCGAAACGCCGATGCTGTTCGCCATCGCGTTCGTAGTGCTCTTCACCTGCGGTGGTTTCACTGGCCTGATGCTCTCGATTGCGCCGGCTGACTTCCAGTATCACGACACCTACTTCGTAGTTGCCCACTTCCACTACGTACTCGTACCTGGTGCCGTGTTCTCCATCATGGCTGCCGTTTACTACTGGCTGCCGAAGTGGACCGGCAACATGTATGACGAAAACCTGGGCCGTCTGCACTTCTGGCTGTCGTTCATCGGCATCAACATCCTGTTCTTCCCGCAGCACTTCCTGGGCCTGGCCGGTATGCCGCGTCGTATCCCTGACTACGCGCTGCAGTTCGCCGACTTCAACATGATCTCGTCGATCGGCGCCTTCATCTTCGGCTTCAGCCAGCTGCTGTTCCTCTTCATCGTGATCAAGACGGTGAAAGGCGGGAAAAAAGCGACGGCCGAAGTTTGGGAAGGTTCGCATGGCCTCGAGTGGACCGTGCCCTCTCCTGCTCCATACCACACCTTCAGCACCCCGCCGGTGGTGAAGTAAGGCAGTAAGCAATAGGTAATAAAAGGAACTCGTCGTGGCGAACAAGGCTGACCAACATCAGACCTCCCTCGGCAGAACCGTAGCGAAGCTCGGTCTGGCTGCTGCAGGAATGTTCGCCTTCGGCTTCCTGCTGGTTCCGCTCTATGACGTGTTCTGCGAGATCACCGGTCTCAACGGCAAGACTGGTGGCCGCTACGAATACACAGAGTCTGACGTCATCGTCGACGAAAGCCGCCAGGTGATCGTGCAGTTCACCGCCAGCAACAACGCTGGCATGTCATGGGAGTTCCGTCCCATGCAGTCGCAGATCACGGTGCATCCTGGTGAGCTGGTGGAAGTGAAATACTACGCGCGCAACCCCACCGGTGAGCGCATGATCGCGCAGGCGATCCCGAGCGTCGTTCCATTCAAGAGCGCCGACTATCTGCACAAAACCGAGTGCTTCTGCTTCACGCAGCAGGTGCTCGAGGCAGGCGAAGAAGTGGAAATGCCTCTGCTGTTCTTCGTGGATCGCGATCTGCCCAAGGACGTGAGCAAGATGACCTTGTCCTACACCTTGTTCGACGTGACTCAGAATTTCGCCGGCAAAGGCAACACGCTGTCGGCTAACTGAAAGATTGATCGGTTTTATTCAAAAAGGCTGAAGCAAGATGGCTAATGTAACCAAAGAAGCAGCACATAGTGGCTACGACCAGCCCTACTACGTTCCGGAGCAATCCAAGTGCCCCGTATGGGCCTCTTTTGGATTGGCGCTGTTCGTGTTCGGCATGGGCAACCTGCTGAACGACCTCAAGGCAGACTCGAGCACCACGTTCTCGACCTTGCTGACGCTGGCCGGCTTCGGCGTATTGGCCACCACGCTCTTCAACTGGTTCTCCGCTCAGATTCGCGAGAACCACATGGGCTTGCCTGGTCCGCAGCTCAAGCGCTCCTACGTGCTGAGCATGTACTGGTTCATCTTCTCCGAAGTGATGTTCTTCGCCGCTTTCTTCGGCGCCCTCTTCTATGTACGTCAGTGGGTAATCCCCTGGCTGGGCGGTGAAGGTGACAAAGGCGTGAGCAACATGCTGTGGCCGAACTTCGAAGCTTCCTGGCCGGTAATTTCCAACCCGGATTCCTCGGTCTTCTCCAACCCGGGTGAATCCATGGCTTGGCCGGGCTTCGGTGGCGCGCTGTCCTACCTGCCGCTGTGGAACACCATCATCCTGTTGACCTCCAGCTTCACCGTTCACATCGCGCACACCGCGCTGAAGAACAACAAGCGTCAGCAGCTGATCCTGTGGCTGGGCCTGACCGTTCTGCTGGGCATCGTGTTCCTGTTCCTGCAGATCGAAGAATATGCCCACGCCTACAGCGAACTGGGTCTTACGCTGAACTCCGGTATCTACGGCTCGACCTTCTTCCTGCTGACCGGTTTCCACGGCTTCCACGTAACCCTCGGTACCTTCATGCTGGCAGTGATGTGGTTCCGTGCACTGAAAGGCCACTTCAAGCCTGAAGATCACTTCGGCTTCGAAGCTGCTTCTTGGTACTGGCACTTCGTGGACGTGGTCTGGGTGTGCCTGTTCCTCTTCGTCTACATCTTCTGACGCAAGGACCGAGAAGAACAAACTGTTCACGGCTGGCAGGACGCTGGCCGCAAGATAAAAACATTGCGAGGGGTGCGTTACGGGAAACTGTCAACGCACCCCTTTTTGCTTGATGAGCGAGGCTACCAGCAAGGCGGTCAATAGTTGTGCCAGGGGGCGTTGAGTGTCAGTTCGCCTGAAAGGACACCGTAGACGATGCAGGCCATCAGCAACGTCGCAAGTGTGATGCGAACACCCAAGGCATAGAGCGTACGTTTGGTTTCGCCTTGATCCTTGAAGAAGAAAACCGCGCCGCTCGCCAAACTGGCAATGGTGGCGATCAGAAGCACGACGATGATGATGCGCAACATGGGGGAATCCGTTGGGAGAGAGTTGCCGGGTGTGCATGGTAACAGAGGCCCCGATTCCCGCGCCAAATCACGCAGCAAGCAAGATCTCGGTGACGCACATGTGGCAACGACTGCGCCGTTACAGATTCGATTGGAAACTGACGCTGCTCTACCTCTTGATGTTGCCCGTGCTGTTGCGGCTCGGCTTCTGGCAATTGGGACGTGAAGAGGAAAAGCGCGCACTGCTCGCGGTGTACGACAGCCGACAGGTAGAGCCGCCGGCACCGCTCACCAGCCTCGATCTCAGCAGTGATCTGCAATATCGCCAGGTGGAATTCAGCGGTCAGCCGGACAACGAGCACATCTTTCTGCTCGACAACCGCATCTACCAAGGCCGTGTTGGCTACGAAGTATTGCAGGCGGTGACGAGCGACTCCGGAATGACGGTGTTCATCAACCGCGGTTGGGTGCCCCAGGGCGCGACACGCGAGGAGTTACCGCAGATCGCCGCGTTGCCCGCACGCATGCAGGTGCGAGGCACGGTCTACGTCCCGGTGGGCGAAGCGGTGATTCTGTCGGAAGAATTGATGGCACCTGGTTGGCCCAAGGTCATCCAGGAGTTGAACACGCTGGCGATGCAACGCGCCGCAGAATTGCAAGGGCCGCTCTTTCCGCACACGGTGCGGGTGGCGGAGGGCGTCGACGGCGCCTTGGTGCGCCATTGGCCGGTGATCAATCTCAGCCCAGAGATGCACCGCGGCTATGCCGTGCAATGGTTCGCCATGGCCACGATGCTGACGCTGCTCTATCTCTACTACAGCACGCGGACGGAAAGCGCGGCGGACACGTAAACCTGAAGACGAGAGCTAGAGACGAACGTGAATCCGAACCAAGCCAACAAACTGAAGCTGTTCTTTCTGCTGACGGCCGTGATCGTGCCGATCACGCTGGCCACCTGGTACTACGGCAAGGCCATCGAAGAAGGAGTGGTCGCAACGTCCAACAAGGGGGTGCTGATCTCTCCGGTGCTCGACCTCACCGATCTGCAATTGGTCGATGAAGCGGGCGAACGCGCCTATTTGAGTTTCGAGGAGATGACGGAAGGTGTCGATCCCGATGACTACACGCCGCGTCCCTGGCAGTTGATCTTCATCGGTGGCAGCAACTGTGACGATGCTTGCCGTGAGCGTCTCTACTTCCTGCGTCAGATCCATACGCGTCTCGGTGCCGAGGCGCGCCGCGTGCAGGGCGTCTACGTGCATGCCGACGCTGGTTCTGCGCAAACGCGTCAGTTGCCGGAAGACTTGGCCAAACATCTCGCGGAAGAACATCCCGGCCTGCGTCAGCTCTTCGCCGACCCCGCCGCACTGCGTGGTGTGCTCGCCCCCACCGCGCGCGCTGGCGAAGATCCGCTGACGAATCACTACATCTACGTTGCCGACCCGGTGGGCAACGTGATGTTGTTCTTCTCCCCCGACAACACCCCCGAAGAAATCCTGTCTGACCTCAACAAACTGCTCAAACTGAGCAGCCTCGGCTAGCGTGGAGTCTGCAATGAAAATTACCAAACCTTCCCATGGGCTCGTGATGTTTGCGGTGATCCTGGCCTTGTGCGTGGTAATTCTCGGCGCGTTCACGCGCCTGCGCGACGCTGGTCTGGGTTGTCCCGACTGGCCGGGCTGCTATGGCCACCTCACCTGGCCGGAAACTCCCGAGCAGATCGCGCAGGCCGAAGCTCGTTTCCCCGATGCGCCCTTCGAAGTGCATAAGGCCTGGCCGGAAGTCGTGCATCGCTACTTCGCCGGCACGCTGGGTCTGACGATCCTGGCGATCGCTTTCCTCGCCTGGAGACATCGCAACGAACCTGGCCAACCGTTGAAGCTTCCGTTGTTCCTGCTGGGTCTCGTGATCCTTCAGGCCTTGTTTGGTATGTGGACGGTGACCTTGAAGCTGTGGCCGCAGGTGGTGACCGCTCACTTGCTCGGTGGCTTCACCACGCTGGCCCTGCTCTGGCTGTTGAGTCTGCGCCTTTCCAATCGCGCCTGGCCGCAGCCAAACGTGCCGCTGCATCACTGGCACAGCCTGCGTCCGCTGGCGCTGATCGGCCTTCTGCTGGTGATCGTGCAGATCGCGCTGGGTGGTTGGACCAGCTCCAACTACGCCGCCCTCGCCTGCCCCGACCTTCCAACCTGTCAGGGACAGTGGTGGCCGCCGATGGACGCAGCAGCTGGCTTCAACATCTTCCAGGAAATCGGCCCCAACTATCTCGGTGGTCAGCTCGATGGTGAAGCGCGTGTTGCGATCCACGTTGGTCATCGCATCGGTGCTCTCGTCGTAACGCTCTATCTATTGTTCCTGCTGTCGCGTCTCTACAAATTCGCAGGCGGTGCGGCCATGCGTCGTCAGGCCAACGTGATCGCCGTCCTGCTCGCGATCCAGCTTTGCCTCGGTCTCAGCAATATCCTCTGGTCGCTGCCCTTACCCATCGCGGTTGCCCATAATGCAGGGGGTGCCTTACTATTGCTGGCCCTCGTGAGCCTCAATTACCGGCTCCATCAAAGCACTTCTGCCTGGTAATCCTCCGATGTCCGACACCATCCTGAAAAAATCCGCCACATGGCGTGATTACTATGAGATGTGCAAGCCGCGCGTCGTCATGATGATGGTGCTCACGTCGCTGGTGGGCATGTTTCTCGCGGTACCAGGCATGGTGCCGCTCGACATCCTGCTGTGGGGCAACCTCGGCATCGCACTCGTTGCCGGCGCCGGCGCCGTGGTGAATCACCTCATCGATCACCGCATCGACGTCTTGATGCAGCGCACGATCAAACGCCCGATTCCACAGGGCAAGGTCAGCCCGATGCAGGCATTGATTTTCGCCTGCGTGATCTGTGTGCTCGGCATGAGCATCCTCATCGCCTTCGTGAATCCGCTGTGCGCGTGGCTAACGCTCGCCTCCTTCGTCGGTTACGCCATCATCTATACGGGGTGGCTCAAACGCGCCACCCCGCAGAACATCGTGATCGGTGGTCTCTCCGGCGCCATGCCGCCGATGTTGGGTTGGACTGCCGTCACCGGCACTATCGACTCCGGTGCACTGCTGTTGGTTCTCATCATCTTCGCGTGGACTCCACCGCACTTCTGGCCGCTCGCGATCCACCGCAAGAAGGATTACGCCAAGACCGACATTCCGATGCTGCCCGTGACGCACGGTGAAGAAATCACCAAGCTGCACACGCTGCTCTACACCATCATCATGCTGATCGTGTCGATCCTGCCCTATCTCACGGGCATGAGTGGTCTGCCGTATCTGCTCGCTGCTCTGGTGCTCGGTGCCGGCTTCCTCTACTACTCGATCCTGTTGATGGTGACGCAGCGCCCGCAGGTGGCGATGCAGACCTTCCGTTATTCCATCTTCTATCTGATAGCGCTCTTCGTCGCGCTGCTGATCGATCACTATCTCTGATTCACCACGGAGACAGAGATGCAACGCAATGTCGCCAATACCGTCATTGGATTAGTCGCTTTCATGGCACTGCTCCTGGGCTTGCTGGTCCATCGCGTGCTGTCTCCGACCATGCTCACGCCCGAGCAGCTCAACGAGAACGGCCTCTTCGTCTACGAACTGCCGCGTCGTTTCAGCAGCTTCTCGCTCATCGATCAGGATGGTCAGCCTTTCACGCAGGAATGGTTCAAGGGCAAATGGTCCTTCGTTTTCTTTGGCTACACCTATTGCCCCGACATTTGCCCGGTGACGATGGCAACGCTGCGTCAGTTCCAGCAGCAATTGCGTGATGTGGATGAGGAAGCCGCGGCGGCGACGCAGGTCGCTTTCATCTCCGTCGACCCGCAGCGCGACACGCCGGAAAAACTGAAGCAGTACGTAAGCTACTTCGGCGAGGACTACGTTGGAGCCACTGGCGAATACATCGACGTCTTCAACTTCGCGCGTCAGGTGAACATCGCTTTCGGTTATCAGCCGCAGGGCGATGATGGCTCCTACCTCGTCAACCACAGTGGCGAAGTGATCCTGATCAACCCCGAAGGCCACTTCCACGGCTTCTTCAAGACGCCGCAGGATCCGGGCAAGATGGCCCTTACCTTCCGCTCCGTCTTCGCGTCCTGGCGCGCGACCAAACCATAAATAACGCGATTTATATTCGTTCTGGATGCGTTCTTGACGCTGCGTTCCCGTGCGCGCTTGAACTGCGTGAAAAGCGCCTCCTACAATGCGCGGCGAGCATTCTTGAAAACTCCCCGTTTTCAAAGTTGTCGGAAAAGACAGTAGTCCATGACGGAAAGTCGCAACGCATCGTCGTCACCAATCTCTAGGCTGATCGTCGCACTCATCCTTCTGGCGGTGAATGTGGCGCTCATCGCGCCGTCGCCGCAGAATGACATCACTGTTGATGAAGCCGTCGGCACGGCCATCGTTCTTCAGAAGAAGATCTACGACGACCCAACCAAGTCGGATACCTCCTACAAGGTCTTCGACAGTGATCCATCTTTCGACGCAGTGGTCGCCACCATCGTCTTCGTGTTGGTGGCACTCGGTCTGGCGCTCTGCACCACGCGCCATCTCGCCGCCATCCATCTCGTCGCCTACGTCGTTTCCCCGCCGCGCGCACCTCCGCCCTACTTCCCTGGCTAAGTCGGCGTCACGCCGTCACCGCTCACGCATACCAGTTCCGGATCCTTCCTGAGTTCCGTCGCGTGAGTGTGCGTCGCCGCCATTCACTACCGATCGTTTCGCTCACGGACGTAGCGCTGCCTACGTCGCGCGCGGTGCCTCGTCGCCGCCTATGGAAGTAGAACCTATGAAGATGAACAAGTTTCTGATGCTGCTTGGCATGTTGCTTCTGACCACCATCGCTCCCTGCTATGCCGATGATGACGACGATGATGATGACGAACTCGAGTTGGAGGTCACGACTCCGCTGCGCCGCAGCACGGCGCTCACGAAGGAATACGTAAGCCAGATCCGCGCCTATCAGCACATCGAAGTGCGCGCACTCGAGAAAGGCTATCTGCAGGACATCTTCGTGGACGAGGGCCAGCTGGTGCAGGAAGGCCAGCTGATGTTCAAGATCATGCCCAACGTCTACGAAGCCGAGTACGAGCGTGCGAAGGCGGAAGCCAACGTGGCACGCATCGAATACCAGAACACCAAGTCGCTCGCCGAACGCAACATCGTCTCCGCCAATGAACTGGCAACCGCCGAAGCACGCCTGCAGAAAGCGGAAGCCGAGATGAATCTCGCGAAAACCCACCTCGACTTCACCGAAATCCGTGCGCCCTTCACCGGCATCATGGACCACCTCGAAGTGCGCAAGGGTAGTCTCGTCGACGAAGGTGAGCTGCTCACCACCCTGGCGGACGTCAGCAAGATGTGGGTGTACTTCAACGTGCCCGAATCCGAATACCTCGATTACACGGAGAACGGCATGGCCTCGAAAACGGTCAAGCTTAAACTCGCCAATGGCCGCATCTTCGACTTCGAGGGCACGATCGAAACCATTCAGGCTGACTTCGACAACAAGACCGGCAACATCGCCTTCCGTGCCACCTTCCCGAATCCGAACCAGATCCTGCGTCACGGACAGACGGGCAACGTGCTGATGGAGCAACCCTATGCCGATGCGCTGATGATTCCACAGAAAGCGACCTTCGAGATCCTCGACAAAACCTATGTCTACGTCGTCAACGCGGAAGACAAACTCGAGCAGCGTCTGATCACGATCGGTGCCGAGATGCCGCATGTTTTTCTCGTCACGGATGGTTTGCAGGAGAACGACAGGATTTTGATCGAAGGGCTCCGGCGCGTGCGTAACGGGATGAAGATCGATCCCGATTACGAAGATCCGGAGGAAGTATTCGAAGACCTCGATCTCTACGCTGAATAAAGGAGGTCGACCATGTTTGGAGTTTTCATCAAACGTCCCGTCATGGCGATCATGCTGTCGCTGATGATGGTGTTCATGGGCTTTCTCTCCATCAAGGCATTGCCCACTTCGCAATTTCCCGACATCGCTCCCCCGCGCGTGATCGTGTCACTCGCTTATCCCGGTGCGAGCGCGGATGTGTTGGTGCAGTCGTCGCTCATCACGATCGAGCGCGCCATCAACGGCGTGCCCGGCATGAAGTACATCGTGTCGGATGCGACGAGTGCCGGTGAGGCAACGATCCAGGTGATCTTCGGCCTCGAGGTCGATCCCAACCAGGCCATGATCAACGTCAAGACTCGTCTCGATCAGGTGATGAGTCGTCTACCGCAATTGGTGCAATTGGAAGGTGTGGTGGTCGAGCGTGTGCAACCCAGCATGCTCATGTACATCAACCTCTACAGCACCGACGAACACGCCGACGAGAAATTTCTCTACAACTACGCCAACGTCAACGTGATTCCCGAGATCCAGCGCGTCAACGGCATCGCCAGCGCCAAGATTCTCGGCAGTCGTCAGTACGCGATGCGCATCTGGCTCAACCCCGATCGCATGCGCGCCTACAACGTTTCGGTCGAAGAGGTGATGGAAGCGATCGATGAGCAGAGCATCCTCGGTCGTCCCGGCCGTCTCGGCCAGGCATCCGGCATCGCCGCACAATCGAAGGAATATGTGCTGACCTACAAGGGCCGCTACAGCGAACCGCAGGAATACGAAAACATCATCGTGCGCGCTGACTCCGACGGCCAGATTCTCAAGCTCAAGGATCTCGCCACCGTCGAACTCGGCAGCGAGTTCTTCGACATCTATTCCAACAAGGATGGCTATCCCTCTGCTGCCATCGTGCTGAAGCAGAACTACGGCTCCAGCGCGAGCGAGGTGATCAAGGAAGTGAAGGAAAAGATGAAGGAGCTCGAGCCGAGCTTCCCAGTGGGCATGGACTACGAGATCAACTACGACGTTTCGAAGTTTCTCGATGCCTCGATCGAACAGGTGATGCACACGCTGATCGAAGCCTTCGTGCTCGTGGCACTCGTGGTATTCGTGTTCCTGGGAGATTGGCGTTCCACCTTGATTCCCATTCTGGCAGTGCCTGTGTCGCTCATCGGCACCTTCTTCTGCATGCAGGCCTTCGGTCTCACCATCAACCTCATCACCTTGTTTGCGCTGGTACTGGCCATCGGCATCGTGGTGGACAACGCAATCGTGGTGGTCGAGGCCGTGCACGCGAAGATGGAACACGATGCCAAGATCACGCCCTATCGCGCGACGCAGGAAGTGCTGGGGGAAATCGGTGGCGCCATCATCGCCATCACCTTGGTGATGACGGCAGTGTTCGTGCCGATCGCCTTCATGACGGGACCGGTGGGCGTTTTCTACCGCCAGTTCTCGATCACGATGGCGGCCTCGATCGTTATCTCCTGTATCGTGGCGCTTTCGCTCACGCCGGTGCTGTGTGCGATGCTGCTCACGAACCAGCACGGGCAACCCAAGCGTCGCACTCCGGTGAGTATGTTCATCGATGCCTTCAACCGCTGGTTCGAACGCATCACCGGCCGCTACACCAAGGTGTTGGAGAAGATCGTCACGCGCCGCAGCGTCACTGCGCTGCTTCTCGCCGGTTTCATCTTCGGGACCTTCTCGATCAACCAGAGCCTGCCTGCGGGCTTCATTCCCGGCGAGGACCAGGGTCAGATCTACGCCATCATCCAAACGCCGCCAGGCACTACGCTCGAAGCCACCAACCAGGTGGCGCGACAGCTGCAGGAAGTGGCGCGCAGCATCGAAGGCGTATCGTCGGTGTCCTCGCTCGCCGGCTACGAAATTCTCACCGAGGGTCGAGGCTCCAACGCCGGCACCTGCTTGATCAACCTAGATGACTGGAATGACCGTGAGCGTTCGGTACACGAGATCATCGAAGAGCTGGAAGAGAAGACGAAGAACTTCGGCGCCGTGATCGAATACTTCGAACCACCGGCAGTGCCGGGCTACGGCGCCGCATCGGGTCTGGCGTTCCGCTTGCTCGACAAGACCAACACCACCGACTATGCCGAGTTCGATCGCATCAATCAGGAGTTCATGGATGCCTTGAGTCAGCGCAAGGAATTGGCGGGTCTCTTCACCTTCTACGCCGCCAACTATCCGCAGTACGAAATCGAGATCGACAATCAGGCTGCGATGCAGAAAGGCGTTTCCATCGGCAGAGCGATGGAGAACCTCAACATTCTCATCGGCAGCACCTACGAACAGAGCTTCATCCGTTTCAACAACTTCTTCAAGGTCTACACGCAGGCCAGTCCCGAGTTCCGCCGCTATCCCAGCGACATCCTCAACTACTACGTGAAGAACGAAGAAGGCGAAATGGTGCCCTACTCTTCCTTCATGAAGTTGGTGAAGAAACAGGGACCCAACGAGATCACGCGCTACAACCTCTACAACTCCGCCACCATTCGTGCCGAACCTGCCGAGGGCTATACCACGGATGAAGCGATCAAGGCGGTGCAGGAAGTGGCAGCGCAGACCCTGCCCAATGGATACGACATCGGTTGGGAAGGACTGTCCTACGACGAAGTGCAACGCGGCAACGAAGCCATCATGATCTTCGCCGTGGTGCTGGTGTTCGTGTACATGGTGCTCGCCGCGCAGTATGAAAGTTTCCTGTTGCCCCTTGCCGTGTTGCTGTCCTTGCCGACGGGCGTGTTCGGCTCTTTCCTGTTGCTGAAGTCACTGGGTCTCGCCAACGACATCTACGCGCAACTTGGGCTCGTGATGTTGGTGGGTCTGCTCGGCAAGAACGCGGTGCTGATCGTCGAATATGCAGTACAGAAGCATGAGCAGGGCATGACGGTGTTGGCTGCCGCCATCGAAGGTGCGCGCGCGCGATTCCGCCCGATTCTCATGACCTCGTTCGCGTTCATCGCGGGTCTCATCCCGCTCGTGCTCGCACAGGGCGCGGGCGCCGTGGGCAACCGTACCATCGGTTCGTCCGCACTCGGTGGCATGTTGTTCGGCACCGTGTTCGGCGTCATCGTCATTCCGGGACTGTATTACCTCTTCGCGAAAATCGAAGAAGGTCGCTCGCTCATCCGCGACGAGGATCACTTGCCGCTGACCGAGCTCTACCACTACACCGATGAGGCCGCAGCCCATGAATGAAGTACGCATGATCCGTCTTGCGCTGGGCGTGGCGCTGGCCTGCGCGGTGCAGGCCTGTGCCATCCCGGCGGTGAACAACAAAGCAGTCGAGCGCAACCTGCCCGATCAATTCGTGCAGGGGACAGCGAGCAGTGAAGAAAGTGCAGCCGCGATCGATTGGGCCGATTTCTTCGACGATCCCGACCTTGCGGTCCTGATCGAGACTGCGCTGGCCAACAACAAGGAAGTGGGGATTCTGCTGCAGCGCATGCAGCGGGCGCAGAACGAGATCCAGGCCCGGCGTGGCGAGTATCTACCGTTCGTGTCGATCGGTGCCGAGTGGGAATCGGAGAAAGTTGGCGAGCTCACGCGTCACGGCGCCGTAGAAAAACAGCTCGAAATCGACGAGGGCAAGGCCTTTCCCGAGCCCTTGCAGAATCTCGATGTCGGGCTCTATGCGTCTTGGGAGCTCGACGTTTGGAAGAAATTACGTAGGGCCACCAAGGTCGCGGCGCTGGAATATCTGGCGTCGGTGGAGGGTCAGCACCTCCTGGTGACCAATCTCGTGGCGGAGGTCGCCAATAATTTTTACGAATTATTGGCGCTGGACAGCCAGCTCGAGAACTTGAACCAGTACATCGAGATTCAGCAGAATGCGCTCGACGTTACCCGCGACCTGCTGAACTTCGGCAGGGTGAATTCGCTGGCCGTGACTCGCTTCGAGGCAGAGGTCAGCAAGAACGAGAGTGAGCGCTACGCGATCCGCCAGCGCATCATCGAGACGGAAAACCATCTCAATCTGCTCCTTGGCCGCACTCCGCAGCCCATCGTGCGTTCGTCTCGAGCCTTGCTCGAGCGTGAACCACCGGTAGTGCAGACGGGCGTTCCTTCGCAGTTATTGGAGAATCGTCCTGACATCCGGCGAGCAGAGCTGGAGCTGGCTGCCGCCGATCTCAACGTCGACGTGGCCAAGGCCAACTTCTATCCCTCGTTCGCCATTCGTGCGGGTGTGGGTCTCGAAGCCTTCAAGGCGGAGCACTTGTTCGAGACTCCCGCATCGTTGGCCTACGCCGTGGGTGGCGACGTGATCGCGCCTTTGCTCAACCGCAGTGCGATCAAGGCTGTCTACAACAATGCCAATGCGGCACAGGTGGAAGCAGCCTATGAGTATGAGCAAACGCTGCTCAATGCCTTCACCGAAGTGGCCACCAGCATGGCGGAGATCGAGAACCTCGGCCGAAGCTACCAATCGAAGTTGCGGCAGGTCGAAGCGCTCGATTCTTCGGTGGACGTGGCCAACCAATTGTTTGCGTCCGCTCGTGCCGACTATCTCGAAGTATTATTGGCGCAGCGCGAAGCCTTGGAAGCGCGGCGTGAACTGATCGAAACCAAGCAGAAGCAGTTGAGTGCGGCGGTGAATCTCTATCGCGCACTCGGCGGCGGATGGCGGGATCAGGCGGCGCAGTAAGATTGCATTAAGAAGCTGGCTATATAGTCATCGCGATATGGCCGAAGCAACCGGTGTTTGAGATGGAGGCGTCAGTGGGCGCCTCCATTTCGATGCCGCGAAGAGAGGAGAACGACATGAAACGATTCCTGGTACTGGTAGCGGCATGGTCGCTGCTCGCCCCCATGGCGCAAGCTCAGGTAACCGGTCCTTTCGAAGAGAAGGATTTCGAATGGGATCCGCTGCTCACCCACTACAAGCGCATCGTGATCGCGGGCGTCAATCGCGCCGCACGGGAAAAGCCCGGTTGCGAAAATCTGAACCCGAAATCCGTCCGCAAATGGGGCGGCACGCCGGACGATCCGGAATTCGTGGTGGACTGTCAGGATGGTGATCCACCGCTGCGCGCCTACTTCTCGAAGACCGACATCACGGGCGATCCCGCTTCCGACATTCCGCTCGAAGAAAAACAGGCTGCTGCCGCCAAGCAGTAGGTTGTTACTCTTCCTCGGCGCTGAAGCGCAAACTTCAGCGCTTGCCTCCGGGCAGCGAACCCACGAGATAGAGGAGCGCTGCCACCACCACGATGCTGGGGCCGGTCGGCGTATCCCACCACCAGGATGCGCCGATGCCCAGCAGCACCGCGATGCAACCAATGGCACTGGCACCGAGCGCCATCTGTTCGGGGCTGTTGGCGAACCGTCGCGCTGCCGCCGGCGGAATGATGAGGAGCGAGGTGATCAGCAACACGCCGACGATCTTCATCGACACCGCCACCACTACCGCCATCACCAACATCAACAGCAAACGCAGGCGCGCCACCGGCAGACCTTCGACCTGCGCCAATTCCTGATGCAGCGTCAGTGCGAGAAGCGGATTCCAGAAGCGCGCGAGCACGGCGCAACTGAGCAGGCCCCCCACCACCATCACCCACAATTCCTGCGCGGACACGGCGAGTAGATCGCCGAAGAGGAAGGCCATCAGGTCGATGCGGTTGTCGGTGAAGCTGAGCAGCACCAAGCCGAGAGCCAGCGAGCTATGTGCAAGGATGCCGAGCAAGGTATCGGTGGCGAGCGAGCGGCGCCGCTCGAGAAAGACCAAGGCCAGCGCAACACCACAGCAGGCAAGAATCACCGCGAGCTGCACGTTCACCTGGAACAGCAAACTCAACGAAATGCCGAGCAGCGCCGAGTGCGCGAGCGTGTCGCCGAAATAGGCCATGCGACGCCACACGATGAAACAGCCCAAGGGGCCAGCCACCACGGCCAGCACCAGACCTGCCAGCACTGCGCGTATCAGAAAGTCCGCCATCATGGGTGTTCGTGCTTGTGTTCCTTCACCACGCAGCCCGTCAGATCGTGATGGTGATTGTGGTGATGCGTGTAGAGGGCGACCGCTTCGACGTTGCGCTTGCCGAAGAGTTCGAGATAGGCGGGATCGTTGCTCACCTGTTCCGGATGTCCGTGACAGCACACGTGCTGGTTGAGACAGATCACTTCGTCGGTCGACGACATCACCAGATGCAGGTCGTGCGACACCATCAAGACCGCACATTGGTGGCGATCACGGATGCGTGTGATGAGGCGATAGAGTTCGGCCTGTCCCTTGAGATCGACGCCCTGGGTTGGTTCGTCCAACACCAGCAGCTGCGGTTCATGCAGAAGCGCACGCGCCAATAGCACGCGCTGCAATTCGCCGCCGGACAGGGTGTTCAGACTCGACTTCAGCACGTGCGGCGCTCCCACCTCCTCCAGCGCCTCGCGCAAACGCTGCGATTGGGCGGCAGGGCCCAGACGCAGAAAGCGCTCGACCTGAATCGGCATCGTCGCTTCCACCTGCAGACGCTGCGGCATGTAACCGATGCGCAGCCCCGGCACGCGTTGCACGGAACCGGCGCTGGGCGATACGAGGCCCATGGCGATCTTGATCAAGGTGGTCTTGCCGGCGCCGTTGGGGCCGATGACGGTCAGAATCTGTCCGCTGTGCAGCTCCAGGGACACGTCACGCAAGATCTCGCGATTCTCGGGCGCATAAGCGATGCCCTGCAGTTGCAACAGCGGCGTGGAGGTCGCGAGAACTGGGGAGTGCTGGTGATTCACAGATGGTGGGCTGCGCCAAGAGTTGGGTTCGTCCGTGTGCGGGGACCCCGCGCAGGGTGGTATATCATAGCACCCTTTATTTCACACCCCGCCGAGTCAGACGCTTTGATGCCCGCACCAAGTTTTCGTTCCCTGCTCCCTTCCCGCGGCGTGCGAGTCATTGCTGGCTTGATGTTGTCTGCCGCCTGCATCCAGCTGCACGCGGCACCGCAAGTGGCAGCGAGTATCCCGCCACTGCAATTGATCGCAGCTGCCGTGATGGACGGCGTTGGTGAGCCCTTGCTTGCGCTGGGTGCCGGTCAGGATCCGCATTCGATCTCGTTGCGCCCGTCTGAGCGTCGCACCTTGGCAGAAGCCGATCTCGTACTCTGGGTGGGCCCGGCGCTGGAGCTGCCGCTGGTCGACATCCTGCAGAACGATACTGAGCGCTTACTCACTGCCCAGGACATCGCGGGCATGAAACTCGTGCCAGGGGGCGACGAAGTCGATCCGCATCTGTGGCTCGATCTTGGCAATGCCACGCGCATCGCTTCGGCCTTGAGTCAACGTCTCGCAGCCCTCGATCCATCCAATGCAGCGCGGTATGCAGCCAACGCCGAACGCTTCGAGGCAACACTCATGGCGCTGCGCCACCGCATCGAGCAGGAACTCGAGCGAGCGCGGCCCAGCACCTGGGCCGTCTATCACCACGCCTTCATATATATGGAGCAAGAACTGGCGCTGCCGGCAGCGCTGTCCTTGACTGACAGCAACGGCACCATGGCCGGCCTGCGTACCTTGATGGGGCTGCGTGCAGAAATGCAACGTGCACGCCTCGCCTGCCTCGTGGCGGAACCTGGGGTCGATACGTCCAAGGTGCGCAATCTGCTCGACCTGCCTACCCTGGCGGTGCGCGAAGTGGATGTGATGGGCGCGGACGAAACGGTCGATGCCTCCGCCTACGCGCGCATGTATGAAACCATCGTCGCCGCCATTCTCGAGTGCGGCGCCAAGGAATGACAACGATGACGACAGCAACTCCGCCCCTGGTCCTGGTCGACGGCTCGTCCTACCTGTTCCGCGCCTTCCACGCGCTGCCGCCGCTCAAGACTCGTTCCGGGCAGGACACCGGCGCCATCAAGGGCGTGATCAGCATGCTGCGTCTCTTGCTCAAGCAATATCCGCAGAGCACGGTCGCAGTGGTGTTCGACGCCAAGGGCGGCACTTTCCGTAGCGAGATGTACGACCAGTACAAGGCCAACCGTCCGCCGATGCCGGTGGAATTGGCGAGTCAGATCGAGCCCATTCACACCATCATCCGCGCGATGGGCCTGCCGCTCCTGATCATCGAAGGCGTCGAAGCCGACGACGTGATCGGCACCCTGGCGCGTCAAGCGCAGGAGCAGGGTGTGCCCACCTTGATCTCCACCGGCGACAAGGACATGGCGCAGCTCGTCAACGAGCACGTCACCCTGCTCAACACCATGACCGATGAACGGCTGGACGTCGAAGGCGTGAAGGCCAAATTCGGGCTGCCGCCGGAACTGATCATCGACTACCTCGGCCTGATGGGTGACAAGGTGGACAACATCCCAGGCATTCCCGGCGTGGGGCCGAAGACGGCGGTGAAGTGGTTATTGCAATATGGCTCGGTCCAGAATCTGATCGCGCATGCGGACGAAGTACCGGGCAAGGCCGGCGAAAATCTGCGCGCCAACATCGAACAGCTTCAGCTTTCCGTCCGCCTCGCCACGATCAAGTGCGACGTCGCCCTCGAGTTCGGGCCGCGCGATCTTGCGCACAAACCCGCCGATCTACCCGAGCTGCTGCGCCTGTTCCAGGAACTCGAATTCCGCAGTTGGGTGCGTGAACTGGAAGAACAGGGAATCGCAGCAAGTGCGAGCACCAGTGAAGTATCCAACACCGCCTCAGTGGATGAGCCGACATCGGCAGAGGTGGATGCAACCACTGCGCTGCTCGAACTACCCGCCGAAACAGAGGTGCAAGTGCTTACCGATGCCGATGCGCTCACCACGCTTTGTCGGAGTCTGAGTGAAAGCAAACGCGTGGCCCTGGCCGTACACACCGATGGCGCGCACTTCAAACAGGCGCAGTTGATTGGTCTCGCCTTTTCTCTCACCGCAGGCCAGGCAGTCTACATTCCACTGGGACACGATCTTCTCGGCGATGCGCAGCAGTTGCCGGCCGAGCAGGTGTTGGCCGCCTTGAAGCCACATCTGGAAAGTCAGGCCCTCTTCAAGATCGGGCACGATCTCAAGTTCATCTCGCACGTGCTGCGTCGCTACGGCATCCGTTTACGCGGCCGTCGTTACGACACGATGCTGCAGTCCTACGTGCTCGACTCGGTCGCGCATCGTCATACCCTGGAAAAGCTCAGTGAACGCGAGTTGGGATTCACCTTGCTTTCGCGCGAAGAATTGCTGGGCAAGGGTCGCAACAAACTCGAATTCGCGCAGCTGAGCGTGGCCGACGCTGCAGCGTGGGCCGGCAAAGGCGTGGACTACACGCATCGCCTGGCGCTGATACTCGAACGACGTTTGCGCGAAACGGGCTCGTTGGCGGAGGTCTACCGCTACTTCGAGATTCCGCTGGTGCCGGTGCTGACACGCATGGAAGCCGCCGGCATTCGCGTCGACGTCGATGTGCTGCGTCAACAGAGTGAGGAGCTCGCGGTGCGCCTGGACGTGTTGGAGAAGCGCGCCTACGAACTTGCCGGCGAAGAATTCAACCTGGGTTCCCCGGCGCAGCTACAGAAGATTTTCTTCGAAAAGTTGCAGTACCCGGTGATCGCGAAGACCGACAAGGGGCAACCTTCCACCGCCGAGCCGGTGCTGCAGGAGCTATCACAGCACTATGAGCTGCCGCGCGTGATTCTCGAGCATCGTGGGCTCAGCAAGCTCAAGTCGACCTACACCGACAAACTACCGCTGGACATC
Organism: uncultured Gammaproteobacteria bacterium; assembly: GCA_937898685.1. Taxonomy (GTDB): domain Bacteria; phylum Pseudomonadota; class Gammaproteobacteria; order Pseudomonadales; family Pseudohongiellaceae; genus CAILUG01. Next base: position 29,275 of record CALEJT010000076.1, on the reverse strand, counting down.
CAGCCCGACACCGGTCGCATCCACAGCACCTTCCAACAGGCGGTGGCGGCCACGGGACGCCTTTCTTCCACCGAGCCCAACCTGCAGAACATTCCGATTCGCACGGATGAAGGCCGCCGTATCCGCAAGGCCTTCATTCCCGCCGACGGCAAGATCCTGCTTGCGGCGGACTATTCACAGGTCGAGCTGCGCATCATGGCGCATCTCTCCGGCGATGCTGGTTTGATTCGCGCCTTCGCCGAAGGCCTGGACGTGCATCGCGCCACTGCTGCGGAGATCTTCGGCATTCCGCTCGAAGAAGTGGGCAGCGATCAACGCCGCAGCGCCAAGGCCATCAACTTCGGGTTGATCTACGGCATGTCGGCCTTCGGCCTCGCCAATCAGTTGGGCATCGGGCGCGTCGAAGCGCAGGAATACGTCGATCGCTACTTCCAGCGCTACCCCGGTGTGCGCGATTACATGGAGAACACGCGCGCACTCGCAGCGGAGCAAGGCTACGTCGAAACCTTGTTCGGACGTCGCCTGTATCTGCCGGACATTCGCGCGCGCAATCAGAACCTGCGCAAGGCCGCCGAACGTACGGCCATCAATGCGCCGATGCAGGGCACGGCGGCGGATCTCATCAAGCAGGCGATGATCGACATCGACCAATGGCTCAAGGTGGCGCAGCTCGACGCGCGGCTCGTCCTGCAGGTACACGACGAGCTGGTGTTCGAAGTGGCCGAGGCGGATCTGGAGCCGCTCAAGGATGGCGTGCGCTTCCGCATGATGTCGGCGGCGTCCCTACGGGTACCGCTGGTGGTCGATCTTGGTTGGGGCCACTCGTGGGACGAAGCGCACTAACGCGGCGAACGGCACAGTTGAAGCTGCGAATTGCTGGCAAAAAGCCAGCAAATGCAATGTGGCGCCGTGCTCACGGCAGCAAGTCACGGGAAAGCAAAAATTTTCGATCGGTGAGTGAACTTCGCAGACGCGGCGATGTCTATGGCTCCAGCAGGCTGGTTTTCTCCCCGATTTTCCCAGGCTGCTGTTTGAGAGATATCTCCTGGGCTCCAGGAGGCGCCGGGCCCTGACTGTCTTCTCCTACGGTCAGGGCCCGCAACTTTTGGGCCTCCCCAATTCGTTCTCCCTGATCGATACCGCCGTGGCCCTCATCTCCCTGCCATTCTTCTCACCAAGCCCCTTTCTCCCCTGATGAAGAGAAGCGACGCTCGCCGCGTCTGCCCAGACTTCAACGCGCTGGGAACCTTGGAGGTTTACTCGGCTGACTCTTCGCCTTCTTCCGTCGCCAGCAGCCAGTCATCGAGCCGCTGCCGCAATTCATCCGTGCCCTGCCCGTTGAGTGCGGAAAAGAGCTGCACGCTGAACAGGGGCGATTGCAAGGACTTGCTTACCTGCAGCAGCGTGTTTTTGGCGGCGCCGAAGTTCAGTTTGTCGGCCTTGGTGAGCAGAACGTGCAGCGGCATCTGCGCCTTGCGGCACCAGCTGACGATCACTTCATCGAGCTCCTTCAAGGGGTGCCGGATGTCCATCAGGAGCACGATGCCCCGCAGCGCCGCCCGTTTTTCCAGATAGCGTTCGAGCTCCTGCTGCCATTTGCGCTTCATCTCCGGCGGCACCTTGGCGTAGCCGAAGCCGGGCAGGTCCACCAGATACAGGCCTTCCCCGACGGTGAAATAGTTCAGGAGCTGAGTGCGGCCCGGCGTCTTGCTCGTGCGCGCGAGCTTGCTCTGCCCGGTCAGCGCGTTGATGGCGCTGGACTTACCGGCATTGGAGCGACCCACGAAGGCAACTTCGGCGATGCTGTCGCTGGGGCATTGATCCAGCTTGGCGGCGCTGATGTGGTAGGCGGCGCGGTGATAGTCGAGTCCGGCGGGTGGAGCGCTTTCTGACATGGGACTTCCTGGCTGTGGCTGGGGACTTGCAAGAAGATTCACGCAATTCCTGTAGCAGATTGGGCTTGAGCGAGGCTTGGGGTATAATCCGCCCGCCCAAAAAACCGGGGGATTCTAGCACAGCCCCCCTTCCCGCCCGGTTCGCGCCAGGCTTGGGGCCTTGAGACACATCGGGTCCGCCGGGCAATCAATCAGCCAAGAGTCCACGCTCAGTAAAGGTACCGTTACCGTGACCATCCATGCATTTGTGAAAAGCGTCGTTGCCGCAGTGCTTGTCACCGCCATCGCCTCCCCCGTCCTGGCCCAGGAAGGCAATGCCCAGGCCGGTAAGGGCAAAATCACTGCCTGTCTTGCTTGCCATGGCGAAGCTGGAAACGACAGCACCCTGCCGAACGTGCCCAAGATCGGTGGCCAAGGTCAGAAATACCTGCTGAAACAGCTGCGCGACATCAAGTCCGGCGCCCGCGTCGTGCCGCTGATGGCTGGCATTCTCGACAACTTCAACGACCAGGATCTGGCTGACCTCGCTGCCTGGTACTCCACGCAGGAAGCTCCTCTCGGCGCCGTCGACCCTGCTCTGCGTGAACAGGGCGAAGTGCTCTTCAAGGCCGGCAACGCTTCCATCGGCGTCGCTGCCTGCTCCGCGTGCCACGCCGTCGACGGCAAAGGCATTGCTTCCGCCGGCTTCCCCGCTCTGAGCGGTCAGGATCCTGCCTACACCGAAGCTCAGCTCAAGGCCTTCCGTGCCGGCGAGCGCACCAACGACGACGCTGCCGTCATGCGCAGCATCGCCGCGCGCCTGAGCGATACCGAGATTGCCGCACTGGCTTCGTTCGTCTTCGGCGTACGTTGAGCGGTGCCGCCCGATTCAGGGGCGGTTCATCCGGTTGCATATATAAGGGTGCCACACGGCACCCTTTTTATTTGACCTTATGGCATACTCCGTGCGCTGTAAGATCCTGGCCGTACTGAGGGTCTCTGCTTAACCCCGCTATTCTGGCGGTGCTATGCAGGGGTCCTTAGAACCCTGCTCAGACCCGTAAACCCTGGGAGCAACCATGAAATCGTTGATCAAACCTTTCCTCGCTCTGGCGCTCATGCTGACTGGCGCCACCAGCGCCCTTGCTCAGCCGGCCATGTACGTGGAAGGCACTCACTATCAAGTCATCGACCCGCCGGTACGCACCGTCGACCCCAACAAGATCGAGGTCACGGAAGTGTTCTGGTACGGCTGTCCGCACTGCTACGCCTTCGAGCCGCTGCTCGAAGCATGGACCGAAAAACTGCCGGAAGACGTCGTCTTCGTACGCAGCCCCGGCATGTGGAACGGCTTGATGGAAGTTCACGCCAAGATCTATTACGCCGCCGAAGACCTCGGTGTTTTTGACAAGATCCATCCGCTCGCCTTCAATGAGATCCACCAGAAAGGCAACTACCTGCAAACCGAAGACGAGATCCGCAAGCTGTTCGTCTCGCAGGGTGTGGATGCGGCTGCATTCGACAAGTCCTGGTCTTCGTTCAACGTGACCTCGGCCGCCAAGAAAGCCGGCACCCGTATGCGCGAATACAAAGTCAATGGTGTGCCGAACCTGATCGTGAACGGCAAGTACCGTGTATCCGCCGGTGAAGGTGTGGCGACTCAGGCCGACATGCTCAAGGTTGCCGATTACCTGATCGAGCTTGAGCGTAAAAAGAACTAAACGCGTCGCGACAGCGTGCGTTAAAAGAACGCTCATACCGCAGGGTATGGGCGTTTTTTTTTGCGTTCTTGTAACAGTCGTATGAAAAATGTACTTGGTTGCCGCCAAATTAGGTGGACCCCTGCCCTTCCCGTATAATCAGCCGCCCCACCTAGGGCACAAATGCAAAATAAATGAAGGGATTACGCGCCAAAATTAACAGCTTGTCGCTGTCCGATCTCGGTAGCGGCCTGCGTGCCCTGCAAACGGCATCTTCTCAGCGCGCGGTGTTCGAAAGCCTCGAGGTGAGTCTGGTGCTGTGCGATGGCGCTCTCATCAACACGGCCACCGGCGAATATCGCGACGTCGCCGATAGCGAACCCGACACTCTCGCACGCGCAGCCGCAAGTTTGCTCACCTCGCGTAAGGACACGCCTGCAGTCTTCCTGTTGTTACCCCCTTCGCACTTCGTCGCCACGCGCTATCAACTGCACGTAAGCGGCGAAAAATTGCTGCGCTCGGCCTTGTCGTTGCAAGCACATTCCCTGTTGCCCTCTTACGAAGAACCTTTGCTGCTTGGTCTCGCCGGCCATCAGGGCACGGGCACCGCACTGTGGTTTCCGGAGCGTAAGGCTACTCGTCTGTGTCAGGCCTTCAGCGAGGAAGGATTGTTGTTGGGCGCCTTGATGCCACGCACGCTGGCGCTGGTGGACGATGCCAGCGTCGAGTCGCAGGTAATCCTCGACAGCGATGCGACGCATCAAAGTTACCTGCACTTCCAGCAAGGTACGCTGCTCAATCTTTTGACCGTCAGCCAGCTCGATCTGGAACAAGAGGTTTTCAATCGTCAGTGGCAGCAGGAAACGCAACAGATCGCAGGTCCCGCTCAGCGCAACGTACAGGGCCGCAATGATTGGTGCGCGCTGCGCCGCATGCTCACCCCACGCCGCGGCTATGCCTTCATCCCGGCAGAAGCCGAAGCGGCCGGTTGGCATCGTATTCGTCAGAAGCAGCAGAAGGTGGGTGCCGTGGCTGCTCTTGCGCTCGTTGGCTTGCTGTGCCTGCCCTTCCTTTACAACGCAGCGCAGAAAGCCTGGCTCGAGCGTGAGCTCGAAATCTATCTGGAGCAATCCGCCGCAGCACGCGAGAGTCAGGCGCAAGTACTTGCGCTGGAAGCCGAGTGGGGCGCCGTGCTTGAGTATCCCCGTCAGGACGTCGGCGGACTGTTGTTGGAACTCAACAGCGTCATGGAAAACTCCCTTTCCAGCTTCAACCTGGACAAAGGCGTGATCGACATCCAGGGCTTCGCTCCCGATCCGGCACAGTTGATCGAAGATCTTGCCGCGAACGAAACCTTCTACGACGTCAGTCAGAGCCGTAGCAGCAGTGGCGGTGCCGCCTCCGGTCGCGGTGACCGCTTCGGCATCCGCATGGGCGTGAGTGGTGTCGACTTCCGATCCTATGAAGCCCGTTATCCGGTGAGGCAGCCCTGATGAAACCGCGCGAACGACAGCTCGTCCTCTTCGCCGGCATCCTGTTTGCGCTGGTGTTGATCCTGCGGGTCGTGCCGGCCCTGGTCGGTTATTACCAGCAGGGACGTGAAGACATCGCGCTCTTGGAAGAACGCATCGCACGCTACCAGGCGCTCGCCGCTGCCACCGCCGAATGGCAGGAACGTGCGCAACTCAAGAACATCGAAGTCAGCGAATTGCAGTCGTGGATCTTCCAGGGCAGCGACGCCAACCTGATCGGCAACAGCGTGCAGCGTTCGCTGCGTGCCGCGGTGGAGCGCAGCAATCTCGGTATCCGCGAAATGAGTGTGGCGCGCTACAACTATGTCGGCGATTGGTTGATGGTGACGCAGGACATGAACTTCACGCTGAATCAGGAAGACATCCTGCCCTTCCTCAATGCCCTGCAGGAACTGCGTCCGCGACTTTTCGTGCAGTCTTTCACCATCACGCGCAACCGCCGTCAGTACACGGGCTCTATCACCGTGACTGCCTTCGGTCGTGTGCAGGCCAACGCGGCAGCACGTCGGTGAGGGGAACAGCATGGGCGCCATGACACTGCCAGTCTTCTCCCAACTGCTCGAACCCGCGGGCCTCGCGCCGGCGCTGAACTTCGATAGCAGTGCCGAACTCGTTTACGCCGAGTTGCCCTCGATCGAACTACGCTCCCGTGTGCGTTTCGTCGTTGGCGAACACATCCGCTTCCGTGCCGGTACGCCGGAAGAAGTCGCGCGCTTGATCAAACATTGGCGCGCGGAGCTCTCGCCGCAGATCAATGCCGAAGACGAAGCCTTTTCCGGTTTCCGCGAAGACGAAGACTTCGCCGACATGGATTCCGAAGCGCCGATCATCCGCCTCGTGAATCACCTCTTCGCACGCGCGCTCGACCTCAATGCCAGTGACATTCACTTCGAGCCGAACGAAAACTATCTCGAAGTTCGTTGCCGTGTGGATGGCATCATGACGCGCATCGAACGTCTGCCGATCCGCATTCAGTCGGCAGTGGCTTCGCGTTTGAAACTGATGGCGCGCCTCGACATCGGCGAAAAGCGTTTGCCGCAGGACGGTCGCATCGACTACCGCATCGGCAATCGCGACCTCGACATGCGTGTGTCGACCTTGCCTGGTGTGCTCGGAGAATCGATCGTGCTGCGTATCCTCGATCGTGCCGATCTCTCGATCGACCTCGCCGACCTCGGCATGCCCGAGCGTGTGTTGAAGAACTACCTGAAGGTCATCACGCAGCCGCATGGTCTGATCCTCATCACCGGCCCCACCGGTAGCGGTAAGACCACGACGCTCTACGGCACGCTGGAGAAGATCAATAGCGTCAAACACAAGATCGTCACTGTCGAAGATCCGGTGGAATATCAGCTCGCCGGTATCACGCAGATTCAAGTGAATCCGGCGATCGGCCTCAGCTTTGCTTCCGGCCTGCGTTCGATCGTGCGCCAGGACCCCGACATCCTGATGATCGGAGAGATCCGCGACCACGAGACTGCCGAGATCGCGATCGAATCCGCGCTCACCGGCCACTTGGTGTTCTCCACCTTGCACACGAACGATGCCGCCGGTGCCATCACGCGTCTGCAGGACATGGGCGTGGAAAGCTATCTCATCAGCTCGAGCCTGCTCGCCGTACAGGCACAGCGCCTCGTGCGCCGTGTGTGCACCGACTGTGTCCAGGAAGCGCCGATGACGGAAGACGAAGCTCTCGTGCTCGAAGTCGATGCCAAGGATTTCCCATTGCTACGGCGCGGTACTGGTTGCGAGCGCTGTGGTGGTACGGGCTATCGCGGTCGTGTGGGGCTCTATGAATTGATGATGATGTCGGACGAACTGCGCCATCTCATCACGAGCGGTGCCGATGCCAACGTCATCCGCCGTCACGCCATCAACGAAGGCATGCTGACGCTGCGCGAAGATGCGCTCGACAAACTGCGTCAGGGGCTGACCACGCCTGAAGAAGTAGTGAGGGTGACGCGCGCGATATGAGCGTCCAACACTATCAATATCAGGCCTGTGACGCCGGCGGAAACATACTCACCGGCCACTTGAGTGCGGAGTCGGAACGCGAGGCGGTGGCGCAACTGCAGGCGCGCAAGCTGACGCCGCTGCGCATCAAGGCTACGAGCGAACAGGCGCGCGCCGTCGGCGATGGCCGGATCAAGAACGCGGACCTCGTGGATTTCACGAATGGTCTGTGCACTCTGATCGAAGCCCGTGTGCCGCTCGACAAGGCCTTGTCCCTGCTCGAAGGCATCACGGAAAAGGATCACATGAAGCGTCTCGTTGCCTCGCTGCGGCGCGACGTCAAGGAAGGAAAAAGTTTGGCCGATGCCATGGAACTGCGACCCGAAGTGTTCTCACGCCTCTACGTGAACCTGGTGCGTGCCGGCGAAACCGGCGGCATTCTGGACCAGTTGTTGCCGGATCTCGCCAACTTCCTGGAAGCGGCGGAGGCGACGCGACGGCATGTGCTTTCATCGCTCACCTATCCGATCGTGCTCCTGGTGACCGGCATTCTTTCGGTGACCCTGCTCCTGGTGTTCGTGATTCCGCAGTTCGCCGCGATCTTCGAGAACGTGGGCAGTGAGATTCCACCTTCGGCGCAGTTTCTGTTGGACCTCAGTGCAGCGCTGAAGAGCTACGGCTGGTTGATAGTGCCGGCAAGCATGGGCGTGGTGGCCTATTGGCGCTGGTGGCGCAAGGATCCCGAGCGACGCCTGCAGCTCGACGCCGCTCTGCTCAAATTGCCGCTGGCTGGCAAGATCCTGCTCTATCGTGACGTTGCCACTTTCAGTCGTACGCTGGGGGCGCTCTTGGGTGCAGGCATTCCCCTCATTCGCGGGCTACGTGTGGCGCGCGACGTCGTGAACAATACCGCGCTCGTCAAACAGCTGCGGCAGGTGGAAGAAGATGTTCGTGGTGGCACGGGGCTCGGTGCGGCGCTCGCACGCACGCGGCAATTTCCCGTGCTGTTGCATCAGTTGGTAACGGTTGGCGAAGAGTCGGGGCGCACGGGCTCCATCCTGCGCAAGATCGCCGAAACGTTCGACAACTACGTCAAGGACGAAATGCAGCGGCTAGTGAATGCGCTGCAGCCGGCGTTGATCCTGATCCTGGGCATCGCCGTCGGCGCCATATTGATCGTCATGCTGTCTGCGGTATTCAGCATGAATACGCTCGATTTCTGAGGAACGCTGTGTGCACACTCGTTTGATCACATCTCTCGAACTCCCCTATCGCCGCGGCGCTTTGGCTCTGAGTCTGAGTCTCGCGCTCGGTGCCTGTACCTCCTTTACCAGCACCGCAACGGTCGCGCCCGCCGCCACGGCCGCGCCAGCGCCGACGCCGCCACCGACCGCTGCCGCTCCCCTTCCCCAGGACGAGCCCAGCGAAGTCGAAAATCTGGCGGAGGCCATCAACCGCGAAGGTCGCGTGATTCAGCTCGGTCGTTTCACGGAAACTCCGCCGCCCGGCACCCCGCCGGCCAACGACGTGGTGGAACTGAACTACGAGCAAGAAGATCTGCGCGTGGTGTTCGAGCAGCTGGGCGATGCGCTCGGCATCAACATGGTGATCGATCCCAGCATCGACTTCCGTGTGAGCGTGCGAACCTCACCCAACAATCCCCTGCGTTATGAAGACATCTGGCCCCTGATGCGCGCGCTTGCGCGCAGTGCCGGCGTGACGATCGAACAAAGCGGCAACGTCTATCAGTTCCGTCGCGACCCGGCGCGTGTGCCGTCGGAACTGGTACTGCCGCAATTCCTCGACCAAGCCACCAGCTCCGAAGTGCTGCAGGTGACACCGCTGCGCTACATCTCGGCGGAGGCCGCACAAGCGATCCTTGCGCCCATGCTGCCTACGGAAGGACGTGTGATTCGACTCGGCACCGGCAACCTGCTGGGCATCACGGGTACGCCACAGGAACTTGCGCGCGTCAACGCGTTGCTGTCCGTGGTCGATGATGATCCCTTCCAGAACCAGGGCATTCGTCTCTACGAACTCAGTAATTCGAGTGCGAGCGAGGTGGCGGAAGAACTGGCTGCCGTATTGCAGTTGATCGAAGGCGATCAGCCTTCCTATCAGGTGCTGGGACTCGATCGCGTGAATGCCGTGTTGGTGGTGGCGCCGGCGAATCGCGGCTTCACCGAAGTCGATCGCTGGATCCGCCTGCTCGACGCGTCGTCGCAGGAACAGACCGAACAGCTCTTCGTCTATCGCGTGAAGAATCTCGATGCGGTGGCACTGGCGCAGACGCTCAACAATGCCTTCGGTCAGGAAAGCACGACTCAACCGCGGCCCCGCCGCCCGCAGCGGCCCTTCGCCAGCCCCCTGGTGCCGGAAGAAAACCAGGAGCGGTTCCAGCCCTTCGATGCGCAGCAACCATCGCCGCAAACGGACAATGCAGCGAATGAAAATGGCGACGCCGTTTCGGCGAACATCACCGTGACGATCGTGGCCGATGAGGACACGAACAGTCTGTTGGTGCGCGCCACACCGCGCGAATATCGGCAACTGCTCAGCACCATCGGTGCGCTCGATCGCGTGCCGCCGCAGGTGCTCATCCATGCCGTGATCGGTCAGGTGACGCTCACCGACGCCACCAAGTTCGGCATCGACTGGAGCATCGTGTCGGAGAATCTCGGCTCAGGTTCGTCGAACGTCTCCACCAACTTCCTGCCCAACTTCGTCGATGAGGAGACCGGACAGATCATCCCCGGCTCTGGCCTGCTGTTCACCCGTAACTTCATCGAAGGGTCTGCCGCGATAGAGGCTACGCTCAACGCCATCGCCGAAGACAACGATGTGCGCCTGCTCTCGCGTCCGACCATCCTGGCACGCAACAAACAGGAAGGCATCTTCAAGGTGGGCCAGAACGTGCCGGTGAACAACGGCACGACGGTGAGCGGCAACGGCATCGCCACGCAGAACATCGCCTATACCGACGTGGGCATCGAGCTCACCATCACGCCGCAGATCAACGATGATGGCTACATCAGCCTCGAGATCCAGCAGCGCCTGTCGTCGGTGGAAGGCACCTCGCAGATCGCCGGCAACCCCACCTTCAGCAATCAGGAGATCAGCACTTCATTGGTGGTGGCGGATCAAACCACCATCGCACTTGGTGGTCTGATTCAGGAGGAGAACAGTGATCTGCAAAGTGGCATCCCCTACCTGATGAAGATTCCGCTGGCCGGTCGTCTCTTCTCCTACACCGACAACTCGGTGCGTCGCCGCGAGCTATTCGTGATTCTGCGGCCGCAGATCATCTACGGTGATGCACGCGACACCGCGGTGATGCAGACCTTCCGCGACAGCTTCGCCAAGGTCAGAGAATTGTTCGAAGAAGCCGGTCTCTGAAACGGGCTTCACGCCAATGACTTACGATTGAAGAGGTAACTCATGAAACGCACGAAACGATACAACCGCGGCTTCACCATGATCGAACTGATGGTGGTGGTGGCCATCATCGGCATGCTGGCGGTCATCGTCGCGCCGGCGGTGATGAACAATCTGGGTCGTGGTCAGCGCACGACGGCGCAGGCGCAGATGGCCAACATCGCCACTGCACTCGATACCTATCGTCTCGACATGGGGTCGTATCCGCAGACGCTCGACGGTCTGGTGGAAAACGACAGTGGCCGCGGCACCTGGGCAGGGCCATACATCAAGGAAATCCCGCTCGATCCCTGGGGCAACGAGTACGTCTATAGCGCCGAAGGCAACACCTTCTCGTTGATGTCCTACGGCGCCGACCGCGCGCCGGGTGGTGAGGGTGATGCCGCAGACATCCGCCATTGATCGCGGCTTGCAACGGCTTCCCTTCCGCGAGCAGGGTTTCACCCTGCTCGAACTCCTGGTCGTCTGCGCAGTCATCGCGCTTGCGCTGGGACTGACCATCCCCACGCTCAGCGGTGATCGCGGCGGCTTTCGTGGCGAGGTACGCAAGGCTGTTGCCACATTGACCTACGCCCGCCGCGCGGCAATCGTCGAGGCCCAGCCCTGGACCGCCGCCTTTCATGCACTCGATCCCGACAGCGCCGATTACAAAGAGCGCAAAGACATGATCGCGGAACTGGGTGAGGATGAGGCCCTCACCCCGTGGGTTACCGAGGACCTCGTTCTGCAATTCCAACTCGACGACAACGACAGCCCGCAAACCGAAGACTTCGTGGAAATCACCTTCTTCCCGCAGGGCGGCAGCACCGGTGGCATTCTGTCGCTGTCGCGTGGCGCGCAAAGTGCGCGTATTCGCGTCGATCCCATCACCGGTCGCATCGCCAGCGCTTATGGCAATGAGGATTTCGATGAAGCCGATTGAGAACTCACGTGGCTTCACGTTACTGGAAGTGATGGTGGCCATGACCATCACGGGTCTGGCTCTCGGGGCCTTGTTGAGTGTCATCGCCGGCAACAAGCGTCTTGCATTCAGTGCCGAGCGCGCGCTGGTGCACTCGATCTCGGTCCGCAGCTTGATCAACACCGCGCAGTTGCATGACGAGCGCGGGGACGTCGTGGTCGACCTCGCCAATCGTGAATTGCAACTCTTCGACAACATCGAGCTGGAAACACCTCAACGCAAAACGCAGCCCACGACGCAGTCTCTGCGTGGCTATCGTGTGATGGAGAACGGCGAGGTGCTGGTGGAAGGCACCTATTGGGTGGAACTGGATCTGCCGGAATGAACGCTGCCCCGTCTTCGTTTCGCAGGCAGCGTGGCTTCACGCTGTTGGAGCTCTTGCTGTCCTTGGCGCTCACGGCCTTGCTGCTCGGGGTGTTGAGTGCCGGCACCTACACCGTCGTCAGCGAATGGCAACGCGAGACCTCTGGGCTCGACCGTCAGCTCGACGAAGCGCTGGTACTGCTGCAATTGGAGCGTGCTCTCTTCGCCGCCTTCCCCCACAGCTACATCGATCGCGAACGCTTGGCGCGCTTCGTCTATTTCCAAGGTACGCAGCGCGAACTACGTTTCGTATCGGCCGTGTCGCCGCAGAGACGTGCTGGGCTCACCGCTTGGCGTCTCGCTTCCGATCCACAGCGCGGCGTGGAATTGGCACTGACCCCCGCCTTCGGCGACAACCCCGATTTCCGGTTCGAGATGCTGGACCTGCAGCGATTACTACCCGGCTACGAGGCGGAGTTCCGTTATCTCTCGCAGCGCTCGGTGGAAGAAAAGGAATGGCTCGACACCTGGGACGGCATGCAGCGTCAGAGCCTGCCGATCGCGGTGCAGATCAAGCTGACGCCGCTCGATCGGGACAGCGAAGCGCCGACGCTCGATCTGGTCGCGCCGATCAAGAGCCATCGGCATCTGGACATCGCGCCGACGCAGGGAGTGCGGTGATGTTGATGCACGATCACTCTCGACCCAGACAAGGCCGCGGCTCCGTCCTGGTGGTGGTGCTCTGGACGCTCACGCTACTGTCGATACTCATTGCGGTCATCGCCAGCCAGGTCCGGCTCAGCGCGCAAGCGGCACGTCTGCATCGCGCCGACCTGCAGGAATGGGCGGCGTTGAGTTCGGCGCTGAATCAGGCGGAGATGGAGCTGATCCTCACGCGTATGCCGCAGAGCCTCGAATCGCGCGAGCTCGATACGCTCGATCGTACCGAGCAATATCGTTTCAACGGCGAGCCCCTCAGGCTGCACTATCCGCAGAGCGAAGATGTGGTGGTACGCATCTACGATCACGCCGGCAAGATCAACCTGCGCGAGATTCGTCGCGGTTTTCTGCGCGAACTTCTGGCGAAGCGCCTGGGCGACGATGCCGATCCGGCGCGCTTGAGTGAATTGATGTCGGCCTGGAACGACTGGACCGATCTCAATGACGCCGCCGCCCCCGACGGTGCCGAAGCCGACTACTATCTTTCGCTCGACCCACCCTATCGGCCCCGCAACGGCCCGATCGAGAGCGTGGAGGAAATCCTGCTGATCAAGGGCTTTGCGGAAGTCTTCGCCGACGTCGACCTCGACGCCGCCTTCACGATCTATGGCGAGGCGAACGATCAGATCAACCTGAATCTGGCCACGGTGGAAGCGATGCAACTCCTGCCGGGGCTCGACGACGAATCGATTCAAGCGATCGTGGAATTTCGGCGAGAAAACGAATTCCGCGGGCCCGGCGATGTCGCACGTCTGATTCCGGCGGAGAACATGGCGGCTCTGCGACCCTGGATCGGCAATACCCGGACCAGCACGATCTATACGATCATGGTCTATCCCCGGCAGGAGCGTGCGGATGAAAATGGCGTGATGCAGGACGTGGCGACGACGGCGCTCGCGGAAATCGTCGAGGTTTCGACGGCGACCCTGCGGCCGAGGGTGTTTAAAATCAACCCCTACCAACGTATCCCCATCCGTCTCCCGGTGGACGGCCTCTTGGAAGAGTAATCAGTTGAGATTCGTTCTGCGCTATTGCCACCACATCTTCGGTGGCCTGTTCATCCCCTTCGTGCTCAGCTATCGCCATCGCGGTCTTCTGCGCATGTTGTTGCGCCGTGAGGTTGCCACGCGTACCTCCGGCACCATGCTGGGCTTTTTCTGGCCCTTGGTACAGCCGGCGCTGCAGGTGCTGGGCTTCTGGTTTCTGTTCGACATCGTCTATGGCATGCGCATGGAACGCGGCGCGGGCTTTCTTGCCTATCTGCTCGTCGGCATGCTGCCCTGGCTATGTATGAACGAAGTGCTCGTTCGCTCCGCCAACATGTTCCGTGAATTCGCGAACGTCTTTCGGCGCACGCCCTTCCCGATCGAAATACTGCCGGTGCAGCTGATGTGCATTCCGGGCTTCGTCTACACCTTGGTGTTCAGTGTGATCGCCGCGCTGTTGTTCGGCGCCTTGGCAGCGCTCAAGGCTGCGTTGGTGATTCCGCTGGTACTCATATGGTTGATGCCTTTGGTACTCATTTGCTCGTTGTTGGGCTTGTTCCTGCGCGACTTCGCGCAGGCCCTGCCTTTCATCCTCATGCTGCTGCTCTACTGCACGCCGATTCTCTATTTCCCCGACATGTTGCCGGAGGGGATGCGGCAGTGGATCTGGTTGAATCCCTTCAGCGATCTCGTTGCGGTGATTCAGGCCTGGCTGCGTGATGCAGTGATTCCGTTGAATTCCCTGGCACGTCTGATTGGACTGTGGCTGTTGTTGCTCGGCCCGGCGTGGGTGCTCTTTCGACGCAGCCTGCCGCACGTACGGGAGGTGCTGTGATGAGCAAGCCCGTCATCTCCATACGCGGTGTCAGCAAGTACTACAAACTCTATGCACATGATTTCGATCGGGTGCGAGAGATCGTGACCGGCAAACCCTGTCATCAGAAACACTATGCGCTGCGTGACATCGATCTCGATGTGTACGAAGGACAAGTGGTCGGCGTGGTCGGCAAGAACGGCGCCGGTAAGAGCACACTGCTGAAACTGCTGGCCAACACGATGCAACCCTCCGAGGGGCGCATCGAAATCGAAGGACGCGTGGCGGCGCTCCTGGAACTCGGTGCCAGCTTTCATCCTGAGATGAGCGGCCACGAGAACATCTATCTCAACTGTGCCATCCAAGGCTTGAGCACGGCGGAGACGGAAGCAGTCTACGATGACATCGTTGCCTTCTCCGGCATCGGCGAATTCATCCACAACCCGGTCAAGACCTATTCGAGTGGCATGTTCGTGCGCCTGGCCTTCGCCATCGCCACGCACATCGATCCCGACATACTCATCATCGACGAGGCGTTGTCGGTCGGTGATGGGGTTTTCGCGCGCAAGTCCTTCGATCGCATCATGGCCTTCAAGAAGGCGGGCAAGACGATCTTCTTCTGCTCGCATTCGCTCTATCAGGTCGAGGCCTTGTGCGATCACGTCATCTGGGTCGACGAGGGCCACATCCGGCGCTCCGGCGCTCCGGCTGAAGTCATCACCGAGTACGGCGAATTCCTGCGCCTGGAGTCACCGATAGCGCCCGGCACCGAAATGGAAAGTGGCCCAACGACGGATGCCGAAACAGCACCGCAGCAAACCGCGACGGATGGCGACATGCCACGCATCAAGCAGGTGCTGGTGCGGGTGGATGGCGTGGCGGCCAAGACGCATCGTGTCATGAGCGGCGTCAGCGACGTGGAGATCGAAGTCACCTTCCACCCTGGCCGCAACCTGCCCATGCCCAGTGTTGCCTTGATGTTCACAGGTGGTGACGGGCGCGCATTGTCGAGCGCTGGTACCGTGAACGACGGACTGACCCTTACGCCTACGGCCGACGGCCTTGGTCGTGTGACCGCACATTTTCCGAAGCTGCCGCTGCTCAAGGGCAGCTACAACATCGATGTGTATCTGATGTGTGAGCAAGGTCTTCACATCTATGAAGTCGTGTTGCAGGCGGCAGAGCTGAACGTGGAACAACGTGGTCTGGCACGAGGCATCGTCGACCTGCCGCATCGCTGGGAGGTGTGAGATGGCCTGGGAACCCGTCAACGAAGCAAGTGCCGGAAACGGAGAACTCGAAGTTCGGCTGTATCGATCCCGCGACTATGCGGCGGTGAGCTCGCTCTTCACCGCCATCTTCAATCAGCCGATGACCCCCGCCTTTCATGCCTGGAAATACCGCCCCGGCAGAAGCGCGGCGATGGTGGTTTTCAAGAATGGTGAGCTCGTGGCCCACTATGGTGGTGTCGGTAATGCCATCGTGATGTGTGGCGAGGACAGTACCGCGATGCAGATCGTGGACGTGATGGTGAAGCCTTCGGCACGGCAGGCGGTGCGCAAGACCAGTCCGTTCTTCATCGCGGGAAGTACTTTTCTGGAACAGTTCATCGGAAACTCCCAGCCCTGGTTGTTGGGCTACGGTTTTCCGAGCGATCGTCACATGCGTCTTGCAGCCCACCTTGGGCTCTATGCTCCCGTAGGCCGCATGGTGGAATTGGTGTGGGACAGTGCCGCGCTCGCCAGCGAGCCGAAGCCCTGGTGGCAAATCGACACGCTCAGCACGATGAACGCCTCGACCTACAACAAACCGCTCGATGCACTATGGGCTGCGATGCGCAAGGATCTGGATCAGGCCTGTGCCGTGGTGAAGGATGCCGAATGGCTGCGCTGGCGTTATCTCGAGCATCCCGAGCGCGAATATCAGGTAAGGCTCGTGCGCAATCGTTGGACGGGTCGCGCCTTGGGGCTCTTCGTGTGTAGACCCGAGGGAGAGCGCCTCTTCCTACTCGACTTGGTTGGCCCCCGCGCTCACCTACCGCTTCTATTAGGCTTGGCAGCACGCGAAGCGCAGCAACAGAAATTGCAGTCGCTCATGACCTGGTGCAGCAAGGGGCTGCTCGACTGGTTGCCGCATGATTCCGCAGTGGTAACGGAGCTGCCCATCACGACACCGGCGAACGTCTGGACACCCGGGCCGGCGCCGGAATCGTTGCAGGATCGCTGGTGGCTGTTGCCCGGCGACACCGATTTTCTCTGAGCTGTCGCGCGGCGCATGGCGTACTTCGTATTGCTTCTGATAGTGCTGCTCAGTGGGGTGGTGCTATTCATCTACCCCGCGTGGCGCAGAAAGCGTTTGCTGCAAAGTCCCTTTCCGAAGGAATGGCTACACATTCTCGATTCCCGCTTGCCCCATCTGCGTAAGCTGGCTCAAGCAGAACGCCGGCAACTGTTCGACTACATCAAGCTGTTTCTCGCCGAAAAGCGCTTCCATGGCTGTGCTGGCCTGGAAGTGACCGAGGAAATGCGAGTGGTGATCGCGGCGCAGGCCTGTCTCTTGCTCTTGAATCGGAAGACTGGGGTCTATCCAGCGCTGCGTCACATCCTGGTGTACCCAGCGATGTTCAGCAAGGAAGCTGAGGAATGGAATGAAGACGGCACCGTCAGCAACGTGCACAAGGAGTTACTGGGCGAGTCGTGGCAAGAAGGGAAAGTGCTACTGTCTTGGGAAGACATTCTCTACGACCTCGACAACGTCGATGATGGTGAGAACGTGATCCTGCACGAGTTCGCACATCAACTCGATGCAGAGAATGGTAGCGACAACGGCACGCCGCTGCTGCGCGCCAACGATCCCGCACGTTGGCAACGCGTGATGAGTCGGGAATTCGCAGCCCTGGGAGCTGCAGTGGAACGTGGCGAGGAAACCTTTCTCGATCCCTACGCCGCAAGCGCGCCAGCGGAATTCTTCGCCGTGCTGACGGAAACCTTCTTCGAATTACCCGAAGAGCTCCGGCATTGGCATCCGGAGCTCTATCGGGAATTGCGGCAGTATTATCAGGTGGATCCTGCGCGTTGGTAGCGAGCAGGACCCTCTTAGGGATTCAGCGGCGGCGCGTTCATCATCGAGCTGATGTCCATGATGTCGTCCGCAGTGAGCGAGCCGGAATCGCGGCGCAGGGCGAGTTGAGCGCGGATGTGGTCATAACGGGCCTGTTGCAAATCGCGCTCGGCAGCAAACTGATCGCGCAAAGCGTTCAGCACATCCACGGTGGTGACCGTGCCCAACTCATAACCACGCTGCATGGCTTCGAATGAGGTGGCTGTCGACTCTGCCAGGACCTGTGCCGCCTTGATGCGCGATTCGCCAGCAAGCACTTGAAAGTACGCGATGCGCGTGCGCTCAAGCAGGTCCATCTCCGTCTGACGCAACTGGCTCTCGGCGATGTTGCGCATGCTGAAGGCTTCGCGCACACGCGCACGGTTGGCGCCACCAGCGAATACCGGTACCTGGACGTTCACCCCGATATAGTTGGTCTCCGCGTTCTGATTCAACGACTGGTTGTCAAAGCCAACGTTCGAATCTTGGTATTGGTAAACCAGTGAAACCTGCGGCATATAGGTGCCGCGCGCGGCCGACACTTGTCGATCGGCGGCGAGCAATGCATATCTGCCAGCCTCGAGCTCCTTGTTGTTGTCGCGCGTACGCTGCAGCCAAACGTTCAAGTCTTCCTGGAGCGGAGTGATCGTGATTTCTTCCGGAAGGCGCCGCAGCGCTCCCACCTCGATGCCACTCGCCGCACGTAGTGTTTCACGACGGATGGTCACTTCTGCTTCCAACGACACCTTGTTCGCTTCGACGGCCGCAAGGCGGGCCTGCGTTTCATAGAGATCGGTGATGCGGGCCAGCTGCAGGTTGTACAAGGTTTGCACCTGATTGAGCTGGTTGTTCATCGCCTCGAGTTCCGAGTTGATCGAACGCAGCGCATCCTCCGCCTGTAGCACCTGTAGATATCGATCCGCGATTTCCGTCAGCAGGTTGGCGAGCGTGGCGTAGTACTCGGCTTCACTCTGATCCTCGAGCAGGCTGGCTTGTTTGCGTGCTTGGAAGGCCTGCCAATGAAAGAGTACTTGGCTGACACTCACGCCATAACGTTCCCCGCGATAGGAGTTTGATCCATTTGCGTCCGTACGGTCGTTGTCCGACACGGTGCCCGTGGCGGCAATTTGAGGCAGAAGCTGTCCGGTTGCCTGATCCTTGCGGGCAGTGCCGATGTTCCAGCGTTCCCGTGCAATGGCCAGTTCCGGACTGTTGTTGATGGTGGCGGTGAAGAAGTCCTCGAGCGAATTGCCCGTGGTGACCAGTAGCGCCGAATTGGATGCGGGTTGCTCTGCGGCTTGAGTCGTGAACGGTACTGCGACAGCCCCCATCACGAGGCCGATGGTCAAAGGCAGCAAGCGTAATTTCATATCAATCTTCCCTGAAGCTGCGCGCAATCGCGTTGGAGAACGGTTTCATCACGTACTGAAGGAAGGTGCGGGCGCCGGAGTTGATGAAGACTTCGACGGGCATGCCGGGAACGAGGTCGAGGTTCGCTTCTTGGACCTTATCCAAAGCTTCTGGCGTTAGTTCTATACGGGACAGGTAGAAGGAGGCTCCCGTGTTGGGATCTTGCATCGCATCTGCGGAGACGTTGATCAAACGACCTTTGACCGTAATGACGTTTTTGCTGCTCAAGGTAGAGAATCGAATGGAGGCATCCTGACCGACGACAACGCGATCGATGTCATTCGGACTGACTCGTGCTTCCACCACCAGCTCATCAGTCTCAGGCACGATCTCGGCAATGGGCAGACCCGGATCTATCACGCCGCCAATGGTGTGAACCTGCAGGTTGTTGACGATGCCATCGGAAGGCGCCTTCACGTCGGTGCGGGTCACTACGTCCGACAAGGCGAACACGCGCTCGCGCAAATCCTTCAACTGCGTTTGCGTCTGTGCCAATAGGTCAGCCACTTCGGTCTGGAAACGGTTCTCACTCTGGATGATCTGCAGACGGGTTTCGCCGATCTTCACTTCGGTCGCGGCGATGTTGGATAGCAGTTCAGCGGCTTCGCCACGCAACTGAGCGGAGTTACGTTCGACTTCGCGTAAACGTTGTTTATCGGCAAAACCTTCGGCCAGGAGCGTCTGGATGTCCTTCAGCTCCTCGGAAAAGGACTTGGCCAGTTCGGACTTGGCATCGTGCAGGGCGCGCAGACCGACGAGTTGCTGCTGCAGCTGATCGATCTGCTGTTCGAGCACGGCCTTCTCACCTTCGCGTGCGGCCTTGCGGGCGTAGAACACCTGATTCTGCCCGGCGATCTCTGCCTGCGCATGTTCTCCGCCGTTGAGCAGGAAGTCGGGATAGACCACGGCATCGAGATTGTCGCGCTCTGCGATCAGGCGCGCTTCGAGCGCGCTTTGTGAAATCAGCTGCGCATTGGCTATTTCGAGCTGAGCCTGGGATTGTGTGCTGTCGATGACGAGCAAGGTATCTCCTGCCGCCACCTTGTCACCGTTCTGCACCTTGATGTCCTTCACGATGCCACCTTCGAGGTGCTGCACGACCTTCTTGTAGGACTTCACGGTGATGGTGCCGATGGCATGAGACGCACCTTCGATGGGTACGAAGGTTGCCCACATACCGAATACACCGAAGACCAGGAAAGCGATGGTAAGACCGACCCGACGAGGTCCATCGATGCCGACATCCAGAGGCGGCAAATCGCCTCCTGGCAGTAGTTCGGACTCGGTCGAGCTAATAGTGTCGAGTAACTTACCGAAAGTCCCTTTGGCAGGGACGAGCGTCGAAGAAGCTTTGGCTTTGGACATATCTACCTCCGATCTCAGCCGTTCGCGCTTTTACGCGCGTCCGGGCTGGAGAGAGCTGCAAGCACTTGATCGCGCTGACCGAAGCCTGCAACCGTGCCCTCCTTGAGCAGCAGCAATTTATCGACCACGCTCAGAATCATGGTGCGGTGGCTGATGATGATGACGGTGCAGCCGGTCTGCTTGATGCGAGAAATCGCGGCGACGAGCTCTTTCTCACCTTGGTCATCGAGGTTGGAGTTGGGTTCATCGAGCACCAGCAGTCTGGGGTTGCCGTAGATGGCGCGGGCAAGGCCGATGCGTTGACGCTGGCCCCCCGAGAGCACACCGCCAGAGCCGCCGATGATGGTGTCATAGCCGTCCGGCTGGCGCAGGATCATTTCATGTACACCGGCCATCTTGGCAGCCTCCACGATGCGCTCGGGATCGGCGGGTTGGAAACGACAGATGTTTTCGGCGATGGTGCCGTCGAAGAGTTCGATGTCCTGCGGCAGATAACCGATGTAGGGGCCAAGATCGGCACGATTCCAGGTTTGGATGTCGGCGCCGTCGAGGCGCACCTTGCCGTTGATCGTAGGCCAGATGCCGAGAATGGTGCGGGCGAGAGTGGACTTGCCAGAAGCACTGGGACCGATGATGCCCAGCGCATCACCTGGTTGAAGCTCGAAGGAAACGCCGCGCAACACCGGAGTGCGTGCACCGGGAGGCGTGACGAAGACGTTTTCCAAGGTGAGACGGCCCTGAGGCGCGGGCAGGCGCATGCGCTCCGGCTCCACTGGCATTTCGTCCATCAACTTGGCCAGGCGATTGAATTGATCCCGTGCAGCGGAAAAGCTGCGCCAGTTGCCTACGAGAGAGTCGATGGGTCCGAGAGCCTTACCCAACAGCAGAGAGCCGCCAATCACCATGCCAGCGGAAATTTCCTGTTCAAGTGCCAGATAGGCGCCGAGACCCAGCGCGAGGGACTGGATGATCATACGGAAAGAGCGCGACACCGCACCCAGCTTGCCGGCTTCCTTACTGGCATTCGCCTGCAGCACCAGGGCCTTGTTGTTCAGTTGCAGTAAGCGCTCGCGCACCGCATCGGTCATGCCCAACGCCGCGATCACTTCGGCATTGCGCATGTTGCTGATGAGTTGCGAGTTGGCCAGCGCAGCTGCGGAGTTGGCGTCTTTCAGTTTGAGGGATGTGGCTTTCTCCGTAAGGATGGCCAGTGCAACCATCACCAATACTGCGAAGACAGCGATGTATCCAAACCAGGGATGGAACAGATACATGACCGTCACGTAGATGAAGAACCACGGCGCATCGAAAAAAGCGTAGACGCCATTGCTGGTGAGAAACTGACGCAGGCCAATGAGGTCGGTAAGGGGCTGGATGTTGTTCTTACCCGCAGCACTCACGAGGGCAAGTTTGAAGGTGCTGTTGAAGATGCGTTCGCGAAGGAGCAGGTCGATCTTGTTGCTCGCGGCGACCAATACTTGCGAACGCACCCAAGTGAAGGCGCCCAGCGCCATCAGCAGGGCGATCATCAAGATGGTGAGAGCGCCGAGGGTGGAATAGCTGCCGCTGCTCATCACCCGGTCGTATACCTGCAACATATAGAGGATGGGGACGAGCTGCAGGAGGTTGACGCAGGCCGAGAAAATCCCGGCATAGGTGAAGTGTTTCTTGACCCCCTTCAGGGCTTGTAGCAATTCCTTTTGGCCTTGCTCGTTGAAAGAGAGAAGACTCATGCAATAGTGCGCTCGTATCGTGTGCCACGCCGTGTACTGCGGGCTTGGTTGATGAAGCACAGGCCCGCTGGGCGAAAGCTCGTAAGCCAAGCTTTCTCGGCACCCGTCCATATTGGAATCGCCAACATCCTTGTTATGGCGCGGACCCTAAGGTTGGGACTGATCCGGATAATTCAACTTCCTTCGAATCGACCAGCCGCCTGCGGGCAAATCCTGTTGGTGTGATCATCACATCTGAGTTGTGACAGTCACGAGCCGCGATTGTACCCGTGTCCTGTAGAGCCACCTAGAACTGCCGTATCAGGTGGGCGTCCACGTTCAGAGTTCCAACGCCCCCTCCGCCAGCGCCTTGAGGCGAGCCACATCGAGGATTTCCAGCTCGTGCGTGCCCGCCCGCCGCAGGATTTCCTGGCTTTGCAGCACTTGAAACACGCGCGTGACGGTTTCCCGCGACAGATTCAGCATGATGGCGATTTCCATGTGGGTCGGCGGATTGCGAATGCTGCTCTGCGCTTGACCGCGTTCCCCTTCGGGAACGAGCTCCCACAGCTGGCAGCAGACGCGCTGCGAGATGTTGGGCATGCCGAGCAGTGTGCGCTGCTGGCTCATTTGTCGCAGGCGCTTGGCGAGACGCTGGCCCAGGGCGGTGACGATGTTCGATTGAACCATCGCCAGGTTGCGAAATTCTTCGAGCGGAATCGAGACGACCACCGAGGGGGCAAGGGCGATGAGGTACTCGGGTTGGGGGCCATAGTCGAAAAGGCCGAGTTCCCCGCAAAAATCGCCACGATCAACGAAATAAAGCCCTACTTCGCGCCCATCCACCGTAAAGTCGACTGCCTGAAGGCGTCCTTCGAACAAGAGGCAGAGGCGGTTGGCTTCGACTCCGGCGCTGAGCACCACAGAGCGTCGCGCGTGCTTTTCGTAGCTCGCCACCTGGGCCAAGGCGGTCAGAGAATCCTGTGACAGCGGCTTGAGCAGCGGGAAGAAGCTGAGCAGCTCTGGGGTTACGACCATAGGATGGCGGGGGTCCTTCGCTCGCGTGGCGCTGACGGCGGGGCTGGCTGATTATAAGTGCTTGATCTGAGTAGGCAATCACGAAAGGAGGCGGCGATGTGACTGCAATCACTGGAGCTTTGCCACAGTTCCGGTAGAGTGCGGCGCTACATTTCGTTTCATGCTGCTATATCTCCGCACGTTTTTTGTCTGGCTGAAGGTCAACTCGAACCGAGAGAGCGAGGCATCCATGCCTATCAATTCGATCAACCGGATACTTCAAGGTCTTCTGCTGGCTGGGCTGTGCCAGGCGTCCGCAGTCTGGGCGTCGACGCCCGGAGCGGTTTCCGCTCAGGCTCCCACGTCGGTCGGAGAGGTCAATCTGGCGTTGGGTAAGGCCTACATCGTGCACGCCGATGGCTCGCGCGAAGCGGTGAAAACAGGTCTCACCGTGAATGTGGGCGACCGCATCGAAACGCAGGGCAATGCCCATGTCCACATCCGCTTCGTCGATGATGCGCTGGTCAGCGTGCGCCCACACAGCCGATTGGAGATCCAGCGCTACGATTACCGCTCTGACGATCCCTCCGCTTCCGCGGTCAAATTCAACCTGATCGAAGGCGTCACCCGCGCGATTTCGGGCGAGGCTGCCAAGTCCGCGCGTCAGAACTTCCGTATGAATACTCCTGTTGCCGCCATCGGTGTGCGCGGTACGGACTTCGTGGTGGGGGCCGATCAGAACGAAGCGCGCGCATTGGTCAACGAAGGCGCCATCGTCGTTGCCCCCTTTTCCGCCACTTGTTTGATGGACGGACTCGGACCTTGCAGCGACAACGGTTTGGAACTGGTGGGGGGTGACCAAAGCGTGGCCCTGGTGGTTGCCGACGGCGCAGAGCCGGTACTGATCACGGCCAACGGCGGCAGCGCCACCGAAAACTTCCTGGCAGGCGCAGCGGTCCGGGCGGATGCCGATGAGCAGCCCGCCGAAGCCAAGCAACCGGAAGAAGAAAGTGGCAACGACGTCTACACCGAATCCGTTTCCTCGCGGGCGGTAAGTAAAGGTCTGTCTTCGACCAAACCCAGGGATCCTTCCCCACTTCCGCCCGGCAAGCCCGGCTACACGCCGACTGCGCCGCTGCCCGAAGAAACCTTGCTCGCCAATGCGCTCGTCTGGGGTCGCTACAGCGACCACAACGCCTCCCGTGAATTCCTCAGCTTGAGAGACGAGGTCGCCAGAGAGGGGCGTGTCACGACCGTAACGCTCAACAACTACGTCCTGTATCGGATGGAAGATTTCGAAAACAACGTCATCAACCGCGATCTGGGCGTGGTGGACTTCGACCTGAAATACGCGCAGGCCTTCTACACCAGTGGTGGTGTCGAAAGTCCGGTGGACGTCCGTAGCGGTGAACTGAGCATCGACTTCAGAACCGAGCGCTTCAGCACCCGACTCGACATGACCCAGGAACAGATGGGTGATGTCACCTTCACGAGCCAGGGTCAGTGGCACACCATTCCGTACAACGGCTACTTCAACGATCGCAGCAATCCGACGCAGAGCTTGTCCGGCGCCGTCAGTCGCGACGGGCGCGAAGCGGCTTACGCTTTCCAGAAGCAGTTGGAAAACGGTCTTCTGGAAGGCCTGACACTGTGGGGTAGCAATCGCTGATGTCGAGCCGCGGCCCCGAACACAACATGCACGGCAGCCTGGCGCTGGTTTTCAGCCTGCGCCCGCTGCACGCGCGCGTGTTGCTGTTGGTGCTGGCCGCAGTGGTGAGTGTGTTGCTCACAACCTTTCTGAATCGCCCATTGACGGTACTCGAAGAGCAGGTGGGCGCCTGGGGCTGGACGCTCTCCCCCGATACCCAGCTCGAAGAACGCGTAAGCGTCATCGCGATCGATGAGAAAAGCGTCGAGCAGCTCGGTGCCTGGCCCTGGTCGCGCGAGACCATGGCGCGCCTGAGTGAGGCTTTGACGAGCTATGGTGTTCAGCTTCAGCTGTACGACATCGTGTTCCCCGAAGCGCGCGAAGGCGATGAGCGATTCCTCGCCGCGCTTGGTAACGGCAGCGCCGTGCTGTCACAGGTTCCCGTATTGGGCAGCGACCAGGTCGTGCGCACGGGTGCGATGACCCATGCCTTGAGCGGGATTTCCTGCAATGCCCAAGGGGCCCGTGCTACCAGTTACATCGCCAACAACGCTGCCTATGCCGGCATTCCCAAAGGTCACATCGCACTGGGTGTGGATGGCGACGGCGCCGTACGCGAAGTCCCTGCCTACGTCTGTGTCGACGGTGCGGCCTATCCAGCCCTGGCACTGAGTGCCTTTGTGGTTGCCACGGGCGGCGCGGATTGGAGCGCAGAGCGCGTCGAGAATTCGGCCCCCTTCGGCCCGGCAGCTCATCTGCATCTCAATGCCTATCCCGGTCTGGCAGTGCCGGTGGATGCCCAGGGCAATCTGCGGGTCTCGTTCGCGCAGGCGCCGGAGGTGTTCCGCGCATTTTCGGCGATCGATGTCATCAACGGCACGATCGAACGTGAACTTCTGGAAAACACTTGGGTTCTTGTCGGGTATACGGCCTTCGGTCTGGTGGATATCGTGCCCACGCCTTACAACGGTGTGGCGCCGGGTGTGGAGATTCAGGCTCGCCTTCTTACCAGTCTTCTGGATGGCGCCACCCCATACGAGCCGAAGGCAGCTCCCATCGTCCAACTGCTTCTTTCATTGGCCTTTGCTGGCCTCTTGCTGGCCGTCGCCTCTACCCGTCGCGAGAAGGTAGGTGTAATCGCCCTCGCGCTCTGCGCAGTGTTGCTGCCACTGGTGGCAGTGGCGGTGCACGTGGAAGCCCTGCTCGTGAGCAATCTGTGGCTGGGGTGGATCGATTCTGCCTGTTTCGGCGTCGTTGCTGCTGGCTTCCTGGTCGTGCATGAGTTCACGCGGGTACGCCTGGAGCGCAACCGCGTCCTGTCGAACCTCAGCAGCTACCTGCCGGTAAACGTCGCGCAGGAAATCGCCTACTCCCTGCCCAACTCCAGCATCCAGGCGCGGCGCGAGTCGGTCACGCTTCTGAGTGCGGACCTGCGCAACTTCTCGGCCTACGGCGAAGCCCGTCTGCCGGAAGAAAGCGCTGCCATACTGCATTTCTTCTTCACCAAGGCCACCAGCATCATCGAAGCCCATCACGGCCGCGTGCACGAGTTCAAAGGCGACGGTCTCATCGCAGTGTGGGAGGCGGCGGATGACAAGGCGGCTCGTCAGGCGGTCACAGCAGCGCGAGAGATGCAGCAGGAGATCCAGGCGCTCTTGCCGGAGTCGGCGCCCCATGGACTCGAGCCGCTGGTGCTCGGCATCGGCATCGAACAGGGGCCGGTGCTGATCGGCTCGATCGGTCCGGCGCAGCGTCGTACTCACACCTTGCTCGGCGAAACCGTCACGATCGTGCTCCGGATCCAGGAGATGACGGCAGAATTGGCTCAGCCCATCCTGATCGGCGCTCAGGCCGCACGCCAGTTGCAGGGTGAGGACCTCCAGTCACAGGGCAGCTATTTGCTCAACGGTCTGAGAACGCCGCACACGTTGTACGCCCCTGCCCCTCGTGGCGCGAAAACGCAGCCGCCTCAGCTCAAGGTGCACCTGGGCGGACGCAGTTGAGATGCAGTAAGGGTGTCTTGAGCTCTGCAATAACAATCTAACAACAATTTCTTACGCACAGTGGTCGTCTGACGCTGGTTCGATGCGTTTCGCCGGGAGCAAAATTCTGGTTAGCTTGCCACCTTCTGGTCCTGGTCATTACTAGAACGATAAACCGGCGGTTCAGCTTGAGACACTCTTCGCGTTCCCGTTTAGCCCTGAGCGTACTCGTGCTGCTTAGTGCTGGCGCCAAGGCCGAATGCCCCCCGCTCGCCGAGCTCTACCCCACCTCCGAGACCGAATGGCCCGCCCGACGTCCCGCGATCGAAGCTCTCATGCCCGAGTGTCTCGCCAGCGCGGAGTACTTCGCCCTGCTCGGCGCAGCGCGGCTCAATACCGGTGATCTCGCGGGCGCGCTCGAGGCCTTGGAACGAGCGCTGCTCATCGATCCTCGTCACGGCGGCGCTCAGGTCGACTATGCAGAAGCGCTTTACCGCAGTGGTCAGCTTTTCGCGGCGCTCGAACTCAACCGTTCGCTGTTGGCAAGGTCGGATCTGCCGCCCAATCTTTCCCCGATTCTGAATGCCCGCCAGCGGCTCTGGAGTCGCGAGCGGAAGATCATCAGCTTCCTGGGCGAGCTTTCCGGCGGTTACGACACCAATCTCAACGGTGCACCCTCCGCCAGTGAGTTTGTGCTTACCCTCTCTGGCGAGTCCGTGATTGCCACTCTCAGTCCCGAGTTTCATCCCAAGGAAGGTGGTTTCGCCAATGCCCGTCTCGTGGGGTCTTATTCGGTGATCGGGCCGGAGGATCGTCACGATTTGCTGGGATCGGTGCGCAGCCGCACCAGTACCGACCGCGAGTCCGACCTCATCCAGTTCGACTGGCGTTACGGCTACTCCCGCGATCTGGAGACCAACCGCTTCCCTTTACTTGGTTTGGAAGCCACCGCCGGCACCAGCCACCTTCTCTATGGAGGCAGCCCCCTCTATAGCGTGATGGATCTGCGCTCTCGTCTGCTCGTGCGCCAGAACAGCGGATGCTCGCCGCTGGTGGAAGTCGCGGCTCAATACCAGCGTTATCACGGGCAGCGCCTGGTCAGTGGTGTGGAATCGAGCATCAGTGGCGGTCTGCAATGCGAGGATCCCGCCGAACGTGCTCGCCTGGAGCTCGAAGCGGGTTACCTCTTCAACCATGCCACCGAGTCTGCGCGTCCCGGTGGGGATCGCGAGGGTTGGCGCGTGCAACTACGCTGGCAGTATCGCGTGGGTATGGGCGCACTCGATCTCAACGCCACCTATGCCCGCCTCGACGACGACCGTGGCTACAGCTCATTGCTCGAGAACGGCGCCGCACGCGGCATCGACAACTATCAATTGCGGCTGCAGTACCAGCGTCCACTCAATCCCACCACCCGCTTCTTCACGGGGCTCAATTATCAGAATCAGGACAGTAACCTTGCGCCCTTCCGCAATGAGGGCACGGCCATCGAAGCTGGAGTGCGCCATCAGTTCTGATCTTGGGTGCTTCGCTTTACAAAACAAAACAAAGCTTTACGAAAAAGTCTTAGAAGAAGCCTTAAAACATCTTGCCTGAGTTGATGTGCTCAGTTAATTTCGCGCCTCATGCGCAGGAGGGTCGGGCCCAGGACCCACGCAGGTTGGCTGGGCATCAAGGAAGAGAGTTGGTGAGAAAACGAGTTGCTTGTGACAGTGGTCACACGTAAGTCGAAACGCCAACGCTAGTATGCCGCCCTAGCTCATCAGCGCCGTTTGCCGTTGATGACCGAGGGCTAAGGAAGTACCCCGCCTAAAGCAAACAAACAATCGTAGTTCGCAGTTTCGTAGTTTGGAGTTCAGCCCCGCTTTTGCAGGAAGTCCCGCTGGTCGAGCAGCAGTTGTGCGGTACACATCGCGCAGCCCTGATCGCCACCCGCGTTAGAACGTTCCCAAAAGACTGAGCCGATACGATCGACTCGACTCGCGACGGAGCCGCTTCGGCAGCCCCGCCCTGGGTCTTTATTGCCTAAATTTTTGTAAGAGCCACAACCACCGCAAGGAGTAAGAAATGGCGTCTATCACGACCGAAGCTCGCAATGAACTGACTGGCCTGGTCATTGCTCTGTTCAACGCAGCCCCGGGTGCGGACTACCTGTCCGCCATCGTAGGTGCTCGCGAAGCTGGTGCTTCCCTGGAAAGCATCGCTCTGACCCTGGCTTCCAAGCCGGCATTCCAGACCGTTTACCCGACTTTCCTGACCTCTGAAGAGTTCGCAGCTCGCGCCGTTGCCAACCTGCTGCCGGCTGAAACTCCGGAAGCTGCCAAAGCTTGGGCTGCCAGCTGGATCGAAGGTCAGCTGAACGCCGGTACCGATCCTGCTCTGGTTCTGCTCCAGGCCGCTCAGGCTCTGATTGCCACCGACAACCCGAACTACGCCGCTGCCAAAGCTCAGCTGCTGAACAAAATCGAAGTTGCCAACTACTACTCCGTTACCCAGGAACAGCCCTCCACCGACCTGGCTTCCCTGCAGGCAGTTCTGGACGGCGTCGACGCTTCCGCTGCTTCCGTTGAAGCTGCCAAAGCTGCCATCGACGGCAACCTGGAAGGCGAAACCTTCATCCTGACCAAAGGCGCCGACACCTTCACCGGCACCACTGGCGCTGACAAGTTCATCGCTCAGAACATCGAAGACGTCTTCACCGCGTTCGACCAGCTCGACGGCGGCAAGGGCGTTGACACTCTTACCATCCACACCAAAGGTGGCA
>CALEJT010000075.1 GCA_937898685.1 uncultured Gammaproteobacteria bacterium | reverse complement strand
CGGGACAGTCACTCAAACTGGATCACGGGACAGTCACTCAAACCGGTCACGGGGATCGGCACCCCGGTTTCGGCACCACGCAGAATCGAGGGACCAGAATCGAGGAATCGAGGGACAGCCACTATTACCTAACCCCTCCAATCAGCCGCAATTTGGCTGCGCCCCACCAAACCGCTATACTTGCCGCCCTTTTCTTTCAATACGCCGCGTTCGCGCGAGATTCTTTTCCCCGGCAGGAGCGACAAATGGCCCGCATTACTGTTGAAGATTGTCTGGAACACATCGATAACCGCTTCGACCTCGTTCTCGTCGCCAGCCGTCGTGCGCGTCAGCTGCAGACGGGCGGAAAAGAGCCGTTGGTGCCCGAGGACAACGACAAACCCACGGTTGTAGCCCTGCGCGAAGTAGCCGCAGGTCTCGTCGACCGCTCCATCCTCGACGAAGCCGACATGCAGCAGGAAACGGCAGAGGAATTGAGCGAACTGGTTGCCGCCGAGGCCTTGAGAAAAGTGCGCGGCGACATCAGTATCGAAGAAGCGATGGATGCTGACCTCGTCGACGATCGCGAGCCCACCGAAGCCACCGAAGTGGAGCTCGAAGAAGACGAGGGAGACAAGAACCAAAGCGCCGATTCCGACGACGAGGAGTAAGGCTGGCCCTCTCGGCCAGCCGCGTAGCAGATGCAAACGATAGACGCGCTGGCCAAAGATCTTCTGACCTATCTCGAGCCTGCCCAGGTAAACCTGGTCAGGCGCGCCTATTACTACGCCGCCGAAGCCCACGATGGGCAGAAGCGGCGCAGTGGCGAGCCCTACGTCACCCACCCGCTCGCCGTCGCCAAGATTCTCTATGAAATGCACATGGACCATCAGAGCCTGATGGCCGCCATGCTGCACGACGTGATCGAAGATACCGGCCTCACACGCGAAGCAATCGCCGGTCAGTTCGGTGAAACCGTCGCCAACCTGGTCGACGGCGTCAGCAAACTCAACAAACTCGATTTCAGTTCGCAAGCGGAAGTCCAAGCGGAGAACTTCCAGAAGATGGCGCTCGCCATGGCGAAGGACATCCGCGTGATCCTGGTGAAACTCGCCGACCGCCTGCACAACATGCGCACGCTCGACGTGCTCTCGCCCGACAAGCGCCGCCGCATCGCCAAAGAAACCATCGACATCTACGCGCCCATCGCCAACCGTCTTGGCATGCACAACTTCCGTGTGGAATTCGAAGAGCGCAGCTTCCAGATGCTCTACCCGATGCGCGCTCCGCTCATCGAAGCGGCCGTGCGTCGTGCCAGCGGTAACCGCAAGGAACTCGTACAACAGGTGCAATCCGCGCTCGAACTCTGTCTGACGCGCGAAAACCTGCCCGGCCGCGTGCTCGGTCGCGAGAAGCACCTCTTCAGCATCTATCAGAAAATGCGCAACAAGAAGAAGTCGTTCCGCGAGATCACCGACGTCTTCGCATTCCGCATCGTCACCGACACCGTCGACAGCTGCTATCGCATCCTCGGCGCCGTACACAACCTTTACAAACCCGTGCCCGGCCGCTTCAAGGACTACATCGCGATTCCGAAGACCAACGGCTATCAGTCGCTGCACACCACGCTCTTCGGCATGCACGGCATTCCCATCGAAATCCAGATCCGCACCGAGGAAATGGAATCGATGGCCAATAACGGCATTGCCGCACACTGGCTGTACAAGTCGGCCAACGATCGTCCGAACCAAAGCCACATCCGTGCGCGCCAGTGGGTGCAGGACCTGCTCGAAATGCAGAAACGCGCCGGCAACTCGCTCGAATTCATCGAACACGTGAAAACCGACCTCTTCCCCGACGAGATCTACGTGTTCACGCCCAAGGGCCAGATCATGGAATTGCCGGCCGGCTCCACGCCGGTCGACTTCGCCTACGCTGTGCACACCGACGTTGGCAATGCCTGCGTGGCCTGTCGTATCAACCGCCGTCTCGCACCACTCAGCGAACCGCTGCAAAGTGGGCAAACGGTGGAGATCATCGCCTCCGGCACGCATCCGAACCCGGCCTGGCTCAGCTTCGTCGTCACGGGCAAGGCGCGCAGCAACATTCGTCACTTCCTCAAATCGCAGCGCCGCTCCGAAGCGATCGCGCTCGGTCGTCGTCTGCTCAACAAGGTGCTGGCGAACTACGGCTATCACCTCGCCAATATTCCCAAGGAGAAAGTGGGCGGGCTGTTGGAAGAAACCAATTTCGAAGTGCTCGACGACCTACTGGAAGACATAGGCCTCGGCAACCGCATGGCCTACATCGTGGCGCGTCGTCTATTGCCGAACGATGCCGAAGGTGCGCCGGCGGACGATCCCGAAAATCGCAGCCTCGCCATTCGCGGCACCGAAGGTTTGCTGATGACCTATGCCAAATGCTGTCACCCGATTCCTGGCGACCCCATCGTGGGCTTCATCAGCGCCGGCCGCGGCATGATCGTGCACACCGAAGCCTGCAACAACGTCGCCGAATTCCGGAACGATCCGAAAAAATGCGTTAGCCTGCGTTGGGACCCCGGCGTAGAAGGCGAGTTCTCGGTGGAACTGCGGGTGGAAGTGGAACACCAACGCGGCATCATCGCCCACCTCGCCAACGCCATCACCAGCTGCGAAGCCAACATCGAGAAAATCTCGATGAACGACCGCGACGCGCAGATCAGCGTGATCAATCTCATCCTCGCCGTCCGCAACCGCATCCACCTCGCGCGCGTGATGAAACGTGTGCGTCTCATCAAGTCGGTGACGAAGGTGCAGAGGGTGAGGAACTGATTTCTTCGTTTCTTAAAGTGGGCGGAGCCAAAGGCGAAGCCCAACGTCGTTTATCCCTTCGAGTCCTGAAGGATTGCTCCGCCCTCACCGGCTCATTCGAGACTCCTCCACACAAAAAAGTCCATCGAGATGACGAGAAAGCCGTGTCCTTTCTTTGATAGGTAGGTTTATCTGGAATTTCTCTTGATGCCGAACGGCTGATACGGTCGGTGATTGAATCGCAGAATGTTTCCTGCTCAGCTGCTGCTTCATTTGCAACAGCCGCCCACGTCCCCAACTGCTCGCAAGACGCTTTTACAGCTCAAAATTCAACAGTAATGATTTCGCGCATACCCAAAAGCGCGGTTTGTACGGCAAATCGCTGTTGGTCTCGATCTTGCTCTACTGATGCCTGTCGGTAGCTGCTGTGTGATTTGCAACAGCAGCTGAGATTCTTTTCTGCTCACACAGGCAACATCATGAACAAGTGCTTTCTTCATCTTCTTCCCATACTGGCCCTTGCGGTAGCAACACCTGGCTACGCGGCTGAGCAAGCCCAACAATCAGCACGAGCTCCTGCAGCTGAAGGCCCCGCACTCGAGCTTGCAGTGCAGGCGGCACAAGTAGCCATCGCTGCCTGTGCCACGGCCGATGGTCAAACCATCGCCGTGAGCGTGGTGGACTCCGCCGGTGTGCTCAAGGTGTTGTTAGCCGCTGACGGCACTTCCCAGCGCGGCGTAACCTCCAGCACGGCCAAAGCCCTTACAGCACTGCATTACCAAAAGGACACGCAGCAGCTGTTCGAGCGCGTCAACAACGACGAAGCGTTCGCCGCGGAGATTGCCGCGAACCCATCGTTCAACGCGCGCCCTGGCGGCATCGTCATTCGCTCGGGCGATCGCATCATCGGCGCCCTCGGCGTCGGTGGCGGCAGAACCGACCATGAGTGTGGGCTGGCGGGACTGGAAAAGATCGCCGATCGACTCTGAGGTCTCGCGCCAATGCCAACGGCGCGAGGGCTCACGCAAATCCCTCGCGCCCGTTTCTCCTCACCGGGGACAGCCACCCAAACTGGAAATTTCTTCAGCCTCTCCTAGACTCAGAGCATCGTGATTCATCGAGCAACGGACTGCTCACATGACGCGCCCACGCTCTCAACTGGTGTCTTTGGACGCCACTCCCTACTACCACTGCATCTCGCGGTGTGTCCGTCGTGCATTCTTGATGGGGAAAGATGAGAACGGCACATCGTTCGATCATCGCAAGACCTGGCTGGTGGCACGCATCAAGTTTCTCGCAGAGATCTTTGCGATGGATATCGCGGCTTACGCGGTGATGAGCAACCACTACCATCTCGTGCTGCACGTTGATTCTGCTCGGGCTAAGCAATGGTCTCTCGAAGAAGTCTGCCGCCGCTGGGCGAAGCTCTATCGTGGTCCGCTGCTGCTTCAGCGCTTTAAGAGTGGCGAAACCTTGTCAGATTTCGAAAAAGAAGAGCTACAGGCTTTGGCCGGGAAGTGGCGAGCTCAACTATGCAATCTGAGCCGCTTCATGGCCTGCCTTAACTACGTCATCGCGCTACGCGCCAACAAAGAAGACGGCTGCACTGGACGTTTCTGGGAAGGGCGCTTCAAGTCTCAAGCTTTGAAGGACGAAGCCGCTCTGTTGGCCTGCATGGCCTATGTGGATCTGAATCCTGTTAGGGCCGGTACCGCCAGTGATCTCGAATCCTCCGATTTCACATCCATCCAGGATCGGATTCGCAGAGCACTCAAGCTTTCGCAGCAAGGAAGGCCAACACCGCGACTGATGCCCTTCGGTGAGACCGAGAACCAACATCGTTCTCGGCCCGCCATTCCGTGTCGTTATCGTGATTATCTGCAGCTGGTGGATTGGTATGGCAGGGTACGCGTTCCTGGCAAGCGAAGCTCGATAAAAGAGAATCGATTGCCGCTGCTCCAGAAGCTCGGTCTCAGCGAGTGGCAATGGATGCTGTTGAGCAAGGAGATCGAGAAGGAAACTTCAACGATGCTGCATGGCCTCGAAATACTTCCTGCACTTGAACGCCGAGCGATCCAGTCCGAATTTGTAGCGGCGTAAACCTTACCTCCCCACTGCCTTCTCGAAGGCAGCCTTCGGCTGCGCCCGCTATTTGGGTTTCTCCGGCCTCTCTCCGATTTCCTCTTTGCGACAGGTCACGTTTGCCTCCGATTGCAATGCAACTCTTTAGCCGTTGGACAGCCACCCTTTGCAAGTGACTGTCCCCGGCCGAGAACGGCCGACCTGCCGAGTAAACGCCGAACTAACACATGGCGGGGAGCGAGCTCTCAAAGCCTCAAGGCAACATCCTCAACTTCGGCTCACGCGCCCACTGTCGCGTCTTGGCCTCGGCCAGGAAGTGGGCGCCCTCTTTCGCTGCCACCACACCTGCGTCTTTCTCGATTCCGCCCGCTTGTAGTACGGCTTCGGCGCCGGCATCGAAGGCGATCGCTTTGAGATGACCAAAGGCATCACGCACCCAGTCCACGACGGCAGCTTCTTTTGCGAGACGTTGACCGGCCGTTTGCGACAGCACCAAGGCCACCGCATCGAACACCACGGAGGGTGTCCCCGCCAGTTGGCCGTCGGCGTTGAGTTCCGAGCCATCACTCAAACGTCTGCCGCCGATCTTCGGGGCGACGATCTTCACGCTGGCGCCTTCCTTGGTGGCCGCCTTGCAGAGCTTGGACACCAGCGCGGCGTCGGAGCCGTCATCGATAAGGATGCCGATACAGCGACCAGTGAGTGTCCCCGGAGTCTTGCCGATGATGCGCAGGGGTGGTGATGGCTCCATGTCGACGATCTGCGTCGTGGTGGGCGGCGCTGGCGGCAGCTCGGTCAGACCCAGGCCGTCCGCAACACGCTGCGCCAGGTCTTCGTCGATGTGACGCAGGTGTCCCACGATCGCTGTGCGCACGTGCAGCGTTTCCACCTTGGAAAGTTCGAATACCAGCGCATAGGCGATGTGAGCCTGCTCGATCTCCGTTTGGCTTCTATAGAACAGCCGCGCCTGCGAGTAGTGATCCGCAAAGCTCGCGGAGCGCACGCGGACCTTGCCATCTTCCGCCACCTGCGCCGCAAAGCTTCTGAAGCCCGTCGGCTTTTCGCGTGGCTGTCCCTGCTCGAGCGAGTTGGGTTCATAGTTCACCCTGCCCTTGGGGACAGCCATCTGCATGTGGCCATCACGTTGAAAGTTCGCGAAGGGACACTTGGGCGCGTTGATCGGCAATTGATGGAAGTTGGAAGAGCCGAGGCGCGACAGCTGTGTATCGAGATACGAGAACAAACGTCCCTGCAACAGCGGATCGTTGCTGAAGTCGATGCCCGGCACCAGGTTGGCGGGACAGAATGCCACCTGCTCGGTTTCGGCAAAGAAATTGTCCGGCCAACGATCGAGCACCATGCGCCCGATGTAGGTAAGCGGCACCAATTCCTCTGGAATGATCTTGGTGGGATCGAGGTGATCGAATGGAAAAGCTTCTGCTTCTTCCTCCGTAAAAAGCTGTACTGCCAGGTCCCATTCAGGGAAGTCGCCCCGTTGGATCGCTTCGAACAGATCGCGGCGGTGGAAGTCCGGATCGGCTCCCGCGATCTTCACCGCCTCATCCCACACGGTGGACTGCAGCCCGAGTTTCGGCCGCCAGTGGAATTTGACGAAGGTGGAGTCGCCCTGCTCATTGATGAACCTGAAGCTATGCACGCCGAAACCTTCGATCATGCGCAGTGAACGCGGAATCGTGCGATCGCTCATCGCCCACATGATCATGTGCATCGATTCCGGCGTGAGCGAAATGAAGTCCCAGAACGTATCGTGCGCCGATGCTGCTTGTGGAAAGCCGCGATCGGGTTCCATCTTCACCGCATGCACCAGGTCCGGAAACTTGATTGCATCCTGAATGAAGAACACCGGGATGTTGTTCCCCACGAGATCCCAGTTGCCTTCCTTGGTATAGAACTTCACCGCAAACCCACGCACGTCGCGCGGTGTATCGATCGATCCGGCACCACCGGCCACCGTGGAGAAGCGCGCGAACACCGGCGTACGCTCGCCCACCTCCGTCAGGATCTTCGCACGCGTGTATTTCTTCAAAGACTTGGTGAGTTCGAAGTAACCATGCACGCCGGTGCCACGCGCATGCACGATGCGTTCTGGTATGCGTTCGTGATCGAAGTGGGTGATCTTTTCCCTGAGAATGAAGTCCTCCAGCAAGGTAGGACCTCGTGCACCGTAGCGTAGTGAGTTCTGATTGTCCGAGACAGGAATGCCTTGATTGGTGGTCAACGCAGGATTGTTCGGTCCAGCTTGCTGATGCAATTCCCCTCCCATACCGCGGCTGCCGTTCCTGCGCTTGCCGGATGCTGAAGCTCTGCCATTCGTTTCTTTTTTCGCCATCTCTCTCTCCTTGCAACTAGTCACGTCCTCTCTCGGCGAATACTGCATGCCCTCCATCCTTCACCTGCTAGATCTTCAGGATGAGCTTCGAACATAGCCGCGAAGAGCAAGGCCTCTCGTGGGACAGTTCACAAAATGTTGGTTACGATTTCGTTGTTACACGCGCTGTGATGCATTGCTCACAGAAGCAACGCGTTCCTCACCATGTCTTGAACTTCGCGTTGCAGCCGGCAAGCATCGGAATGTCAGGTATTGAAAGGGATTTGCCTCATGTCACTCGAAACCTGGGAACTGTGGAGTTACATCGTCACGGTCATCGGCCTGCCCCTAGCCATCGCCGTCTTCGTGTACGAGCAAAGAAAAGAACGCGAGAACGAGGAAGAAGAGGTCTATCAACTCTTGTCGGACAACTATCAGGATTTCCTGAAGGTCGCCTTGGAGAATCCCGATCTGAAACTCTTCTCCGGCGAGGCGCAGATGTCGCTCAACGAAGAGCAGAAGGAACGGCAGTTGATCATCTTCGCGATGCTGGTCTCGCTCTTCGAACGCGCCTATCTCTTGATGTACGAAGAAGATATGTCGCCCACCCAGGCCCGACGCTGGAACTCCTGGGAAGACTACATCCGCGAGTGGCACCAGAAGCCGCACTTCCGCGCCTGTCTGCCGCAATTGTTGCGAGGAGAAGACCCGAGCTTCGTGCGCTATCTGGAACGACTCACCGCCTCGCGTTAATCTCACCTCCCGAATCAGGATCGAAGTGATGCCGTGGTTCTATCTCTAAGAAGGAGCTCGATCCATGACCAGCCGGAGCCTTTGCGCGAGCCGTGCAGTGTGCGGTCTGACGACCGCCGTTCTCTTCACTTGCTGTTTGCTGTCGTTTCCCGCAGCTGCGCTGATCGACTGGGCACCCGTTCCTCACCTAACCGAAGCGGACAGAAAGGCAATCACCGAGATCGTGGAGCGCTTGCACTTCGACGCCGACACCATCGAAGAGCGTCATCGCTTACCCGCAGAGAGCAAGTTCTACGTCATCCGCTCCCCCGTTTTCGTCACCGGCAGACGCATTTCATGGCGTGAGTTTTCGATTTGTCCCAACAGTGATTCGGACTGTGCGAACAGCACTCACTGGGGTGTTGGAAACTGGCGCGTTCGGGCTGAACCTACGCTGCAAGAGCGTTGGCGCTTCATGGATGGTGATTGGTCCATCGATGTCAAACTCGGCGGCGCAGTTTCCTATGCGGAAGCGGAAACGATCATTCACGCCATCCAACGCCAACAACTCAGAAGTGCGTTATCCGACGGCGCGGCGCGTACTAGCTATGACGCAGATGACATACGCGTCATCGAGACCTTCGATCCTCTTGGTCGTCGATTCAGCGTCACATTGAACTCCGGTAGCGAGGGTTATTTGCTGGAGGTGCAGTTGAACGGTGACGAGGTGCAGCTCTTGATAGAAGTCATGTATGGCGCTGATGTTGGAGGCGAGAGTCATTCACCGGTTATTGCGGCACTCGGAAGCGATTTACGAGTCGATGCCGAAGACCGGAGGCACTATCAATGATTACGACTCTGGCCAACGTTCGCCGACTCTTGCCACTGGCGACAGCCAGTTTCTGCCTGCCGTTTGCAGCGGTGGCGAACGCAGAACTCGACTGGGCCGGGGCTCCGGATGTCGCGGAGGCAGACAGAGTGATCATTCAAGAAATTGCCAAGCGGGTCAACCTTGAGACCGCCGCTGTCGAAACCCGCTCAGGAATGGGTGGGAGTTGGTATCTGATTCGTTCCGCCACCGCCGAAGATGGGCTTAAGCGCATCTGGCGGCAGTTCGGGGTGTGTCATGCCAGTGTAGTGTTTTGCTCGCCGCGCCACTTCGGTATGGGCGAGTGGCTGATCATCAGTCAGCCTTCTTTCGAGGAACGCTGGCATTTCACCGATGGTGACTGGTCGGTGGATGTCGAACTCGGTGGAGCAGTTTCCTATGCCGATGCCGAACGCATCATCCTGGCCATTCATCGCAACGAATTGCGGACCACTCCCGATTACAAAGACGGAATATCCTTCGACGCCTCCACCATCAAGAGCATTACTGCCATCGATCCGATCCAGCGTGAGTTTGCCGTGGCGCTGGGGGAAGAGCTTTCGGGTTACGATCTGCAAGTGCGGCTACAGGACGATGGCGTGCTGCTGTATGCCCTCAGCATGTGGATCGCGTCGGCGCCGCCCTACAAACCTCCCAGCAAAGCACTTGCATCTCCCAAAGTTTGAGCTACGTTTGGCGTTCGCCTTCGAGCACAGTTTTCAACACCTGAAAGGACACACCAATGAAGCTCTACTACCTCGCCGGCGCCTGCTCCATGGCTGCCATGATTTCGTTGATCGAAGCCGGTCTGCAGTTCGAGGCCGTCTCCGTCGATCGCGGTACGCGCAACACCTCCGATGGCAAAGCGTTCAGCGACGTGAATCCGAAGGGCTATGTGCCTGCGCTCGTTCTCGACAATGGCGAGCTCCTCACCGAGAACGTGGCGGTGCTGAGCTACATCGTCAGCCAGGATCAAACCGGCAAGCTTGGACCCAAGCCCGGCTCTACCGAGTACATCCGTCTGCTGGAGTGGCTCGCTTACGTGAACTCCGAAGTACACAAGAGCTTCGGCCCCCTGTTCCGCCCCGACTCCGATGAAAACGTGCGCAAGGCGGCCAAGGAACTCATAGCGCGTCGACTCGGCTTCATCGAGAAACGCCTCGACAACTCGCAGTACCTGATGGGCGACAATTTCTCCGTGGCCGACGCCTACCTCTTCGTCATCCTCAGCTGGCGTGACCGCGTAGGCGTTTCCATCGCCGAGTTCCCGCACCTCATCGACTACTACGAGCGCATCAGAACGCGTCCGTCGGTGGCGGAGGCTCTCAAGATCCAAGGTCTCGCTTAATACCTATACCTACATCCCTTCCGCGATGAGAAGCGTCAACCTCCGACGTTTCTCATCGCTTTCGCTTGGCTCACCACCGCCCATCAGGTGGCTGTCCCCGCTCTACCATCCCAGGTGAGTGTCCCCATCCCAATCCCAAGGCGACTGTCCTCTCCCCACCAGTGACTGTCCCTTGTCCTTTGTCCTCTCCCTCAGGCGATTCCCCTCATGAGGTGAGTGTCCCCTCCCTTCCCTTTCGCTTGGCTCACCACCGCCCATTAGGTGGCTGTCCCCGCTCTACCATCCTAGGTGAGTGTCCCCATCCCAATCCCAAGGCGACTGTCCTCTCCCCACCAGTGACTGTCCCTGGTACTACCAAGTGACTGTCCCTTGTCCTCTCCCTTCCGTTCGCTCCTGAGGTGAGTGTCCCCTCCCATGTTCCCCTCCCATGCGACTTGCGGTTCGCGCAATTCAATCGCTACTCTCACGCACTTCAATTGCCATGGACGCGCTGGCCTACCCCGCATGAAGCTCAACTACTTCCTCCCCTCCCCCCAACACTGCTCGCTCCTGACCATGCATGCCG
Source organism: uncultured Gammaproteobacteria bacterium (assembly GCA_937898685.1). GTDB lineage: Bacteria > Pseudomonadota > Gammaproteobacteria > Pseudomonadales > Pseudohongiellaceae > CAILUG01. The sequence continues at coordinate 15,338 of CALEJT010000075.1, read as the reverse complement.
TCGTGGATGGGGTGAGCGAAGGCTTCAGCGCCTTGTTGCCGGCGATGCTGCCGAACCTGCACATCCGCTTGGCGGGGAGTTCCTGGTACGTCTTTGCCAATGGTGAGCGTGTAGGGGCACCGGCGGTGGCCTTGATCGGGCCGACGAATGCGGCGTATCAGATCGAGTTGAGTGCGGGTGCGCGCATGGTGGCCTTGGGTTTTTTGCCGCTCGGTTGGTTGAAGCTGGTGCAGTGCCCCGCGCATGAGCTCGCCGATGGCATCATCGATGGCGCAGACCTTTGGGGTGAGAAGGCCTGCGCCACCTTGATCGAGCAATTGAGCGAGGCCACGCTCGATGGTTCGCATGTCAGTCTCATCGAACGTTTTCTGTCGGCGGTAGAGAGACAGCGCCGGCATGTGGGCCTGGTGGCGGCGGCGGATCATTGGTTGGAGCATTCGCCCGATCTTGCGGTGGATGCCTTGAGTGAAGCGCTCGACGTTGGACGCAGACATCTGCAGCGCCTGATGCCGGAAGTCTATGGGGCACCGCCGAAGTCCATCGCCATGAAATATCGCGCTCTGCGCACGGCAACATGGATGGCAACGCAGCGCCCGCAGACCGTTGCTGCGGCGGTGGCGCACTACGCGGATCAGTCGCATCTCAATCGCGACTTCAAACGCTTCATCGGGATGTCGCCGAGCATGTTTCTGAAAGACCAGGCCAGTGTCACCGCGGGCACTTTGCTTGGTCGCTACAAGGCGGGCGCGCGCCGCGCTCTTTCTCTTTGGAGTTGAGTCGGCAAGTCCGATTCGTCCAAGACCTGCTTTCCTCCATCGCCCAAGCTCTCGCCGGGGCCGCCTGCCTTCGAGTGCATGTCGTTGAGCGGCCCAAGGACACTCGCACAGGAGTTCACGGCAGATGCAGGTTTGCTTTCTTCCCCTTTCCGCCCTATTCACCTTCGGTCTTCTCGCCTCGAGCGCAACGTTTGCGCAGCAAAGCTACGAGCAGGTTCTGGCAGAGGACCTCATCGGCGCGCAGGACCATCCCCTTACCGGTCGCTATGAAGGCTCGACCTTGTTGCTGCAAGGCATAGCCGAATTCGATGAGCTGGTATTGCCTGCCGGGAAGGCCGAAGGTGTGGGCGGTAACGGTCGCCATACACAGACCGCCAAGGCCGAAGGCAAGGTGACGCGCACGGTGTATGTCGTTCCGCCCGGACGTTCGAGTCTGGAAGTCCTCCGCAACCATCAGAACCATTTGATCGAGCAAGGCTTCAGCACCGAGTTCGAATGTTCCGGTGAAGACGGCTGCGGTGAATCGTTCAAGCGACTGAAGTACTACTGGGAGGATAAGTCCACTCACGTTTCGAGCGGCGCGGGTTCTACCACACGCGCACGTTATGTCAGCGCGGTGTTCGACGGCGGCCGTGACATTCGCTACGCACTGATGCGCAAGGGCGCAACGCTCGTCGGCCTCTTCGTGGCACGCAGCGAAGGCGGCACCTTCGGCGACATCTCGAAGTCACTCACCAACTACGTGATCAGTTTGATCGAAGTGGTCGAGCCGAAGGCGATGCAGCAACAGATCCTTACCGTGAAAAGCGAAGCGATCGCTTCAGGCCTGCAGGGGGAAGGATCGATTGCGCTCTATGGACTCTTGTTCGATACCGACAAGGCCGAGCTCAAGCCGGAATCGGAACCACAGCTCGAAGAAATGGTGCGCTATCTGCAGAGCAATGACGTAAAGATCTATGTGGTGGGTCACACTGACAGCCAGGGCTCGCTCGACCATAACCTCGATCTCTCCGAGCGTCGTGCCAAGGCCGTGGCTGCAGCGTTGACGGCACGAGGTATCGCCGCTTCACGCATCATTGCGCGTGGCGTGGGACCACTCGCACCGGCTGCACCGAATACCGATGAAGCAGGACGCAGCAAGAATCGTCGTGTCGAATTGGTGCTGCAGTAAGGAAGAGCCATGCGTTTGTTGTACTCGCTCATTGGCGCCACGCTGCTCAGCAATGCCGCGACTGCCAAAGAACTCGATTGGGCCCAGCCCTATGCCGGTGTGTGGACGCTTTCGGGCGTCAACGAGGGTTCACCTTATTGTGCTGTGAGGTTGGGTACGGAAGGCGCGATCGGTGGTGCGTCGATTGAAATCTCGGCCACGTGTCTACGCAATTTCCCACTCGAAGAGGTGGCGGCATGGACCTTGCGCAATGACGACACACTCGTATTCATCGATGCGCTGCGACAAGCAGTGCTGAGCTTCACTCCACTGGGTGAGTTCTTCATCACCGCATTCGAAACCGGAGAGTCACTTTCGCTTGATCGCGGACAACCCTCTGCACCCACCTCTCGTGCCACACTCTTCGACGGCACTTTCACGCTGAGCGGTCCCAACAATGCTCAAGCCTGTGGGTTCAGTGTAAGTGCCGATTCCAATGAGAGCGGCGAACTCGAGCAGGTCGGTGTGTGTCCCGAAGTATGGCGCAAGCAGACCTGGCGACGCTGGCAGTTCAAGGATGAACAGTTACATCTTTTGGCTGCAGATGGTTCGTCCATCCTGTCACTTACTCCGAGCGATGACTTTACGTTCGTTACGGAGACAGACGAGGGGACGCTCTACTTCGGTCCGGGCGTCATCGTCGTCGATCACGAGTGACACGAGCGGACGCCAACCCATCGACAGCTTCTTCGTTTTCGCGAGCTGGGTTCGGCTCAATGGGCTGAACCTTCATTGGATGAAGTACCAGCAAGCCTAGTAGTGGGTGCGCTCCGAAGGAGCGGAGCGGCCCTCTACATTCCTGATACTCCGCTGACGCCTTTTCGAACCTTCGTACGAATCTTCTGTTGAAAAGTTCGGCCCGCATCGTAAGCTCTGCGCGTTGCTGGCCACGTGCGCATTGCGCCGCATTCCGCCCTGCATTACGGCGACGTTCCGTCGCTACGACACGACACTCAGCCTCAGGAGGCATCATGGTAGGCAAAGGGCTGCGCCGGCACGGCATCGACAGATCCTGCTGCAAACTCAGCTTTGCATTCTTTCCCGTTTTTACCGCGGCGCTCGCTCTGAGCAGCCACGCCTTCGCACAGCCGGTTTATGACGAAGCCAAGCTGCGAGTGGCGGAAGCGCGCGGCCGCGAGATCTTCCTGAAGGACATGGTTGCCGCGCGCGCCACCGAAGTCGTCGGCATTCCCAAGCTAGAAGCGTCGGCCACCGCTGGTTGGATCACCGTCGGCAGTGATGCCGAGTGGCAGGTGCGCTTCGTCGGTCCCTGCGCTGCGGGAACCTGCTCCTACTTCGACGTGGACTTCGATCTTCGCAATGAGAAGGAAGAGCTGCATGAACATGCCGAGCCGGTAGTGTTACCGGCCGAACATCTCGCGCAGTGGAAAGCGATCGAACAAGCCTACGGCTCAGAGCTGATGGTGTGCAAACCCGCCATCAACACCGTGGTGCTCAATGCGGATGACGGCTCGTTCCTCGTTTACATGTTGGTGGCAACCACCGATCCCGACTTGCTCGTACTCGCGGGCCATCATCGTCTTACCGTTTCCGCAGATGGCGAGAAGCTCGAGAAGATCGAGGCGCTGTCGGATGGCTGTCTCGAAGTGGAAAGAGATGACAGTGAAGCGATCGGCATCGTGCATCTCTCCAACAACGAACCAACGGAAGCCCACGTATTCACGAGCCTGCTCTACCAGAAGCAGCTTTACGTACGAACCGAAGCCGGTATTTTCTCCGTCGAGGGTCCACAGATTAACTTCATGCACGCGGGGCAGTGAGGCGAGTTTTTCTGGAAGCTTGTCAACGCGTGGCGGCTTTCAGCGTTTGCCGGAAGCAGTCGGCAATCCTTTACCCGGACAGGACTTAACGTTCGTGAAGGAATGACCGCTGCCCTTGAACAGCACGTACGAACGTACAAGAAGAACAACAATGCGTTTAACGTCCTTTCTCTGGAGCAAAGCATCCGCCACATCGATGCCGCCTGCACACGATGCAGGCACAGGCGTCAAAGTTTCGTCCCATGCGGAACTCCACACCACTTACTGGAGTCTATTCGTTCTCGTAGCGCTGATTGCCTCGAGCGCTCCGACCGAGCTCGCGGCACATACTGGTGGCTTGGATGCCTCAGGCTGTCACACCAATCGGAAGACGGGCGACTACCACTGTCATCGTTCGCCCTCCACCAGCGTGAGCCGGAACGATAGTTCAAACAACGCCGCACGGACTGCGGTTTCACGACCCGATAGCAGAGCCTTCAAGAATTGCGCCGAAGCGCGTGCAGCAGGAGCCGCTCCGGTACGACGAGGCGAGCCCGGTTATGGGCCTCATCTCGATCGCGACAATGACGGCATAGGCTGCGAACGCTAGCGTCGGCAGCGCTTGCCGTTGGCTTTTGGAACATGAGCATGATCAGGTAAGGATGACTTGTATGCCCATATTCATAATGAACGCCCACCAGCAATCGAATGGAATTCACGAAATCCACAACCTCACCACACGCTGTCCTCTGCTGCCACGTCCCGAAAATCAGATCGATCTGGGGCATCACCCAAGCTGGCAAGACGCGATGGCGCTCGCGCGACGTCTGTGGCCGCGGCATCGCATCAATGGCTGTTACTACTGCACGAAGAATGCGGTATCGGAAGAGTCGAATCGCTCGCTTCATTGAGGGGTTTTCATCGGCTCTTCAGATTCGAGCAGGTCATTGGCACCGATCGATCGGTGCCAACCCTCGCTCCGAAGACTCGTGCCGAGTAAGCTTCGATAGCCGATGAGCTCCCGCCTCGCCTCATGTTCCTGCGGACGACTCTCTGCGGAAGTGCGCGGCGAGCCGCTACGGATTTCCATTTGCCTCTGTCTGGCATGTCAGCGGCGCACGGGAGCGTGTTTGCGGCTCAGGCACGCTTTGCGCGCAGCGACGTGATCATCAACAGTACATCCTCGGAATATCTGCGCGTGGGGGATGAAGGGCCTGGTGCACACTTCATTTCTGTCCCACCTGCGGCGCCACGGTGTACTACTCGCGGTGGGCAAACCCGATGAGATCGCGATACCCGTGGCACCTTTGCCGATCCTGATTTTCCGGCGCCACAGGTTTCCGTGTATGAAGAGCGCAAGCATGCGTGGGTGTCGGTGCCGGCGGACATCGAGCACATTGCCTGACATCGAGCAAGTGCAGAGCAAGAGACAGCGTCAGTGAACAAAGTTCTTTGCGTTCCTGCATGCGTCGTGCTCTCGCTGATTTCCTTCGAGAAAGGAGCACAAGTGCCGGAATGAGCGACAGTATGTAGGTCTTGGGGCGCCGGGTATTGCATACTGCATCCATTACCATGCCCTCGGAGGTACGCCATGATCACCGTCGCCAACTGTTCCAACCTCACGGAGGCAAGACTGGTACAGATGCTGCTCGAGGCGTCCGGCATTCCTTCCTTCATTCCCGATGAAATGATGGCCTCTGCTGCGTCGCCACTGTTCATGAATAGTAGTGGCGTGCGTGTGCAGGTGGCGGAAGAGCACGCCGAAGAAGCGCAACGCATCATCGAAGAACAGCGCATTGCGTGAGGCCAGCTTGTAACCCAGCGCGATGATCAAACGCCTTTCCACCGCAACATTCTTGCTCGTCACGCTCGCAGGCTGCGCATCCCCTCCACAATATCGAGATCGAGCGTTCGACTGCGCAGCGGACGCACGCCAGATCAGCGAGACACTTTATTTCGGTACCGCCAAACCGGTTGGGGTGGTGACTCAGGAAGAATGGGATGCCTTCGTGCGCGACGTCGTCACACCAAGCTTTCCTCAAGGACTGACGGTGTGGACCGCGACTGGGCAGTGGCTTGGCGAGAATGGGTCATTGGTGCGGGAAGAAACCTACGTGCTGAACATCGTGCGACCCGCTGATGCCGCTACCGCTGCGGCTCTCGCGGAAATCGTGGCGCGTTACAAAGCGGCTTTCTCCCAAGAGGCAGTATTACGCACCTCGACTCCGGTGTGCGTGGCGTTGTAGATCCGGCGCTTTCCACCTTCCACTCGACTGATGCCTTTGCGGGCGGGTACCGCCGCTGGCCACGCACCGCTATCATTGCCCCCACTTTCTCTACCCTCCCTTCGGTGCCCAATGAAAACAGCGACCAAAGTGGCCCTCGTCGGGCTCAGCGTCTTCGGCTTCAGCAAGTCCGCCCTGGCCCAATCCTCCCCCGCCTTCACGCCCGAACAGTTGTTGGCCCTGCCCGAGGAAGGCTGGTTCACCAACGGTGGCAATCTCTACAACCAGCGCTATTCGCCGTTGACGCAGATCAACAAGGACAACGTCAAAGGCATGAAGGCCGAGTGGCGCGTACACATGAATGGTTCGGGCAGCGGCCCCAACCACAGTGGTCAAGCGCAGCCGCTCTTCTATGAGGGCACGCTCTACGTGCCCACCGGTGAAGACGACGTGTTCGCCATCGACATCGAGACCGGTGAGTTCAAATGGGTGTACGAAGCCAACCTCGATCCCGCACGTGTGAACGTGTGCTGTGGTTGGGTGAACCGCGGTGTGGGCATGGGCGACGGGCAGATCTATGTCGGTCAGCTCGATGCCAAACTGGTGGCGCTCGATCAGGAAACCGGCAAGGTGAACTGGGAAATCCAGGCCGAAGATCCCACTCTCGGTTACAGCATCACGGCCGCACCGCTCTACTACAACGGCATGGTCATCGTCGGCTTCGCCGGTGGTGAGCTCGCCATCCGCGGCCGCATCAAGGCCTACGACGCGAAGGATGGTTCGCTGCTCTGGACCTTCTACACCATTCCCGGCCCGGGTGAGTTCGGTCACGACACCTGGCCGCAGGACAACGACGCCTGGATGTATGGCGGCGCACCGATCTGGCAGACGCCCGCAGTCGATCCGGAATTGGGCCTGCTCTATTTCTCGACCGGTAATGCCGGCCCCGACCTCAACGGTTCCAATCGCGCTGGCGACAACCTCTTCACCGTGTCGATGATCGCGCTCGATGCCGCCACCGGTGAGTACCGCTGGCACTTCCAGCAGGTGCATCACGACATCTGGGACTACGATTCACCGAACCCCGTGATTCTGTTCGACGCCGAAGTGAACGGCATGCCGCGCAAGGGCATCGCCGAAGCGTCGAAGTCAGGCTTTCTCTACATTCTCGACCGCGTGACCGGCGAACCCCTGATCGGCATCGAAGAACGTCCGGTACCGCAGGAGCCGCGCAACGCCACCGCGGCCACGCAGCCCTGGCCGATCGGTGATTACATCGTGCCGAACGAAATCGACTATGCGCCGGAAGGTTTCACGCTCGTGAATCAAGGCCGTACCTTCACGCCCTTCGCCACCGATCCCGTGCTCTATAAACCGCTCGCGGGTGTGAACTGGCCGCCGAGTTCCTACGACCCCGAAACGTACCTGATGTACATCTGCGCCAACGATCGCATCGGTGGTGCAGCACGCGAAGCCGAAGCCACGCCTCCCACGCCGGGTCAGACCTGGATGGGCGGTACCTTCCAGCTCACCAACATTCCGCCGCGTGGCATCTTCGTGGCGATGGATCTCAGCAGACACAAGATCGCGTGGAGTCAGCAGTGGCAGTACAGCTGTTCCGCTGGCTCGATCGTCACCGCTGGTGGACTCCTGTTCCACGGCCGCAACGACGGACGTGTGGTCGCGCTCGACAAGAGCAATGGCGACATGCTGTGGGAATTCCAGACCGATGCGGGTGTGAACGGCACGCCGTCCACCTTCATGTACAAGGGCAAGCAGTACCTCGCCGTGATCTCCGCCGGCTCCATCTATGCCACCGGTCCGCACGGCGACAGCGTGTGGTTGTTCTCGCTCGAAGGCACCATGGATCCGACGCCGAAACCGGCTGGCCCTGCCGTGTCTTCCGCCAACACCATCGGACCGCCGCCGCCCGCTGAAGTGGAACCGATCGATGGTTACGCCGCCAACCTCGACAGCGGCGCCGAGATCTACCGCACCGTCTGCGCCACCTGTCATGGCGAAACCGGCATCGGCGGTCACCAGGGCGGAGTACCACTCAAGGGCAAGGATCTGTCGCTCTCGCACATCATGACGATGGCGACCAACGGCAAGAACACCATGCCCGCCTTCGGCCCTGCCTTCAGCAAGGAGCAGATCCAGGACGTGGCTACCTACGTGAGAGAAAGCATCCTGCCGGAGTAAGCAATGAAGATGCCGCGCAACTGCGCGGCATTTTTTTGTCCGTGTATTTTCGCGAGTACCAATCTCAAGCGCTTACATAGAGACATAGACAATCAACCACTAGCGAGATGACAAACGTGCTCTCTATGTGAAAGCTGCTTAACGTTGCTCTAGTTGAACAACTTTAGATCAAGTATGAACCGAGAGCCGCCATTAGCAGTTAAGAAGATTCTACGTGCAGAAGTTGGTTTTGGATGCCCCGTCCCTGATTGTGGCAACCCTTATCTCGAGTGGCATCATTTTGACCCTCCTTGGCGGGAGTTAAATCATCATAACCCAGAGGGGATGATCGCTCTGTGTCCTGAGCACCATCGTCAGGCAGATCATGGTGCCTTTACGCGAGACCAACTTCATGAGTTCAAAAGGTCTGGCAAAGAAAACTGGTACCGCGTTAAAGGCAAATTCAATTGGATGCGAAATCGCCTACTTGCGGTTGTAGGAGGAAATTTCTATTACGAAACCCCAATCGTCGTTCAATTCCAAGGACAACCCTTGATATGGTTTGAGCGGAATGAGAGCGATTATTTATTGCTAAATCTCTACATGCTCCCCAGACAAGATCAGCCGCGTGCATACATACGAAACAACGAATGGTTCAACGTTGGTGGAGAGGAAGACATCGAATGTCCACCGTCCGGAAGGAAGGTCCGGATTTCGTACCCAAATGGGGATCAAGTCCGAGTAGAGTTCTTCGAGATGTTAACTGCACAAGATGCTCAGAGTATGTATCCGCATGCACGTGTGTCGGCTTGGGAAATTGCATTTCCTATCACTGTAGTCGAAGTCACAATGAATATCGGCAATTCGGATCTTTCTTTTGGTCCCCGACATACCAGCTTCGGTAACGGAGGTCTTATGACCGGCTGCTTTGCCTCCGGATGTCGAGTTGGGCTGGCACTAGGCTAAGAGTTAGGCTTCCTACTCCTAGAAGTAAATCAGACTCAGGATTCACTACATGCCAACCATCAGCGACAAACTTGCCGTACTCATCGATGCCGACAACGCGCAGGCATCGATCGTGAAGGAACTGTTGGCGGAGATCTCGCGCTACGGCACGGCCACGATCAAACGCGCCTATGGTGACTGGACCACGCCGAACCTGCGCGGTTGGAAGGACGTGTTGCAGGCGCACGCGATACAACCGGTGCAACAGTTTGGTTACACGACGGGAAAGAACGCCACCGATTCGGCCTTGATCATCGACGCGATGGACATCCTGCATAGTCGCGCGGTGAACGGCTTCTGCATCGTATCGTCGGACAGTGATTACACGCGTCTCGCCACACGCATACGTGAGGATGGCCTGGTGGTCTATGGACTGGGTGAAAGAAAAACACCCAAGCCCTTCGTCGCCGCATGCGACAAATTCATCTACACCGAGATTCTGCGACAAACGCAGGAAACGGTGCCTGGCCTGGTGGCCGATGGTCCGGTTCCCTTGCGTCCGATGTTGCAAGCGGCAATCAACGCCACAGCGAAGGACAGCGGCTGGGCCTCGTTGTCGGCCGTCGGTTCACAGGTGATCAAGACCGATCCCTCCTTCGACCCGCGCAACTATGGCTTCCAGAAGTTGGGCGAGCTGGTGCGCAATCAACCCTATCTCGAAGTCAGGGAAACGCCGGTGGGTGATGGCTCAGCGAACGTGCACCTATTCGTGCGAGCGAAGGAAGAGGCTTGAGCGCCAGATACTCGCGGTGTGATTACGGTGGAGAGGGGAAGCAGCGCACTTATACTCGATGGTGATGTACGCAGCGACTTCGATGGTGTAATAGTCCCCGGAACCAATCGTCGCTTCGCGTCCCCATGCGCTGAAGCAATAACCATCCAGCGTTCGCTCGAGCGAAAAGGAGTTTGTCATGAGCACTTATCAGATCGCCGTGGTCGTCGGCAGCCTGCGTAAAGATTCCTTCAACCGGAAACTCGCCAACGCCCTCACCAAACTCGCACCAGCCGAGTTCGTGTTCAAGCAAGTGCGCATCGATGATCTGCCGCTGTACAACCAAGATGATGATGCACATCAGGCAGAGTCTGTGTTGCGCTTGAAGGCCGAGGTGGCAGCGGCACAGGGATTGCTATTCGTGACACCTGAGTACAATCGCTCCATTCCCGGTGTGTTGAAGAACGCGCTCGATCACGGTTCGCGGCCCTACGGCAAGAACTGTTGGGCAGGCAAACCCGCCGGCGTGGTCGGTGTGTCGGTTGGTGCCATCGGCACTGCCATGGCGCAGCAACATCTTCGCAATGTGTTGGCTTATCTCGACGTGCAGGTAATGGGTCAACCGGAAGCCTTCATTCAAGCGAAGGATGGTCTATTCGACGATGCCGGCAACATCGGGGAAGGCAGCCTGCAATTTGTGCAGAGCTGGCTCGATCATTATCTTACGTTCGTGAAGAAGCATCAGGCGTGAAGTCGTAATCGCAATGTAGTTCCGGATGAGGACACGCACAGACGTGTCGCGGGAGGATGCATGGATTCGGCAAGATTCGTTGGCAAGTTTCCCGAGATCGCGCACTTGAGCAAGGCGGAGCAGGAAGTACTGCTCGAGCGTGCGCATGTGGAAACCTTCGAGCGGCTGGGCTTGGGCGGCGAGATCATTCTCTACATCATCAGCTGTCCCTTGCTGGGTTTCACCATCGCAATGCTTCCCGCCTTTCTTTTCACCTCATCTCCGTTGGCGTGGTTGGTGTGCTTCTGCAGTGGCATCATCCTCGCCAATCTCGCCTATCAGCGTTTGTATCAACATCTGCTGGCGCGCGGCCTGCAGAGCTTGCTCAAGCATCCGAAGACAGCGGGAGTGCATCACTGAAGTCGGTGCAGTGCAAAACCATCCCGCAAGCCATGCGCACTCGTCCACACTTTCATAAACATGCTCACCAAATTTGCGCTTTCGGCAAAAAATCTCAATTTCTCTCGTGAGCGTCTTGTAGTATTTCAGACAGTTCGTTCAGACTTGCGCGCCCACTTTGCGCATGCACTTTGGTAATGGCGCAAAAGTCGTCGCTGAGCCAGAGCCGAGACTGCCGCGTTTAGGGGATTTCCTCGCTCGTCGCGTAATGTCATGAATGTGTTCAGGGGCATGCGCGCTCAAAACAGCGACTCATAAGAAACAAGCTGGTAACTCAAGGAGGCGTCATGGATCTTGGTGCATTTTCCATCAGCCTTGCTGTGCGGAACCTGCGTGCATCCAGAGCTTTTTATCAACGACTGGGCTTCGTCTCCGTGGGAGGCGATCAGAATCAGGGCTGGCTGATCATGAAGAACGGCATGACCGTGATCGGCTTGTTCCAGGGCATGTTCAAGAACAACGTTCTTACCTTTCATCCCGGTTGGGATTACGATGCCAACCCTCTGCCTTCCTTCACCGACATCCGCGAGATTCAACGCGTGCTGATGGCCCAAGGCATCAGCCCGATCCGCATGGCCGATCCCCAGACGACAGGGCCCGAGCATCTCATCCTTGCGGATCCGGATGGCAACCACATCCTTCTCGATCAGCGCGTGTGACCTCGATGAGCAACTGGACAGCCAAGAAACTTCTCGCGCGTCTGTCCGAGCTCAGCAATCCCAAGACCCGTGCGCACAACATCAAACATGGTGCTGGCGAAAACCAATTCGGCGTTCCGTTGGGGGAAATCCGCAAACTCGCGGACGAGATCAAGAGCAATCACGCATTGGGCCTGGAGCTGTGGCAGAGCGGCAATGCCGATGCGCAGCTCCTCGGCATACTGCTGATGAAGCCGAAACAGCTGACGCCGCAGGATGTGGATCGCATGGTGCGGGAAGTGGCCTTCAGCCAGGTGGCCGATTGGTTCAACTCCTACATCGTGAAGAAACATCCCGCCAAGGAAGTGCTGCGTCAGGCATGGATGCAGGATGAGGACCGTTGGGCGGCGCGCGCCGGATGGAACGTAACGGCAGAACGACTCTACAAGAGTCCCGAAGGTCTCGACGTGCGTGCACTGTTGGATCGCATCGCTGCCGAGCTGTCCGCTGCGCCACCCGAAGCGCAGTGGACGATGAACTTCTGTCTCGCCGGAATCGGCATCAACTTTCCCGAGCATCGTGCCCGCGCAATCGCCATCGGCGAAAGTGTGGGACTATATCGCGACTATCCTGTGTCCAAAGGTTGTGTGTCGCCCTTTGCACCCAGCTGGATCGAGGAAATGGTGCGGCGGCAGAAGTAAACGACAGCAACGCGGTCTAGCCCGTGGAGTCGGAGGTGTTCATGTACGTGGTGTTCATCCATGGTCCAGCTGCCGCGGGCAAGTACACCGTTGGTCGCCGCCTGAGCGAGCTGACGGATCTGCCGCTCTTCCACAATCATCTCGCCGTCGATGCCGCCGCCACACTGTTCGACTTCGGTACCGAACCCTTCAAGGCACTGCGTGCCGACATCTGGCGCTCGGCCTTTCGCGCGGCGGCGCAAGCCGATCGCTCCTTCATCTTCACCTTTCATCCCGAAGCGACGGTGGCGCCCGAGCTCATCGATGAACTGTGCGACATCGTCGAAGGGAGTGGAGGAAAAGTGTACTTCGTCGAATTGCTGTGTTCGACGCAGGACATCCTCGAGCGCATCGGCAACTTCGACCGTGCGCGCTTCGGCAAGCTGACGGATGCGAACTTCTACGTGGAACTCGAACGAAGAGGAATGTTCAACTTTCCGCCATTGCCCAACCCCCTACTCAAGATCGACACGACGCTGCTCAGTCCAGAAGAAGCAGCAGAGGACATCGCAGCGGCCCTGCCCCGGAGCGAAGACTCGTGACACCGACCACCTTCACCCACAGCCTGCTCATCGATGCTCCCCGCGTGCGCGTGTGGGAGTGCCTGACCCAACGCGAACACATGCAGTCCTGGATGGGTGAACCAGAGATGCATCTGGAGATCCATCCCGACTGGCACGTGGGCGGCACCATCATCATCAGGGGCGTGCACCACGTGCCCTTCGAAAACCGCGGCACCGTATTGGTGTTCGATCCGCCCTGTCGGCTCGTGTACACGCAGTGGAGCTCGCTGTCGCAACTGCCCGATGCGGAGGCGGCCTATTCACGCTTCGAGTTCACTCTGAAGGAAGAAAACGGCGCGACGGCGCTGAACTTCAGTGCCAGCGGTTTTGCCACCGAAGCGATCTACAAACACCTGCAGTTCTACTGGACCGGTGCACTGCAGAGCCTGAAACAGCACATCGAAGGAAGGAGCGCCTTGCGGAAAAGCGGCTAGCCCGGTGTCCTTTGGGTTACACTGCCGACCACTGGCAAGTTGCGGGGCTCGCGTCGATGCACCGACTCGTCGGTGCCCATGTGTTGGAACGACGGAGCGCGCAATGTTCGGATTGACCAGACCAAGGATCGAAGCTGGGATTCTCTATGCCGCGGTATTCATCGCTGCGGTGGTTTGGTTCGAATTCCGCTCGTCGAGCCTGAGCGCCGAACAGGCGGTCATGATTCCCTACTTTCCCGTCTTCTATGTCCTGGTCGTGGCCGGCGCTGCGGTGATGGCGGGCTATTTGAGCGAACTCTTCCTGCGCGACCCCAACCGTTGGGTCACCCTCGCCAGCGCGGCGCTGCCACCGGTGGCGGTATTGCTGGGCTCGGTGCTCGTGGCCTCGCTGGGCCTGATGATCTTCATGCACATCGGCGTGGGCATCATCGGCGGTACGGAAGAAGACGACATCTGGAGCGTCATCGGTACCACGCTCACCGCACTATCGATGTGCCTTCTCTTCATCGGCGTGGCGTGGCCCGTGCTGTTGATCGGCCTCACCGCGGCAACCTCCGTGCTGTGGTACCGCCACTGGCAGACCGTAGGCGTGGAAGAAGAGGAATGAACCGGCTCAGCTGAGCGGTGAACGTTCCGTCTGCTTCCGCCACACCCACGCGATTGCTCCCACGATGCCGGCGCTGAAGAGCGCCGCTTCGAAGCCTGCCATCAGGGACGGAGCCAAGGCACCGTCGCCAAGCACGCTATAGGGATCGAAGCGCAGCCGTGCTTCGGGAAAACTTTCCGCCAGCAGAATCAGACTGCCGCTCAAGAGCCTTCCGCCCAGGAGCGGAATCGCTGCTCCCACCACTCCCCCAATCAGGATCGCCATCACCAGGGCGGAGCGCAGCGACCGTGCGCGCTGCATGCCCAGCCAGGCGGCGCTGCCGATGGCCGCTCCCACCAGCAAGCCTTCGAAGGCACCGGTGAGGTCGCGTGGACTCTGGCCCAGCAGTAACTGAAAGGCGTCGAGCCCCAGCAACTTGGCGAAGCCGCCGACGCAGAGTCCGCCCAGCGCACCCCCTAGCGTCGTACGCAGCGCATCGTGGAAATGCACGCGTTGCGCTAGCGCGATGCCGAAGCTCACGCCGGCTGCGCCCAACACGGCCACCACCAGCGACACGCTCATCAACACCAACAGCACCGACAAGGTACCCACCCCATTCGGTAGCGACTGCGCCGCGCCCGCGAAGCCGTAGCAGAGCCCACCCAAGAGCCCCGCCACGGCACCGCCGAGCGTGCCCGCCACCCCCAGTTGCACACACTGCAGCCAACTGCGCGCTCGCGGCATCGGCGGCGGTGCGGGGTGCGGGATGAATTCCTCCTCACCGCAGCGCACCCGCGCGATGAAGCGATAGCCGTGCTTGGGCACGGTTTCGATGAAGCGGGGACTGCTGGCGCTGTCGCCGAGCTGGCGGCGCAGTGTGCGGATGCATTGGGTGAGCGCTTCGTCGGTGACGGGGATGCCCTTCCAGACTTCCTCGAAGAAGCGTTCCTTGGTGATCAGCGTGCCCGGCTCCTGAAGCAGCAGCAGGAGCGCATCGAGGTAGCGCGCGTTGAGCTCGACCGGCAGACCGTCCTGCCAGAGGCGGCGCTCGGCGGCATCGACGGTGAAGTGGGCAAAACGGTACTGGCCGTCGGCCATCTCAGCTTTTCCTCAGAGACTGCTCATGTTGCTCAGCGGCCATCCCGCTAGCCTAGCGGCCGTCATTATCGACGGAGACGAGGGTATGGCAATCGAAGTCGACCCTCGGGTGACTGTCCCCCTGTAGCGGCCCTCGGGTGACTGTCCCCCTGTCGGAGTACTTGGTGACTGTCCTACCCGCGACGCTTGGGTGACTGTCCCCTGTCGGGGTGCGAGGTGGG
>CALEJT010000074.1 GCA_937898685.1 uncultured Gammaproteobacteria bacterium | reverse complement strand
CGAAACGCGCTTTCTCTGGCATAGCCTCAGCTTCGACACGATGCCCGAGGCCAGCGTCCGCTTCCTCAGCTGTCGTCTGAGACAGTAGGAACAACCCATCCCTGCGCGCGAGTGAAGCACGCAGGGATGCCGCAGCTCAGCAAGGGATTCGATGAAACTCGCTGCGTTACAGTTGCTCACGCAGTGAGAGCACCGGCGCCTGCGTCGCCGGCAGGTCGACGTTCAGTTCCTTGGCCAAGGTCGGTGCAATACTGCGAATATCGATGGTTCCGAGATTGAGCCCAGGCGTTACATCGGGCCCCATCACGAAGAAGGCAGAATGCATTTCCGGGTGGATGTTCCGATAGCCATGCGTACCCGTCCGCTTGGGTGTCGGCGTGACGACATCGCCGCTCAGAGCGCCGCCGGTAGCAAAGCCGGCCTGACAGTCGACCAGGAACGAAGCTTGCGGTAACGCTCCCTCGGCAACCGCCTCTTCACCACGCAACACACTGGCAATGCCGTTGTCCGGATCGGACGCGAGTTCGCTCAGGATGGAATCCACCGCTGCGAAGGTTGCGGCATCGCTGGCGTCGTGCAGCACCACTGACGCGCTGCCACCCGAGTTCCACGCGTAGGCCTTCCACGATTTCAGCCTGCCGTTCGCATCGAGTTCGATCAGGCCTGCTTTGGCGAAGGCCGCATTGAGATTGACTGTCGCGGTCACCGGATGAAAACCGTGGTCCGACACGATGGCGATGGTGGCGTTGGGATAAGCAGCGCGCTCCGCAGCGATGATGCGGCCGATCGTCGCATCCAGGTGCTCCAGCGTTTCGCGCGCCCGATCATTGATCGGAAGCGGTCCATCGCCATGCTGAGCGCCGTCCAATCCGACGATGTGCACAGTCAGAAGATTGGGGCGAGCCTCGTCGATCATCGCAATGGCGATGTCCGCCAGCTTGTCGTCGAAGGCCCAGTCGTTGGCTTCCTTCCCGCCATCGACGAACAAGGCATCGACCGATTTCACCGTATCGAGGAACCCACGAGGAGTGGCGACCGCATTGAGCAGGTAATCATCCGAACGCTGCTTCACGCGCCAATACTCCGGCACGTTGTAATCGATCGCCGGATGACCCACCGTCACCGGCCATAGCACGGCGGCGGTCGTCATGTCTTTCTCTTTCGCGGCCTCCCATAGGGTGCGTGCTTTGATCTGAGCGCCATACCAGTTCCACGCTCCCTGTTCACGGCCTTCGGGATCGAACACCGTGTTGGCATGGATGCCATGCTGCGCGGGCGCCACGCCTGTGACCAGGGTCGTGTGATTCGGGTAGGTCACCGTCGGCGTTACGTTCACCACAGCAGTCGCGTATGCACCTCGCGTAAGGAATTCGCGCAGCACCGGCACTCGCAAACCGTATTCGTCGGCATTGATCAGGTAATCCGGTGCCAGCCCATCGATCGAGATCAAGAGAACGGCGGGCTGTTCCTCGGCGGCCTGGATGGAACAAGCCAGCATCAGCAACAGCGCACTCAGCAAGCGATGTGAAATTTTCATGAGGATTCTCCAGCAAACAGATCAAACTTCTTCGAGCTTCGGACGGCCCGGTTCCACGGCGAAGCGACGCTCGGTACGTATGGCTCCGCCGCGCTCGCTCACCTTGTCCAGCACTTTGACCTCGGTGAGCCATTGCTTGGGGCTGATGTCGAACAACTGATAGCCGCGCGAATCCGCGTAATAGGCGAAGTGGGGGTTGTTGGAGAGCATGTGGCTGACAGGCGCCTCGCCTCTGCTGTCACCGTTGGACGTGATGGAGGCAGCCTGAAACTCGACTGCGACCTTGGCGCCGTCGAGATCGTCGTCGTTCTCCGGCACTTCGCCCACGAGATGACGATGGTGATCTCCGGTCGCCACGATGACATTCTTCAAGTCGTGCTTCTTGATCGACTCGATCAGCCGCCTGCGCGCCGGGCGATAGCCATCCCAAAGGTCGGTAGCGAAATCCCCTTCGGTGGCATCCTTCTCACGGAAATCCACCGGCATCACGATGATTTGTTGTGCCAGCAGATTCCAGGATGAAGCTTTGCTCAAGCCTTCATCCAGCCAACGTTCCTGTGCCCGACCCAATACGTCGGGCGAGTTGTGCATGTCCCAGTCACAGGGATTGTTCACTCTGTCATCGTTGCAGGGCTGATCAGAGCGGTAGGAGCGCGTGTCGAGCACATGCATGCGCAACAGTTGCCCGAAATCCAGACGTCGATACGCGGTGAGGCCGCTGAGCTGAGGGAACTGCGCGCGACGCACCGGCATGTGTTCGTACCAGGCCTGCAATGCGCCGAGCTTACGCAACACGAAGATCTCCGGAGCCGTGCCATCCTGGTCGAAATCGCCGGCAAAGTTGTTGTCGACTTCATGGTCGTCGAAGGACACGGCAAAGGCGCAGGCCGCGTGCGCAGCCTGAAGATCGGCATCGGACTTGTACAGCGCGTAGCGGCGACGGTAATCGTCGATGCTGTAGATCTCGTTGCCAACGTGCTGACGCACAGCCTGCCAAGTTGCATTCTGACGCGGACCCAGTGCGGTGGCGCCTCCTTCGTAGATGTAGTCCCCATAATGGAACACCAGATCCAGATCCGGTTCCGCAGCCAGGTGCTTCCACGCCTCGTAATAACCCATCTCGTAATGCTGACATCCGGCCACGCCGATGCGTAACCGCTCGACCACGGCATCACGCGCAGGAGCGGTACGCGCCAGACCTTCGGGACTGACATCGGAACCGGCAGTACTGAAGCGGTACCAATAGTGGCGATGCGGCTGCAAGCCCTCCACTTCGACGTGCACCGAGTGCGCCAGCTCGGGGATGGCCAAGGTTTCACCTTGACGTACCACCCGTTTGAACTGTTCGTCCTCGGCAACTTCCCAACGCATCGGCACACGTGCGGCAGGCATGCCGCCATGTTCTTCGAGTGGACGCGGGGCCAGACGCGTCCAGATCACGAAACCATCCGGCCAAGGGTCACCCGACGCCACTCCCAGGGTGAAGGGATACTCGCCCAGAGGCTGGGCAAACACCGGCAACCGCGCCACACCACTCAAGAGCAGGATGTTGCCTGCGGCCTGCAGAAAATCACGACGATTCCATTTCATCATCCATTCCTCTACGAAGGACAGCCAACGGCTTCACTCTGCTCTGTTCAGAACCTGACGCTGTAGTTCACACTGTAGTAGCGCCCCACCAGGTCGTACACGTTGCTATTCGCATAGATGCCGGGTTCACCGAAAGCCATCTGCGGCGGCATGACATCGAACAGATTGTTCACGCTCAGATTCACCGTGTGGTCGCCGAACACATAGCGCCCCGACAGATCGTGATAGGTGCGCGAAGGCACTGTGTTGTCGTCGTATTGTTCGGGCGACGTGGCGTTGACGTTGCCTTTGCCATGCCCCCAGAAACGAGTGCTCAAGGCGAGACTGAAATCGTTCCAGTCATAGGAAGTGGTCAGGTTGAGACGCAGGTTCGGACTGGTGTAGGCGCCGTCGACGATCTGATCACCGGCGGTAACACCGGGCGTGGTTTCCAGCACCTGATCGATCAGATAGGTTCCTGCGAGACGGAAGCCGAGACGGCCCGGCCCCACATCCATGAACCAGTTGGCGGCGAGATCGATGCCCTTGGCGCGCATCCTGGCGATGTTGTCCGTCTGCGCATTGACCGAGACTCCCGCCCCCAGCGGCAGTTGGATGCCCACTATCGGGTTGACGTTCTTGTCGTCGGTATTGCGCGTCACCGCCGCACAGTACGGGTTGTCAATGCTGGGCAGATCCACGCACAGGTTCATCAGCTGTAGATAGCTGAGCGTGTAGACCACATCGTCGATTTGAATGTCCCAGTAATCCAGCGCGAGGTCGAAATCGTTGCTCGGACGCCACACCATGCCGAAGGTCATACTGTCCGAGGTTTCCGGTTTCAAATCGGGATTACCACCGGAGGTGACGACCGGGCCGAGCTTCGGATCGACGAATGGCACCGGCACACCCGATGCAGCACAGTTGGCAGCACGCGTTGGCGAGGCATGGTAGTTGGCGACCATACAAGGATCGTTGATCGAGCCCGTACGCGATTCCGTGATCGGCTCATACAGCTCGCCAAAGTTCGGCGTACGTACACTGCGCGATTTCACACCTCGGAAAGACAGCCCATCGATCAACTCCCAGACCACACCTGCCTTCCAAGCCTTGGTGCCTCCCACGGTGCTGTAGTCCGAGTAGCGATAGGCGACTTCCGCATCCAGGCTGCTCACCAAGGGCAGATCGCTCAGCAAGGGCGCCACCAGCTCGCCGTAGACTTCCTTCACGTCCACGGCCACGTCCAGTTCAGAGCGCAAGGCCAGGCCGCCGCCATAGGCCAACTCACCGGAAATCGCCAAGGGATCATCGCGATTGACCAAGGTGTCCTCGCGATACTCGAGACCTGCCGCGAACTGCAGATCGCCCGCCGGCAGCGCGAATGCAGTACCACTGATCTGCGCGCCCGCCAGCGTTTGCGTGTTCTCGCGCAGCTCGTGGCGATCACGCATGACGTAGGCCAGCAAGGCTTCGCTCGGAGGTTCCATGCTGAAGATGTTCAGTGGCAGACAGCCTTCGGCGCGCGCCGCTGCGTCACGACATGCCGGCTGACCATTGATCTCGATGACGTCTCGTGCCGCCAGCCAGTGCGATTTCCAAGGGATGTTGCCGTTGACGACATCGTCGCGCGTACGACCGTATTGAATGAAGGCACTCCAGTCGATGCCGGCTCCGAATTCGCCGGATAACTCCGTGCCGATGGTGTAGGTCTTGCGATGATGGTCGTTGGTCATCACCGGGAAGTTGCCGTAGGTACGGTCGATGTTGAGCTCCGTCAGCCCATACTGATTCATGACGGCGCGAATGGAATCCGGCAGGAAGGGATTGTCCAGATACGCTTTGGCAGAACCCGCACCATCGAAAAATGTCGCACGAGTATCGTCACGCCAGGGGTAGTAGGTACCGTCGTAGTCCGTCTTGGCGTAGTCGAGCCAAGCAGCCCACGTGAGACTGTCGTTGAAATCGAATTCGACGCGGCCAGTCAAAGAAGCGCTTTCGTTACCGCCGCGGAATTGATAATGGTCGACCAGATTGCGCCCGTCACCGCCGTTACCGGTGGCGAACTGCGCAATGCCGCTGGAGAGATACTGCTCGTGATACATCGGGCGCACGTTGCCACCATCGAGCATGTAGCGTGTATTGATCGCCTCGCCATTGATCGTGCCCAGCCAGAAGTTGGGCTCGTAGGCGTAGTAGTGCTGGCGATAGTTGTAGATCGTGACGATGTCGTAGATGCCATCGTTGGCACCGGTGTTGGCCGGGTTCGCCAGTTGCATCGGCTGATAGCGCCAGTCGTAGCGATCAGCCATGAATAGAGGATCTATCTTGCTCAACGTGCCGCCGATCGTTACGCGGCCACGGTCCTCGGCAAATTGAAAACCGGTGGCCAGCGTGGCCATGCTCTGGTTGGCATCGCCGCGCTCGGAAACACCGCTGGTCATCGACAGTGTGGTCTCCTCGATGTTCTTCTTGGTGATGATGTTCACTGCACCGGTCACCGCGTCGGCACCGTATACGGCTGCGGCACCGCCGGTGACGATTTCGACTCGCTCGATCATGCCAAGCGGAATGGTGCTGATATCGACCGCCGAGGAACGAGCGGAAGATGAAACACGGCGCTTGCCGTCGATCAGAGTCAATGAACGGTTGGTGCCCATGTTGCGCAGGTTCAGGAACGAGGCGCCTGCGTCGAGGCTGCGTGGGCCGCTGGTCAGACTGGTGCCGATGCCCATCGCTGGATTCTGTCGCAGCATGTCGTACAGATCGTTCCTGCCGAAACGCAGCGCCTCACCCATGTCGACGACGCTGACCGGCATCGCCTGTTCCAGATCCTGACGTACGATACGCGAGCCGGTGATCACCACTTCGTCGACCCGTGCTTGTCGCCCCTGCCCCACCTGCGAGTCTTGTGCCATCGCAGAACCGCCCACGCTTGCCGCGATCACAGCCGCCAGCAGCTGCCTCTTGAAAGCATCCTGTGGAACCAGGCCTTTCCGTTTGTCGTTCGACTGCAGTCTCTTTGCATCTCGCTTCACAACAACAACTCCATCACTTAGTGAAAATCTACGAATCGAGCGCATCCAGCGGGCACCATCGAGGCGTCCGCACGAGCGATATTGATGAGGAACTAATTACGTATGCCGCTTCTGTCAGGAACTTGGTCAGGCGCGGGCAATGGGCAAGCTGCGCTTCCATGCCGAGCGGTAAGGCCGGACGCTTCACCCAATTTGTTCGTCGATGGGGACATCTGCGCCACTTCACTCCAGAGAAAGAAATGTTCATGGGAGAAGACGGAGAAAAGTTCCTCGTACATCGAGCATCTAACCCGTCCTGAACTGCAGAGAATGGTACAAGTCGTAACTGCAGCAATTCGCTAACCAACCATTAAGATTCTGTAGTTTTGCTGCTTGCTCTGTCGGCACGACTGTTTGGTGCGTTGCGAAACGAGAAAAGAACGCACAAAAAAGCCGTCCTGATGGAGACGGCTCAAAGCGGATGCACCATGTGGAGCATCGAGGGGAAAGGAAGATCGAACTGCATGCCTTTCATTCGACTCGGGTTGAATGCAGCCATCGACCAACGAGAAACGCAGCTACCGGAGCGAACTCGCGTGGAGCACTTTAGTGGAGGAGGTTTAAGAGAAGAGGAAGATTTGGCGAAATTTCAGCTAGCCTGGAGGATCAGCGAGAGCATCCGCCGAAGCAGTGCTACTTGGGAGGCGGCGTGCTAACCGCGAAACGCGTTGAGCGCGCGCTCACGGCCGAAGGCGAGATCCACCATCGGTTCTGGATAGTCGGCGGGACGCATTTCTCCCGGCAGATGAATCGCACGCTCGTCGAGTGCGGCCAGCTCCGGTACGAAGCGACGAATGAACCTGCCTTCGGGATCGAAGCGCTGCGACTGCGTCACCGGATTGAAGATGCGGAAATACGGCGCAGCGTCGGTGCCGGTGGATGCACTCCACTGCCAGCCACCGTTGTTGGCGGCGAAATCACCGTCGACCAAGTGCTGCATGAAGTAACGCTCGCCCCAACGCCAGTCGATCAGCAGATGCTTGCAGAGAAAGGAGGCGGTGAGCATGCGCAGGCGGTTGTGCATCCACCCGGTCTGCGCCAACTGCCGCATGCCGGCATCGATGATGGGGAAACCAGTACGCCCTTCGCACCAGCGCGCAAATTCCGCTTCGTCGTGACGCCACGGCACGCGCTCCACGTCATCGCGCCACGGCAGATGACGGCAGACACGCGAAAAATGCCAGGCGACATGTTTGTAGAAATCACGCCACAAAAGTTCGTTCTGCCACGCAGCTACACCTTGGCTCTCTTCGCCGAACAACGAGCTCTCGCGCCAGCACTCGCGCACCGACAACACCCCGCTCGCAAGATAGGGCGATAGCACGCTGGTGCCGGTCGTTGCCGGCAGATCACGGCGCTGCGCATAGTCCGGCAAACGCTCGCTGCAGAAGGCTGTCAACGCTGCACGCGCATGCTCTTCGCCTGCGGGCCACAAAGCCGTCCAGGCAGCCTCGGCGCGCGGCCAACGCAATTCCTCACAGCTTTTCAGCAAGGGATGTGGAGCAAGCTTTGGTCGCGCCTGTGGTTTCACTGCCGGCGCACCGGTGGGTGGTGCTTGTTGCAGCAGTGCGCGTGCTGCGCGCGCGAAGGGAGTGAACACCTTGAACGGCGCCTCACTCTGATTGAGCAGACGCAGCGGGGAAGTCAGCAGTTGATCCTCATGGACGGTGAAACGCAAACCGAGACGTGAGCAGAGTTCTTCCACCGCACGATCCCGACGCCGTTCGTTGAGCGGATATTCGCGGTTGCAATGGAGTACACGAATCTTCAATGCCGGCAGCAGTTGCTCCAACAAGGGCACGACATCGTCGTAGGTCGGCACTTCGGCATGGAGCAAGGGAATGCCCAACTCGGCCAACCGCCGTTCGAGCTCGACGAGATTGCGGCGCCAGAAGTCGCGCTTGATGGGGGCATCGGCGTGGAAATCCCATTGCCGTGGCGTGGCGATGTAGAGCGCCAGCGCCGGTCCGTCCGCACTCGCCGCCGCCAGGCCGTGGTTGTCGTGAAGGCGCAGATCACTGCGGAACCAGAAGAGGCTATGGCTCACGTGTGCTTACTCTGAAATCTCGCGGTTGCAGGAAGGTCTGCTGCGCGACGTAGTCATTGGGATGCTCGGCGAAGTGTTGCCGTAACAGTGCGACCGGGACGGCGAGTTCCACCTTGCCGCGGCGATAGTCGTCGATCACACGGCTCAGTCGCTCCTTCTCCGCACTGCTGAGGTGTTGTTTGAGATAGCCCTGCAGATGCATCAGCACGTTGGTGTTGCTGCGCCGCGTGGCGGGACGTTGCAGCAGTCGCATCAGCGCCGCGAAGTAGCGCTCCCCCAGCTCCGAGGGATCGTCGTTGCCAAGGTCGGCAAGAAGCTGGCCGAGCTTGCTGTAACGCCCCGGGTCATGCGCCATCAGGGTGTACTTGTAGCGCGAGTGGAAGTCGATGAGCTTGCGCGCCGTCAAACCAGACTGGCAGAGCTCGCGCCAGTCACGCACGACGAAGACCCGTGTCAGGAAATGGTCACGCAGTTCCTCATCGTAGAGAGCGCACTCTTCCACCACCGGCAACCAGGGCCAGGCCGTGGTGAGCGCCGCAGCGAAGAGACCACGACTTCCCTGCTCTTTCAGGTTGCCGTCCTCGTCGTAGAGCTTCACACCATGCAGGCCACAGCTCGGCGAGTTCTGGATGAAGACGTAACCACAAAGATTCTGCAATTCCGGCAAACGCGCCGCCGCGAAATCCTGCAGCGCCTGCGTGACATCCACGCGGGGATCGTCGACGCGAAGCGCACGTGGGGCACGAGCATCGCCGACCAAGCGAATGGGTGGCCGCGGCACGCCGAGCCCCGCACCGAGTTCGGGACAGGTAGGCACGAAGTCCACGAGCCGAACGAGCTCGGCGCAAAGTGGAGAGAATTTATGGGCGCCGTCATAACGCACTGCCTGACCCAGCAAGCAGCTGCTGATGCCCACGCGAGGCTTGTTGGTTTCGGCTGACATGGCTCGTTGCTTTTCTGGGTGCTGCACGCAGGACTTGTTACACTCCGCCCCCGAGTCCCGCCCTAGTCACGGAGCCAGCGCAGATTACCATGAGCCAACGAGCCGTACTTCTGGTGAACCTCGGTTCACCCGATCGTCCCGACATTCCCTCCGTGCGTCACTATCTCGACGAATTCCTGATGGATCCCTACGTGCTGCAGATGCCGTGGTTGCTCCGTCGCATCATCGTGAGCTTCTTCATCTTGCCGAAGCGTCCCGACAGCTCAGCCATCGCCTACCAGAACGTATGGACCAATCGCGGTTCGCCGCTGATCGCCCTGTCGCGCGATCTGTTGGAAGCGGTGCAGGCGAAGGTGGACATGCCGATGGAGCTCGCCATGCGCTACGGCCGTCCGTCGATCGAACGTGGCCTGCTCAAGCTGACGCATGACCCGGCAGTGAAGGAGATCCTGCTGCTGCCGCTCTACCCGCACTACGCAGAGAGCACGGTGTTGACCGCGGTGAAGGAAGCCGAGCGCGTGATCGCCGAGCACAACCTGCAGGTGCAGCTCACGGTACCACCGCCCTTCTATGCGCGTGAGGACTATCTCGATGCACTGGTGGAAAGTGCCAAGCCCTGGCTGGAGCAAAGCTTCGACCACGTGCTGTTCAGCTATCACGGTCTGCCGGAACAACACCTGCGTTCGGCGGATCCGACGCGTTCGCATTGCTTGAAGGTGAAGGATTGCTGCCACGTCGAATCGCCGGCTCATGCCACCTGTTATCGCCATCAGGTGCTCCATACCACCGAAGCCTTCGCCGCAGCGGCCGGCCTGCGCAGCGATCAATATTCGATCGCCTTCCAGTCGCGTCTCGGCCGCGCCAAGTGGCTGCGGCCCTATACCGAGCAAACCCTGAAGGATCTCGCCGCCAAGGGCGTCAAGAAACTCCTGGTACTGTGCCCGGCATTCGTGACCGATTGTCTGGAAACCCTGGAGGAGATCGAGATGCGCGGTGCCGAAACCTTCAAGGAAGCCGGCGGTGAAAGCCTGACGCTCGTGCCCTGCCTCAACTCACATCCCTTGTGGGTCGAGACCGTGGCACGTTGGGTGCAGGAGTGATCAACCACCTAGTGGGAAAGAGATCAACGACCTGGGAGCAAAGTGATCAGCGCCGCTTGAGCGGACCGCGCATGCTCTTCGCGCGCGCGGCGAAGTTCTTGCCGGTGCGTCCCGCGGCTGCGCGGCGGGCCTGCCACGCGGGTTTGCGTTCCGGCGGCACGAGATGACGTTCACCATCGCCGATCAGATCGCCGCGCCCCATGCGCAGCAGTGCTTCGCGCAGGAGCGGCCAATTGTCGGGATCGTGGTAACGCAGGAAGGCCTTCTGCAGACGGCGCTGATCCAGCTGTCTGGCGATGTAGAGCTTCTCGCTCTTGTAGTGCAATTTCTTGAGCGGGTTGCGTCCGGAGTGGTACATCGCCGTGGCGAGCGCCATCGGTGAAGGATAGAAGGTCTGCACCTGGTCGGGCTTGAACTTGTTCTTCTTCAGCCACAGCGCCAGGTTCATCATGTCTTCATCGCGCGAGCCCGGATGCGCGGCGATGAAGTACGGAATCAGATACTGTTTCTTGCCCGCTTCGGCCGAGTACTTGTCGAACAGCCTCTTGAACTCGTCGTAGTGCGCGATCGAGGGTTTCATCATCTGCCCCAGCGGCGCTTCTTCGCTGTGCTCGGGCGCAATCTTCAGATAACCACCGACGTGATGCGTGACGAGCTCCTTGATGTACTCGTGGTCACGCAACGCGAGGTCGTAGCGCAGACCGGAGGCGATCAGGATTTTCTTGATGCCGCGCAGTTGGCGCGCCTTGCGATAGAGCTGCGTGGTCTGCGAGTGATCGGTTTTCAGATGTTTGCAGATGGTCGGATAGACGCAGGAGAGTCGGCGACAACGCTGCCCGATTTCCGAATGCGCTTCCTTGCACACCAGGCCATACATGTTGGCGGTGGGACCACCGAGGTCGGAGATCACACCAGTGAAGCCCGGCACCTGATCGCGGATCTTTTCCACCTCATTGAGGATGCTCTGCTCGGAACGGCTCTGGATCACGCGTCCTTCGTGTTCGGTAATGGAACAGAAGGTACAGCCACCGAAGCAGCCGCGCATGATGTTCACCGAGGTCTTGATCATCTCGTACGCGGGAATCTTGGCATCGCCATAGCTCGGATGCGGACGACGCTGATAGGGCAAGTCGAACACCGCATCGATCTCCGCCGTTTCCAGCGGCAGCGGCGGACGGTTCACCCAGATTTCCTTGGTGCCATGACGTTGCACGAGTACGCGGCCGTTGTAGGGGCTCGCTTCCTGATGCAACACACGCGAGGCGTGCGCGTAAAGCACGGGATCGTTCGAGACCTTTTCGAATGAAGGCAGACGCACATAGGTGCGTTCGACGTCGAGCTCGTGTTTGTGCTGCAGCGGCAGCGGAATGATCTTCACCGGCGCAGGAGTATCCGGCGCGGCCTGCGTCTGCTGGTTGTAGACGTATTCGTAGGGATTAGGAATCTTGTCGATCTTGCCGGGCCAGTCGATGCGCGTGGAATCGATTTCGGTCCACCCTTGCGGCACGTGATCGCGCACGACCGTGGTGCCGCGAATGTCGAGCAGTTCGTCGATGCTTCTGCCTTGCGCCAGGGCATGCGCCACTTCGGCGATGGCGCGTTCGGCATTGCCGAACAACAGGATGTCGGCGCCGGAATCGATCAGGATCGACTTGCGGATCTTGTCGCTCCAATAGTCGTACTGCGCGATGCGACGCAGGCTCGCTTCGATGCCACCGATCACGATCGGCACATCCTTGTAGGCGCGACGGCACAGCTGGCTGTAGACGATCACCGCACGGTCGGGACGTTTGCCACCTTCGTCGTTCGGCGTGTAGGCATCGTCACTGCGCAGACGCAGATCCGCCGTGTAGCGGTTGATCATGGAATCCATGTTGCCGCCGGTGACGCCGAAGAAGAGGTTCGGCTTGCCGAGCTTCATGAAGTCTTCGGGCGTCTGCCACCGCGGCTGCGCAATGATCCCGACGCGAAAACCCTGCGCTTCGAGGAAGCGGCCGATCACCGCCATACCGAAGCTTGGATGATCGACGTAGGCATCGCCGGTGACGATGATGATGTCGCAGCTGTCCCAGCCGAGTTCGTCCATCTCTGCGCGCGACATGGGCAAGAACGGCGCCGGACCGAAACATTCGGCCCAGTACTTGGGATAGCTGAAAAGGGTGCCGGTGCGCTCGGAGAGCCAGGGCGAGGAGGTGGTAGTGCTCATGGCGCGCTATGTTACCTCAGCAAGGCTTGCAGCCCTTAGTGTTTCCGGCGACAAACCACATTCTTTGCCGCTTTGGGTTTACCTTGTGGCGCTCTGCGCAGACCATCTGACGAAAAACCACATACGGAGGCTCCATGACGCTTCGCTCGATCAATCCCGCCGATGGCCAGCTCATCGATGAATACGCTCGCATGCAACCGGACGAAGTCGAATCGATACTCGCCGCCAGCAGTGCCGCCACCAAGGAATGGGCGGCTGCTTCCTTCGCGACGCGTGCGGCCTTCATGCACAAGGCGGCCGCACTCCTGCAAGAGCGCAGCGAAACACTTGCCCGACTGATGGCCTTGGAAATGGGCAAGCCGATCCGCGACGGGCTCGGCGAAGTGGAGAAATGCGCCTGGGTGTGCCGCTACTACGCGGAAAACGCGGAGCGCTTCTTGAGCAGCGAACTCGTGGAGAGCGACGCCACGCGCAGCAAGGTGTGCTTTCGCCCGCTCGGCACGGTGCTCGGCATCATGCCGTGGAACTTCCCCTTCTGGCAGGCCTTCCGTTTTCTCGTGCCCACACTGATGGCTGGCAACACTGCCCTGCTCAAGCATGCGAGCAACGTCACCGGCTGCGCGCTCGCCATCGAGAAACTGCTGCACGACACGGGCCTGCCACCGGGCGTGTTCCGCTGTCTCTTGCTCGGCAGCGAGGACATCGAGCCCGTCATCGCCCATCCCACCATCAGTGCCGTATCGCTCACGGGCAGTACCGCGGCAGGTAAAGCCGTGGCAGCGACGGCGGGCGCACATCTGAAGAAATGTGTGCTGGAACTCGGTGGCAGCGACCCCTACCTCATCCTCGCCGATGCCGACATTCCTGCCGCCGCGCGCACCTGTGCGGCAAGCAGACTGATCAACGCGGGGCAAAGCTGCATCGCTGCGAAGCGCTTCATCGTCGTGCAGGAATGCATGGAGGAATTCACCGAGCACTTCGTGGAGGCGATGGCTGCAGCGCGGCTCGGTGACCCGCTCCACGAGAGCACACAGCTCGGGCCGCTCGCCCGTGTCGACCTACGCGATGCGCTGCATCAGCAGGTGCAGAAGAGCCTCGACGCCGGCGCACGCCTCTTGCTCGGCGCACAGATTCCCGACAAGCCCGGAGCCTGGTATCCGCCGACCGTGCTGGCCGATCTCAAACCGCACATGCCGGCGTGGCAGGAAGAATTGTTCGGCCCCGTCGCCGCGCTGATCACCGCCATCGACGAAGCCGACGCACTACGCATCGCCAACGCAAGTTCGTTCGGTTTGGGGGCTGCCGTCTTCACGCGGGATCAGGCGCGCGGCGAAGCCATTGCCGAAACCGGCCTCGAGGCCGGCAGTTGTTTCGTCAACAGCTTGGTGAGATCCGACCCGCGCCTGCCCTTTGGCGGCATCAAGGAATCCGGTTACGGCCGGGAACTCGGCCTGTACGGCATCCGCGAATTCGTGAACGTGAAGACGGTGTACGTGGCTTGAGCGCACGGCGCCTCACTCGACACAGAACGAGGCGCGCTTCCCTCGCGCAGCAGCGGCGGTCTATTCGCCCTGGCTTTGGCCGCGTGGCGTGAACTGGATGGGAAAAGGCGCGATGTTGTCGCCCTTGCTGATGGTGGCAACACCTTCCTTCTCTACCTCATCGATGCGGATGATGGCCTGGAGTGGGATGAAGCTGCGTTTTACGCCGCCGAATTCGGTTTTCAGCTTCTCTTCGGCCGGATCCAGCACCATCTGGCTGCGTTCGCCGAACACCAGGTCCTCGATCTCGATGAAGCCCCACAGGTCGCTCTGGTATACGCCATGGCAATAGATCTCGTACACCTGGCCCTTGTTGAGGAAGGTAACTTTATATAAGTCTTTGATATCTCTAACTTTGTTCATGATTGCTGGTCCAGCGAGCACTTCGGTCTCCAGATATGGGGACCGGGAATCCAATTGCAAGTTCCTGTGACTTTGCCCACTCGCGCTCCCCCCTCTGCCGCACCGCATGTATAATCCGCGCCCTTTCAAGCGGTTGGGCCCATGTCAGACACTCCTGCACGCAAAGTCTTCATCGTTACTCACGGCTGTCAGATGAATGAGTACGATTCCGCGCGCATGATCGATCTTCTGCGCGATCAGCGTGGCATGGAACTCACCGACAAGCCCGAAGAAGCCGACGTGCTCCTGCTCAACACCTGCTCCATCCGTGAGAAGGCGCAGGAGAAGGTGTTCCATCAGTTGGGACGCTGGAAGGAACTGAAAGCACTCAAGCCCGATCTGAAAATCGCCGTGGGCGGCTGCGTCGCCAGTCAGGAAGGCGCGGAGATCGGCAAGCGTGCCCCATACGTCGACGTCGTGTTCGGCCCGCAGACCCTGCATCGTCTGCCCGAATTGCTCGATGCCTCTTCCACACAGTTCGTCGATGCTGCCGGCAAGAAGAAAAAGCGCGGCCCGGTGGTGGACATCAGCTTCCCTGAAATCGAGAAGTTCGATCGCCTGCCCGATCCCAGCGTCGATGGTCCCACGGCCTTCCTCAGCATCCAGGAAGGCTGCAGCAAATATTGTTCGTTCTGCGTCGTGCCCTACACGCGCGGTGAAGAAGTCAGCCGCCCGCTCGACGACGTGCTCGCCGAAGCCGTGCATCTCGCGCAGCAAGGTGTGCGTGAGCTGACCTTGCTCGGTCAGAACGTCAACGCCTATCGCGGTCTCGATCACGAAGGACGCATTACCGACTTCGCCACTTTGTTGACCTATCTGTCTGCCATCGATGGCATCGAGCGTCTGCGCTACACCACCTCGCATCCGCTCGAATTCAATCAGAACCTGATCGATGCCTACGCGACCTTGCCGAAGCTCGTGAATCATCTGCATCTGCCGGTGCAGAGTGGCTCCGATCGCATTCTCGCCGCGATGAAGCGCAATCACACGGCGCTCGAATACAAGAGCATCATTCGTCGTCTGCGTGCGATTCGGCCGAACATCTGCATTTCTTCCGATTTCATCGTGGGTTTCCCCGGTGAAACGGAAAAGGATTTCGAAGACACGATGAATCTGATCGCCGACGTCGGCTTCGATCACAGCTTCAGCTTCATCTACAGCGCACGTCCCGGCACTCCCGCTGCGGAATTGCGCGACGACACGCCGGAAGAAGTGAAGAAGCAACGCTTGATGCTGCTGCAGGCACGCATTCATCAGAATGCGATGCGCATCAGCGAAGCGATGGTGGGCACGGTGGAAAGCGTGCTCGTCACTGGTGTGTCGAAAAAAGATCCCGGCGAGCTCGCCGCACGTACGGAAAACAATCGAGTCGTGAATTTCCGTTGCGACGATCACAAGCTCATCGGTCAGTTCGTTCAGCTTCGCTTCACGGAAGCCCTGCCAAACTCCCTGCGTGGCGAGTTGGTGTGAATCGAAAAAATTATTCGCACTAACTACGCAATGTGTCTGCGTCAAGCCATAGCGTGACTCAGACTCAACATTTGTTACACGTTACACAAATTTACGAAAAAACTTTGATCGCGAAGCAAGGCAGTTAATAGAATGCGCGCGCTTTCCCACCCGGGCTTAACGTCAAACATGCATCAAAAGCCCAGCTCGTGCGTTGAAGATGGATGGATCGACGCAACATCGTTTTCGCGACGTTCGCGGTCAATCCGCTTCGCGTTGTCAACCCAGTTGTAGGGCTCGTCGGGATGCCCCTTAACTATCCCGGCTTTTTCAAATTTAAGGAGAAAACTTTGAAAAATCGTGTATTGAGCGCAGCCGTCATGTCGCTGCTTTCCAGCGTAGCCCTGGCTGATACGTATCAGGCAGAGGCTGGTTTGTTCTACAACAACACCGACGCCGATACGATGGCCTCGGACTATGACACCTACGGCATCAACGCCTCCATCTTCCTCAAGCCTGTCGACGATTCCAAAGGTCCGCGTCTGGAAGCCGCGTTCCTGGATCGTGCATCCGGTATCTCCGTGCAGTACTCCGATCCGGATGACATCCCCGTCGACGAAACCTACGCAGTACAGGGCCGTTACGTTCTCGGCAACGGCACCATCCTCGAAGCCGGCTACGCCGACTTCGACATCGACGAAAGCTTCCACATCGGTCTGGGCACCTACCTGTCCGACACTTCCGCTGTAATGCTGCGTTACTCGGAAACCGACGACAGCGATGTGCAGAGACTGGAAGCCTCTTACAAAGCAGTAGCCAAACTGGCCGGCACCTCCGCCGTCGCTTACTCCGTGAGCGCTGGTCTGGTCGACGTTCCGCACCAGGACACCGGCTACAGCTTCGGCGGTGAAGCCACTTACTACTTCAACCAGAACTTCGGCATCGGCGCTACCGTGTCGTTCCAGGATCTGGACAGTGGTGACATCGAGTCTTACGGCCTGCAAGCCAGCTACTTCTTCACCCCGAACTTCTACGTTCAGGGCTTCGCCAAGACCACCGACTTCGATGGTCCGGATGAAGAACAGTTTGGCCTGAGCGCTTCCATCCGCTTCTGATGCCATTGGTGTGACAGTCGCTCGAGGCTGTCTTATCGCGGGAACCCCGGCTTCGGCCGGGGTTCTTTTTGAGATTTCGCAACGATTGCGCCGCTCATCCACTCCTTTCCGGAAAAATTGGCCATCTTCGCGATCCGCCCTGCTATACTCCGGGCCTCCTGAGGCAGCAAGGAGCCGATCGCTCTCTCTCAATGACCAGTGAACCCCACTCCCGCAGGCTGGAGCTCACGCCTGACAATCCCCAACGTCTGGCCAATCTTTGCGGCCGCCTCAACGAACACCTCCGCCTGTTGGAAGCTCGTCTCGACCTGACGATTCAAAGCCGCGGCAACGTCTTCACTCTCATCGGTCATCCCGATGCGCTCGAGCAAGGCGCTAAGGCCTTGGAAAAACTCTATGCGCTCACCGGTGGCGAAGCGCTGCTCACGCCTGACCTCGTACATCTCGTGCTCACCGAAGTGACGAGCTACGGCGATCAGAACGGCGCCACGATGGTCACCGACGAAAGCGAGAGCAGCGTCCAGCACGTCGTGCGCACGCCCAAGCTTTCGATCAAGCCGCGCACGCCGCAGCAGAACAACTACGTGCAGGCCATTCTCAAGCACGACATCAACTTCGGCATCGGTCCCGCCGGTACCGGCAAGACCTATCTCGCCGTCGCCTGTGCGGTGGAAGCCCTCGTGAGCGAACGCGTCAGCCGTATTTTGCTCGTGCGTCCTGCCGTGGAAGCGGGCGAAAAACTCGGCTTCCTCCCTGGCGATCTGTCGCAGAAAGTGGATCCCTATCTGCGTCCGCTCTACGACGCGCTCTACGAAATGCTCGGCTTCGAGCGCGTTGCGAAGCTGATCGAACGCCAGGTGATCGAAGTGGCACCGCTCGCCTACATGCGCGGTCGCACGCTCAACAACTCCTTCATCATTCTCGACGAAAGTCAGAACACCACGACCTCGCAGATGAAGATGTTCCTCACGCGCATCGGTTTCGGCTCCACTGCCGTCATCACCGGCGACGTCACGCAGATCGACCTGCCCAAGGGCACGCGCAGCGGACTCGTGCAGGTGACCAACGTGCTACGCAAGGTCAAAGGTGTGAGCTTCACCTGGTTCAGTGCCGCCGACGTCGTGCGGCATCCCATCGTGCAGCGCATCGTCGAAGCCTACGAGGCTTACGACAAGGCCAACGTCGCTGCTCTCAATGCGCAGGAACGCGATCGTCACAATGAACGTGACAATTGACCTGCAGAATCACAGCGGCATCCGTGCGGTGCCGCTGCGACGTCAATTCAAACACTGGGCAATGGCAGCATTGACGGCGGCGGCTCCCGAGCGCGCGGTCAACCGCATCAGCGTGCGTCTCGTCGACGAAACGGAATCGGCAGAGCTGAACGGGCAATACCGCAACAAACCACGGCCGACCAACATCCTGTCGTTTCCGCTGCCCCCCGAATTGAGTGAGTTACCCGAACTCGGCGATCTCGCCATCTGCACGCAGGTCGTGCAGCGCGAAGCGCGCGAGCAAGGCAAGAGCGAAGAGGCACATTGGGCGCATCTGACCGTGCATGGCGTACTGCATCTACTCGGCTACGATCATGAACAGGAAGATGAAGCGCAGGTGATGGAAGCGCTCGAAACCCGCATTCTTCAACAACTGGGATACCCCGATCCCTATTGATATCGACATGAGCGACAGCAACTCAAATAGCGATTCAGGACACAGTTCCTGGATCGGTAAACTCAAGGAAGTCTTTTCGGAGTCGGTGTCGGACACCGACGATCTCATCCAGATCCTGCGCAAGGCGCACAAGAACAAGGTGCTCGACAGCGAGGCCTTGAGCATCATCGAGGGCGCGTTGCAGGTGAGCGACATGCAGGTGCGCGACATCATGATCCCGCGCTCGCAGGTGGTCACCGTGCCCGCCGCCGCGCGGCCGGAGGAAATCCTGCCCGTGGTGATCGAAGCGCAGCATTCACGTTTCCCCGTGATCGGCGACAGCCTCGATGAAGTGCTGGGCATCCTGCTCGCGAAAGACCTGTTGCCGCTGGCGTTGAAGGACAATCGCCGATTCGACATCAAGGACGTGCTGCGTCCCGCCACCTTCGTGCCGGAGTCGAAACGACTCAACGTGCTCCTGAAGGAGTTCCGTGAAACACGCAACCACATGGCGATCGTGATCGACGAGTACGGCGATCTCGCCGGCCTGTGCACGATCGAAGACGTGCTCGAACAGATCGTGGGTGACATCGAAGACGAACACGACATCGATGACGAAATCTTCATCAAGGCGATCGACGACACCAACTTCACGGTGAAGGCGCTCACGCCCATCGAAGAGTTCAACGAATTCTTCCAGTCGAAGTTCTCCGAAGACGAATTCGACACCATCGGTGGTTTCGTGCTGAGCCATTTCGGCCGCATTCCGCAGCGTGAAGAAGCCGTGACCATCGACGGTTATCGTTTCCGCGTGCTCAATGCGGACAACCGTCAGATTCGTCTGTTGCACGTCAGCCTGAACGCTCAAGAAGAGCTTTAGTCCAATGCGCGCCCTGCCCGCTGCTGCCTACTTCACCCTGGCACAGGCACTCGTGGCAGGCGCCTTGCTGCCGCTCGCCTTCAGCCCTCTGGAGTTCTGGCCGCTGGAATTCTTCAGCCTCGCCTGGCTCTACGTACTGTTGCGCGAACGCACGCCGCGCGAAGCGGCGTGGCTCGGCTTCTGCTACGGCGTCGGCGCCTTCGGTGTCGGTACCTCGTGGGTCTACGTCAGCATTCACGACTTCGGCAACGCACCGCCTCCGGTAGCGTTCTTCATCACCGTCGGCTTCGTGCTGCTGCTCGCAAGCTATGTGGCGCTGCAGTTCCATTTCTATCGCCGCTGCTGTCGGCAGAACTGGAGTTTGATTCCGGGTTTTGCCGCGGCATGGGTTCTGGGCGAATGGCTGCGCGGCTGGCTCTTCACCGGCTTTCCTTGGCTCTATCTCGGTTATCCGCACGTCACCACCTTTTTCTCCGGCGTCGCGCCGCTCTTCGGCGTATTGGGACTTTCCTTCGTCGTCGCCCTCAGCAGCGCGCTGATGGGCGAAATCGCGAAGCGCTGGCGCCACATCCACCTGAGCGATCGTCTGGCTCGTACGCGCTTGTCGCTCATGCTGCTCGCACTATGGGCTTCGTGTGGATTCGTGCATGACATCGAATGGACTCGACCACTCGATGCGCCACCGCTGTCGGTCGGTCTCGTGCAGGGCAACGTCGAACAAAGTCTGAAATTCGATCCCGCGCATCTGCAGGAAGGCTTGAACCGCTACGCCTCGCTGAGCACGCCACTGTGGCAACACGATCTCGTGGTGTGGCCGGAAACGGCGATTCCGCTCGTCTATCAGCGTGAACCCAACCTCATTCAACAATTGCAACTGCAGGCACGCGCCACCGATACCACGCTGATCAGCGGCGTGTTCTTCCAGGAAGGCGACGCCATCCACAACAGCCTCGTCACCTTCGGCAACGGCGAAGGTGTGTGGCACAAACAGAAGCTGGTTCCCTTCGGCGAATACGTGCCGCTGCGTCAGCTCTTCTCGACGCTGCTGCAGCTCTTCGCCTTGCCACAGTCTTCACTCGCGCCTGGCCCAGCAGATCAGGAACTCTTGCACGCAGGCGAACACAGCATTGCGCCCTTCATCTGCTACGAAGTGGTTTATGCGGATTTCGTGCGGCGCTATGGCCGCGAGGCGGATCTCTTGCTCACGGTGAGCAACGACACCTGGTTCGGCACTTCGTGGGGGCCGCATCAGCATCTGCAGATGGCGGCTATGCGTGCGCGTGAGCTCGGCCGCTACATGGTGCGCGCCACCAACAACGGCATCACGGCCTTGATCAACGAACGCGGTGAACTCACTGCGGTGGCGCCGCAGTTCGAGGCGACGGTGTTGGAAGGACGCGTGAGACTCTTCGCGGGAACGACACCCTTTGCACGTTGGGGCAGCGTGCCGGTGTTGGTGTTGAGTCTGCTCCTGATGCTCGTGCCCGCCCTCACTGCACGCCGCAACGACTCAGTGGTGCAATAACCACCAGGCCCAACCGCTGATGCTCGCCACGGCCGCGAGCGAACTCAGCACGATCGCGGTGGCGGCTGCGCTTTCCAGCGCCGTATAGCGCCGCGAAAACACATACACGCTGATACCCACGGGCATCGCACTCAACAGCACCGCCGTCTTGCGCCAGAGTGGATCGAAGTCGAACTGGTTCATGCCCCACCACATGCAGAGCGGCAACAACAGCAGTTTGAACACCACCAGCACGCTCGCCGCCCCCAGTTCACCCGCGATGCGATAGCGCGTGAGTCCCGCGCCAAGGGCAAACAAGGCCCCGGGTACTGCCGCGCGTCCGATCAGCTCCAGACTCTGCCGCAGCGGCTCGTAGATGCCGATGCCGGTGAGATTCCAGGCGGCTCCCAACAGCAAGCTGCCGCTGATCGGATTCACCAGCATTTCCCGCGCGACACGGCGCAAGCCTGCTGCAACGCCTTCCCCTTCCAGATTTCCCAAGCTCACCACTGCCGTGCCGAAGCCGAACAGCAAGAGGTTGTGGAAGGTGATGATGAGGATCATCGGCACGAAGGCGGTTTCGCCGAGGAATTGCAATGCGAGTGGAATGCCGAGCACCGTGACGTTGGCGTAGCTGCCCGCCATGCCGAACACGCTGAGCGCGCGCCAGTCGAGTTTGAAGCAGAGCCGCCCCACCGCCATGCCCACCAGATAGACGAAGGCGAGAACACCGTAGAACACGCCCAGGAAGTGCCAGTCGACGTCGGCCGGGAAGTTCGCCGTGGCACTGCCGAGAAACAGCATGCACGGCAACAGATACCAGAACGCCACACGTTCGATGGCGGCGGTTTCGATTTCACTGAAGACGCGCAGACGGCGCGCACCGTAGCCGAGTGCGGCGATGAGCACCACGGGCAATACGGCTTCGAACACGTTCATGGATGGGACCGTTCGGCTGACACAAAAAAGCCGGGCCGTCCTCTGGGACGACCCGGCGGCGACGAATTGTAGCGGAGGCTTGGCAGCGGCGCAGCGAGCCCGCCCTTCCCTACCTCACGAGCCACCGTCCGATGTGGTGACCCGATGCAGCCGGACTGCGCGCGAACGATCGCTCATAGCGCGGGCCGAACCTGCTGCCGCCACCCGTGGCAACGATGGAGAAATCAATTGCTGCGGTTGTAGGAACGCTGTTCCTTGAGCGTGGCGAACACGCTGGCGTTGTCGTAGTCCTGCAATTGCAGCTGCCCCACGTCGTTGACCACCACGGCAGAATCCAGCGAAGTCTTCACGGTCAGCTCCTCACCCTGCTTGCGCAGTTCCAGCACGCTGAAGGGCTCTTCGCTCTGGTTCTGTTCTTTCCAGAGATAAGGGTTGCGGGTTTTCAGTGCCGGCGTGACCAACAGCACGATGCGATCGCTATTGTTCTGATCCTGCCAGGCGTATTTCACCGAATAACCGGCAGCGGCCTTGGTAAAGAGATAGCCGCGGCTCTGCTGTTCCTGGATGGTCTTGTCGAAGGCCTGTGCGTCCTTCTGTTCGAGATATTCGCGGAAGGCCTGTACCACGGCCTGGTTCTGCGCGTCGTCGCTCAGGCCCAACAACGACAGTCGGATCTCGTTATCCCCTTCGCTCTTCGTCTGCGGGGTGGTCCCCTTGAACTCATAGAGCGCGGCCGCCTGTGCCACCTGCCAGCCCAGCGCGAGCATCATCAACACCAGCAAGCGGGTGCTGAACAAGGTAACAAGTTTCCTGTACATCGTTTTAGCCTCCTTTGTCGGTTCAATGAGCGGATGAAAAAAGGGAGGCCCCGCAAAGCAAGGCCTCCCCAGTCGAATGCTTAGCGCAGAATCAGGAACAGACTCTGGTTGTCGCGCAGAATGTTGAGCGCCACCGTACCCTGATCCGCCACGCGTTCCTGCAGTTCGCGTGGATCACGCACCGCCTGACGGTTGACCGCGGTGATGATGTCTCCGGCACGCAGACCACTGTTCCAGGCGCGACTGCCCTGCTCGACACCGGTGACGAGCACGCCGCCGGTGCCGCCGTAGTTCGGATCGTCGGAGGGCACGGGACCGAAGGTTGCACCCTGCAATACCGAGCCCTGCGCGCCCTGCGACGAAGCCACCTGGTTCTGCTGGTTCTCGCCGATGGTCGCCTTGACCTCGCGCCGCTGATCCTCGCGCAGAAGCCCCAGTCGCACTTCGGTGCCGGCACGAATGAGGCCGATGGTGTTGCGCAGGTCCGAGGCGCCCTTGATCGGCTGACCATTCACCGAGACGATGACGTCGCCGGCCTGAATCCCCGCCTTTTCCGCGGGCGAACCGGGCGTGACGCTCTGCACCACCGCACCGTCGCTCACCTTGAGCTCCAGCGCTTCCACGATGTCGGGCGTCACGTCGGTGATCTGCACACCGAGCATGCCGCGGCGCACTTCACCGTATTCGATCAACTGATCCACCACCGCCTTCGCCATGTTGATCGGCACGGCGAAACCGATGCCGACGTTGCCGCCCGATGGCGCGATGATGGCGGTGTTGATGCCGATCAGGTTGCCGTCGAAGTCGACCAGTGCACCACCGGAGTTACCGGGGTTGATCGAGGCGTCGGTCTGAATGAAATCCTCGTAGCCTTCGGCATTGATGCCGGCACGACCGAGGGCGCTCACGATGCCGGTGGTCACGGTCTGACCGAGACCGAAGGGGTTGCCGATGGCGGCGACGAAATCACCCACGCGCAAGGTCTTCGAATCCGCCAGCGGCACTGCCGTCAGATCCTTGGCATCGATCTGCAAGAGAGCGATGTCGGTGCCGGCGTCGCTGCCGATCAACTTGGCCGTGAAGCGCCGCTTGTCGGTGAGCACCACCCGGATTTCCTCGGCGTTGTTCACCACGTGATGGTTGGTGATCACGTAGCCCTTCTCCGCATCGATGATGACGCCGGAGCCGACGGACTGCGTCGGCACGGAACGCGGTTGTTCGGGAATGTTGAAGAAGTCTCTGAAGAAGGGGTCGTTGAGCAGCGGGTTCTGTTGCACCGCACGGCGGCCACTGACCGCGATGTTGACCACTGCCGGAGTGACCTTCTCCAGCATCGGTGCCACCCCGGCACGTTCGACGGGGGCCGCTGCTTCGACCATGGGGCTGAGCATGGGAGTGAAGGCGGCCATGGTCGCTGCAAGGAACAGCGAGGACAGCCGGGGTAGGTTCTTGTTCAGGCTCATGACAGTTCTCCGTGTCGAATTACCCGGAGGCTCACTGCCATCCCGCGGATGACAGGCAGCCGTGGGGAGCTCTCGTGGAGCTTGCGCAAAAACGTGGGGGCATAGGGTGGCAATTCAAGAAGCCGGCCGTCAACTGGCCCTCGAGTCGGGCTTTGCTGGACTTGATCCTGACCGCTCCGTATCCTCGCGCCGCCCATTCCACAGGAGCCGGCCATGATCGTGCCCGCCTATGAAATCCGAGAAGCCGTCCACGCCCACGGCAAGGGGGTCTTTCTGCTGGAGGCGGTGCGCAAGGGACAGGTGCTGGTGGCACCCGACGCCATCGATCGCGTCTACAGCGGCGCCGAACGTGCGGCGCTCGTGCCCGGTTCTCCCGAAGACGAAGCCTGCGTGCGCTGGTTCGAAGACTTCCACACCGTCAGCACCGACTGGCCGGACGACTGCTACGTCAATCACTCGTTCCAACCGAGCGGCCTGTGGCATCTCGGTTTCATCTTCGCCACGCGTGACCTCGCGCCCGGTGACGAGATCACGGTGGACTATCGCTTCCTCGTCAACGACCACGAAGTCCTGCCCTTCCGCGATGCCGAAACCGGCCGCGAGATCGTCGGCTACTCCTGGGCCGAGAACCTGCGGCTTTCCACCGCCGCACTGCTCGAGCTACTGCGCTAGGCGCACCGGCAGCACCGCGAGCACGCACTTTGCCGGTGCACAACCACACCTCGTTCGTCATTTCGGTGCATGCCTTCACTGACGGCGGTTGCGTCCATGCCAGGCGCAAAGCAGCTCCAAGCGCTTGATAAAGAAGCACTTGCCGGCTGGCGGTGTCTCCAATGCCACTCCGGCATGCTTCTTGAATGAGTCTTCCCAGCGATACGACTCTGTACCCGACCCGGTGAAGCCTGCAGGCCTCGGGAGGAGTTCTATCCGAAGTACATCTTTACGTCAGGCAATGAGGCCTGCACCCCTCCCCCGGGGTGCAGGCTTTTTTATTGGTGGCTGAAAAACCGGAGGAACGAGCCTTGCGCCGCCCTACCCTCGACCCGAGGACCCTGGCACACCACTGCCACGGCAGCGACCCAGCCACCTCTCTCTTGCGACGGAGAGGCTGAATGGAACGTCATTTGCGTGTTGCATCCCATGCGACCAACTACCGACTACCTTGTCCCGAGATGATCAGGCCGGGACGCACCACCGAACAGTTCTTGCTCGCCGCCAAGCAGGCCGAGATTCGCGCGCTCAGGAATCTCGCCAACACTTGTCAGCTCGTGTCCTGCGTCAGCGAACTCATTCATCAGCTGCAGCGCGAGCGCGGTGTTTCCAACATCTATCTGTCTTCCAGCGGCGGACACTTCCATCAGCAGCGCCAACACCAGCTGCAGCTGGCCTCGTCCGCGGAAGCGCAATTACGTGAACTCCTGGAAGAACGCTATCTGCACGACCGCCGCGCCGAAGCTTCACCACGTCTGCTCAGCAAGGTGGCCTTCGTGCTGCAGGGTCTCGACGAACTCGCAGAATTGCGCCCGCGGGTCGAGCACATCGCCATCCCGGCACCGCACATGACCGAGGCCTTCGGTCGTCTCATCGCCGGTTTGCTGGGGATCGTGTTCGAAGCCGCCGACAGTGCCGGCGATGCCGCGGTCAGTCGCGCGCTCGTGGCGCAGTTCAACTTCATGCAGGGCAAGGAATACGCTGGACAGGAACGCGCCTGGGCCGCCATCGGCTTCGCCGGCTGCGCCTTCACCGCTGCATTGAAAGAACGCCTGGAAGCGCTGCGTCATGCTCAGGAACGTGCGTTCTCGATCTTCGAACGCTTCGCCTCTGCCGAGCAACTGCGCTACTGGCAGGAACTCAAGAACAGCACCGTCGAGCAGCAGCTACAGACCTTGCGCCTGGTCATCGACCGCATCGAAAAGCCCACCGACATTCCGCCGGACACCAGCGAAATCTGGTACGAGAAAGCCACCGCGCGCATCGATGCCATGCACTCGCTGGAAGAAATGCTGACGCAGAACCTGATCGCGCTCAGCCGTGAACGGGTCGAGATGGCACATCGTGCCCTGCACGAACACGAAGCCCGCATGGAAACGCTGGCCGCAGGCGCCGGCACCCCTGCGGCAACCGCCGTGCTGCTCGACATGAATCTACCGATCGCGCCAGGCGTGGCAGATGACCTCGGCCAGGACGTCGATCCGCTGCACGCCTCGAACACGAGACCGCTCTACGACCTTCTGCGCGAGCAGGCCGAACATCTCAAGCGCACCAGCGAAGAACTCGAAGCCGCACGTCGCGCCTTGGCCGAACGCAAGCTGGTGGAACAGGCGAAGGGACTGTTGATGCATCGACTCGGCCTTTCCGAAGAACAGGCCTATCAACGTCTGCGCCAGAAAGCGATGAACTCCAATCTCAGGCTGGTCGACGTCTGCGAACACCTGATCGCCGCCGCCGGCAAAACCAAGGATCGTTCATGAGCTTCCGTTTGGATCGCCGGTTCGTCTCGGCACGCATGCTCGTCTTCTGCTGGTTCCGTTCTCCTATCAATTCATAAGAGAGGTACGCCATGTCTTATCTGAGTCCGAAAGATTTCGTCACCCGCATGGTCGACGCCGGTGAATCGAAACTGCACATGTCCACGCGCGACACGCTGATCCGTGCCTACATGGCGGGAGCCATCCTCGCACTCGCTGCTGCCTTCGCCGTCACCATCACGGTACAAAGTGGCAATGCCTTGCTCGGTGCGCTGCTGTTTCCGGTCGGCTTCTGCATGCTGTATCTCTTGGGCTTCGATCTCGTGACGGGCGTGTTCATGCTGACGCCGTTGGCGTATCTGGACCGTCGCCCCGGCGCCGACGGTCGCGCGGTGCTGCGCAACTGGGGTCTCGTGTTCACCGGCAACTTCGCCGGCGCGCTCACGGTGGCGCTGATGATGAGCTTCATCCTGACCTACGGTTTCCAGACCGGCGCCGGTGCGGTGGGCGAACGACTCGCGGGCATCGGTGTGGCTCGCACGCTGGGCTATTCCGACTACGGTCTTGCCGGCTGGGCCACCATCTTCGTGCGCGGCATGCTGTGCAACTGGATGGTGTCGACGGGTGTGGTGGGCGCGATGGTGTCCTCGTCGGTGAGCGGCAAGGTGATCGCGATGTGGATGCCGATCCTCGTGTTCTTCTACATGGGCTTCGAACACTCGGTGGTGAACATGTTCCTCTTCCCCACCGCGATGATCCTCGGCGGGGAGTTCTCGGTGGCCGACTACTTCATCTGGAACGAAATTCCCACCGCCCTCGGCAACCTGGTGGGCGGCATCCTCTTCACCGGCCTGACGCTCTACAGCACGCACTACAAGACTGCCGCCAAACGCATCGCACCGGTCTCGGCTGCTGCCGAACGTGAACTCGGTGTGCCGCGTGCGGCATGAGCTTGAACCACGTAGTTATGTGAGAGCTGCGAAAGAGCGAGCCAGTGGTTTGGCTCGCTCCCGCACGAAGGGTGACTCGAGATCAGTTCCACGTCGCCACACCCAACACCAATGGTCGATCGCTCGTGGGGCTGCGTCGTCTTACAAAGGAAAAGCCCTCTCCGATCTCGACGACGGCCGGTGCCATCTTCGCGGGAAACCGAGCACAACGAGCCCCTGAGAGCGTCACGATACCGGAGCGCATTCATACGCACCTTTTCTACCGGCAGTTGCAACGAATCCCGGATATCACCCGTTGAGCTTCACTTCGTTCAGGCCAACCTACGAAGAGACTCTTTCCACACGCAACGAAAGCTCAACATCGCATGGC
This sequence comes from uncultured Gammaproteobacteria bacterium, assembly GCA_937898685.1. Taxonomy (GTDB): domain Bacteria; phylum Pseudomonadota; class Gammaproteobacteria; order Pseudomonadales; family Pseudohongiellaceae; genus CAILUG01. Next base: position 64,069 of record CALEJT010000074.1, on the reverse strand, counting down.
GGATTTCGTCTTACGAGAAACCCAACATGCGAAAACGATTGTGACTTGATGAGGAGGAACGATTGGGCCGCGTGAACATGCGGCCCAATCACTGGTGTGAATCAAAGCAGTTTCAGAATGGTCTCGGCGGAGCTCTCCACGATGCTGCTGCCGGGTGGTTCGATGGCGAGATGTTTCACCACACCGTCTTCTACGATCATCGCCATGCGCTTGCAGCGCTGTCCCATGCCCCAACCGGTGCCGTCCAGTTCGAGCCCCAAGGCTTTCGTGAAGTCTCCATTGCCGTCGGCCAGCATCGTGATCTCTTCCGCGTTCTGCGCCTTGCCCCAGGCATCCATCACGAAGGCATCGTTGACCGCCATGCAGATGATGCTGTCGACACCCTTCTCCTTGATCTTGTCCGCCAGGGTCACATAGCCGGGCAGATGGCTTTTCGAACAACCGGGAGTGAAGGCACCGGGCACCGCGAAGAGCACCACCTTCTTGCCGTCGAACAACTCCGACGTCGTCACCCCTTGCGGACCTTTCTCACCCATTACTTTCAGACTCGGGCACTGCGGAATCTTGTCGCCGACCTTGATCGTCATCTGTATCTCCTTTACTCGGGTTGAACGCTGGCAGCTCTTACTGATCCATGCGCCGCAGGAACTCCTGCATGATCAGACTATACAGCTCGTTGCCGAGATATTCGTCCTCCACACCCGTTTCGATGCTCGGATTGTCGTTCACTTCGATTACGTAGGCCTTGTCGCCCCACTGTTTCACATCGACGCCGTAGAAACCGTCACCGATCTGCCTGGTGGCCTTGAGTGCAGCCTGCAACACCGAGCGCGGTACTTCGAAGGTGGGCAAGGTATCGAAGCCGCCCGAACGCGCCTTGTCGTTGCCGCTCTCCTTGTGCCGATAGATCTGCCAATGGTTCTTCACCATGTAGTAACGGCAGGCATAGAGCGCCTTGTGATTGAGGATGCCGATGCGCCAATCGAAGTCGGTGTAGAGAAACTCCTGCGCCAACAATAGGCTCGACTCCCGGAAGAGCTCCGCCGTCTTGCGCTCGAACTCTTCCATCGAATTCACCTTCACCACACCACGCGAGAAGGAACCATCGGGAATCTTCACCACGATCGGGAAGCCGAGTTTTTCTGCGGCATCGCGCAATTGCTCGGGACGGTTGTGGCCTATGATGAGCGTCTTCGGCGCCGGCACACCGGTGGCCGCGAACAAGTCGGCGAGGTAGATCTTGTTGGTGCAGCGCAGGATCGACGTCGGATCGTCGATCACCACGAGCCCCATGCTCTCCGCCTTCTTGGCGAAGCGATAGGTGTGATGCTCGATGCTCGTCGTCTCGCGGATGAAGAGCGCATCGAATTCCGGCAAACGCATGAAGTCGTTCGGTGTGATCACTTCGACATCGATGCCGAGGTTCTTGCCGGCCTGGATGAACTTCTTGATCGCCGCAGGATTGCTGGGCGGCATCTTCTCCTCTTCGTTCACCAGGATCGCGAGGTCGTACTTCGCCAGCTTGCGCGCCTTCTTCGGATGCCACACCTCACGACTGAAATTGTCGAGCGCTTCACCGAAGGCGGTCTCTTCCTCATCGCTGAGACTCTTGTGATCGACGATGCGCAGATCCGCGATCACCCAATGGCCATCGAGATGTTTGAGCGTCAGTGAGATGATCGGCGAGGGAAAACGTTCGAATACGACACGCGCCAGTGGCTTGAGCGAAGGCTCCGCCACCTGACCGAAATAGGTCTTGAACTCCAACTGCTCCGGACGCGCCTGATTTCGGTAGAGCTTGTCGAGTGCCGAGAAGAGCTCTTCGACGTTGAGCTGATAGAGCAAGGGTGAACCGACATCGGTCAGCACCTTGCTCGACGGAATGACGTGATGGCCTTTCGCCTCTGCGAGCAGCGAACAGTAATAACCCTGACTCAGGTAACTGTAGTCGCTGCACAGATTGATGACGCGCACGCGCTGATTGGGCGGAGGTTTCAGCGCCAGATACTGGTCGAACGAGATGACGAGATCGCTTGGATAGTACGGTTCCCAGTCTTCCAACCTGTCGACAACGATCAGCACGTTCGACATAAAACTACGCTTGCTCCCCCAGCGTTGAAGTGGCGGCAGTATGGACCTTTTTATTGGCCTTGCAACTCCCCGCCAAAGAAATATTTACGCTGGCGAAACCACCCACACGACGGGATAGAATGCGCGCCACTTCCGTCCCGCGCAGCGCCCATGGCCAACGACTTTCGCATCCGTCCCGCCCGTGCTTGTGAGCTCCCGGCACTCGTTGCACTCGAGGAGCGTTGCTTCACCGGTGACCGCATCAGCCCGCGCCAACTCAAGCACTGGCTCACCGCCGACAACGGCCTCTTCCTCGTCGCCGCTCCTCCCGGACGCAATGCTGCACCGATCGGTTACCTTCTAACCGTCTGGCGCCGAGAAGGCACGAGCGTGCGTCTGTACTCCATCGCCATCGCTCCCGAAGCACGCGGCAAGGGCCTGGCGCAACGACTCCTGCAGAGCAGCATCCGTCACGTCAAGCGCCTCGGCCGCAGCAGGTATACCTTGGAGGTGGCGGCGGGCAACCAAGCCGCGATCGCGCTTTATGAAAAGCTCGGCTTCGTTCCTTTCGGTCGTTACCCCGCCTATTACCAGGACGGGCAGGATGCGGTGAGGATGAGGAAGGCGCTCTGACCAAGACGCCTGGTGATCTCTACGGGAATGGGGTGGTAACCGGCAGGTTGCGCCGAGCCCGCAGCAGCGTCGGGCCGGCCCAACTCGAGTGTCGGGACTACCGCGCCCCAAACATCTCCCTCGGAGTTCGCGTTGTGTTCTGCCGGAGAAATCGTTAGCCATGTCTCCCGCCAGAACACTGTGCTCACCCCAATCTGCGAACTCCCATGGACCGGGCTCTGCGCCCGTCGACGAGCCCCTGACGTCGGCCAACCTACCGCCCATCCCCCCTCTTTGGTAAGCTTCGCCGTCTTTTTCAGCCTTCAATCACGGCCCAGCCAGGGGCTCGATGCAAGCCAACATGCCCATCCAGATCACCGAAGAATACGACCACCAGCAAGTCGAACAGGCCGCCCAGGACTACTGGCGCGAACACCAAAGCTTCAAGGTCACCGCTCAACCCGGCAAGCCCAAGTTCTACTGCCTCTCCATGTTCCCCTACCCCAGCGGCAAGCTGCACATGGGGCACGTGCGCAACTACACCATCGGTGACGTGATCTCCCGCTTCCAACGCATGCGCGGCAAGAACGTCCTGCAGCCCATGGGCTGGGATGCCTTCGGCCTGCCGGCCGAAAACGCCGCCATGAAGAACAAGGTTCCGCCCGCCAAGTGGACCTACGAAAACATCGCCTACATGCGCGGCCAGCTGCAGCAGCTCGGCTACGCCTACGACTGGGATCGCGAGATCGCCACCTGTCACCCCGACTACTACAAGTGGGAACAGTGGTTCTTCACCCGCCTCTTCGAAAAGGGCTTGGTCTACAAGAAAGAAGCCGAAGTGAACTGGGATCCGGTCGATCAGACCGTGCTCGCCAACGAACAAGTGATCGACGGCCGCGGCTGGCGCTCGGGCGCCCTGGTCGAGCGTCGCAAGATCCCGCAGTGGTTCATCAAGATCACCGCCTACGCCGACGAGCTCCTCGCCGACATCGACAAGCTCGAAGGTTGGCCCGAGCGCGTGCGCGTGATGCAGCAGAACTGGATCGGCCGCAGCGAAGGCCTCGAATTCAGCTTCGAGGTGAAGGACAGCGACGAGCGCCTCACCGTCTACACCACGCGTCCCGACACCGTGATGGGCGTCACCTACTGCGCCATCGCCGCGCAGCATCCGCTCGCGCTTAAAGCCGCTGAAAACAATCCGGAGCTGGCTGCCTTCATCAAGAAACAGGACAACATCAAGGTGGCCGAGGCCGAACTCGCCACGCTGGAAAAGGAAGGCATGGACACCGGCCTGCGTGCCATCCATCCGCTCACCGGTGAAGAAGTGCCGATCTGGGTCGCCAACTTCGTGCTGATGAGCTATGGCTCCGGTGCGGTGATGTCGGTACCGGCGCACGACCAGCGCGACTTCGAATTCGCGCAGAAATATGGTCTACCGGTGAAACAGGTCATCGCTCCCGCTGACGGTTCGCACGTCGACATCAGCAAGGCCGCCTACGTCGAGAAGGGCATTCTGATCAACTCCGGCCAGTTCGATGGCCTCGACTTCGACGGCGCCTTCGACGCACTGCAGACCGAATTCGAAAACCGCCGCATCGGCACCAAGCAGGTCAACTTCCGCCTGCGCGACTGGGGCGTGAGCCGTCAGCGCTACTGGGGCACGCCGATCCCGATCATCAACTGCCCGAGCTGCGGCCCGGTGGCCGTGCCCGAAAAGGACCTGCCCGTACTGCTGCCCACCGACGTCGAGTTCGATGGTGTCGGCTCGCCCATCAAGAAGATGGAAAGTTTCATCAAGTGCAGCTGTCCGAAGTGCGGCGGTGCCGCCGAACGCGAAACCGACACCTTCGACACCTTCATGGAATCGTCGTGGTACTACGCGCGCTTCGCCTGCGCCCGCTACGCCGAAGGCATGCTCAACAAGGAAGAAGTCGACTACTGGCTCGACGTGGATCAGTACATCGGCGGCATCGAGCACGCCATCCTGCATCTGCTCTATGCCCGCTTCTTCCACAAGCTGATGCGTGACGAAGGCCTCGTGAAGAGCGACGAACCCTTCAAGCGTCTGCTCACGCAGGGCATGGTGGTGGCCGACACCTTCTATCGCGAGAACCCCGACGGCAGCAAAGACTGGATCAACCTCACCGAGGTCGACATCGTGCGCGACGACAAGGGCCGCATGGTTTCCGCGACCCTCAAAGCCGACGGCCAGCCGGTGCAGATCGGCGGCGTCGAGAAGATGTCGAAGTCCAAGAACAACGGCGTGGACCCGCAGGAAATGATCGCGCGCTTCGGCGCCGACACCGTGCGCCTGTACATGATGTTCACCTCACCGCCGGATCAGAGCCTCGAGTGGTCTGACAGTGGCGTCGAAGGTGCTTCACGCTTCATCAAACGTCTGTGGAAACTCATCGCCAACTTCCGCGCCGGCGCCGTGAAGGTCGATGCCGCCGCGCTCAACGAGGCGCAGAAAGCACTGCGCTTCAAGACGCACAGCACGATCCAGAAAGTGACCATCGACTACGATCGTCGCCAGGTCTTCAACACCGCGATCGCGGCAGTGATGGAGCTCTACAACGAACTCAGCCGTTTCATCGCCAACAACGACAGCCAGGACGGTGGCCAGAATCAGGCCGTGGTGCAGGAAGCGGTGGAAGCGATGGTGCTGCTGCTCGGCCCCATCATTCCGCACACCTGTCACGTGTTGTGGCAGCATCTCGGCCACAGCGATGCGCTCATCGATGCCAACTGGCCCGAAGTCGATGAAAGCGCGCTGGTGCAGAATTCGGTGAAGATCGCCGTGCAGGTCAATGGCAAACTGCGCACCGTACTGGAACTGCCGGCCGATGCCACCAAGGAAGCCATGGAAGCCGCCGCACGTGCCGATGCCCAGGTGCAGAAGTTCACCGAGGGTCTCACCGTGCGCAAGGTGATCGTGGTACCCGGCAAACTGGTCAACATCGTCGCCAACTGAGTACGTCCTATGTTGCTCCGACTCGCGCTACTCTCCTTCACGCTGCTGCTCGCGAGCTGCGGCTTCACCCTGCGCGGTTCGGCAGAACTGCCGGCGCAACTGCAGCCGCTCTACCTCGAAGCGCTCGATGCCGATAGCGACATGCTGCGCGAGCTGCGTCGCGTGCTCGAAAACAATCGCGTGCAGCTCGCCGAAGAGCCTGGACTCGGCTATCGCCTCGGCATCGGCAACGAGGAGCGCAGCGAGCGCGTGGTGAGCGTGAACGTCAACGCGCGCGCCGGCGAATATGAACTGACCCTCGCCCTGCCCTGGCAGCTGCGCCAGGGCACCACGGTGGTGGCAGGACCGGAGCGATTGACGCTGTCACGCGTCTATCTGGCCGACCCGGAAAATGCCGTGGCGAAAACGCAGGAAGCGGAGCAGATTCTGCGCGAGATGCGCCAGGATCTGAGCCGTCAGCTGCTGCGTCGCCTGCAGTCCCTGTCGCTGTAGGAGTTTGCCTCTCCAATCTTCTGCATCGGGTTTCCCATGACGCTGCCCTTTTCTCCGCTCGTCATCTCGATCACGCTGCTGATCTGCAGCAACGTCTTCATGACCTTCGCGTGGTACGCGCATCTGAAGGAACTCAACCACAAGCCGTGGTTCATCGCGGCGCTGTTCAGTTGGGGCATCGCGCTGTTCGAGTATCTGCTGCAGGTACCGGCCAATCGCATCGGCTATGGCGTGCTCAGCATCGGCCAGCTCAAGATCATGCAGGAAGTGATCACGCTCAGCGTGTTCGTTCCCTTCGCCCTGTTCTATCTGAAAGAACCGCTGAAGCTGGACTACCTATGGGCGGGCCTGTGTCTGCTCGGCGCTGTGTATTTCGTGTTCCGCGACAAGATTGCCTGAGTCTCGGCACCGCACGTTCTCGAGCCTCGCCTTTTACCAGCCCCAGAACGCACTTCAGATCCGCGTGGAGAACCGCGGCATCGCCCCCAATACCACGGTGAAGAGATCGCGCGCGACGGAAGGAGCCGGCCCCGGCGCGCACGACGAACGTCCTGCTGCGGCGGCGTCGATAGCAGGGAGGCGCGCGAAAAACATGGCCAATTGCGAGTAGTACTGGGGAAGTACACCAGCGCATGAGCCGCGTGGCCATCCGCTTCACCTCGACGCAGCGCTCAGCGGCAATGGAAAGTCTGGCGGGAGCAAACAAACAAGCTCAGCGGGTTCGCTGAGCCGTTTGAAGGAAGTGCTGAAGATGGATGAGTCAAAGGCAGGCCTGGCTCTGCTGCACGCGGTGCAAGTCGAATTGCACCAAGTCGGCCAGAAGCCCGCCCTACCTCACTGCGCAGTGCGCAACAGATAGCGCGCCAGGAAGCCCAGGGTGGGCTCATCTTTCTGGGCGCGGGGATGACTGGTGTATTCGTCGATGAACGCCTGCAGCCGGTCCATCTTCGCCGTCATCTCAGGGTTCTGCTGCATGGCGCGCTGGAGTTCCTGCTGCAACGCCGCCATCTCGCTTGCCACGCTGAATTGCAGGCCGCTTTCCACCATCGGTACGGCGCGGTCCGTGCCGGTCTGACGCCCTTCCATGAAGCGATCCGCCTCGCGCTTGCGCGCGGTGCGCATGAACTGCGGCTCACAGGTGCGGCGCCGCAATTTCGAACCCGTTTCCTCGTACGAGTAACAGACGAAGTCGAACTGGTCGTCGCTGTTGATGTCGTTGAACACCTTGTAGACGTCGGTCTCGGCGCTCTTGATGTCCTTGAGGATGGCGTTGAGCCGGCGTGGTGCGGCGGACTCGGCCGCCACCACGCTCAATGAGAGTCCGCAGGAGACCAACACCAACCAACACCATTGCCTCACCCGCCAAGTCTGTCGCTGCATGTCGTTCTCCTGCGCCGCGTGGCGTCTAGTTGAGATACTCGTACAACAGGAACTTGCTGCCTTTCTTACCGCGGAAGATCAGATCACATTGGCCCCAGGAATCGGGGATGCGCCATTCGCTGTCGTTCTGGAAAGGCAAACGACGCAGGGCATCACCACACGAAACGTCGATGGCATCGACCTGTCCCTCGAGGCCCGTCACACCGAAGATGCGACGTGGCGACATCGTGTAGCTCCACTCACCATTGATCAGGTAGACCGCACTGCCCACCGGTTCTTCGGACGCGAGCAGTTCCTTCACTCGCTGGATCTGCTCCGACAGATTCGCGATCGAATCGCTCTTGCCCGTTGCCGCAGCGGCCGACTGCAGCTCTTCGAACACCTGCAGGGCCTCGCCCACCTGGTTGTTGACCAGCGCCAGCATCAAGCGCTTGCGCAACGCTTCGACATGCAGCTCCGGTGAAAGGAAGGTGTCGGGGAAGCTTGCCTCCGGTGGCGCCTCGCCTTCCGGTCTGACCGCAGGGCTGCGCTGTGTGGCGATGCGGCTCGCGAGCAGCGCTTCGGGCAGACGTTCGGTTTCCATGTAGATGCTGACCAACTGATCCTGCAGCACCGCCATCTCGAACAGTCGCGCCGCATCGCGCTCCAGCAGGTTGTTGATCTGGCGCTCGGCTCCCTTGAAATCATCCGCTTCGATCTTGGCGGCGAGTTCCACCAGCTCCTGCCGCATGGCATCGGTGACACCCGGCGGGTTGGCACCGCGCAATAGCACCTGCAGATGCAGATCCTTGAAGGCAACCGCATTGCCGCCCTGCGTCGCGGGATTGAAGGTCATCTGTTTCACGGAAGTTTCCACGAGACGGCGCACGGCGCTGTCCAGGAAGCTGCCATCGATCACATCGACGTCATCCACCTTGCCGGAGGCATCGACGTCGACCAGTACTTCGACCAAGGCTTCACGCAGAATCGGCGGGCGTTGATCGGCAGGAACCGACAGCCGCAGACGATTGGCGGGATCGAGCGGACCGGCGGAGGGCTTGAACAGGTTGGCACCTGCATCCGCCACGGTCGGGCCGGAGATGGTTTGGGCAAGAACGAGTGGGCTGAAAAGCGAGCCGGCCAAGGCCCCAACCAAGGCGAGTCGACGAACGGTGAGCATGATTGTTCCCTCTGAATCAGGACGCCTTCACTGGTCTGGGGCCAGTTGGGCTGTTGTGGTTGGGCGCCACTCTACTGCAATGCTTCGCCGTGCAACAACGGTAAATTTCCCTGATTCGCACTCTTCGTGCGGCGCTCACGGCGGTGACTGTCCCCTGCTTCCGTGAGAAGCTGCCACGCATCGCTCACGAGCAAGCGTAACGGAGGAAAGCATGGCCTATCGCATCGAAACCGACACCATGGGCGAAGTGCAGGTGCCCGCCGACAAGTACTGGGGAGCTCAAACGGAGCGCTCGCGCGGCAATTTCCGCATCGGTCCCTCCGCCAGCATGCCGCTCGAGATCATCCATGGCTTCGCCATCCTGAAGAAAGCGGCGGCGTTGGCGAACCGCGAGCTCGGCGTGCTGCCCTTCCAGAAGGCCGAAGGCATCATCGCCGTGTGCGACGAGATCCTCGCCGGCGAACACGATGATCAGTTCCCGCTCGTGATCTGGCAGACCGGCTCGGGCACCCAGACCAACATGAACGTCAACGAAGTGATCGCCAACCGTGCGCATGTACTCGCGGGCGGCACCCTGGGCGAAGGCAAGCCCGCCATCCATCCCAACGACGACGTCAATCGCTCGCAGTCGAGCAACGACACCTTCCCCACCGCGATGCACATCGCCATCTATCGCAAGCTGGCGGAGCACACCATTCCCGCCATCGAACGGCTGCGCGACACCCTGCACGAGAAATCCGAAGCCTTCATGGACGTGGTGAAGATCGGCCGTACGCATTTGATGGATGCGACTCCGCTCACGTTGGGGCAGGAGTTTTCTGGGTACGTGGCGCAACTGGACCAAGGATTGGAAGCGCTCTGCAACACGCTCGAGCACCTGGCTGAACTCGCGGCGGGCGGCACGGCGGTTGGTACCGGCATCAATGCACCGCCCGGCTATGCCGAGCTCGTGGCGGAGAAGATCGCCGAGCTCACCGGCCATCCCTTCCGCAGCGCCGACAACAAATTCGCCGCGCTCGCGGCACACGATGCCGTGGTCGAAAGTCACGGCGCGCTGAAACGGTTGGCGGTTGCGCTCAACAAGATCGCCAACGACATCCGCATGCTCGCCTCAGGCCCTCGCAGCGGCATCGGCGAACTCCTGCTGCCGGCGAACGAACCCGGTTCCTCGATCATGCCCGGCAAGGTGAATCCGACGCAGTGCGAGGCCTTGACGATGGTGTGCGCGCAGGTGATCGGCAACGACATGGCCATCACCATCGGCGGCATGCAGGGTCACTATCAGCTCAACGTGTTCAAACCCCTGATCGCTGCCAATGCACTGCAGTCCGCAACCTTGCTCGGCGATGCCTGTCTCTCGTTCGATGCCCACTGCGCGCGCGGCATCGAACCCAACCACGCCGCGATCCGTCGCCACCTCGACAATTCCCTGATGCTGGTCACGGCTCTCAATCCCCACATCGGTTACGAGAAAGCGGCGCTGATCGCGAAGACCGCGCACAAGAACGGCACGACCTTGAAGGAGGAAGCGGTGAAGCTCGGCCTACTCACTGCCGAGCAATTCGATCAGTGGGTGAGACCGGAAGCGATGACGGGATTGTCGCAAGCGGAGAGCTGAATCCAACCGATCGGATCAGAACCATCCGAAACCGCTGACGCGATGCCCCATCAGCACACGGTTGAAGATGAGCTCGGCATTGGTGAAACCGGAAGCGCCGGCACAGACGAAGAGCGGCATCAGATGCTCTTCACGCGGATGACAGAAACGCGCGTAGGGCGCCTTTTCCCACTCGATGAGCCGTTCACGTTGCTCACGGTCGGACAGCGCCGAGGTCATGGTCTCCACCAGCCATTCATCGAAGGCATCGCTGGCCTGAGAAAGACGCGGATCGGGTTCCGACAACAGCGCGCGCATGTTGTGGAAGCTCATGCCGGAACCGATGATCGCCACGTTCTCGTCGAGCAAGGGACGTAACGCCACGCCAATGTCCAGATGCGTGCGTGGATCGAGTCCCTTGATGAGCGACACCTGTACACAAGGCACGTCGGCCTCGGGGTAGAGCAGCATCATCGGCACGAACATGCCGTGATCGAATCCGCGCCCCTGCAAGGTGGCGGCTTCGAAACCCAGCTCCGTCAGCAAGCTCTGCACCTTGTCCGCGAGGTGCGGTTCGCCGGGTGCGGGATAGCGGTACTGATAGGTTTCGAGGGGAAAGTTGTAGTAGTCGAACAGAAGCTCCGGTGCCGGATCGTCATACACGCAGACGCGCGGGGCTTCCCAATGCGCACTGATCATCACGATCGCGCGCGGCTTCGGGAAACGCTCGGGCAAGGTCTGCAGAAAGCTCTTCAGCTCGGCGTGTGAAGGATCGTTCGTCAGAGGCAGCGGACCGCCGCCGTGAGGCAAGTACAGAATCGGTGCGCGCGTACTCATGGACTACTCCTGCGCCTTAACTACTCCTGGCCCTAGGGGCTGGGCAGACTAACATTTTTGGGGCGCTGGGGTACACTTGCGCCCATTGCACGCCGTCAAAATGCGCGCGAAGTTCATAAAACGCAAAACAATAAACAAGAACTACAACACGAAGCGCAGTCGCGCCGACCCGAAAGGAATCTTCATGCGTACCCTGCTCCTGCTCGCCAGTCTCTCGTGTCTTGCAGCACACAGTGCGTTTGCCGACAAGGCCGAAGGTCCCGACATCGCCACCATCAATGCCGAGATGACGCGCATCGCACGGGCCTTTCTCGCCACCATGGAGGGGCGCCCCAGCGGTCTGGAAACTTCCGTGGGTTACAACCGCCGCGAACTGGCGCTGCTCGCCCCCGACGATCCCGAACGCACCAACTACGTCTACTGGCCCTACCTGCGCAAAGGTCTGCCGCTCGACTTCATGACGGCCGAGCAACGCGCACTCGTGCATGAACTCCTCAACACCGCACTGAGTGGCAAGGGCTATCTTTCCGCCATTCAGATCATGCAAATGGAAAAGATTCTGGCGGACACGGAAACCGCCGGTTTTCCGCGCGGTACGGAAAACTACACGCTCGCCATCTTCGGAGAACCCAGCCTGGATCAACGTTGGGACTGGCGCTTCGAAGGCCATCACCTTTCGCTGAATTTTGCGGTGGCACCGTCCGAGCTGAGCGTGACGCCCTCCTTCTTCGGCGCTTCGCCCGCCAAGCTGCAGAGTGGTCCCTTGGCAGGTTTCCGCAACCTGCGTGGTCCACACGAAGCCGGTCTGGCCCTGATCAACAGTCTCACCCCAGAACAACGTGAAATCGCGATCGAGGACGGCAACCCGCCCTTCGACATTCTGTCGGGCACGCTGAATCGTCCGCCCGCCGATTGGGATGCCTGGAAGGCCCTGCCGCCGCAGGGCATCGCCGTGCGCGAGCTCAGCGCCACCCAGAAGGACGGTGTGCAGCGCATTCTCGATGAAGTGATCACGGCCTATCGTCCCGAGATCTCGCGTGCCTACCTCGATCAGGTCGATGTCAACGATCTGCGCTTCGTGTGGTACGGCGGCACCAACGAGGGCGATGCCCACTACTATCGCCTGGAAGGCCCGGACTTCTTCTTCGAGTACGACCTGGTGCAGAACGACGGCAACCACGTGCACACGGTGTGGCGCAGCAAGGACGGCGACTTTGGTGAAGATCTGCTGCTGCAGCACCGGCTGGAAAGTCACTGAGGCAGGCGTATGATTGAGCGCATTCGTCGGCCTCATCCGTTCGATCCGGGCGCCCCGCTGTAAGGACATGGCGGCACGGTGAAAGCTTCAAGAACCTGGGAGGGTCCACAGAAGCATGTCGAAACACCGCGCCTTCTTCTCCGCTGCCATCGACGCTCCCTTACGAGCGTTCCAACTCGCTTTCTTCTGCGCCGCCTGTCTTTGCGGTAATGCGGCACTCGCGGAGTTCGATCTCGATCGCCTCGTCTTCGACGCCTTCCCGTTGCCACCACCCGGCTCCAATGCCCCTCCGCCCCGCGCTCCCCAGCGCTTCGGCAAACTGCCTCTGCCCATCGCCGCGCGCGTCGAAAAACAACTGATTCTGCCGACCGAAGCAAATGCGCCGGCGCTGGCGCAGGAAACGGTGGACGCCTACCTCGACGCCATTGCCAGGACGCAGCAGGAAGCCTCGCCCTTCGACCAACTGCTATTCGAACCTTATCTGGCCCTGGGTCTCGGCTATCAACAGTTGGGCGATCACGAGCAGGCCATCGCCGCCTTCGAGAAGGCCGAATACATCAGCCGCATCAACAACGGCCTCTTTGCACCCGAGCAGTTCCCGATCATCGAACGCATGATCACCAGCTATGCCGCGCGGGGTGATCTCGGTGCCGCCGATCAGCGCCGACGTTATCTCTACTACCTCGCCAGTCAGCAATATGGTGAAGAAAGCGTGGAAGTCGTGCCCTCCTTGGTGTCGCTCGCCGACTGGAACATGGGCAACTTCGATCGCGCGCTGAAAGCCGGCAACAATGTCGGCCTCGTCTCGGGCGGCGGCGGTGCTGCCTTCGGTCTCACCTCGAGCGGCCCCTATCAGATCCCGCGGGTGCAGAGCACGCGTCTGCTCACGCCGCGCGCACTGGCGATGGGCAATCTCTATGCCGCGCAGAGTCAGTACTACCAGGCCATCAGAAACATGGTGGAGCCACGTCGTCTCACCCTGAGCCAGTTGGAAGAGCTGACGGACCTCGAACTGCGTCTGATCGAAGCCGTGTTCCTCGGCGCACACCGCGCCGGCATTCTGGAAGACCCGGTCTTTTATCTGAACCGCCGCGTCACCTCCACCGGCTCACGCCTGCGCCGCGAACAGCTGGCCCTCAGCCCCGTCAGCTTCAGGAATGGCCAGGCCGCCTATCAACGCCTGCAGATCTACCACGACGCCCATCCTCGTCTGGATCCCATCGAGAAAGTGCTGCCGACGGTGGGGCTCGCCGACTGGAACATGCTGTTCGATCGTCGCAGCACCGCTTTCAATCTGTACGAAGCGGCGGCGCAGCGCCTGCGTGATGCGGGCGTGCCGGAAGAACGCATCAAGGCCTTGTTCGATCCCGCCGTACCCGTGCAATTGCCGGAGATCGCGCCGCGTCCCAACAGCCGACGTCAATTCGGGATTCCCGAAGATGCGCCGCTCGACTATGACGGCTGGGTCGACGTGAAGATCCGTATCTCGCGCTACGGTTCGATGAACAAGATGGAGGTGCTGGACCGTTCCGAGAACGTTACGCGCGAAGTCGAGCGTCGTCTGCGCCGCGTGCTGCGTGCCTCGCCTTTCCGTCCCAGTCTTTCTGCCGCCCTGGCGCGCGAGGCGCAGGAGTTCTCCGTGCGCTACTACTTCAAGGAGCTGCCGGAAGCCGGCTAGACGCACCAAAACGGCGCAACGCCCCGCCTTTCTGTTCTGACTCGGCTCAGCACCCACCACTGGTCACTCGCTACGGTTCACGCCCAATATCGTCAAGAACCTTGACCTGCAAGGATTCTAGAACCCTTGGCATACATGTTGCTCTGGCCCGAGTGAGGCCGGAAATCACGAGTCGCGCCGTCGACGGCCAACAACCAGCGCGATCCTTCTTCACTGCGAGGGGAAGGCACCAGTGGTGCCTGGGCAGTCCTTACCGGGACTGCGATGGAGGCCCCGTGCAAGCCACCGGGCCAGGTGTGACCAACCCGAGTGTATCGCCGTGAACAAAGTAGCCATCGCCTTTGCGCCTGTATCCTCAGGCCGCCCTGCACCCAACACGTTCCCCTTTGCTCTGCTCCTGGTGCTACTGGCACAGCCGCTCAGCGCCGCGCCGAAACTTGCCAATCTCGTATTCGACGCCATCCCGCTCAGCCATGTGGATCAGACGACCGCTCTGGCCGATCTGCCCAAGGTGGCGGTCAAGGCTTCGCTGGGGCCTGCGCCAATGGAGGACACCGAGTGGAGCGATCACATGGCCTTCGGCCAGGGCGCAGGAGCGCCGTTCTTCGCGCTACGCACCGCAGCCACTCCGCGTGACGACACCCGTTACCTCAACGCCATCGCCAGCCAGGTGGAACGCGGCGGGCCCTACGATCCACACCTCAACGAACACTTGCTCTCTCTCGCCCGGCTGCAGCAGGCTCGCGGTGAACACGAAGCGGCGCTCGAAACCCTGGCCAGAGCCGAGCACAACAGCCGCATCAACTTTGGTCTCTATGCGCCCGAGCTGTTCGAGCCGGTACGCCTTGCCATCGCGAGCCATCTGGCGCTGGGCGATTATCAGAGTGCGCTGGAGCGGCAGGAATATCTCATCCACCTGCATCAGCGCGCCTATGGCCGCGACAACGCTGCGGTGGTGCCGGAACTCACGGCCTTGGGCGACATGTATTTCGCCGCCTTCGAACGCGGCATCGGTGGCGTGGTGGCGCAGAAGGACCTCAAGTTGAGTGCCGAGGACGCAGCCTACTTTCTGAATCCCAACAAGCTGACCTTGACCGAACTCTCCTTCTTCTGGCTCGGCCGCGCGCAGCATCTCTTCCTGCGCTCGATCCAGACTCTGCTCGATCTGCAGCAGTACGACGATCCGCAGTTGCCGACCATCGAAAAACGTCTCATCGCCACGCTGTTCATGCAGGCCAATCGGCGCAAGCTGGAAGCCGACAGCGACTTCTTCCTCAGCGCCCACGAGCCCGGCATGCGCGACACCGTGCGCATGGACGAGCAGTACAAGCGCGCTCCCAGCTACAAGGGCGGCGTCGAAGCCTTCACCCGCATCCTCGCCTATCGACTGAATGATCCTGCCGCGCAGGCGGAGGACGTGGCGCGTGCGATGCTGGAACTCGGCGACTGGCATCTGCTCTTTGGCCACAGAAAACGTGGAGAAGCCGAATACGCCCGCGCCCGCGAATTCCTCATGGAACAGCAGTGGGACGAGGAGCGCATCGATGCCTTCCTGAATCCACCGGTGCCGGTGCAGTTGCCGACCTTTGCCAGTCACCCGCATTCCCTGCACGAGCGTGGCCTGCGCAGCGGAGCACATCTCGACTTCGACGGGTACATCGACGTCGCCTTTCGCGTCAATGCCAACGGCCGCGCCGAGGACATCGAAATTCTCGGCACTTCCGACAATGCCGACCGTCGCGTGAGGGATCGGCTGCTGAAAGTGCTCACCAATGCGCCCTACCGTCCGCCGCTGCGCGCGAGCAACGCTGACAAGGTGCGGCTGCGTTACCAGTTTGCCTGGCTCTGAGGAGGTGATTGTTTACCTGGCACTCTGCCATCTTGAATCCTCAGTACAGTTTGCGAACATCGGCGCACTCCCAACGAGTGCTTGCCGATGTCCACCGCCAGAGCCATAGGGTCCTTCTCCCTCGTCGCGCTGCGCGTCGTATTGTTCCTCTATTGCCAGTTTCTGTTTGTGCTATTGGCGTGGGCGCTCGTGCGCTTCTCGCTGGTGACACTTACCGACTCAGCTCTGGCGGCCATTCCCCTGCCCGCCTTTCTATGTTGCCTCTTGGGTTACGTCGGCCTCTGGCGCGGGTGGCGCAAGTTGGAAAAGCTCGGTATCTCTTCGCTGCAACTGGACCTGGTGCTGTTGGGCGCCGGTTTTCTCGGCATCGTTGCGCTGCTGCCGATACTGAGTCTGGGTGCCATCAACGATAGCTTCGAATTGCTCGACACCCTCCTTGCCTTCTACTTTGCTCCGGTGCTGCTCGGCACGCATGACTTCCTGCGGCGTTGGCGGCGCCTGCACTCCCTATCTTCGACACCACTCGATGGCCTACGTCCGTATCTGGTGGGCGCGACGGCGCTCGTCATACTCCTTCCTCTCCTGCTCGTAGGCCTGCATGGGATAGTGGGAGTGTGAGCAGCTTCGAAGGACTGAGTGGGCGGCGCCTGCCGCTCGCCAGTCGAGCCAACCGCGTTTGCAGCGGCCGCGCGAATGAGTCGCGGTGGCAAGTATTAACACTTCAGGCTGATTGACCCTTCGCCGGATATCCGGAACATCCGGGGTCGCGTCAGTCTCATATCGGAAGGATTCCGTGTCGTCGACCTCTCTACGCAGTACCGCTCTCACCCTGAGTCTGCTGTTCGCACCTGCGCTGCACGCCGAGCTCCCCTGGCCCACGACCACGCCACCGGAACACATCGCGATGATGAGCGCCGTGCGCAACGCGGCCGAAGCCTTGCCGATGGGGGCACTGCAACGTTTCGAACTGAGTGAAGCGGATCGCCAGATATTGCTGCGCGCGCAGAACGAGATCGACGACGTTCCACGTCAGGCCTTCGAACAACGCGCCAAACTCTGCGCCGCTGTGATCCGCGGCGATTATCTTTCGAGCGACAGCGCCCCCGCCCTTGCCGAGCAGCTGAGCAGCATCGAGCAACTCTATTCCAAGGCCGCAAGTACCTATTTCGATCAGGTCATCGCGCAGCTCTCACCCCAAGGCGCACAGGCGGTGCAGTTGCTCAAGACGCGCATCCTCGCGCTCACGCGTGCATCGGCCGTGGACTGGAATGCCTATGCGCTGGAGCAACCAGCGGAGCTGGTGAATACCGTTTATTCCGCTTGCAAGCCCCAAGAGGTACAACGCCGCGACAACTGATCTGGGATGTCGCTTTACTCGCGTCCCGGTTTACAGCCGAGCTCCCGCCGCCTAGTCTCTGGCATCAAAACCACCAGAGCCACCATGCGCCATCTCGTCACCGCCTACAGCGTGGGCATTTCCGCCTATGCATCGCTGCTCTTCGCCATGATGCTGCCTTCCTCCACGCAGCTCATCTCGTCCGCGTCCTCCATGGCACTCATTCCATGGGTCCTGGGCATTTACGGCACTGTGGGGTTGATCGGTGCCTGGTGGAAGCCGGGACAGGAGTCCGCGCTGCGGTTGCGCGTGCAGATACTGTTGTTGCAACTGGGCTTGGTGGGAGCAGCGATCTTCGCACTGATTGCAGTGGGCATTTTTCTGATCCTCGTCTCGTCTGCGGCAACGAGAGCAGAGGACCTTCCGTTGTCGGCGCCCATCTTTTTTCTAGGTCTCTTGCTCTTTCCGGGACTGCCTGCGTTCCAGGCGCTGAAGGAAATCCGCCGTATGCAGGACCTGGCCGGTCAAAAACCGCTGGCCAAGGGAGCAATGCATGGATGGTTTGCAGCGCTGTTGCTGGGGCCACTGGCGGTGGTAGGCATCCGCTTTGCGGCGCAGGAAACCGTGCTCTGGTGGTATGGCCATGATCTCGGCGCCAGAGCGGAAGCGGCGGCGCAGTCCTTGGCGCAGGGGCGGCCGCTGTGTCTGATCGCGGCCGATGGCGTCACTGCCTTTGCCGAATTGAATGGGCGGAAGTTGATGGTCAGAACGCAGCAGCAACGGGATCGACATCGCCGTTATGCAATCGGCGTCTCACCTCACTTCGGCATTCGCATCGATGGCGCCACCTACTGGTGGAGCTTCAAATCGGGCGACTACTACCCGGAACCCGAGTACTGGGGCGGCGCCATCCCCTACGGTTTTCAACTCACCTGCCCTGATTAGTCATTCCACCGCTCGCAGCGCTTCCAGACGCGCGGCTTCGAATTCGTCACCGGGATTCCACGTTGGCATTTCGTCGGCATTCGCAACACGCATGCCGACCAGGAAATTGGTGAGCACGTCGTCCACCACGCCATCGAAGGTCCAGGTGTCATCGAGCTCATCACTCGGCTGGTGATAGTGCAGATCGGTGTAGCGATTCACCTGCTCCTCACCCCAACCCGGCGGCTGACCGATGATGTCGGTGCCACCGTCGAGATAGACCGCCGGCACACCGATGCGCGCGAAGCTGAATTGATCCGAACGATAGAAGGAACCGCGATCGGGGAACTGATCGGGAGTCACCGTACGATTCTGGAACGCCGCCACTTCCTGCACCACGGCATCGAGCGAAGACTTGCCGAAGCCGATGTAGGTGAGATCACGTGAACGCCCCCAGATGCTCGCACCGTCGACGTTGATGTTGGCGGCGATCTTCCCGGGTGGATAGGTCGGATTCTGCGCGTAATAGAGCGAACCCAAGAGCCCCTGCTCTTCCGCACCGACGAAGTTGATCACCGTCGTACGACGCGGTGCTTCCGGCAAGGCCGCAATCGCCTTCGCCACGCCGAGGATCACCGCCACACCGCTCGCATTGTCGAGTGCGCCGTTGTAGATGCGATCCTCTGCGGTTTCGTCTTCGGAAACACCGAGATGATCGTGATGCGCGGTATAGACCACGACTTCATCCGCCAAGTCCGGATCGCTGCCGGGCAATACACCGATGACATTGGCCGTACGTGTGCGTTTGACTTCCACCGGCAAGGTCAGAGAGGTGAGGATGCCGAGCGGGGTCGGTTGGAAATCGCGTTCACGTGCGGCAGCGACGAGCTCGTCGAGATCCATGCCGACGAGTTCGAGCAACTCGCGTGCGGCATCTTCGGTGATCCAACTGTTGATCTGCAGACGCGGTTCATCACCTGCCGGCAACTGGAACTGCTCACCCGTCCACGAGGTCTGCACCACCTGCCAGGGATAGCCGGCCGAAGGTTGGGTATGAATGATGATGGCACCCGCTGCGCCCTGCCGTGCTGCGGATTCGTACTTGTAGTCCCAGCGACCGTAATAGAGGCGGGTTTCACCGGCGAAGAGTTCGGGATCCCAGTCGGGGTCGTTGTTGAGCATCAAGAGGATCTTGCCGCGCAGGTTTTCACCCTTGAAGTCGTCCCATTGATATTCGGGTGCCTGGATGCCATAGCCCACGAACACCACTTCCGCGTTCACGACGCGTGCTTCGCTTGCCTGCACACCGCTTGCAGCGATGAAGTCTTCGTTCCGTTCGAGCCGCAGCGTTCTGTCACCGGAGTTGAAGATCCACTCCGACGGCTGCTGCGCATTGATACTGATCAGTTCAAATGGCTGCAGATAACCTTCGGTGCCACCCGGTTGATAGCCCAACACCTGCAATGCATCGGCGAGATAGGCTTGCGTCATGCGATCGCCTTCACTGCCGGGCGCACGACCTTCGTAGGCATCGCTCGACAGTTCCGCCACGATTTCGCGCAGATATTCCGGCGTCACGCTGGAGCGCACGAGCGCGCTGAGTGCCGGAAAGTCGAGCTCGGCAGTTCTCGCCGCAGGCGTGACCTCGGCCGAAGAAGCGGGATCGGGCGTGGCAGGATTTGGTTGTTCCCGCTCGCTGCAGGCTGCAAGCAACGCGAGCAATAGAGCAGATGAAAACGGTGCAAGGATTCGGCGGCGCATGAGTGATGCTCCTCTACGGCGAATGAGCTCGATTTAAGGCCAGCGCCAGTGGTATTTCAACCAGCGCCGAACGCTTCTGCGAGTCCATACGCCGCACTTTCGATGGGGGTGAGCCAAGGCGTTTGCGACGCAGAGCGTCGCGCCGCAGGCGAACGACGCGAGCCATGCGAGCGGCTGGGAAAGGCCAAGGCAATCCCAGCGGGAAATCTAGGGAATGGATTTGAACTTCAAGATTGCTTGGCGAGCTTCACTACGTGTTCTGCCCGAACCTACATGCAGACCAACCTACGGTTGATGCACTGACTCTGCCGCAACCCCGCGCCTCATTACTCCCCCGCCGCTTTGCGCTGCTCCTCCAGCCGCAGCGTCATCGCCTGCTCGTTGAGAGCGATCTCGTACAGGTACCCTTCGGGATCGATGAAGGGATTCGGCTTCTGGCCGATGAGCGGGTACTTCTCTGCCATGCGATAGATGGCGGGATGGGAGCCGAGCGGCACGTCGGCCTTGAGGGCGCGCATCTTCTCGTAGCTGCGCCGATACTGCTCCACGATGTCGGGGCGCTCCGGGTTGTTCCAGAGCTGATAGTTCGGGTTCACCCCCAGGCTGCAGTTGATCACCACCTTGTAGGTCTGCCCGTCTTCGGTGACGTCGAATTCCCAGCTCGTACAACCGTCGCTGTGCCCCGGCGTGAGATGCGCCTTCAGACGCTCACCTCCCAGTTCGATCACATCGCCGTCGTTGATGATGCGATCGATCGGATGTTCCTTGCCGCCGGGTCGCATCGCGCTCAACCCCGGCACCTGCTGCGCCATCACGATCACTTCGGCATTGCTCAACTCCTTCGCCAGTGCATCGCCTTCCATGTGATCGGCATGCTCGTGGCTGCCGATGATGATGGCGATGTCCTCGAAGTCGAAGCCGAGTTTTTCCACCGAATCCTTGATGGTGGGCACGTTACGCTCGAAGTCCGTGTTGACCAAAATGTGGCCTTCGGGCGTGGTGATCAAGAATGAAGCCAGCGATTCGGTGCCGACGTAGTAGACGTTGTCGATGATGTGATGGGGCGGAAACTGTTTGTCGAGTTGTTCCGGGGTGCCGATGTTGCGACGGAAGAGATCGTCGGGCATCAGTCGCGGCAATTCCGCAGGCACCTGCGCGAAGAGTGGCGCTGCGAGCATGGCGAGGCCGATGGCGGTAAGTGAAGCTTTCATGTTTTCCCCTGTTGTCTTTTTATCGTTGTAGTGTCGATTACTCGACGCGTCGTCCCACGCTGGTCAATGGATTGCGTTCCTCGGCCACCGACAAGGCAAGACGCGTGGCGCGGCCGAGGATGCTGGTTTCCGGCACGAACCCGAACACGCGCGAATCCTCGCTGTTGTTGCGATAGTCGCCCAACACGAAGTACGCACCATCCGGCACCACCAGCTCCTTGCGCACCTGCGGCACCACGTAGCGCTGATTCACCTGGATGTAATGCGCACGACCGTCGATGAATTCCACCGCGCGCAGAATGCCGTTGTCCTTGCCGTCGTCGATGATCGTCAGCGGCAAGGTCTCACCATTGATCTGCACGCGAATGCCATCGGTGCTGATGCGATCTCCGGGCACTCCGATCACGCGCTTGATGTAGACCTCATCCACATGCGGTGCTCTGAAGGTGATGACATCACCGCGACGTGGTTGATCCCAGGCCCAGAGGCGTCCCGAGGTAAAGGGCAAGGCCGGGCCCAACAGGGTCTTGTTGATCCACACCACGTCGCCCGGATAGATGGTTGGCTCCATCGAACTCGAGGGCACCGGATTCCAATCGGCGATGGCGGTGCGGAAGGTCATCACGCCCAGCACGATCAACACGATGCCGCGATTGCGGCGCAGAAACTCACGCATCGTTGCCTCTCTCACTTTCGTCACTGCCGACACAGCGCGGCAGGTTTACGCGGGTATAATGCCCACCATGTACGACATCTACGACGTAATGCTGCTCATCCCACTCGGCCTGCTCGGCTTCTATTGGTGGCGTACCAGTGAGCAGAAACGCATTGCCATCGCCGGCGCGCGTGCCTATTGCAAGGACCGCAATCTGCAGTTGCTCGATGAAACGCTGGTGTTCAAACAGCATCGCATCGAGCGCGAAAATCGCCGCCCTTCCGCCAATGCCCTTCCCTCGCGTCTCGACGCTCCCGTGAAACTGCAACCGCGCCGGCGTCTGTGCCGCGTCTATGAATTCGACTACAGCCGTGGCGGCGTGGATCGTCATAGCGGGGAAATCATACTCAGCGGTTACAGCATCCTGCGGGTGATCCTGCACAGCGAAGTGTTGGAAATCACCAACTACCAGTAACGCAGTGCCTCAATTTCCGGCCATCAAGGCGTTGTCGAGTTCAGCGGCACGCTGCCAGGCCGGACGCGAACTCACCCGCTCCAGATAGCTGCGCAGCTCCGGCCGATCGGGCAAGGTGCCGAAGCGCAGTCCGTAATCGATGTGCGAAGCCACGAACACGTCAGCTGCCGTGTAGGTATCACCGGTAATGTACGGAGCCTTGCTCACGGCCTGACTCAAGGTCTCGACCACGAGGTCGAAGGAGCCATAGCCGACGAAACCTCTCTGCTCCGGTTTTACGCTTACGCCGAGCGCCTTGTCGGTGACGGCGGCTTCCAGGGGACCGGCCGCGAAGAACAGCCAGCGATAGTAGTCCTGCCGTTCAGCGGGCGGCGGTGCGAGCTTCGCCTCCGGATAGGCATCGGCCAGAAAGGCGATGATCGCAGCACTCTCGGTGACGACGCGCCCGTCATAGACCAGCGCGGGCACCTTGCCCATCGGATTGAGAAGCAGATATTCAGGACTCTTCATACCGGCGTGATCGAGCACTTCGGTGCGATAGGTCGCGCCACACTCTTCCAACATGCGCCGCACGATGCGGCCACGCGACTGCGGATTCGTGTAGAAGATCACTTCACTCATCGGTTGCCTCCTTGTCGTCGCCACGTCTCACGATTTTGTTCGGAATGTAGAGCGGTCCGTGTTCGGGCAGATAGTAGTCGCGATAGATCGCGATGAAGGCCAACAGCAACGCGATCAAGATCGGGCCCACGATGAAACCGGTCACACCGTAGATGTTGGCGCCCCCCAACATCGCGCAGAAGATCAACAGAATCGGCATGCGCGCCTGGCTGCCGATGATGATGGGCTTGAGGAAGTTGTCGATCATGCTCACGAGGAAGAAGCACCAGCCGAGCAGGAAGAGGCCCCACGGTGGATTCTGCATGATCGTGAAGACGCATACGGGCACCCAGATCAGTGCTGCACCCACTACGGGAATCAGCGCGGCGAAGCCGGTCAGCACACCGAACAAGAGAGCCAGCGGCACCCCGGCGATCACATAACCGATCAGGGACAGTGCCCCCTGCGCCAACGCGGTGACCAAGGCGGCGCGGATCACTGCCGTCACCGTGTCGTAGACGCGCAGCGCCACGGTGTGGGCGTGATCGGTTTCCATCGGCAGGATGTCGAGGAACCAACGCAGAAAGCGCTCGCCGTCGCGGAAGCAGAAATACATCAGCACCAGGATCAGGATCAGGTTGATGATGAAGAACAGGATGTTGCGCGCGGTGGCAGCGCCGAGGTTGGCGAGGAACACGCTGCCGCCCTGCACGTTGCTGAGAAAGTACTGTTCGAAATCGAAGCCGGCGAGCAAGGGTGATTGCTCGGTCCAATCCAGAATGCGCTGCACGTAGTCACGCAACACTTCGGGCAACATCGCGACCAGGTCGATGCCCTGCCCGGCTTCGAGCGAGTTCATCCATTGCTGCACGGTGGGATAGAGCTGCGTCGACTGCACGCCCACGATCCAGAAGATGATGATCAAGGGCACCATCACCAACAACAGCACCGCCCCCGTGGTGATGCCTGCGGCCAGATTGCGATTGGGCCAATGTCGCTCCGCATATTTGTAGACCGGCCAGAACACCAGCGACAGCGAGCAGGCCCAGATGATCACGTCACCGAACAGCGACAGGATCAGGATCAGCTGATACAGAAGAAAGGCGAATACGCCGAAGAAAAACCAACGGAAGATCTTGCGTTGATCCGAGGGGTGCGGCAGCAGTGAGGGCTCGGGCTGCGTGGGCTGAGACTCTTCATGTGGCGATAAAGGTCGCTGGCGGTCCGACATGAATACTCCTGTAGAGGCAAACGTGCGCCGGAGTATAACAGCAGTGCCGCCCGGCTCCTCCGCCCTAGGTCCTACTCCATTGCGCGGATCGCTATTGCTCGGAGTCCGCCTGCCAGCCGCCACCGAGCGCCTGATAGAGACCGATCATGGCATTGAGCTGGAGCAGACGATTGTCGAGCCAGGCATTGCGCGTGCTGAACAAGGTGTTCTGCGATTGCAGTACCGTCAGGTAGTCGGCCACGCCTTCCTCGTAACGCACCTGCGCGATGCGGAAGGATTCTTCCGCGGCACCCAGGTTGTCGAGCGCCACTTGCCCCAACTGCTGCAGCAATTGAATGTTGCTCAGCAGCACTTCCACTTCGTTGAAGGCACTGAGCACCGCCTTGCGGTAGTTGGCCAAGGCGTTCTCCAACTGCAGACGTGCCTGATCGATGTTGCGGAAACGCTGTCCGTTGTCGAGCAGGGTCTGCACCAGCGAAGCGCTGACCGTCAGCATGGTGTCCGGCGAAGACACGAGCTGACTCAGCGCCGTGCTCGCTGCACTGGCGTTGCCCGTGAGGCTGATCTGCGGAAAGAGATCGCTCTGCACGATGGCGAGGTTGGCATTGGCGCTGCGCAGTGCTGCTTCCGCCTGCACGAGATCCGGACGGCGGCGCAGGAGCTCGGAGGGCAAACCCGGCTGTACCGTCGGGATCGATAGATCCAACAGACTCTGACCATCGAGATCGAAGCCCTGCACGTTGCGACCGACCAGTAGCGCGAGCGAGGCGCGGGCGGATAGATCGCTCTGGATCAGACTCTGCAGATTGGCGCGTTCACGTTCGATCGCGATGCGCTGCTGCAGTGCTTCGATCGGCACCGCCACACCCGCATCCACGCGTGCCTGCGCGATGGCACCGATGGCTTCGGCGTTGGCGAGGTTCTGCTGCGCCACGAGGATCTTGTCGCGCGTGAGCAGCAATTGGAAATAGGTCGATGCCGCCGTGCCGAGCGTGTTCAGTGCCAGGTCCGCCGCTTGCGCCACACGACCTTCGTAATCCGCCACGGCACGCGAATAGGTGGCAGGCTTGCTCAGGATGTCGTTGTAGGTGAAGCCGGCGTTGAGCGTGAACGGCGAGTTCGAACCGCCTTCGGTATTGCCGGCTTCGGTACGGCTCTGGTTGTACTGCGCGCCGGTGCCGATGCTGAGGACAGGAGTCGGCAGCAGGTTGAAGCCGGCTTCACGCAAGGTCAGTTGTGCCGCTTCCAGATTGCGCTGGTTGTTGGCGAGGTCGAGGTTGTTGGCCTGCACTTCTTCGATCAGGCGATTGAGCTCCTCGCTCTCGAAGGCGGCCCACCACTCGGTGCTCGGCCACACCTGTGCCGTGCTTTCGACCGGACCCTGCCACGCACTCGGCACGTCGGTGAGCGCCAGTGGCGGCAACGTGCCGACACAGCCGCCGAGCATCATGGCACCGAAAAGGATGGTTGGAATGAACGAAGGTTTGAAGTGCATGGGAACCATCAATCGTTGGCCAACGCGACTACCGGATCGAGTCGGGCAGCCTTGCGGGCGGGAGCAAAACCAAAGATCAGACCAGTGGCGGTGGCACAGCAGAAGGCCAAGATGACGGGGGTCGTGGTGAAGCGGATGCTGACGTCGAAATACTGCAGGACCACCCCCACGCCGATGCCGAGCGCCACGCCGAGCACACCGCCGACACAGGACACCACGATCGCCTCCGACAGGAACTGCGCCAGGATGTCGCGCTGCCGCGCACCGGTCGCCATGCGGATGCCGATCTCGCGCGTACGTTCGGTGACCGACACCAGCATGATGTTCATCACGCCGATGCCCCCGACCAACAGTGAGATAGCGGCCACCGAGGCCAGCATCATCGTCAGGGTGTCCTGCGAGGCAGTCACCGTGTCGAGCAGCTCGGCGCTGTTGAAGATGCGGAAGTCACGGGTTCCGTGACGAGCGGTCATGAATTCGACCAAATCGTTTTCCGTTTCACTGATGCGATCGACGTCATCGACGAACACCGCGATCGAACGCGCGTACTTCTGACCCATCAGGCGCAGCGCGCCGGTTTGGAACGGCACGAACACGGCGTCGTCCTGGTCTCCACCACCGAAGCCGGTGGAACCACCCTTGCGCGTCAGCACCCCGATCACCTGGAACGGGATGTTGCTGATCAGGATGTATTCGCCGAGTGGATCCTGTCCTTCGGGAAACAGCGCTTCGGCTGCCGTTGCACCCAGCACCGCCACTGCGGTGTAGCGATCGTTGTCTTCACGCGTGAAGAACACGCCGCGCGCCAGCGGCCAGCTGCGCAGTTCCGGCAGTTGGTGCGAGGTGGCGGTGACCGTGGTGCTGTGGTCCTGGCGCTGGAAGCGAATCGTGTAGCTGCTCTGCAATTCCGGCATCGCACCCAACACGTTCGGAATGTTCTCCATGATCGCGTCGGCATCTTCGAAGGTGAGCGTGGACTGCGGCGGTCCGCGCTGTCCCTCGAGCCGTTGCGGCTGCACGTTGAGCATGTTGGTGCCGATGGAGCTGATGCGTTCGAGGATTTCCGCCTGCCCGCCTTCACCGATGGCAAGGATCGCCACCACCGACGCCACACCGATCACGATGCCGAGCAGTGTGAGAAAGGTGCGGAAAACGTTGTCGCGCAGAGAGCGCAGTGCCATGCGCACCGCTTCACTCACACCCGCCAGCACATTGCCTTCGCGACGACTGAGGAAGAGATCGCGCAGCGCGGCATTCTTGCGTGGATCGACCGCGCCTTCGACATGGCCGCTGTCGGAAAGGATGTTGCCGTCGCGAAACTCGATGACACGATCGGCATGCGCCGCCACTTTCGCGTCGTGCGTGATGATGATGACGGTATGACCTTCGCGCGCGAGATTCTCGAGCAAGGCCATCACTTCGACACCGCTCTGGGAATCGAGAGCGCCGGTGGGTTCGTCGGCGAGGATCACCTTGCCGCCGTTCATCAGTGCGCGCGCGATCGACACGCGTTGCTGCTGACCACCGGAAAGCTGAGTAGGCCGATGATCCATGCGCTGGCCGAGACCGAGTGAAGTCAACAGCGCCTGCGCGCGCTGGCGCCGCTCTGCTGCGGGCAGCCCGGCATAGATGGCGGGCACCTCGACGTTTTCCTCCGCCGTTGCGCCGCCCAACAGGTTGTAGCTCTGGAACACGAAGCCGAAGGCTTCACGCCGCAGCCAGGCCAGACCATCGGCATCGAAGCTCTTGATGTCGCGACCGGCGAAGAGATAGGTGCCACTGCTGGGCCGATCCAGGCAGCCCAGGATGTTCATGAGAGTGGATTTGCCCGAGCCCGACTGCCCGACGATGGCCACGAACTCGCCCGGATAGATCTTGAGATCGACCCCGCGCAGCGCCTGCACTTCGACGCCGCCGCCGGTGACGAAGGTGCGGCGGATGTTGCGCAGTTCGATCAGCGGAATGGCCTGCTCGGCGCTGCGCGCGGGCGCTGGCGCAGTGGCCGCATCCACGGCCATGACCGAAACGCTCATCGGATGACCCTTATGCCACCACCTCCGAAGCCTCCGGGCGGCCGGAAGCCCTGCGGAGCTTGTGCGCCTGCGCCACCGGGCGTCGACTGCTGGATGCCGGCGATCACCTGTTCACCTTCACTCAAACCGGCCACCACTTCGGCAGCGATGCGACTGGTGACACCGATCAGCACCTGACGTTCTTCCCGCGTGCCATCGGGTTTGACCACGGTGACCAACGCCGGACGCGGGCGCGAACCATCGGATGCGGTCGGTGCATTGCCGCCGGCACGCGCCATTGCCGGCGGCGGTGCGGAGCCTGGTTGGTCGAGACCGATGGGAGCCTGTGCGCGCGGCGCGGCGCCGGCAGCCGGCGGTGCACCACGACCACCAGGACCGGCACCCGCACCCGGAGGTGGCGGGAAACGCACTGCACCCAGTGGCACGGTGAGCACGTCGCGCGCGGCGGAAGTCACGAAATACACCTGCGCCGTCATTTCGGAATAGAGCGAGTTATCGCTGTTGTCGACGTCGAAGAGACCGGTGTAGAGCACGACGTTGTTGTTCACCACCGGCGTCGGCAGCACCTGACGCACCTGGCTGTACCAACGGCGCGTGCCGCTGCCAAGCGTCGTGAAATACACCTCCATGCCTTTCTTGATGTTGCTGATGTCGGCTTCAGAGATGCTGGCCTCGACCGTCATCGTGGTGAGGTCGGCGATGCGCAGAATGGTCGGCGCCATCTGTGTGGCGTTGAGCGTCACACCTTCGATCATGGAAATCGACACCACGGTACCGGCGATCGGCGCATAGATCTTGGTGAAGCCGAGTTGGGTTTCGTCGCTCTCGAGCGTGGCCTTGCTCTGCTCGATCTGGCGCTGCAGCTGGACGAGTGCGGATTCGGCGGAAGCGAGGTTGTTGATCGCGGTGTCGTATTCGAGTTGGCTGGTGGCGTTCTCGCGCATCAGACGTTCCTGGCGCGCGGCATTGGCCTTGGCGAGATCGAGCGCGGCGCGACGCGCATCGAGTTGTGCTTCCTGCGCCGCGATGCTGGCGCGGCTCGCTTCCACTTTCGCGGCCTGCACACGCGCATCGATTTCGGCGAGCAGTTGGCCCTGCTCCACCACGTCACCCACTTCCACGTACAGCTTCTGCAACTGACCGCTCACCTGGGCGCCGACGTCGACGTAGCGGCTCGGTTTCAAGGTGCCGGCGGAAGCGATGGTGTTCTCGATGCTGCCGCGTTCGACCGTGGCGAGCAGCGGTGCATCTTCCGTCTGGGTCTGGGCATTTTTCTGCCAATACCAATAGCCCCCACCTGCACACACCAGCAGGGCGAGCACCGAAAAGAGAACGGATCGTTTACGTCGTGAAGGGGAGGAGGAAGCAGATGTTGCAGCGTCTTTCATGGGGCTCTCTGTCAAAGGCTCGGGGAAGCCTCGTTGGATCCGGACCGCCGCTCGGCACCGGTCCATACAGCGGACCCCAACGTTCAGCCGGCCTTGCGGTTTACAGGAACTCTTTGTTTTTATTGGCCAACAGCTACAAAACTGACCGGGCGGTCACTATAAGCTGCCTTCATGAAAAGATTGTGACTTATGCCCTATGAATATTGGATGAACAACCATCCGCTGCGCGAATGACGCACAGCATCAACGCCGTTCAAGCGTCGAAATGTTGCTGCTCGGCAGGCGGAAATTCACCGCTGCGCACCAAGGCCATCAGATCGGTGTAGCCACCGATGCCGCGGCCATCGATGAAGATCTGCGGCACCGTATGGCGACCGGGCGCGCGCTCCAACATTTCACGGAACAGGCGATCGTCGTGAGTGACGTCGTATTCGGTATAGGTGTAGCCCAGGCGCTGCAGCAGCTGTTTGGCGCCGTGGCAGTAGCCGCACCAGTCTTTCGTATAGATTTCGATGCGTGGCATGGATGAACCCGTCATGAAAACTGCTAGGGACTTGCGTGGCTGAAACGAATGCTGGCTTCGAGCGTGGCCTTGGCGTGACCGGAATCGATGGCTTGTGCCGCCACCGCCACACCTTCGCGCAGATCCTGCACCTTGCCAGCGATGAGGAGTGAAGCAGCTGCACCGAAGAGCACGATGTCGCGATAGGCATCGCGTTGACCTTCGAGCAACAGTTGCAAGCGCGAGGCGTTGTAGCTGCTGTCGCCACCTTTGAGTTCATCCATGGTGGCGCGCGGCAGGCCCGCGTCTTCGGGATTGATTTCCACCACCGACACACGCGCGCCTTCGACCACGGCAACGCGGTTGGGACCGAGCGTGCTCAGTTCGTCGAGTCCACCGGCACCATGCACCACCCAGGCCTTTTCGCAACCGAGCCGCGCGAGAGTATGACCCAGCGGCTCCACCCACTCGGGGATGTAGACGCCCATCAGGTAACGACGCACGCGCGCCGGATTACAGAGCGGCCCGAGGATGTTGAAGATGGTGCGGATGCCGAGCTCCTGCCGCACGGGTCCCACGTGACGGAACGACAGATGATGTCGCGGCGCCTGCATGAAGCAGAGGCCGGTTTCCGCAAGGGAGCGCTCGAGCACTGGGACTTCGGCTTCGATGTTCAGACCGAGCGCGCTCAACACGTCGGTCATGCCGGAACGCGAGGACACGGCACGGTTGCCGTGCTTGGCCACCGGTATGCCGCACGCCGCGGTGACGATGGCGGTCGCGGTGGAAATATTGAGAGTGTGGGCACCATCACCACCGGTGCCCACGATGTCCATGGCACCTGCCGGCGCCTGCACCGGGATCATCTTGTCCCGGATGACGCTGGCAGCGGCCGTGATTTCGTCGACATGCTCACCGCGCAACTTCAGGGCCACCAGAAAGGCGGCAAGCTGCGCCGGAGTGGCCTGACCACTCATGATCAGGCCGAAGGCATCTTCCGCTTCCTCGAAGCTCAGTACCTGACCCGCCGTTACCTTGGCGATGTAGGGTTTGAGCGCGGTGGGCGTGTCACTCATTGGCTTACTTCTTCTTGAGGTCGAGGGCGAGCAGGGTGTTCTGCATCAGCGATGCGATGGTCATCGGACCGACGCCACCCGGCACCGGCGTGATCCAGCTGCACTTGTCCTTGACGTTGTCGAAGTCGACGTCGCCACGCAGTTTGAAGCCTTTGGGATCGGTGGCATCGGGTACGCGGGTAGTGCCCACGTCGATCACCACGGCGCCTTCTTTCACCATGTCTGCCGTGACGAAGCCCGGCTTGCCGATGGCGACGATCAGGATGTCGGCGCTGGCGCAGATCTCTTTGATGTTCTTGGTGCGGCTGTGTACCAGGGTCACGGTGGCGTTACCCGGGTTGCCGTTGCGCGCCATCAGTACGGACATCGGCGAGCCCACGATGTGGCTGCGGCCGACGACGACGCAGTGCTTGCCTTCGGTTTCGATGTTGTTGCGTTTGAGCAACTCCATGATGCCGTTCGGCGTGGCGGAGATGTAGGTGGGCAGGCCCAGCATCATGCGGCCCAGATTTTCCGGATGGAAACCGTCGACGTCCTTGCTGGGATCGATGGCGAGCGTGATCTTCTGCTCGTCGATGTGCTTCGGCAGGGGCACCTGCACGATGAAGCCGTCGATGTTCGGATCCTTGTTGAGTTTGTCGACGACGGCGAGGAGCTCTTCCTCGGTGATGGTGTCAGGATAGGTCAACAAGGTGGAGTCGAAGCCGCAACGTTTGCAGGCCAAGACCTTGTTGTTCACGTAGGTCATGCTGCCACCGTCGTTACCGACGAGTACCGCAGCAAGATGCGGCACCTTGCCGCCGGCCGCCTTGATGGCCGCTACCTTGTCCGCAATTTCCTGTTTGAGCTGTTCTGACGTCGCTTTGCCATCCAATAACTGCATCTGGACCTCTGCCTCACTGAAAAAATAAAGCGCGGATTCTACCCAAGTTGTGGGCGATATGGACACTGCCAGACACAAGGGATTGGCTTCGCCCCCAGCTCGCCCGCACCTCTGCTGTCGCGGCCTGGGTAGCCAGGGTGGACAGAACTGGAATCCAGAGGTGGGTGTCCCCGGACGTGAGGTTCTTTTCCCCGGGGACACTCACCTTTTGCTAAGGCCTTGTTCCAGCGAGGGAAGAGAAACGGAGATTCGAGTAAGCGAAAGGTGGCTGTCCCACTTTTCGCTCCAGGATCGCTCCAGGGGACACCCACCTTTCGTTAAGAACTTGTTCCAACGGGAATTTGAAACGGAGACTCGAGACAGAAGCGAAAGGTGACTGTCCCCAACTCGGAGGTGACTGTCCCCACTTTTCGCCACTTTTCGGGAAGTGGCTGTCCCCACCTTTCGGCAGGCCAAAAAAAGAGCGGCCAAGCCGCTCTCTTTTCTTTTTCTTGGAACTGATAACTAGATCCGCCCCAGCGCCTCGAGCACTAGAGCCTCGGTCAGGATCTGCGGCAGTACCTCGGCGGGGGCTGTGGGATCGGCGGGGAACAGGAGGTAGAGCGGCACGCCGCTGGTTTCGTAACGGCGCAGCACTTCGGTGATGGCGGGGTCGTTGTTGGTCCAGTCACCCTTGAGATAGGTGACACCCTTCTCTGCCATGGCCTCGATTACGGTGTCGCTGCTCAGTGCCACACGTTCGTTGACGAGACAGGTGATGCACCAGGCCGCCGTCATGTTGACGAACACCGGCTTGCCTTCGGCGCGCAGCGCGTCCAGGCGCGCCGCCGTATAGGGTTCGATGTGATTTTCCGCTGCTACCGTCGCGGCTCCCGGCAGTGCCGTACGCACGAAGGGCGAGAACAGCACGGAACCCGCCAGCACCACGCTCGCCAGAGAGGCCGTCATCCACACCTTGTGCCAGAAACCGCTGCGGCGATGACGACGCTGCCAGGCCCAGGCCGCAAAGGCGAGCAACAAACAACCGACGATGACGATCGCCATGGCATTGACGCCTGCCTGCTGCCCCAAGACCCACAACAGCCAGATCGCCGTGCCATAGAGCGGGAAAGCGAGGAACTGACGGAAGCCCAACATCCACGCGCCAGGCTTCGGCAGCAGACGTGCCAGGGCTGGTACGAAGGACAGCACCAGGAACGGCAACGCCATGCCGAGACCGAGGGCCAGGAACACGGTGAGCGCCACCGGCATGCTCTGCGTGAAGGCAAAGCCCAAAGCCGCTCCCATGAATGGCGCCGTGCAGGGACTCGCCACCACACTCGCCAACACCCCGGTGAAGAAGGAACCACTATAGCCTTCCTTCTCCTGCAACTCGGAGCCGACACTCATCAGCGAGGTGCCGAACTCCACCACGCCCGACATCGACAGCCCCATCACGAAGAACAGGAACACCAGCGCCGCCACGAACCAGGGCTGCTGCAACTGAAAACCCCAGCCGATCGCGGCACCACCGGCCTGCAGCAACAGCAGCACTGCGGCGAGCGCGAGGAAGGACAACATCACACCAGCCGTATAGGCCAGGCCATGCAGACGCTGTTCGCGCTGCGGGCCGTGCGCGGAATTGGCGAGGCTCAACACCTTGAGCGACAACACCGGGAACACGCAGGGCATCAGGTTCAGGATCAAACCGCCCAGCAGCGCGAAGCTGAAAACGAGATAGAGCGGCAGCGCGGGAACGGCAGTCGGTGTTTCGATCACGCTCTCGGCCAAGGGATCGGGATCGGCTTGTATGCCGTAAGCAATCTCCTGACCGGCGGCGTCTGTCACGAGCAGCAGCCCTCCGACGTGTTCCGGCACCTCACGCAGACGCGAGCTTTGCCGCTGCGTCAACTGCATGCTCGCCAATTGCGTCGTGACTTCCTGCGGCGCCAGATAGTCGACGACCCCATCGGCATCGGGAATGAAGGTTACCGATGCTGCGTTCTCGAAGATGTTCTCGGTCGCCTGCACCAGCAGGCGCAGCTTGCCTTCGGCGAACGAGAAATTGGCGCTCAATGCGATATCGGCGCGCGGCTGCGTGGCGCGCGTGGCGGCAAAGCCCCAGGCAAAAGGCTCATTGATGAGCGCGGTTTCCTGCACCGGCAGACTCATCTGCAACGAGGCGCCACCGGGAATACAGATGTCATCACATTCGAGCCAGCTGACCTGCGCGAAAACCTCGGCGGTTTCCCCAGCAACAGAAGCATCGACGTTGAGCGGCACGAGCAGGAAGATTTCGCCCGTATATCCGAAATCGACCACGTCACCGGGCAATTCGAAACGTTCCGGAGTAGGCCACACGATGGCGCCGGCGGCGATGCCTTCGGGCAATTCCCAACTGATGCGCGTCGGCAGTCCGGCTTCACCGGGATTGATCCAATAGGTGTGCCAACGTTCCTGATGGATCAGGCGCACCGCTACCCAGTTGGTTTCACCGGGAACGAGAGCAAGACGTTCCGGTACGAGTTGCGCGTCGACGTGCTGTCCTTCGACGAGCGGAAAATTCTGCGCCTGCGCGAATACCGGCCACAGCAAGAGCGCCGCAAACAGCATCTGCACTGCGGCGAACCATTTCTGTGGGATGTTACGGATCGGCATGCAGCCACTCCTTCAAGATTGCATTCACGGCCTCGGGCCGCTCCATCGTGCACATGTGACCACCACCTTCCACCACTCGCAGTTCACTGCGCGGAATCAAGGCGGCCATGGCCTCGTGCTGTTCCACCGGACTCCAGCCATCCGCTTCGCCCACGATCAACCAGGTGCGCTGCGTGATGTGCGGCAGATACTCACGTTGATCGCAGCGACCCAGCAAGGCTTTCACCTGACCGGCATAGTCGGCCACGCTGTTGCGCAGGATCATGGCGGTGATTTCGTCGATCAACGCCGCATTGCCGTGGTTGTCCGGATGCAGCATCGGGAGGATCCAGGCATCGGCCACCGCTTGCAAGCCTTTGCGATGGGCCGCGTCCAACAAGATCTGGCGTTTGGCGGGCTCGCCCGGTGCCACCGGATGCGCGCCCGTGTCCATGACCGCGAAGCGCTCGATCCGCTTTCCCGCGAGATTCATGAGCTCGAACGCGATGCGTCCGCCCATGGAATGACCCACCACGGAAAAACGCTCCGGCGCCTCCACGAGCACCGACTCCGCCATCGCGCGCAGCGAATCGAAGCCGCGGAAGACCGGAATGCGCACGTCGAACTCATCGCGCAGCGCCTCTTCCTGATGCCGCCAC
This sequence comes from uncultured Gammaproteobacteria bacterium, assembly GCA_937898685.1. Taxonomy (GTDB): domain Bacteria; phylum Pseudomonadota; class Gammaproteobacteria; order Pseudomonadales; family Pseudohongiellaceae; genus CAILUG01. The sequence goes on along the minus strand of CALEJT010000074.1, from coordinate 29,318 downwards.
ACGGCAGCGTCACACATGAGCCCCGGCAGCAGGTAGAGCACCGGCTTGGTGGATGAAACTACAGCAACACTCACTGCACGACTTCCGGCTTGGTGGCGCGCAGGATGGCGCGAATGGCGCTGCGGTCTTCCGCAGTGATGTGAGGATATTTACGTGCATTCGGTGCATCGGCCAGCACGCTGCGGATGCGTGAATAAAGATGCATGCGCACGCCTTCCGGCAGCGCATCGATCTGCGGTGAATAGATCAGATAGCTCAGTGGATGACGGAACGTTCGCGTCTTCAGATCCAGCTCGCGCAGCGACTGTCCTTCCGGCGTGCGCGGACCCTGAGCGCTGAACCATTCGGCAAAACCCGAAGTGCCTTCCACCGCATCCATCAGCGGTGCTTCGTTGGCCATGAACAGGGCGTCGAGCACGGGATCGGTGAGCTTGTCGAGCTGCGCCGCGCTCTGGGTTTCACCCGCCGGCAACTGCGTGCGACTTTCGAAGCTCAGACGCGTCAGAGCGTTCTGCACTTCGAGCTGATGTTCGAGCACGAGCAGGGCCACGATGTCGCTGGTCCGACGCGGGTAGTTGCTCAGATCCACGAACTCCTCTAGCGAAGTGCGATTGCCCCAGGTGGTGGTGTCGATCGCATCGAGACTGGTGCGGTTCTCGATGATGAGATTGCCCATGTGCGGCTGCGTGCCATGTTTGCCGGTCACATAGAGCCCGCCCCAACGGCGCGCGATCGGCGTCGCGGTGGTGGTGATCTCACTGATCTCGTGCGAGACGACGTTGCCATCACGACCATAGAGCCCCGAGCCCAACATCACGCGCGGCACACCGCCGCCCGTCATCGAATAGGAATCGTGGCAACGCAGACAGCGCGAAGTTTCCTGTTCGGCGCGCGGCGAGGCAGCGGGATCCTGTTGGAAATCGAAGAAGACCGGCCCCTGCACGCCATCGATCGCCGCCACTTCCAACGTGCGGCTGCCGGGCACGTAGCCGACGTAGACCTGATCGTTGAAATAGAGGGCGCGCGGATTCTCGGAGCTGATGAAACGTTGCTTCAGACTGGTCTTGGAGAACACCAGCACCTGGCTCGAGGGATCGATCTCCAGCGCTTCCAGCAGGCTCATCAGGTAGCCGCTATCGTCGCCGGCGTGCTCCAGCTGAACGGCGCCGGCCTCGATGTCCTTCAGCAGCGCGCTGACGCGGTCCTTGGGGGCGACCCGGCCATAGCCGAGCGCCGGATATTCCAGGTCATAGGTCAGCTGCGCCACGGCCAGGGGAGCCGTCAGACACCCTGCGGTGACGGCAAACGCACCACAAAGGCCTCGAACTGCCCCTGGAATGCCTTTCAACCGAACCCATCGGTTCGATACAACCTTTTGATTTTTCATGGAAAACATGCTCATGAACCACATTATACAGGACCCTCTCATTTTCTTCGCCTAGCGAAAAATGCTAGGATGCCCGGCCTTTTGCAGGAGCTCGAAGTTTGCCCCGCCGCGTGACGCAGCAACGGCCGATCTTCCCGCATTTCTTCAACCCTGAACTTGGCTTCCCACAACAGAATTAATTGAGGAAACGCTTGCCATGTCCTATTTGTCCGATATCGAAATTGCCCAGGCTGCCACTCCCAAGCCCATTACCGAGATCGGCGCCAAACTCGGCATCCCGTCCGAAGCGCTGCTCCCCTACGGTCACACCAAAGCCAAAGTCAGCTACGACTTCATTCAATCCCAGCAGAAAAACAAAAACGGCAAGCTGATCCTTGTTACCGCCATTTCGCCGACTCCTGCCGGTGAAGGTAAGACCACCACTACCGTAGGTCTGGGCGACGGCCTGAGCCGTATCGGCAAGAAAGCCGCGATCTGTCTGCGCGAACCGAGCCTCGGCCCCTGCTTCGGCGTGAAAGGCGGTGCTGCTGGCGGCGGCTACGCCCAGGTAATTCCGATGGAAGACATCAACCTGCACTTCACCGGTGACTTCCACGCCATCACCTCCGCGCACAACCTGCTCAGCGCGATGATCGACAACCACATCTACTGGGGTAACAGCCTCGACCTCGACAGCCGTCGCATCAGCTGGCGCCGCGTGATGGACATGAACGACCGCGCCCTGCGCGACATCGCCGTCGGCCTCGGCGGCCCGGGCAACGGTTTCACCCGTCAGACCGGCTTCGACATCACCGTAGCCTCCGAAGTAATGGCCATCTTCTGCTTGGCCACCGACATCAACGACCTGCGTCGTCGCCTGTCCAACATCGTGATCGGCCAGACCCGCGATCGTCGTCCGGTCACCGCCAAGGAAATCAACGCTGACGGCGCGATGACCGCTCTGCTGAAAGACGCCATCCTGCCGAACCTGGTACAGACCCTCGAAGGCACCCCGGCCTTCATCCACGGTGGTCCGTTCGCCAACATCGCTCACGGCTGCAACTCCGTCATGGCCACCACTTCCGCACTGAAGATGGCCGACTACGTCGTCACCGAAGCCGGCTTCGGCGCGGACCTCGGTGCCGAGAAGTTCATGGACATCAAGTGCCGCAAGACCGGCCTCGCTCCAGATGCAGTGGTCATCGTAGCCACCGTTCGTGCACTCAAGATGCACGGCGGCGTGCCCAAGGATCAACTGAAGGATGAAAACCTCGACGCACTGCGCAAAGGTTTCGCCAACCTCGAGCGCCACCTGCAGAACGTCGCCAAGTTCGGCGTACCCGCCGTAGTGGCCATCAACAAGTTCGTACAGGACACCGACGCCGAGCACAAACTGCTGTCCGAGCTGTGCGAAAAAGCCGGCGCCAAGGTAATCCTGTGCACCCACTGGGCCGACGGCGGCGCCGGTACCGAAGAGCTGGCCAAGGAAGTGGTCGCGATGTGCGAACGTCCGAACAACTTCAAAGTGCTGTACGAAGACAACGCCACGCTGTGGGACAAGGTCAACACCATCGCCAAAGAGATCTATCGCGCCGCCGAAGTCACCTGCGACGCCAACGTGCGCAAGCAGTTCGACGAGTTCCAGGAGCGCTATGGCAACTTCCCGATCTGCATGGCGAAGACCCAGAGCAGCTTCAGCACCGATCCGACCAAGATGGGTGCGCCGGAAGGTCACACCGTACACATCCGCGAACTGCGCCTGTCCGCTGGCGCCGAGTTCATCGTGGCCGTGTGCGGCGAGATCATGATCATGCCGGGCCTGCCCAAAGTGCCTTCGGCCGAGAAGATCTACGTCAACGAAAAAGGTCAGATCGAAGGCTTGTTCTAAGCCTGCGGTTCGCCCCGCTACAAAAAGCCCCGGCCAAGTGCCGGGGCTTTTTGTTTGAGCGGGAGAAATGGAACGAGGACGTTACGGGCCTTACTGACAATTGCTCGGCACGTAGGCCGCACCAGCGGTGGCTCCGCAGCGCCAGGTCAGTAGTCCCGAATCCTGATCGACACTCGGCGTGAGCGTGAGGGTAACGGCCGCACCGAGCTCGTCTTCATCCGACACCACGACGATGCTCTCTCCATCCCAGGTGACGGATTCCGTCACGCCGCTACTTACGTTCTGCACCGAGAAATCCGCCTTCGGCAGTTCGGAATTGAGAATGGCGAACTCGGCGATCTGCGTCTTGGCCGGATCGGCCGCCATCACGAGTTCGGTGGCCTTGGCCCTGATCACGTAATCGCGATAGGCCGGTACCGCCACCATGCTCAGAATGCCGATGATGGCGATCACCACCATCAGCTCGATGAGCGTAAAGCCCCGCATGGAGCGCCTACGCTCGCTGCGTTCGAGGTTGCTTTGCTGCATGTTCAGCTCCTTGCATCAGCAGTCATTGGTCGTTGCCAGGCGCCGCAGTCGTGCATCCTGCCGAGCGCGACACCCGAGCTCGCGGTGCAAGCCCTGTGCCAGAGGATGAAGCCTCCAGCCAGGCCGCCAATGTCCGCCTTTTTGGGGAAGACCCACGCCGCAGGCCTCATGGGGCCGGACGCGGGGGCGGCGAATTTTGTCACAAGTCGACGTAAAGCGACCCATCGGTAACACCGCGGCCTGGCCCGCGCTTTCCTCGAAGGGCGCCATCCGGTACCATCGCGCCCCCTGTTTCATCGCCAAATCAGTGAGTTAGTCATGAGTCGGCGCGACATTCTCGTCACCAATGCACTGCCCTACGCCAATGGTCCCATCCACCTCGGCCACCTGCTCGGCTACATCCAGGCCGACATCTGGGTGCGCTTTCAACGCCTGCAGGGGCACACGGTGCACTACGTCTGCGCCGACGACGCCCATGGCACCGGCATCATGCTCAGCGCCGAGAAGGCGGGCATCACGCCGGAGGAACTGATCGAAGGTGTGCGTCAGGAGCACCATCGCGACTTCCAGCGTTTCGGCGTCGAGTTCGACATCTATCACTCCACGCATTCGGACGAGAACCGCGAGCTGTCCGCGCTGATCTACGACCGCCTGAAAGCCAACGACAAGATCGCCACGCGCACCATCACGCAGCTCTACGATCCCGAGCGCGAACTGTTCTTGTCCGACCGTTTCATAAAAGGCACCTGTCCGAAGTGCAAGGCGCCGGATCAATACGGCGACAACTGCGAAGTCTGTTCTTCCACCTACGCCGCCACCGACCTGATCGATCCGCGCTCGACCATTTCCGGCGCGACACCGGTGTTGAAGGAGTCGCTGCACTACTTCTTCCGCCTGCCCGAATTCACCGAGTTCCTCAAAGAATGGACGCGCAGCGGCGTGTTGGCACCCGCAGTCGCCAACAAGCTGAGTGAATGGCTGGAAGGCGGTCTGCAGGAATGGGACATCAGCCGCGATGCGCCCTACTTCGGCTTCGAAATCCCGGATTCGCCCGGCAAGTATTTCTACGTTTGGCTGGACGCGCCGATCGGCTACATGGCGAGCTTCAAGGCACTGTGCAAACAGAAGGGCCTCGACTTCGACGCCTACTGGAACCAGAACACGCCCACCGAACTCTGGCACTTCATCGGCAAGGACATCATCAACTTCCACGCGCTGTTCTGGCCCGCCATGCTGACCACGGCCGGCTTCAAGACGCCGAGCCACATCAGCGTCAACGGCTTCCTCACCGTGAATGGTCAGAAGATGTCGAAATCGCGCGGCACCTTCATCACCGCCGACACCTTCCACGCGCATCTCAATCCGGAATGCCTGCGCTACTACTTCGCGTCGAAGCTGAGCGCGACGCCGGACGACCTCGACCTCAACCTCGAGGACTTCGTGCAGAAGGTGAACTCCGACCTCGTCGGCAAGCTGGTGAACATCGCCAGCCGCTGCGCGGGTTTCATTCACAAAGGCTTCGGCGGCAAGCTCGCCGCCACCGATGGCGAGCCGGCGCTGACCGCGGAATTCCAGGCTGCCGCTGCCGAGATCGCGGCCAACTACGATGCGCGTGAATACGCCAAAGCGCTGCGCCTGATCATGGCACTCGCCGACAAGGCCAACGCGATGATCGCGGAGAAGGCGCCGTGGACCTTGGCCAAGGCCAATCCGCAGGATCCGGCCGTGCACAGCATCTGCAGCGCCGGTCTCAACCTGTTCCGTCTGCTCGTGCTCTACCTCAAACCGGTAGTGCCGCAACTTGCCGCACAGGCCGAAAGCTTCCTCAACGTCGCCCCGCTGCAGTGGAGTGATGCGCAGACCGTTCTGCTCGACCATCCGATCAACGCCTTCACGCCGCTGCTGCAGCGCGTGGATCCGGCCAAGGTGGAAGCGATGGTGGAAGCCAGCAAGGACAGCCTCGCCAATGCCGCCGCTACGGCACCTGCTGCTGCGCCGGGCCCGATTGCGAAGGAACCGCTCGAAGCGGAGATCGAATTCGCCGACTTCGCCAAGGTCGATCTGCGTGTGGTGAAGATTCTGCACGCCGAACACGTCGAGGGTGCCGACAAGCTGCTCAAGCTCACGCTCGACCTCGGCGCCGATGAGAAGGGCCAGCCCCTTACGCGCACCGTGTTCTCCGGCATCAAGTCGGCCTACAAGCCGGAAGACCTGATCGGCAAGCTCACCGTGATGGTGGCCAACCTGAAGGCGCGCAAGATGAAGTTCGGCATGTCGGAAGGCATGATCCTGGCCGCCGGCGACGGCAAGGACATCTTCCTGATGACGCCCGATGGCAACGCGCAGCCGGGTACGCGCGTCACCTGATCAGGCAGTTCGTTCGAAACCCACCAAGGGTTGGCCCTGGTAGAGACGCACAGCGAGTTCCGCGTCCGTCGCCACGGCCAACCCCACGCGGTGACGCGGCGGCAGCACCAGGCTGCGGAAGCACATGCTGGTGTTGGCGCCCTGCCCCTCTCTACGTTGAAAGGCGATCTCACGTTCGCTGAGCGCAAAGGCAAAACTGTCGAGCGGGATGCGCAGCCCCAACCCCAGTGCCTTCACATAGGCTTCCTTCAGGGTCCACAGGCGCAGGAAGTGCGGCTGACGTTCTTCCGGTGGCAGCGCGCGCAAAGCGCGTAATTCTTCCTCCGCGAAATAACGCAGGGTGAGCGCTTCGGCCTGCACGTCGCGACGTTCATCTTCGACATCCACCCCCACTTCCGCCTGCCGGCTCACCGCCAACACCACCATGCCGTCGGTGTGGCTGAGATTGAAATGCAGCGGCTCCTCGCCTTCCGGCATCGATACCAATTGTGGCTTGCCCCAACGATCCACCGTGAATTCCAGTTCATGTGGTGCCTGGCCGCGATGATCGCCGAGCACCGTGCGCAGCAGCGCGCGCGTCAACAGAAAACGGCGGCGATCATCGGCTTGCCGAAAGCGCTGCCAACGCACTTTTTCATCGGTGGAGAGCAAAGCCTCATAGCGCTGCGCGAGCTCGGCATCGAGTTCAGCCGGTTCCGCCGAGCACCAAAGCTCGACCACTACCGCAGCGCGCGACGATTCTGAATGATCGTTTTTCATGGAAGGTACGAGAGCAAAGGGTGGCAGAGTGTAGCAGAGCTGCGTTTGGCTCTCGCCCTCGATCCCAGTGTGTTGCTCGGGAATCAGGCAAAGCCATCCCGCGGCCTGCCGGCGAACCGCTTCCGCACCGCATCCCTGCCCTCACAAAAGCGTTACCGGAGCGCCACAAACGCCGAGCCAAAGAGGCCGAGCTTTGGTTTAATAAGCCCCCTCAAATCCACCCTGGGAGTTGCCATGCGTATTCTGCACACCATGATCCGAGTCGGTGACCTCGACCGCTCCATCGACTTCTACACCAACATCTTCGGCATGCAGTTGCTGAGCCGCAAAGACTATCCGGAAGGCCGCTTCACCCTCGCCTTCGTCGGCTATGGCGATGAAGCCCACAACACCGTGATCGAACTCACGCACAACTGGGACACTCCCAGCTATGACCTCGGCAATGGCTTCGGCCACATCGCCATCGCCGTACCGGACGCCTACAAGGCCTGCGACGAGATCGCCGCCAAGGGTGGCAACGTGGTACGTCCGGCCGGTCCGATGAAACACGGCACCACCGTCATCGCCTTCGTGAAGGATCCCGACGGCTACATGATCGAGCTCATCCAGCGCGACTGAGCAACACCAGGCCATGGCCGACATCCTGCTGCTCCTCGTCGGAGCGATCCTGGTCAACAACGTCGTCCTCACCCAATACCTGGGACTCAGTTCCCTCATGGGTGCGGGCGGCAGCGTGCAACCTGCGCTCGGGATGTCGGCACTCGTGGTGGGCGTGCTGACGCTCTCCGCCGGCCTCAACCATCTGCTTTATCACTACCTGTTGGTGCCTCTCGAGCTCGCCTATCTGCGCACGCTGGTCTTCATTTTGGTGATTGCCTTGCTCGTGGCGGGTGTCGATCTGGTATTGCGCAAGCGCGAGCCACTCTGGCACAAACGCCTCGGCACGCAGCTGCCGCTGGTGGCCGCCAACAGCGCCATCCTCGGCGTCACACTGCTCAACAGCGAACGCATCGACAACTTCTTCATCGCGCTACTGAGTGGCTTCGGTGCTGCGGTGGGTTTCGGCTTGGTACTGATACTTTTCGCTGCCCTGCGTGAACGGCTCATGCTGGCCGCGATACCGCGCGCGTTTCAGGGTTCCGCCATCTCGCTCGTTACTGCCGGCCTGATGGCTCTCGCCTTCATGGGCTTCGCCGGGCTGGTGTAAGGTGAGTCTGCTCTCTGCGATCTTGGTGCTGCTGGTGCTGGCACTCGGCTGTGGTGTGGTGCTGAGTCAGCTCGCACGCAAGTTCGGCGCCGATGAACCTGCGCTCGTCGATCGCATCGACGCGCTGTTACCGCAGACCCAATGCGGACAGTGCGGTCATCCCGGTTGCCGTCCCTATGCCACGGCAATTGCCGAAGGTGAAGCGATCAACCGTTGTCCTCCCGGCGGTGATGCCACCATTCGTTCCCTGGCACGTCTGCTCGGCCAAGCGCCGCTGCCACTCGATCCCACGCATGGCAAGGAAGACGTTCGCAAGGTCGCCTACATCCGTGAGGACGAATGCATCGGCTGCACCAAGTGCGTGAAGGCCTGTCCGGTCGACGCCATCCTCGGCGCCGCCAAACACATGCACACGGTCATCACGAGCGAATGCACCGGCTGTGACCTTTGCGTCGCGCCCTGCCCGGTCGATTGCATCGACATGATTCCGCTCAAGAACGAACACCAACGCTGGCATTGGCCGCGCCCCGATGCGGCAGAAGCACGCCACCAATTGATCGCCAGCGATCGTCTGCACGAGGCCCGCGCGTGAACGCGAAATCGAAAACCTGGCCTCTGCCCAATGCCATTCATCCGCCAGCGCATAAGGCGCAATCGCTGCGTGAAGCCATTCGCACGCTGCCTTTGCCCGAGCGGCTCATCATTCCGCTGACGCAGCCGGGCCATCACGATGCCAAGCTGTGCGTGCAAGTCGGCGACGAGGTACTCAAAGGCCAACTGCTCGCACGCGGCACGGTGCAACCGGAAAGTCTCTGCCACGCCTCGAGCTCCGGCACCGTCGTCGACATCGCGTGGTTGCCCGTACCCAATGCTTCGGGTTTGCCGGAGCTCTGTGCCGTGCTCGAAACCGATGGTCGCGATGAATGGCACAGGTTGCCCTCACTCGATCCCTCGACAGTCGATGCAGCAACTTTGCTTGAACGTATCGCCGAAGCCGGCATCGGGGGGCTCGGCGGTGCCGGTTATCCCACGGCAGCGAAACTCAGTGCGCTGCGAGAGCCGCACACGCTGATCATCAACGCCTGCGAGTGCGAACCCTTCATCACCGCCGATGAAGCGCTCCTGCGTGAACGTGCGGACGAAGTCGTGGCCGGTATTGGCGTGCTTCTACGCATGACGGAGCCCACGCGCTGTTTGATCGGTATCGAAGAAGGCAAACCGCAGGCACTCAGTGCGCTACGCACGGCAGTCGACGCTTGCAATGATTCACGTATCGAGATCGTGGTCGTGCCGGCCTGCTATCCCTCGGGCGGCGAACGACAACTGATCTATCAACTCACCGGCATCGAAATCGCCGCAGGTCGCTATCCGGTCGAGCAGGGCATCCTGTGTCAGAACGTCGGCACCTGTCATGCGATCGCGCGTGCGGTACTGCATGGCGAAGCGCTGGTGAGTCGCATCGTTACCGTCACCGGTGCCGCGCTGCAAAAGCCGGGTAATTTCGAAGTCCTGATCGGCACGCCGCTCGCTTCTCTGCTCGATGTCTGCGAGCTCGACGGCGCCAAACTCTCGCGCCTGATCCAAGGAGGCCCGCTGATGGGCGTGCAGTTGCCGCACGCCGATCTACCCGTGCGCAAAACGAGCAACTGTTTCATCGCCACCACCGAAGGCGAGTTGCCCACACCGCCGCCCGCGCGCGAATGCATTCGCTGTGGCATGTGTTCTGCCGCCTGCCCCGCCTTCCTGTTGCCGCAACAGCTCTATGCCTATGCGCGGGTGCGCGACCTCGAACAAACCGAGCGTCACAACCTCTGGGATTGCATCGAATGCGGTGCCTGCGCCTACGTGTGCCCGAGTCACATCCCGCTCGTGCAGTATTTCCGCGCGGCGAAGGGTGAGCTCAGTGACTTCCACGCCAAGCAGGCGATGGCCGCGCATTCGCGCGTTCGCTTCGAATTCCACCAGGCGCGCAAACTGGAAGAACGGGAGCAGGAAGAACAACGCCGCCGCGAACGTGCGGCGCTCTTGAAACAAAAACAGGATGCCGCGGCTGCCGCAGGTCCTTCTGCCCAAGATGCCGTCGCTGCCGCACTCGCGCGCGTGCAGGCGAAGAAAGCCGCACAGCAACAGGAGAGTGCCGCACCGCAGCCCACGCCGCAGGAAGTGATCCAGGCCGCACTCGCCCGCGTCAATGCCAAGAAGGCAGCGCGCAAGGCCGCCGAACGAGCGGCACAGCAAGGAGAGGCATCCAAGCCGGATGCCGACGACGACAAGTCATGACACTGCCCAGTTCACCGCACGGCCATCGTGGCCTTTCCGTTTCGCAAGTGATGCGACTGGTGTTGCTCGCGCTCGTGCCGGGAGCGACTGCGCTCATCCATTTCTTCGGCTGGGGCGTACTGCTCAACCTGGTGTGGCTCAGTGCTTTGGCCGTGGGCTTCGAAGCCTTGGTGCTGCGCAAGCGCAAGCTGCCGGTAGCCTTTCATCTGCGCGATTGCAGTGCGCTGCTCACCGGCATCCTGCTCGCGCTCGCCTTACCCCCCACCGCACCATGGTGGCTCGGCCTCTGCGGCATCTTCTTTGCGATCGTCGTAGCGAAGCATTGCTATGGCGGCCTCGGTCACAATCCCTTCAATCCCGCAATGGTCGGCTACGCGGTGCTGCTCGTGGCCTTTCCGCTGGAGATGACACGCTGGTCCCTGCCGCTCGGCGCTGTACCCGCGTTACCGACGTTCTGGGACAGCCTCGCCACCTTCTTCGGTGGTGAGCCTTTCTTCGGCATCGATACCTACACCGGTGCGACGCTGCTCGACAGTTTCCGGCAGCGCGAAGGTGCGCAACTCGTGAGTGAATTCCGCGCGGCCTCGCCGCTGAGCGGCAACTTCGCTGCGCTCGGCTGGGAATGGGTGAACCTTGGTTTCCTGATGGGCGGTGCCTGGCTGCTCTACAAGCGGGTGATCGGCTGGCACATTCCGGCGGCCTTTCTCGGCGCGCTGGCGCTGTGTTCGGCCTTTGGCTGGGACGGAGGTTCATCCTCGAGCCTTGGTTCGCCACTGATGCATCTCTTCAGCGGGGCAACGATGCTCGGCGCCTTCTTCATCGCCACCGATCCCGTGACCGCTTCCACCACACCGCGTGGTCGCTTGATCTACGGAGCGCTGATCGGCACGCTCGTGTTCGTATTGCGTAGCTTCAGCGACTACCCCGATGGCCTCGCCTTTGCCGTACTGCTCGGCAATCTCGCGGTGCCGCTGATCGATCGCTACACCGTGCCACGCACCTTCGGTCATTCCAAATGAGCGAGATCGAGCCGCAAGCACAGGACACCGGCAAGCGCGAAGCTTCGCCGCTGCTGCGCCATATCCTGCCCTTGGTGGCAGTGGCGCTGCTGGCTGCCGTGCTCTTGTCACTGCTGCAAAGCGCAACCGCCGAACGTGCTACCGCAGCACGGCGCGCCGCCGAACGCGCAGCACTCGAAGCCGTGCTGCCACCGACTCAGCATGACAACGATCTGCTCACAGACAGCTTCGTGCTCGATCCCGCTGCGCCGCAATTCACGCAACAGGAGCTGCTGGGATTGAGTGCACCACGCACCGCCTACCTCGCGCGCAGCAACGGCACGCCGAGTGCGGTGATTCTGCCGCTCGAAACGCGCGGCTATCGTGGCCCCATCCTGCTCCTGATCGGCATCGATCGCGAAGGCGCCATCACCGGCGTGCGTGCAGTCGAACACAATGAAACGCCCGGCCTCGGTGACAAGATCGATCTCGATGAGTCACGCTGGATCCTCGGTTTCGATCGGCGTTCACTCGACAACACCGATCCCGTGCTGTGGCGTGTGAAGAAGGACGGCGGTGAGTTCGATCAATTCGTCGGCGCCACGCAGACGCCGCGCGCCGTGGTGGGCGTGGTGCGCCAGGCACTGGATTTCTTCGAGCTGAATCGCGCAGCCTTGCTGGGAGACTGAGCATGAGCACAGAGCAACGGCACGACACACGAGGACTCTGGCACGACAATCCCGCGCTGGTGCAGCTCTTGGGACTGAGCCCATTGCTTGCCATGAGCGATGCAACGGTCACCGCGCTCGCACTCGGCCTGTGTACCTTGCTCGTGCTCATGTGCTCGAATCTCTGCACTTCGCTGCTACGCAACCGGCTCAGCCCCGCGCTTCGTTTGCCGGTGTTCGCGCTTCTGATTGCCAGCTTCACCACCGTGCTCGAACTCACGATGAGCGCCTACGCCTATCCGCTGTCGCAGCGGCTCGGCATCTTCCTGCCCTTGATTGCCGCCAATAGTCTGCTGTTCGCGCGCGCTGAACGCTGTGCCAGCAAGGCTTCACCATCGATTGCTGTGAAAGATGCAGTACTGATGGGGCTTGGTTTTCTCTTCGTCTTCATCGCCCTGGGCATGACGCGTGAACTGCTCGGCACGGGGCAGCTCTTTGCCGACCTCGAACAACTGCTGCCCTTTGCTGCGAACTGGGAACTCTCGGTCTTTAGCGACGCACCGTTGCCTCTGGCTCTGATGCCGGCGGGTGCCTTGCTGTTGCTGGGTGGCTTCGCCGCCTTCAAGAACTTTCTCGATCAACGTCGTGCGCGCACGCTGCCCGAACCAGAACTGCCACCTCCCGGCAGCAAGCGCGTGCGTGTGACCGGTCAGCTTTAATACCTTCTTTGCCATGAACCCACAGAAACGCCGCCAGATCTTCGAGCGCCTGCGCGCCGCCAATCCCAAGCCCACCACCGAACTCAACTACAGCACGCCCTTCGAGTTACTGGTGGCCGTACTGCTTTCCGCGCAGGCCACCGACGTCGGCGTCAACAAGGCCACCGCCAAACTGTTTCCGGTGGCCAATACCCCGCAGGCGATCCATGACCTCGGTTTGGAAAAGCTCAAGGACTACATCAAGACCATCGGCCTCTTCAACACCAAGGCGGAGAACCTGATGAAGACCTGCAAGATCTTGATCGATCAGTACGATTCGCAGGTGCCGCAGACGCGCGAGGAACTCGAAGCCCTGCCCGGCGTGGGTCGCAAGACCGCGAACGTGATCCTCAATACCGCCTTCCGTCAGAAGACCATGGCGGTGGACACCCACATCTTCCGCGTCAGCAATCGCACCGGCCTCGCGCCCGGCAAGAACGTGCTGGAAGTGGAGAAGAAGTTATTGAAGGTGGTGCCCGACGAATTCCTGCTCGACGCCCACCATTGGCTCATCCTGCACGGCCGCTACACCTGCATCGCCCGCAAACCGCGCTGCGGCAGTTGTGTGATCGAAGATCTGTGTGAGTACAAGGATAAGACCGAGGATTGAAGCTCGATCGCCGCATAGGCCTTGGCCTTCGTTGCTCGTAGATGGGCCCCGAGCCGTCAGGCGAAGCCAGGCAGGGATGTCGCAGGAAAGTCGCTGCATGTTTGGAGATCGTATGCTGGGATTCGCTTCGCGAAGCGCCAACCTACGTCGACTCCGACCAACGCAGCAGTCGAACCCCGACGAGGCTCAAATCGTCCTTCCCTTCAGCACCCGATCCAGCTCGAGCAGGTTGGCGCGCACGGCTTCCATGCTGGGATTCACTTCGAGGGCCGATTCGAAGGCGCGGCGCGCTTCGAGATAGTTGCCCTGGGCGACGTTGACGAGACCGAGTCCCGACAGAGCACCGAAGTGATAGGGCTCGAGTTTGAGGACTTCGGCGATGTCCGCCTTCGATTCGGCGTAGTTGCCGAGCAGGTAATGCAGTGTTGCACGCCGGTTCCAGGCTTCGGCGAAGTCCGGTTGCAGAGCGATGAGTTGGGTGAAGGTGGCGACGGCAGCCTGAAGTTCTCCGGCATTGGCCTGCAGGAGGCCGAGATTCATCAGCTGCTGCGCCTGAGGATCTTCGTGCTGAAACCACAGATCCCAGATGCGATCCTCGAGCGGTGCTGCCGCTACGGGATCGCGCGTCATCTTCAATTGCTGGAACAGCTCGTCGAGTTCAGGCGCATTCTGATCGGCGAGCAAGGCACCGCTGAGACACCAGGGTGCGAAGAGTGAGAGTAGCCGTTTCATTCCTCGCCCCCTCATTCTTCGCGTTCCTGGATCCCGTGGTTTCAGTCCTTCTTCGGCGGTTCCAGCGTGGGCACGCTGCCGCCGCTCTTGCCGATGCTGAGCAGACCGTTGTTGGTGTACAGCGTCAGCTTGTCGCGCGTGTCGACGATGTCGAGGTTGCGCATGGTGAGCTGACCGATGCGGTCGGCGGAGGTGAACATGGAATCACCTTTCTCCATGGTCAGACGCTCCGGATGGTAGGTCAGGTTCGGGCTCTCGGTGTTCAGGATCGAGTAGTCGTTGCCGCGACGCAGTTCCAGCGTCACTTCACCGGTGATGGCGGAGGCGACCCACCGCTGCGAGCTTTCCCGCAGCATCATCGCCTGCGGATCGAACCAGCGGCCCTGATAGAGCAGGCGGCCAAGCTTGCGACCGTTTTCGCGGTACTGCTCGATCGTGTCTTCGTTGTGGATGCCGGTGACGAGACGCTCATAGGCGATGAACAGCAGCGCCATGCCGGGAGCTTCGTAGATGCCGCGGCTCTTGGCTTCGATGATGCGGTTCTCGATCTGGTCGCTCATGCCCAGACCATGACGGCCGCCGATGCGGTTGGCTTCCATGAAGAGCTCCACCGGACCCGGGAAGGTCTTGCCATTGAGCGCCACCGGCACACCGTTCTCGAAACGCACGGTGACTTCTTCCGGTTTGATTTCCACTTCCGGCTTCCAGAAAGCCACACCCATGATCGGGTTGACGATGCGGATGCCGCTGTTCAGATGCTCGAGGTCCTTCGCTTCGTGCGTGGCACCGAGCATGTTGCTGTCGGTGCTGTAGGCCTTCTCGGCGCTCATCTTGTAGCCGAAGCCGGCCTTGGTCATGAACGCGGACATTTCGGCGCGGCCACCGAGCTCATTGATGAAATCCTGGTCCAGCCAGGGCTTGTAGATCTTGAGCGCCGGGTTGGTGAGCAGGCCATAGCGGTAGAAGCGCTCGATGTCGTTGCCCTTGTAGGTGCTGCCGTCGCCCCAGATGTGGACGTCGTCTTCCTTCATCGCGGCCACCAACATGGTGCCGGTGACGGCGCGGCCGAGCGGCGTGGTGTTGAAATAAGTCACGCCCGCGGTGGTGATGTGGAAGGCGCTGCACTGGATGGCGGCGATGCCTTCGTTGGCGAGCTGCAGGCGGCAGTCGATCAGACGCGCCTTCTCGGCACCGTACTGCAGCGCCTTGCGCGGAATTTCCTCGTAGTCCGCCTCATCCGGCTGCGCCAGGTTGGCGGTGTAGGCGAAGGGCCGTGCGCCCTTGAGTTTCATCCAGTGCAGGGCTGCGCTGGTGTCGAGGCCGCCGGAGAAAGCGATGCCTACTTTGTCGCCGATGGGGAGTTTCTGAAGAATCGTGGCCATGAGCTCTACTGCCGAGAAAAGTGATGAAAAGAGTCTGAAAACGCGGGCGGCAGGGGGCTGCCGAACAAAGGTGGCAAGGATAAACAGCAGCCCGGGCAACGTCTACTTGTAAGCCCGCCCTTCCGCCCTGCCGTGGGCCAGATAGTGGCGTTTGGGGTCCACGCCGGCCTGGGCCACGTCCGGGTTCAGAGCCAGGTACCGCGCCGTGTCGAAGTCCTCGGGAAGCGCCATGGGCAGCTTCGGCACGGCCGTCATGCCCTCCATGGCGACGTCGATGTAACGCCGGCTCACCACATGGCCGTTGTAGGTATTGGGCACTTCCTGCCCGGTGAGGAGATTCGAGGGCCGGCGGAACCAGGTCTTACCCAGGAAGACGTCACTGTGCATGGGCGTGTAATAGCTGCAGCCCTCGAAATAGTAGTGGGTGACCTGCGACCAGCGCGTGCTACCGGGCTCACGCACCGGTTCGCCGCCATGCAGCAGATTGGCCGTCCAGATCAGCGCCGTACCCGCCGGGGCATGCAGTTCGAACTTGCGTGAGCCGTGCACCTGCACCAGTTTCTGCCACAGCGCGTGATAGTGGGCCTGACTGATCTGTTCCCGGTCCAGCGCCGATGCCGTCACACCGATGTGTTCGTTGGTGTAGAGCGGCCAGCGGTGACTGCCCTCGTAGTAGGACAAGGGCCCATTACCGGCATGCACCTCTTCCAGCGCCACCCACACCCCACACATGAAGCGCTCCGGATTGCTGCTGAAGTGCACCGAATCAGTGTGCATGTGCTGCTCACTGCCAAAGCGAAAGTTCAGCGTCTGGAAGGGAAAGGCCGGTCGACCGTAAAGCTTGCGCAGCAAGGCGAGAATCTGTTCGTTGCAGGCCAACGCTTTGACGTCGGCATCGATGCGCCAGGCGTCCTGGATGCGCGGTCCTTCGCAGTAGACCCGCTGCTCACGCAGGCTTGCCTTCTGGTCGAAACATTCATGCAGACGCGCCCGCATGCGTGCGGCGCGGGCGTCGAAGTCGGGATCGGGAAAGCGCAGGATGGCAAACCCCTTGTCGTGCAGGTCGCGCGCCACGGGCTTTTCCTCTTCGCTGAAGTAGTCCGAGCGCAGGATCTCCTCGAACAAGGGCGATTCGATCAGCGGAACGCCCGGTAACAACTGCAACGATGTGGCAACGGCATCACGGCTCACGACTCCCCCCTTCGTCCTGCTGAGCTGCAATGGCGTCGCACTCTACCCGAAGGCTCAGGCCACATGCCAGGCCAAGTCGGAACTGCCGCGTCTGTTCGGAGTAAAAGCATGGCGGGGGCTTCGAGCCCGTTGCTATACTGCGGCCCGTTTTGAAGGCCTTTCTTGCATGTTGACTCTTTCGCTTACCCGCCCCGACGACTGGCACATCCATTTCCGTGACGGCGCCGTCCTAGCAGCCACCGTTCCTCCCACCGCCCGCGTGTTCCGGCGCGCCATTGCGATGCCGAACCTGGTGCCGCCCGTGACCACCACGCTGCAGGCCCTGGCCTATCGCGAGCGTCTGTTGGCGCACGCTCCGGCAGGAAGGGAGTTCGAGCCTTTGATGACGCTCTATCTCACCGACTCCACCACGCCCGAGGAAATCCGCGCGGCGCAGGCAAGTGGTCATGTGAAAGCGGTCAAGCTCTATCCGGCCGGGGCCACCACCAATTCCGCCAGCGGTGTCACCAGACTCGAAGCGGTCTATCCCGCGCTCGAGGCGATGAGTGATTGTGGTCTGCCGCTGCTCGTGCACGGCGAAGTCACCGATGCCGACATCGATGTGTTCGATCGCGAGAAGACCTTCCTCGATCGCGTGCTGGCGCCGCTGCTCGCGCGCTTCCCGAACCTGCGCGTGGTGCTGGAACACATCACCACCAAGGACGCCGCCGATTTCGTGCGTGAAGCCTCCGACAACGTGGCCTCGACCATCACCGTGCAACATCTTTGGTACAACCGTAACCACATGCTGGTCGGTGGGGTGCGTCCGCATCTCTATTGTTTGCCCGTGCTCAAACGCAACGTGCATCAGCGCGCACTGCAGGAAGCGGTGATCAGCGGCTCACCGAAATACTTCCTCGGCACCGACTCTGCCCCGCACGCGCGTCACACCAAGGAAGCGGCCTGCGGCTGCGCCGGTTGTTTCACCGCGCCCGCGGCGATCGAACTGTATGCGGAAATCTTCGAAGAACTCGGCGTACTCGACAAACTCGAAGCCTTCGCCAGTTTCCACGGTCCGGACTTCTATCGTCTGCCGCGCAACCAGGAACGCATCACGCTCGTGAAGGAACCCTGGCAGCTCCCGGCCGACTACGACTTCGGCGACCACCGCATCGTGCCCTTGAAAGCGGGGGAGACCATCGCCTGGAAACTGTTGGAAACCGCGCCATGACTGAAACGGCCATGACCGAAAAGTTGCCCGGCGACACCGCTTCCGAAGCTCCCAAGAACCTTTCCATCGCAGAACGCTTCCGCGGCTTTCTGCCCGTGGTGGTGGACGTGGAGTGCGGCGGTTTCAATGCGCAGACCGACGCCATTCTGGAAATCGCCGCCGTCACGCTCGACTTCGTCGGCGATCAACTGCAACGCAAGGAAACGCACTTCTATCGCGTGGTGCCCTTCCCCGGCGCCAACATCGAAGAAGCGGCGCTGAAATTCACCGGCATCAATCCCTATCACCCGCTGCGCATCGCCTATCCCGAAGCCGAAGTGTTTCGCGATCTCTTCGCCAAGCTGCGCGCAGCGATGAAGGCCGCCAACTGCAAGCGTGCGATTCTCGTGGGTCACAACGCCCACTTCGATCATGGCTTCGTGCGTGCCGCAGCGGAGCGCCACAATCTCAAGCGCAACCCCTTCCATCCCTTCTCGAGTCTCGACACGGCGTCGATGTCCGCGCTGTGCTTCGGACAAACGGTATTGGCGCGCGCGGTGGAAGCGGCAGGCCTGTCCTTCGACAATGCCTCGGCCCACTCGGCGCGCTACGATGCGGAAATCACGGCAGATCTCTTCTGCCACATGATCAACCGTTGGCAGGAGCTCGGCGGTTGGCCGCCGCCCGGTGGCATCACCGGCGGTGAGGAAGTCGAGGCCGGCGCAGACTAAGCGCCGCCGGCCACAGGCAGCCACGGTTGCCGCAGAGCTCCACGCGCCAAGGCGCAGCGCATCGCAGGCGATGCTCGTGCATTGCACGCAAGGAAGGAGGGGAGCGGGACATGGCACTCGGCACGATCCGGCGGGAGAACGCGGCGCTTTATGCCGTCTTTTTCCTCAACGCCTTCATCACCTTCGGCTGTGGTGTGCTGCTGCAGCTCGCACTTTCCATTCAATATACCGGCAGCACCCGCCTCCTACTGGGTGCGCTGGTCGTCATCCTCTTTCTGCTGCCCTTCGTGCTGTTTCCCCGCGTGGCGACGCAGCTATGCGAACAGCATGGCAAGGGCAACGTGATTCAACGTCTGAGCTCCCTGCTCCTGGGCCTGAGCGTTCTGTTTGCGCTCTCCTGCAGCTTCGGCTGGCTCACGCCCACCTACATCCTGCTATTTCTCGCAGGTACGCAGGCCGCGCTATTCGCACCGGCGAAATACGCGCTGATGGGAGAGCGAGTGGGCGTCGAATATCTGGCGGAAGCGAATGGACGTCTGCTGGCGGTGAACGCCGCGGCTCTCGGCGGCGCCTCCATGTTTGCAGTCTCCGTTCTCAGGCTCAGCGATACGGATCCCGGCAGCGCTATCGCGGAGGCACTGCAAGCGCTGGCGCCGTGCAGTTGGCTCTTCGTTGCCGCTGCTCTTTTACAGTTGGGATTGCTTCATCGCAGCACGCTGACGGCGAGCCCGGAATCACGCGCGGTATTTGCCTGGCGTGCGGCACTGCAGGAAGTCGGCAAGGTGGAACTGCGGGCCTTGTGGCAGGACTCCGGCCTGCGTGCGAGCGCGCTCGGCGTGGCGCTGCTCCTGATGGTGACGCAGAGTCTGACGCTGGCACTGCCGCTCTATCTCACCCCCTTCCGCGTTCCGGAAGGCTCCTTCGTGCTGGATGCGCCACTGACTGCGGCGGTGTTGGGTGTCTTCGCTGGTGCGCTCTTTGGCGGTCATTATTCGCGCCGCTATCTCGAAACCGGCTTGCTGCCGCTCGGCGTCTTTGGCCTCACCTTCGGCATTGCGCTGCTCGCGCTGCTGCAACCTTCGCTGCTGCTGACCTCGGTACTCGCCCTCATCGGTGCCGCGGCGGCCTTGTGGCTGGTACCGCTGCGTGCCTTGCTGCAGTACTACGCCCCCGCCAACGCCAACATGCGCGTGCTCGCACTCAGTCACGCGCTCACGGCTGCACTGATGTTGCTGTGGCTGCTGTTCACCTTGGGTTATGTACTTTTGGGTTGGAATACGCGCGGCCTCCTGCAACTCGATGCCGTCGTCGCGATTGCCGCTGCGCTCTACCTGCTCTTCGCCCTGCCGCAAAGCCTCACACGTTTTCTGATGAATGGCGTGGTCGCCACGCGTTATCGCATCAAGGTGCAGGGCATGCGTCACATCCCGGTGCGTGGTGGTGTGCTGCTGCTCGGCAACCACGTCAGCTGGATCGACTGGGCCGTGGTGCAGATCGCCTGTCCACGTCCGGTGCGTTTCGTACTCAACAGCGACATCTACGAACTCTGGTATTTGCGCTGGTTCTTCCGCCGTTTCGGCTGCATTCCGATTCAAGCCGGTGCTGCGTCGCGACAGGCCCTGGCCGACGTGGCGGAAGCGCTGCGCCGCGGCGAAGTGGTGTGTCTCTTTCCCGAAGGCGTGGTCAGTCGCAACGGCAACCTCGGTGAATTCCGCCGCGCCTACGAGCGTGCCTGCCAGGAAGTCGATGACGACGTCGTGATCGTACCCTTCTATCTGCGTGGCCTCTGGGGCAGCCTGCCGCAGACCAGCAAACCGCAACATCATCGCGCGCGGCACACGATCAATCGCGAAGTGGTGGTGGACTTCGGCGCGCCCTTGCCGAAGTCGACGCCGGCACACGAGCTCAAGCGCAAGGTGGGTGAGCTCTCCAATCTTTCCTGGCGCGAATATGCCGATCATCTGCCGACGCTCGGTGAACACTGGATCGATTCCTGCACCAAGTCCGGCAATCCCGTGGTGCTGATGGACACCTTCGGCACCGCGCTGCGCGCCCGCACGGCGCTGACGGGCTCCCTCATCCTGGCGCGGCGCATGCGCAAGTTGAGCCACGAGCAGAACGTGGGACTGCTGCTGCCCAGCAGCACCGGCAGCGTGCTCGGCAATTTCGCGCTCTTTCTCTGCGGCAAGACCGTGGTGAATCTCAACTTCACCGCGCCGGTGGAAACCATGCTGTCCGCAATCGAGCAGGCCGAGGTGGAAACCATCTACACCTCCGCGCGCTTTCTCGACAAATTGGCGGCACGCGGGGTGGTACTGGAGCCGCTGCGTGAACGTTGTCGTTTCATCATGCTGGAAGATCTGCGCGCCAGCGCTTCCATTGCGGAACGACTGATCACCTTGGCCGCCACCTGGATGTTGCCGGCGAGTTGGCTGAAGTGGTTCTGCTGCACGCGCACTTCCAATCAGCAGGCGGCAGTGATCATGTTTTCTTCGGGCAGCGAAGGCAGTCCCAAGGGCGTGGTGCTCACGCACCGCAACCTGCTGTGCAACGTCAAACAGTTCACCGAACTGCTGAATCCCGAAGACGAGGACGTGATGCTCGCCAACCTGCCGCCCTTTCACGCCTTCGGCTTGACGGTGACGCATCTGATGCCTCTGCTCGAACGCCTGCCGGTGGTGTGTCATCCCGATCCCACCGACGTGCACGGCGCCGCGCTCGCCATCGCCAAGCATCGCGTCACGATTCTGCTCGGCACCTCGAGTTTCCTGCGGCTCTACGTGCGCAATCACAAGGTGCATCCCTTGATGCTGGAAAGTCTGCGCCTCGTGGTGGCTGGCGCGGAAAAACTGCACGAGGACGTGCGGCGCGAATTCCGCGAGAAGTTCAACAAGGAGATCCTGGAAGGTTATGGCGCCACCGAAACCGCGCCGGTGGCGAGCGTGAACATGCCCGATCGGCTCAGTCCCGATAACTGGCGCGTGCAGGTCGGCAACAAGGTGGGCTCGGTGGGTTTGCCGCTGCCCGGCACCAGCTTCCGCATCGTCGATCCGGAAACCTATCGGCCCTTGCCCACGGGCGAAGCCGGCATGGTGCTGATCAGCGGCGCGCAGGTGATGCAGGGCTATCTGAAGAACGAGCAGAAGAGCCAAAGCGCCCTGCTCTCGATCGATGGTCTTTCCTGGTACGTCACCGGCGACAAGGGCTATCTCGATGAAGACGGCTTTCTCTACATCCTCGACCGCTACTCACGTTTCGCGAAGGTCGGCGGCGAGATGGTGGGACTCGGCACGGTCGAGCACACGCTGCGCACCTTGCTGCCCGATCCCGAACTGGAACTGGTGGTGGTGAGTGCACCCGATGAGAAGAAAGGCGAAAAACTCATCGTGCTGAGCAACCGCCCGCTCGATCCCGCCAATCTACGCGAGCGACTGATGGCACTCGGTCTCAATCCCTTGGCCTTCCCTTCCCGCTACTTCCACGTGGAAGCCATCCCCCGACTCGGCTCCGGCAAGGTCGACTACGCCGGCGCCAAGCGCCTGGGTCTCAGTCTCTTGCACGACAACAGCGGGGATTCCGCCTAGGTTGGGTGAACCTCACTGCGGTGAACCCCCAAAGGTGGAGCGCTCGACAGCCACTCCACGATTGGGTCGTTCGGTGCGGCTCACCTACCCGGCGCCCCAACCCACCTGAGCCCCCAGACTTTCTACACTCCAGGGATACGCCAACCCCGGGCTCCCGCGTTATCCGGCGTGGGAAGGATTGAAACTCGCGCCAGCGCCCCTATCGTTGCGCACACTCCTCCCGCGAGGATCCATCTGACCCGTGCATCCCTAGGCAGCAACAGGAGGCTTTCATGCGTATCCGTACCACGCTGAATCTCATGAGCGCGGCCCTGGCCGTCACCACGGCTCTCTTGGCCTGGCAGATCTACGGCACCTATCAGCTGCGACAGGAGCTGAGCGCTCTCAAGGAGTCGCGCCCATCCGTGGCGCCACAACTCTCCCAGAATTCACCCTCACCACTTGGCAGCAACTCGGGGACACTCACTCCCCCGCCTGCCAGCGCGCCGGTGAATCCCCCCAACACCAACGATCCCTTCGCCGGCTTCTTCGACGACGACTTCTTCAGCGGCTTCGACCAGATGCGGCAGCGCATGGAGCAACTGATGAATGGTGGTTCGCTGTTCGATCGCAATGGTTTCAGCTTCAGTTTCTCGAGCGCGGCCCAACCGGAAATCGAAATGCGTGAAGAAGCGGATGCTTACGTCGTCACCATCGAACTGCCGGAAGGCAGCAGCAATGTCGAGCTCAACACGGAAGTCGAAGACGGCAAGCTCAACATCGCCGGCAAGCTCACCGTGAAACAGGAAGACAAACAGGGAGGACGCAGTTTCTCCAGCGTGCAGACACAGCAGTTCAGTCGCAGCCTGCCGCTGCCGAAGGATGTGGATCCGCTCGGCATCCGCAACGAAACGCAGGGAAATCAGGTGGTGGTGACTCTGCCGAAGAGCACGGGCTGAGTCGAGCTAGGCGCGCAGTACCGCGATGATGGCGCCGCGATTGGGGCTGTCCTCGTGGTACGCGCGGATCACGCCCTGCCCCTGGTAGTAGTGCAATTGCCCCAGCACCTGGTCGCGGATCAAGCCACCACCGACGATGATGCGCACACTGCGGCAGTGACTCTGCCAACCATCGAGCAGCAGCCGATCCAGTTTTGCCAACGCCTGTACGATGGTTTCGCGTTGATGAGCGATGTCACGCGTCAGACACGAGCCATCGTGTTGCAGATAGAGATTCTGCTCGCACTTGGGACAGCTCAGATGGGGCGGCACCTGATCCAGCTCGAAACGCAGTGCGGGCACCACCATGCCGCACTCGAGACAGAGACGTTCTGACCTTCTCACCTCGGGCTCACTCCCAACCGGGCTCGCCCAGGAGATAGCCCACCTCGTCTTCCTTGATCACTTCGCTCTCAGCCTCTGCCGCAGCCATCCACTCCTTGATGGCGGGATGACTCAGAATCGCTTTCACGTAACCCTGACTCGCCTCGCTCAGGGGCGGCTGATAGGAGTGGAAGCGCAGCGCAACGGGAGCATACATGGCATCGACGATGCTGAACTCACCGCACATCCACGGCCCGCCATAGATTTCCAGACACTCGTTCCATATCACTTCCATGCGCGCGAGATCCTGCGCGACCTTGCCGTTGAGCGTCATGGGGCGACGCAGCCGCACGTTCATGGGCCACTGCGAACGCAGGGCCGCGAAGCCCGCATGCATCTCGCAGGCAAGCGAGCGCGCATGGGAACGCGCCCCGAGATCCGCCGGCCAACCGCGGCCGTCGAGGAAGCAATCATTGATGTATTCACAGATCGCGAGCGACTCCCACACCGCGCGCTGTTCATGCAACAGCACCGGCACCTTGCCCGTCGGCGAAAACATGGCGAGACGATCCGCCGTTTCCGGCTGATTCAGCGGCACGCGCACTTCCTGGAAGTCGACACCGAAGTGCTTCAGCAGAAACCAGGGGCGCAGGGACCAGGAGGAATAGTTTTTGTTGCCGATGACGAGAGTGGGCTTCACGGAACACTCCTTGCCGCGAAACGGCGGGGGCGAAAAAGGCCGCCAAGCTTAGCGGCTAACAAAAGGGACAGCCACCTCAACACCCTTGGGACACTCACTCCCCATCGTGGGACACCCACCTCCGCATCCAACGTGAGGCCCCATCGTGGGACACCCACCTCCGCATCCAACGTGGGACACCCACCTCGGAGGAGCCAGAAATGCATCGGTGCTTCAAGCAATTGGCGCCCGAGGCAGGGGAGGCCGAGGGAGGGGACACTCACTCCCGAGCGCCCGAGGGAGGGACACTCACTTACCAAGCCGAACGCCAGAGGGACACTCACTTACCCCACTCTTACCCCAAGCCGAATGCCACGAAACCGCAAATGCTATCCATTGCTTGTTGACATTGATTCTCATTAGTACTACCGTTTGCGCCATCCATTACCTACTTCGCTGACATCAGTCGCTCGTATGTACGTCTGTCTCTGCAAAGCCGTTACCGATCGCCAGATCAAAGAATCCATTGCCGGGGGCATGTGCTCCTCCTACGCCGACGTACGCCGCGAACTGGGCGTCGCCACGCAGTGTGGCAAGTGCGGCCAGATGGCCAAGTCTCTCGTGCAGACGGCCGTGAAGAAGGCCGACTTCGCTCCCGCGAACTGATCTCCTTCCCCATCCCCGTCCTTCCCGCCAGACTTGCGCTCTGGCGGGTTTTGCCATCCGCAAATTCTAGTCTTAACGATAACCATTCTCGGTTTCGTTTATTCAATAAAATCAATTAGTTACAGAGAGAAATCGCTGGACAAACCGCCTGGGTGCGAGGACAATGGCGCCCAATTTCAATCCAAGGCAGGAGAGCGCCATGAAAGGTGATAAACAGGTCATCGCCCACCTCAACAAGATCCTCGGCAACGAACTGATTGCCATCAATCAGTACTTCCTGCATGCCAAGATGTTCAAGGATTGGGGCCTGAACGAACTCGCCGAGTACACCCGCCACGAGTCCATCGACGAGATGAAGCATGCCGATAAACTGATCGAGCGCATCCTGTTCCTGGAAGGCCTGCCCAACCTGCAGGATCTCGGCAAGCTGCACATCGGTGAGCACACCCAGGAAATGCTGCAGTGCGACCTCGCCCTCGAGATGCGCGCCATCCCCGACCTCAAGGAAGCCATCGACTATTGCGACCAGGTGCGTGACTACGTCAGCCGCGAGCTGCTCGAAGACATCCTGGAAAGCGAGGAAGAACACGTCGACTGGCTCGAAACCCAGCTCTCGCTGATCGAGAAAATGGGCATCCAGAATTACCTGCAGGAAAAGATGGGCAGCTGAGCCGTCCATCTCCCCCTCTGCTCGTCGGGGGATGTGCAGAGGGGTCGATGATCGACTGTTGGGCCTAGCCACAAGCGAAGCCCAACGGGCGACATCGAGCCTGACCCAAGCGCTTACCCGCCCGTCACTCCGCACCAGTTCAGTGCCCTGCCGTAACGAATCGCGCCACCGCTGCGTTCCATAATTCGCCGGCTAAAACACCCACGATCTGTAGGTATTCACGCGCCTTTTTCGCGTTACACGAATCCCGCCCTGCACCGGCCTCGGCTTGCAAAAGCGTGATGCACCCTGCATAGTTGCGGTCCCTTTTTTCAATGCTTTGCTGCAACCCGTCAGGAGTTTTTCATGAGCGCATTCGTTTGTCAGAAAGCCCCCGTTTTCACCGCCGCTGCGGTAATGCCGGACGGCTCCATCAAGGAAGATTTCTCGCTGGCCGACTACGCTGGCAAGTATGTGGTGCTCTTCTTCTACCCGCTCGACTTCACCTTCGTATGCCCCTCTGAAATTCTGGCGCACAACAGCCGCGTGGAAGAGTTCACCAAACGTGGCGTGCAGGTGATCGGCGTGTCGATCGACTCCCAGTTCACCCACTCCGCATGGCGCAACACTCCGCTCGACAAAGGCGGCATCGGCCCCGTCAAATTCCCGCTGGTTGCTGACGTCAAACACGAAATCGCCCAGGCCTACGGCGTAGAACATCCGCAGGCTGGCGTGGCTCTGCGCGGCTCCTTCCTGATCGACCGCGACGGCGTGATCCAGCACATGGTCATCAACAACCTGCCGCTTGGCCGCAACGTCGACGAAATGCTGCGCATGGTAGACGCGTTGCAGTTCACCGAAGAGCACGGCGAAGTGTGCCCGGCCGGCTGGAACAAAGGTCAGGAAGGCATGAAGCCCGACGCCGAAGGCGTGGCTTCCTACCTGGCCAAGCACGGCAGCTCGCTCTAAGCGTTCCGCTCACTCTCTCGAAGCCGGCCATCGTCACGATGGCCGGTTTTGCTTTGACCCTTGGCTTCTTCGATGTCCTTCATTCATTCGCCTCAGCGCCGCTGGCTCGACATCGCCGTCGGCATCGTGTTGTTCAGCCTGCTCTTCTTCGGCACGACTTTCATCATTCATCTGAACGAAGACGCACGACAGGTGCAGCTCGGCTCCGAGCTCGCCATGAGGGGGCAGCAGATTTCCACCTCCGAAGGTTGTGTGGCCTGTCATACCGTGGACGGCAGTCCGGGTGTGGGACCGAGCTGGCTCGGCATGTGGGGACGTGAAGAAAAACTCACCGACGGTCGCACCGTGGTGGTGGACGAAGCCTATTTCCGCCGCAGTCTCAGAGAACCGCGAGTCGACGTGGTGGAAGGTTATCCCAACGTGATGTTGTTCTACTTCCTGCCCGACGAAGACATCGAAGCTCTGATCGCCTTCGCCAAGAGCCTCAGCCCCGGCGCGGAATGATCACGCCTCGCTGAGCGCGTTCTCGCGCTGTTGACGCCGATACTGCAGCGTCCAGGTGCGCAGCCCGATCAGCACGATGATGAGATAGCCTACGAACAAGAGCGCGGTGAGATGAAGGCCGCGATCGACGTAGAGCCAGATCGAAATCCCGTCGACCACCAGCCAGTAGATCCAGTTTTCCAGCACCTTGCGCACCACCAAAATCGTGGTGACCACCGCTCCCCAGCTCACCAGGGCATCGAGGAAGGGCAAGGCCGCTTCGGTGTAGCGCTGCATCACCCAGCCATTGCCGAGCGCGAGACAAAGCACTCCGGCGATCAAGAGCCCATGCTGCCACAGCGGCAAAGTGTGAATGCGCAGTCCATCGTGCTGCTGCCCGCCATAGCGCCAGGACCACCAACCCCACAGTGCCATCGCCACGTAGTAGACGTTGAGCAGCGACTCCATATAGAGCCGGGCGTTCCAGAATATCCATACGTAGATCACGGAGCTGACGAAGGCGCAGGCCCAGCACCACAGATTCTCGCGTGCCGCGAGCAGCAGATAGGCCAGCGCGGTGACCACCGCGACGGCTTCGAGTGAAAAGAGCGTGTCCCAGATTGCCTGCATCTACTTGCGACTCGTCACCAGCATGCTCGCCACCACGCCGCCGAGGACGAGCGCGATGCCGGCATAGGTCATGAAATTGAAGTATTCGTCGAAGAACACCATGCCGAGCACGATGGCAAAGAGCACTTCGGTGTAGTTGATGATGGCGACGCGCGAGATCTTCGCATGGCGATAGGCCATGGTCATGCAGTACTGCCCGCCCTGCGTGGTGAGTCCCACCGCCAACAGCCACAGCCATTCGCTACCTTGCGGAGTCACCCATACGAGCGCCGACCAGAGCCCTGTCACCGGCAGGCACACCAGCGGGAAGTAGAAGATGATCACGAGCGGATGTTCGCTGCTGCCAAGCTTGCGCACGCTGTTGTAGGCCAGCCCCATCGTGAACGAAGCACTGATGCCCACCAGCAAGTGGATGAAATCGATGCGGTAGTCGAAGCCCTGGATCAGCATCACGCCGACGAAGCTCAGCGCGAACAACAGAAGTTGTATCGGTCGCACGCTCTCGCGCACGTACCAGATGCCGATGAGTGTGGTGAAGATCGGCGCGAGGTGCGTCAACGTCGAAGCAGCCGCGAGAGGGATTTCCTGCAAGAGCCAATAGCCCTGCGCCAGCGAGATCACACCCCACGCGCCGCGCAGGAAGAGATAGCCGGGTTGATTGCCGAAAGGTGATACGCCGAGACGCCACAGTCCCCACAGACACAGCGTTGCCGAGATCAAGGCCCGGAAGAAGATCAGTTCTGGCACCGGCAAGCGCGGCAGCATCTTCACGCACGCCGCCATCAGCGCGAAGAAGAAGCTCGCCAGCAACATGTACAGCACGCCGCGCATCGTGGCGCTCGTGCTCGACGCGGGGCGCAGGTCGTCGGAAGCCAGACTCACGTGGAACTCGCTCGGATTCTTGACTCACAAAAAAACAGCCCGGCACTGAGGCCGGGCTGAGTGATAGGAATGCAGCGGCGAAAGCCGCCGGAACTCAGGCCTGGGCCTGCTCGCGCTTGGCGGCAGAGGCGTCGAGAAGGGCTTTCAGTTCACCGGATTCGAACATCTCGGTCATGATGTCGCAGCCACCCACGAGCTCACCGTCGACGAAGAGCTGCGGGAAGGTCGGCCAATCGGAGACCTTCGGCAGATTGGCGCGGATCTCGGGGTTGGCGAGGATGTCGACGTAGGCGAACTTCTGACCACAGGCCATCAGGATCTGAGCGGCGCGTGCGGAGAAGCCGCACTGCGGCTGGTTGGGGTTGCCCTTCATGTAGATCAGGATGGGGTTGTTCGCGATCTGCTCTTTGATGGTGTCTTCAATGCTCATGACTATTCCCGTGGCCACGTAGCTTTGCGGCCGTAGCGGCGCATTGTACCGGAATCGGAGCCGCGGGGCACTTGCCCATCAAATCACCGTCATGCGCGATGTCCGGCTGTCGCTCTGCGGGTTCGCTGAGCGCAGCGAAGCCCAACAAGCGATCTCCAACGTGCTGGCTCTTGAACGATGCTCATGCGCCGCTCGCGGCGCCGAGGCGAACCCTTGTTCATGTTGCGGGTGGAAATCGTGCGCGCGGGAGCGAGCCAAACTGTTGGCTTACTTTCTCCGATCCTGTGCAACTTGGCCTCCAGCATCTCTCCAGCCGCTCGCAGAGCTCGCGTCGTTCGCGCGGGAGCGAGCCAAACTGTTGGCTTACTTTCTCCGATCCTGTGCAACTTGG
>CALEJT010000073.1 GCA_937898685.1 uncultured Gammaproteobacteria bacterium | reverse complement strand
CTCACCAACCCGCCAACCCATCGGCCGAACCGCGTCGGTGAGGGCGCGCATTGTATACAGCTCAGCTTCCGCTGCAAGCAAAAAATGCAATTTTCTTTAGAATTTTTTTCACGCACTTTGCGGGGCCTTGGAAGTCCTGCTGCGACCACCCCAAAGGTCCCGCATGCAGCGGCGAATCACCGCCACCACCTCGCGGATACTCGCCAGGCGTGTGTAGTTCTGACGCACCAGCAGCACGATCTTGCGCGAGGGCGCCGGCGCCTGGAAATCGATGTAGCGGATGTCCGGATTCTCGGCGATGCCCATCACTGCCAACTTGGGCAAGAGAGTGATGCCGATGTTCGCCGCCACCATATAGCGTAGTGTCTCGAGACTCGTCGCTTGGAAGCGCTTGTCTTCCTTCGCACCCGCACTGAAGCAGTACCCGAGTGCCTGGTCGCGCAAGCAGTGGCCATCTTCGAGCGTCAGCACGTGATGCCCCTGCAGGTGCTCCAGTTTCATCTGCTTGCGGTTGGCCAGCTCATGCTTCTTGCTGACCGCCACCACGAACTCCTCATTGAAGAGCTCATAGGCTTCGAAGCCCTGCATCTCGTCCAGCCAGGGCAGGACCAAGGCATCGAGCTTGCCGTCATTGAGCATGCCCAACAGTACTTGGGTCTTGTGTTCGTGGAGAAAGAACTCGAGGCGAGGCAGATCCTTGATGAGTGCCGGCATGATGCGCGGCAGCAGATATGGAGCGAGCGTGGGAATGAAGCCCAAATGCAGCTCTCCGGCGAGAGGATCGCCCAACGATTTCGCGGTGATTTCCAGCTCGCGCGCCGCATTCAGGACCCGCCGCGCCTTTGCCAACAATTGTTCCCCCGCGGGCGTGAGCATGATGCGACGCGGATGACGCTCGATCAGCTTGACGCCCAACTGCTCTTCCAACTTCATCAGCTGACCGCTGAGAGTCGGCTGACTGACGTGACAGGCTTCCGCCGCCTTACCGAAATGTCGATGCGTATCGAGGGCGTCGAGATACTCGAGATCGCGGATCTTGATCATGATGCGAAGACTCAGTTGCCGTAACTGACGCGATAGATGACGCCGTTGTGGTCGTCGGAGATGAGCAGCGCTCCGTCCGCCGTCTGTTCGATGTCGACTGGGCGTCCCCAGTACTGGTTGTCCTCCAACCAGCCCGTCATGAAGTCCTCGTAGCTGACGGCGACATCTCCTTCGAAGCGCATCAGACGAATGCGATAACCGTCGATGGGATTGCGATTCCAGGAGCCGTGGTAGGCGACAAAGAGCTGATTGCGATATTCGGCGGGAAACTGTGAACCGGTATAGAACTGCATGCCGAGCCCAGCGTTGTGTGCAGGCATTTCCAGAACGGCCGGCACAAAATCTGATTCACTCAAATTCGTGGGATATTCCTCATCGACCAGGTTCTTGCCGTAGCGATGCGGGAATCCAAAGTGCTGACCTGCCTGCGTGACTCGATTGAGCTCCTCGGGCGGAATGTCGTCGCCCCAGAGATCGCGACCGTTGTCGGTGAACCAGAATTCTCCGGTCACCGGATGCCAGTCGAATCCGACGGAGTTGCGGACACCTCGCGCATAGATTTCGAGATCACTACCGTCGAGATTCGCACGCAGAATCGTGCCGTAGTAGCCATCCACGGTGCAGGTGTTGCAGGGAGCACCGACCGGAATGTAGAGCTTGTTGTCGGGGCCGATGTCGATGAATTTCCAGCCATGCATGTAGTCGTTCGGCAGACCATCGACCACTACCACGGGCTCAGGCATTGAAGCGAGCGTCGCGGCGGAAACGTTCTCATATCTGAGCACACGGTTGAGCTCTGCGACATAGAGATCGCCATCGTGGAAGGCGACGCCGTTGGGGTAGTTCAGACCTTCCAGAATGGTGAGGACTTCATCCCCCACCCCATCGCCGTTGCGGTCGGGTATGGCGTAAACCTTGCCAATGGCAGGCGCACCCTGAGGGCCACGGGTACCAACATATAAAGTGCCGTCGTCACCGAGCGCGAGAGAGCGCGCTTCTTCCATCCCCTCGGCGTAGATCGAAACCTTGAAGCCGTCCGGAACCTTCAGTTTGGAAAGACTCTCCCGTACATCCACGTCCATCGGATTGTTTGCAGCAGAGATCTGCGGTTGTGCCTGCGCTGTGGCGGCGGCGAAAAGTGAAAGGACGAGCAACTTCGGCATCGATTTCATAGTGAGTTCCTCTCAGGGCTTCCATGAGGGCCGAGGCCTGGGATTGTAGCCCAATTTCAATAGTGCCCCACCGGCGCGACCAGCACCCTGCCCCGCTCTGCGGAGTTCATCAACAATTGTCCGGCCAAGATTTGGCGGCGATCACGCCCATCACGGTGCGTTTGACTCTCCACGGGAGGCCCACCGGCGATCGGCGGCAAAGATGAACACAAAGGATGGAAGAAAAGTGAATCGGATGCTGAGGCGCGCCTGACGAGCGCAATTCGAACCAATTCCAGCTCGCATTTACCGTCACGCAACTGAAAGCGGGCGTCGACCCAAGCTGAAGACTCCTCCAAAACCAATGATGGACGTGGTGGCGGTGCCCCACTCAGGCGCCGCCCGATTGCAGACGCAGCGCACATCTCCACCTCACGCAACGACGAACGAGGACCGGGTCGAGGACCACGTCATGACCCAAGACGATGTATGATCCGCCCTCAAATCGGTAGTCAGATTCCCATCATGAAACTTTCACACGTCCCTGCCGCCGTCTTGGCTCTGACGGCAGCCACCACTCATGCCGCCGAAGCACCACAAAGCTATTACATCGAGGCCGGCACCTACGCCACACAGCGCGAATCCGATCCACCCGGCTACATCGGCCATCCCGCAGGGCTGGAGTGGTTGGATCTGGGACTGCAGCACCGCCTGCGCTACGAGTACCACGATGACGATCTGCGTCGTGCCTCACCATCCAATAGGGATGAACCGGTCCTGCAACGCACGCGCCTCTATCTCGGTGTGCGCAGCAAGTTCGATCCCTTGCGCTTCGCAGTGGAATTTCAGGATTCGCGCCGACACAACAGTCAGTACGCACCGGATGTGCGCGATGTCGACAAGACGGACTTCATTCAAGGCTTCGTCGAACTTCACTATCCCACCATGTTCGGCAGCGATGCTCGCGGCAATGCACGTCCACTCAGCATTCGCGTAGGGCGCCATTCCTTCGAAGCACTCGACCGACGGCTGATCGGCCGCAACGAGTGGCGCAACACCTCCAACAGCCACGATGGCATTCGCATCAGTCTGGGTCAGGAGCACAGCGATTGGCAGCTGGAGTTGATGAGCCTGCGCCCCGTCACGCGCTTCCTGACGGCAATGGACAAACCCAATCACGATCAGCGCTTCGACGTCGTCATCGGGCACCTACGCTCGCTGTCGCCGAAACTCATCCTCGAACCGCACTACATGCGCTTGAAGCAGAAGGCGTCGGCCAGCAACAACCTGCGCGAACGCGACATCCATGCGCCGGGCCTGCGCATCTATGGGCGTGTCAATGAGCACATCAATTACGACGTGAGTGCGATGTACCAGTTCGGCGACGACGGCCCCGAGAAACACCGAGCCCAAAGTTTCACCGCGGAAACAGGTTACACGTGGACAGAGCATCCTTGGCGCCCACGCTTGAGCGTGTTCTACGGCTATGCCTCCGGTGATGAAGATCCGAATGACGACGAAAGCAATCGCTTCGAGCGCTTCTTCGGCTTCGCGCGTCCCTGGTCTCCCGACGACTACGCCGTATACGAGAACCTGCATGCGCCGAAGATCCGGCTGGAGTTCCAACCAATCCCTGGCGTGCGCATGGATGTCGGATACAGTGGCTATTGGCTCGCGAGCGACACCGATCGCTTCAACAATCTAATGGGCGGTAGCGGCAACCGCGATGTAAGCGGACAAAGCGGCAACGAGATCGGCCACGGTTTCGATGGGCGCGTCCGCTTCGCGCTCGGCGAACATATCGAGTCTACGATCGGTTATTCGCACTTCTACATGGGGACTTTCGTGCAGAACCGCCAACGTGCGGTCACTGGCAACGCAGCAGCGGATTCCGACTTCTTCTACTGGGAAGTGGTTTTCAGTTTGTTCTGACGGCAAACAGGCCGCCGTTCCAGCAAAAAGAGAACGGCGGCCCGTAACGCATCACTGCGGAATGAAGGTCGCTCCGGTGGGCCCCATGCCACCTTCCTGGTAGAGCGCCGGGCCATCTTTTGCCCAGATGTAATGCGGCACACCTGCCGGCGCCACGTAGACACCGCCCGTCGGTACGGCCACTACATTGTTCTCATCGAATTTTTCGCCGAAGCCGACATAGATCGTGCCTTCGAGCACGACGGTGATGCGCTCATCGGGATGCGTGTGAGGTTGGATCTTCGAATCGGCCGGCATGCGTACGCGCTGCTGATACAAGCCGGCACGATCATTGGCACCGACGACCATCGTGTTCTGGGCGCCATTGGGCGGGCCATTCCACTGCAGTTGTTCGGGCAGGATGGGTTCAGGTTTGCTCTGCGCCAGAGCGCCCTGGACAAGGCCAAGTGTCAGACAGGCCGCCAACAGTGCTTTCATCGTTCTCCCCTCTGGTTGCTTTGGTTGGTCTTATTGGCACCGATTCTGGCGCGTGACGGGGCTTCGCCGCAACAGATGATAGAGGCCCGGTGAAGCTGCCTACCCAAGGGCTGTTCATCTGCAATGATCTACTCGATATCGAACACGTCAGGATTGGTGGCACGATCGCGAGGGAGTTCCTACCAATCGGCTGGAGCCATTTGGGCTGACTTCCAGGGCGGACATCCAAGCACCCACCCCTCACTTACCGTTTGGCATCTAGCTGGGAGCCACCATTCATACACATCACAACCGCTCATTCTTTAATCGCTTTGCCTTGAGGCCGAACAAGGTCGAACGTAACGGTGCAGGCAGCAGGTATCTCGCTCGTCTGGCAACCCTCGAGAAAGCGCTGCTCAAAATGCGCATGCGAAAGCACGCCAGCTCGGCACATCGCTTACGTCGTTCTTGAGGGGAAAGACCTCCCTTATAGAGGCTCGAAAAGAAAAATCGCGCTTCAGACAAGGTCCAAAGCGCGATTCTCGTGGATGCTCTCATGAAGAGAATTTGGTGCGGACGGAGAGACTTGAACTCTCACACCAAAGGTACTGGAACCTAAATCCAGCGCGTCTGCCATTTCGCCACGTCCGCGTGAGCCGGGATTATAGCCTAGCGAGTGGAGCTGCGCTCACTGCCCCACTCGTTGTTGCAGGCGATTGACGCTGTCCTGCAGCGCCGACAGATTCTGATTCACCTGCAAACGGAAGATGTTGATCGATTCGATGTCCTGCTCCGTGGCATTGAGGCGACTGTCGACATCCGCACGCACACGCTCCATCGAGTTCTTCAGCTGCGTCAGCTCCTGACCGATGTTGCCCATGCCGGAGAAATTCTGCGTCACGCGCTCGACGTTCTGCTGCAAGGTTGCAAGCTGCGTACGACTCTGATTGAGCATGTCGGCATGGCTGCCGATCGCCGCTTCCATGCTCTTGGTGGCTTCCTGCAGCGCCGTCAGCGTGTTCTTCATTTCGCCCACATCCGTGCGCAACTGATTGCGGGCGGCCCACAGTTTGTCGATTTCAGAGAAGTTGAAATCCACGCGCTCCAGAAGACTCGTGGACGACTGCACCGTGGCCTCATCCACCAGATTCAGGCGCTCCTCCAACTGCGTGATGCGGGCGAGTGCGCGCTCGAGATTCGACTGCGCTTCCTGGTCCTGCATGTAGAAGTGGTAGCCAGCCGCACCCGAGGCGCAAAGGCCAAGGAACAGCACGACCAAAAGGAAGGTGACGAAGCCACTGGCGCCCGAACGCGGCTCGACGGCGGCGTAGGACGGTGCGGCTGCTGCGGCAGCAGAAGCGCTGCCGCGGCGTTGTTTCGTGCGATGCATCACCAGGTCGTCCCGATCGGGCACGAGGCTGGGGATGTCATCCAAATCGTCGTTGTGGTGGGCCATAGCGTAGTAGTCCCGGTTGGTCCAAAACCCAAAATAAGTCAACGCAAAAACGGTTACAGCTTATCAGATGAAAGGAAAGGTAGGCGAGTATGCAGCGCCACCCTCTCCTCTCAGTCCAGCCAGACACGGGCGTTGCGGAACATCCGCATGGTGGGCCCGTCTTCGCCCCACTCCTCGCTGCGCCAGCTGTTCGTTACCGCCCGGAATACACGCTCGGGATGCGGCATCAGAATGGTGAAGCGACCATCCTTGTTGCAGAGACCGGCGATGCCCAGCGGCGAACCATTGGGGTTGCTCGGATAGAGCTGCGTCACCGCGCCGTGGTTGTCGACATACTGCATGCTTACCAGACCGGCTTCGAGCGCGCTTTGTGCCGTATGCGCACCCGCGAATTCGGCCCTGCCCTCGCCGTGTGCCACTGCGATGGGGAACAGCGAACCCGCCATGCCCTGGAAAAAGGCCGACGGCGACTCCGGAATCTTCACCAGCACCGTACGCCCTTCGAAGCGCTCGGATGCGTTGCGCACGAAGTGTGGCCAATGTTCCGTGCCGGGGATGAGCTCGCGCAGATTCGACATCATCTGACAGCCGTTGCACACACCGAGGCCCAACGTGTCGGCGCGCTGGAAGAAAGCTTCGAACTCGGCGCGCGCACGCGCATTGAACAGAATCGACTTGGCCCAGCCTTCGCCGGCACCAAGTACGTCGCCATACGAAAAACCGCCGCAGGCAACGATGGCATTGAAACTATCGAGCGTGATGCGACCACTGATGATGTCGCTCATGTGGACGTCCACCGCATCGAAACCGGCGAGGTGGAAGGCAGCCGCCATTTCGATCTGGCCGTTCACGCCCTGCTCACGCAGTACCGCGATGCGCGGACGGACGCCTCGATTGATGTACGGCGCGGCAATGTCTTCACTCGGGTCGTAGCTGAGTTTGCTGCAAAGGCCCGGGTTGGCCTCGTCGAGCAAGAGATCGAATTCCTGCTGCGCGCATTCGGAGTTGTCACGCAGAGATGCCATGCGATAGCTGGTTTCGGCCCAGAGGCGCTGCAGCTGCACACGTGATTCCTGCAGCAGCACTTTGTCGCCCAGGCGCAGCACGACGTCATTGCCCTGCTTCACGGCGCCCAACTCATGGAAGAACTTGTCGACACCATGGGCTTCGGCGAAAGCACGCAGACGCGGCAGATCTTCGTCGCGCACCTGCACCACGGCACCGAGTTCTTCGGCGAACAGTGCAGCGATCACTGAAGCTTCACTGGCGATGCCACCGAGCTGCAGCTCGAAACCACAGTGACCGGCGAAGGCCATCTCAAGCAGGGTGACGATCAGACCTCCGTCGGAACGATCGTGATAGGCCAGAAGCAGGCCCTGCTCCATCGCCTCCTGTACGAAAGCGAAGAAGCGCTTCAGATCCTCGGCGCTGTGCAGATCGGGACCTTCCTCACCGAGCTCGCCATAGACCTGCGCGAGTGCCGAACCGCCCAGGCGATTCGCACCCAGGCCCAGATCCAACAGTACGAGCTGGCTGCTGCCTTTATTGGTGAAAAGCTGCGGCGTGAGCGTCTTGCGCACGTCGAGCACGGGCGCAAAGGCGGAAATGATGAGCGACAGCGGCGCCGCCATGCTCTTGCGCTTGTCGCCGTCCTGCCACACGGTGCGCATGGACATCGAATCCTTGCCCACCGGAATCGTGATACCGAGCTCGGGACAGAGATCCATGCCCACGGCGCGCACGGTTTCGTAGAGTTTGTAGTCCTCGCCCGGATAACCGGCCGCGGCCATCCAGTTCGCCGACATGCGGATGTCGCTCAACTTGCCGATGCGAGCGCAGGCAATGTTGGTGATGGCTTCGGCGATGGCCATGCGACCGGAAGCCGGTGCATCGAGCAGGGCCAGCGGCGTGCGTTCGCCCATCGCCATCGCTTCTCCGCGATAGGTATCGAAGGCCTGCGTGGTCACGGCGGCGTCGGCCACCGGCACCTGCCAGGGACCCACCATCTGCTCACGCGCCACCATGCCGGTGATCGAGCGGTCGCCGATGGTGATGAGGAAATTCTTGCTGGCGACGGTCGGCAGACGCAGCACGCGCTCCAGCGCTTCGTTCAGTGCGAGGTCACTGGTGTCGAAAGTCCTGAACTTGCGACGCAGCGGTTTGGCCTCGCGATGCATCTTCGGCGGTTTGCCGAACAGTATCGACATCGGCAGATCGATCGGCTTGTCGTTGAAGTGCTCGTCGCTCAGGCTGAGATGCTGTTCTTCCGTGGCGTAGCCAACTACCGCATACGGGCAGCGCTCACGCTGACAGATGGCGTCGAAACGTTCCAACTGCTCCGGCGCCACGGCCAGCACATAGCGCTCCTGCGCTTCGTTGCACCAGATTTCGAGCGGGGACATGCCCTTCTCGGCATTGGGGATCTTGCGCAGTTCGAACTTGCCGCCGCGGCCCCCGTCCTTCACCAGTTCCGGCAGCGCATTGGAAAGACCACCGGCACCCACGTCGTGGATGAAACGGATCGGGTTGGCGTCGCCCAGCGCCCAGCACTGGTCGATCACTTCCTGGCAGCGCCGCTCCATCTCGGCGTTGTCGCGTTGTACGGAGGCGAAGTCGAGATCCTGGTTACCGGAGCCGGAAGCCATCGAGGAGGCCGCGCCACCGCCGAGACCGATCAACATGGCCGGACCACCGAGCACGATCAGACAAGCACCGACCGGAATGTCGCGCTTTTCGACGTGCTGTGGACGAATGTTGCCGTAGCCGCCCGCGATCATGATCGGCTTGTGATAGCCACGGATTTCGATGGTGTTGGCATCATTGAGCGCAGGCTCGGGCGTCTGCAGCTCGAAGGTACGGAAATAACCGCAGAGGTTGGGACGACCGTATTCGTTGTTGAAGGCAGCCCCACCGAGCGGACCGTCGAGCATGATCTGCAGCGCGGATGCCATGTGCGCCGGACGGCCGTAGTCGATTTCCCAAGGTTGTTCGAAACCGGGGATGCGCAGGTTGGAAACGGTGAAGCCGGTCAGGCCCGCTTTCGGCTTGGCGCCGATACCGGTCGCACCTTCGTCGCGGATCTCACCACCGGCACCGGTCGAAGCACCGGGGAACGGCGCGATCGCGGTCGGATGATTGTGAGTTTCCACCTTGGCCAGGATGTGGATCGGCTCTTCGTGGAACCGGTACTGCTTGTTCTCCGGGTCCGGGAAGAAACGGCCGGCCTGCGCGCCTTCGAATACCGCAGCGTTGTCCTTGTAGGCGGACAGTACACCTTCGCTGTTGGCCTTGTAGGTGTTGCGGATCATACCGAACAGCGACAGCTCCTGCAGTTGGCCATCGAGCGTCCAGCTGGCGTTGAAGATCTTGTGACGGCAGTGTTCCGAGTTGGCCTGGGCGAACATCATCAGTTCGACGTCGCTAGGGTTGCGGCCCAAGGCTTGGAAGCTTTCGGTCAGATAGGTGATTTCGTCGTCGGCCAATGCCAGACCGAGCGCCACGTTGGCGGCTTCGATGGCAGCCCTGCCCCCGCCCAACACGTCGATGCTGCCGAGCGGCTTCGGCTCGGCGTGACGGAAGAGCACCTCGGCCACGGCGTCGACATCGGGCAGCACGTCCTGGGTCATGCGGTCATATAGAAGAGGCTTGAGCGCCTCGACCTGCGCTGTGCTCGCGCCAACGAGGAAGTACTGCTCACCGCGCTCGATGCGGATCACCTTATCCGCCAGGCCACAGTTGTGGGCGATGTCGGTCGCTTTGCTCGACCACGGCGAAATGGTGCCCGCACGCGGCACGACCACCACACTCGGCGTGTCGCCAGCCACCGCATCCCACTGCCCTTCGTCCTTGGGACCGTATTGCAGCAGGCGCTCCAGTAGCTGTTGTTCCTCGGCGCTCAGCGGAGCGCGCAACTCGACGAAGTGCAGATAGCGCGCTTGCACCGCGGCGAGAGAGGGAACTTGGCTGTGCAGGGTGGAGAGGAGTTTCTGGCGAGAAAAGGCAGAGAGCGCGGAGGCGCCCGGCAGAATGAGCATGGGGAAGCCTAAGTCAGAGCCGTACGACGAAGAAAAAACGCGCGCATTTTAAAGGTTTTGCTTGGGCAAAGACAGGAAATGCTGCGCTCCACTGTGGCCCGAAGGGGCCAAATTTGCACTTTGGTGGTGCAAAGCCAGCAGATTACTGTTGTCTCACAGCCACAGCTACCGGCCCCTTTACTACTGCTCATGGCAAGCTGCATTAAAAATCAAAGACTTACAGAGATTGGCACACCGGTTGCTAGATACAGAGCGAAGCATCCTTCCACGGATCTTCATTCCCCTTAATGCTTAACAGGTTAGACTCTGTACCAGCCCCTTCCCCCAAGGGGCTTTTTTTTACCCCGCTTTCGGAGCCTCACGGGCGCCCGGCTGCCTGATACTCAGGCTGAGCTCCATGCGAATTACCTGATGAGCGGATGAAGCTCGCGCTCGACCGACTTCCGTATCACCCATTTGACTCTTCTTGGTGCTGTGTGCCCGTTCGCGCGGCAGTTCGGCCCTCTTTCGAATCACCGCTACAGGCTTGTTACAGGCACGCGCCCGCCGCAGCACAACAAACGGGCGTTTAGAAGCCGACATGAACCATCTTGGTGCATATCCCTTGCTTTCCCTCGGCCGAGCTCCCTCACAAAGGTCATTTTTTGCCAGTTTCTCTTTTTGTTTCAATAGCTTAAGCCACTTGGCAGGGTCTTTGCTTAACCGTGGCAGGAATTCACGTTCCTTCAACAACAGACATGAACTGTCGCCACTACCTCATCAGGAGAAACCTAATGAAAAAGACTCTGCTTGCCACCGCCGTATCGGCCATCGCGCTGCTGGTTTCCGTTCCCAGCCACGCCGAGCTGACCGCCAACGCCTCCGTCACCAACAACTACCTGTGGCGCGGCCTTACCCAGAGCCTGAACCAGGCTGCGGTTCAGGGTGGTGTGGACTGGGCCTCCGATAGCGGCTTCTACGTCGGTACCTGGGTATCCAACGTCGAATACGATCCTGCCGATGCCTTCTCCTATGAGCACGACATGTACTTCGGCTTTGCCGGCGAAGTCGACGGCATCAGCTACGACATCGGTTATCTGTATTACAACTACGACGAAAACGCCAAGTTCGACTTCGGTGAAGTCTACGCCTCGTTGGGCTTCGGCAACTTCGGTCTGACCGGTTACTTCCTGACCAACACCGAAGCCGACGAAGGCCCGGGCCAGGACTTCAGCGCTTTCGAAACCTTCTACATCTCCGGTGACTACACCATCCCGCTCGCCAGCGGCGCCGAAGTCGGCCTGCACGTCGGTTACCACGAAGGTGACTTCGCCGAAGCCTTCAACGGTGTGACCGATGCCTACTTCGACTTCGGCATCTCCATCGCCAAAGACGGCTTCACCTTCACCGTCAGCCAGACCACTCTGGGTGACGACGACGACGGCGACGGCTTCGAAGACTACGCTTCCATGCCGGAACGCGATAACGACGAAATCAAGTTCGTCGTGTCCTACTCGGTGGACTTCAGTCTGTAAGGCGGACGCTCAGTTGCAGTGGAGGCACGGACGCCTCCTGAAAGAACCGGCCTCTGGCCGGTTTTTTCATTGTGGGAGAGAGAAAGAAGTCTGATCAGCGGCGACGACGGAAGAAGTCACGCATCAGATCGGCACAGGCTTCTTCCAACACTCCACCTCTCACCTGCAGGCGATGGTTATAGGAGGGATGATTGGCCAACTGATGCGCGCTGACCACCGCACCCGCACGCGGCTCGGGCGCGCCGAACACCAGCCGTTCGACGCGCGCATGGATCATCGCCCCGATGCACATGGTGCAGGGTTCGATCGTCACGTACAGCGTCGTACCCGGCAGTCGATAGTTGCTCGCGCGCTCCGCCGCCTCGCGCAAGGCCACGATCTCAGCATGCGCCGTGGGGTCGTGACTCAGGATCGGACGGTTATAACCCTGCCCCACCACTTCTCCATCGCGGATCAGGATCGCGCCAACGGGCACTTCACCAGACGCTTCTGCCTGACGCGCGAGCGCCAGCGCTTGCAGCATCCAATGTTCATCGGCAGCGAGCTCGGAATCGGTGACGTGGGGAGCTTGAGGCTCGGTCATGGGTATCTCGTTCGGTTACTTCAGCAATTTTTCCGCGCAGCGTAGCAAGGTTGCAGCCATGCGTTCTGCATTCTCCGGCCCCACTGCTTCCAGCATCAGGGCCTCCACCGGAGCGATCGCCTCCGCCGCACGCACCAGAGCCTTGCG
The DNA here is from genome assembly GCA_937898685.1 of uncultured Gammaproteobacteria bacterium. Taxonomy (GTDB): domain Bacteria; phylum Pseudomonadota; class Gammaproteobacteria; order Pseudomonadales; family Pseudohongiellaceae; genus CAILUG01. The sequence continues at coordinate 3,784 of CALEJT010000073.1, read as the reverse complement.
TCCTTTCGCAGTGATCTCGCTCCGCAAGATGCGTCCGTGAGAAGGGTCCGCGGTTCTGACCAACAGTCCTTCGCGTTCGAGATTGGTGAGGATGCTCTGCATGGTCTGAGGTGTCACGAATGCGGCACGCGCCAGTGCGGCATTGGATAGACCCGGTTCGCGTTCGAGCGCCGCCAACACCGCACACTGCGGCGTGGTCAGACCGAGAGGACGCAGCGCTTCGTCCAAGCGAGTTCTAAGTGCGTGTTGCGCCAGTTTGAGGGCGCCACCCAAACGGCGTGCAACGGGAATCCGGGAGTCGTCTGTGGACATATCAGGGAGCTGATATTATTATCAGGCCCCTTATATTAATTCATTCATGGGCCCTTGCCCATGCGGAAGCCCATGGACGCTGACTTTTCTCTGGATCTGAGCCCTTCTGACATCGAGCAATTCATCCGGGATGGCTATCTCAAGATCGAGCATGCGTTTTCACGTGAGGACGCGGAGCATGCAGTCGATCTGTTCTGGCGCGATCTGACCGCGCAAGGTTTCCACCGGGACGATGCTTCCACCTGGACTCAGCCCGTCGTGCGTCTGGGAATGTACTCCGACCCAGCCATTGTCGATGCCGCCAACTCTCCGCGTCTGCGGCGTGCCTTCGATCAACTCGTCGGAGAGGGAAACTGGTTGCCCTGTCGCGCCATCGGCACGGTGCCGGTCCGCTTCCCTTTGCCAGTGGATGGGGGTGATACCGGCTGGCATGTAGACGCCAGCTTCGGTTGGGAGGCGACTGACTTCATGCAGTGGCGCATCAATCTTCATTCGCGCGGCAGGACGCTGCTGCTTCTGATGCTGTTCTCGGACACCACTGAGGCTGATGCTCCCACTAAACTTCTCGCCGGCTCTCACCAGGACATTGCGCGAGCACTCGAACCGGCCGGGGCCGACGGTCTCACACTCAAGGAGCTGCTTCCTCATTTCGAGGCCAGCGCCAGCAAGCGGCAGGAAGTGTTGGCTACCGGCGCAGCAGGCAGTGTATTTCTTTGTCATCCGTTTCTCGTGCACGCCGCGCAACGGCACCATGGCACAACACCACGGTTCCTTGCTCAACCACCGCTCCTGCCGCGCGGTGAACACTGGATCGCTGACATTCATAGCGCGACACATCCAGTGGGCCGCGCGATCAGCCAGGCACTAACTGCTCCTTAACGTTAAGGTAACCGTTCCCCAACGGTTAATTACCCGGATTCCCCAGATCCGTCCTGTACTTTGCGCTCGCCTTGGCAACCAGGCCAAAAGCGCGTTGCCTCGCTGCAGCGCTCACGAGAACAACAAGACAGGATCTTCCATGCTTAAGAGGACGCCCCACTTCATCAACCTGCGCAGCCCGCGATTGCGGAAAGCCTGTGCGTTGGCCGTACTACCGCTGATTGCAGGAGAAATTGCCGCGCAGCAGACCGCTGCCAACGCACGCAACCTGGGCAGCGACATCGAGGAAGTCATCATCACCGAGCGCAGCCTCGACACCTCATTGCCGCTCGAACTCGCGCGCTATGGCAATGACCTCGAGATCGTCACTGCCGAACAGGTGCGCAGTCACAGTTTCGTTGACGTTGGTCAGGCGCTCGAGATGCTGGTGCCGGGCCTGCAACTCACCACCCAAGCCGGCGCCTTCAGCTATATCAACATCCAGATGCAGGGCTCCCGCTCGCAGGACGTGCTGTGGACCATCGACGGCGTACGCATCAACAACCGCCTCTACAACAGCACCAGCCCTGCCGACACCCTGCCCTCGAGCATGATCGAACGCACTGAAGTACTCAAAGGCGGCCAGGGTTTGATGTATGGCACCTCGGCGATGGCGGGTGTCATCAACGTGGTGACGCGCTCGTTTTCCGATACGCCTGACGGAAGTGTCACGGTGGGTGCCGGCAGCAACGGCTTGCGTCGGGTTAACGGTTACGGACGCGGTGCTTTGGGCAAACACAAGTTCGTGGTGTGGGGTTCGCAGGACGAGAATGATGGCTACGAGGTATTCACGCAGTACCAGCCCAATGCGGTCAACCGTAAACGCAACTACGACGTTTCCAGTGTCGGTCTCAAGTACAGCTATGAGTTCACGGACGACCTGCGCCTCAGCGTCACCGGCATTCACACCGAAGCCGCGCTCGGTTATCCGAACCTGCGCAATACTTCGATCAATGACCGCAACGAGGAAATCGTCAGCGCTCGTCTCGACTACACGCCCAGCGACGAGATGCAGTTCTTCCTGAAAAGCTATTACCACGACTGGGACACCGACTATTACACGCCTCCCGGTGCCTCGGCCTATTGGGGTTATGAAGACTTCGGCGCTTCGGCGGGCATCCTCCTCGCGCCGCACCGCAACTTCGAATACCACCTCGGCTATGACTTTCAGACCTACAAAGGTCAGGACGATGTGCTCCTGATCGCTGGCGAGCGGGAAGATGTGAACGCGCTTTACGCGCAAGTGCGCAGCACGGACGAACTCTTCGAACGCGCGCGCTTCGCCGCAGGTGTGCGACGCAATGAAACAGGTGATGTGGGTTCAACCGTGTGGAATGTCTCCGGCGTTTACGACCTCACCGAGACGCTGTTCATCCAGGGCAGCATTGGCACTTCTTTCCTGTTACCAAGCGCCGAAAATCTCTACCGCATTCACTGTCCGAGCGGCGAAGGTTGCACGCACGGCAATCTCCTGCTGGAGCCTGAGGAAAGCCTTAGCGTCAACGCGTCCATCGGCGGCCAGCTCGACATTGGCATGCCGCTCAGCTGGCAGGTCAACGCCTGGGATCGGCGCGTCGACAACCTGATCACCACCCAACCTATTCCGGCCAACCATCCAAATCCTCCTCCGCCCGAGTTCACGCGCACCTTCGTCAACGTACCCACTGAAGTGAAGGTGCGTGGTGCTGAACTGTTGCTGCGCGGGCCACTGACCCCGGCCCTTTCGTTCGACGTGAGCTACACCTACAGCGAAGAAAAGGATCCGGTGACGAAGCAGCAACTGCAGGATCGTCCGCGTCGTCAATACAAAGGCGCACTCGCGTTTTCACCGCCCGGCAGTCGTTATGGGATGAACGTGGCGTTCCGTTACATGGGCGAGAAGTTTGCCAATGTCGGTGGCTTTGGCAGACAGAGTTACAGCGATGCGTACTTAGTGGATGCGGGTGCGCACGTGACTCTCGGGGCGGAACAGCAGCACCGCGTGAGTCTGCGTCTGGAGAACTTGCTTGATGAGGAGTACGGCACGCAGATCAATTCAGCAGTGCTCGATGGCTCCAACCCAGCGGAGCGCTTCCTTTACCAGCGTCTCGGTCCGCCGCGGACGGTGCACGTGAATTATTCCTACGACTTCTGACGACGGTTCCCTTCCCCCTGGCCCCATAACCAGGGCGATTCTTTGCCCACTCTTCGGAGTGGGCTTTTTTATTCAGGACTTACGCAGCAGCCGTTGCAGAGCCAACGCCAGCATGCCGGCCAGCAAACCCCAGAACGCGGCGCCAAGTCCGAACAAGGTGAGGCCAGAGCCGGTGGCGAGCAGAGTGACGATGGCAGGGTCGCGCGTGGTCTTGTCACTGAGACTGGTTTCCAGCGCGGCCAGCAGGGCGGGTATCAATGCAGCACCGATCAGCACCGCAATCACTGCTTCCGGCAGCGCGAGAAAGAGACGCACCAGCGCAGGCGCGAATGCCGCCAGCAACACATAGAAGCCGGCATACAGAATACCCACCACCCAGCGACGTTTCGGATCGGGATGCGCCTCGGGATTGGTGCAGAT
>CALEJT010000072.1 GCA_937898685.1 uncultured Gammaproteobacteria bacterium | reverse complement strand
TATGGTCCAGCAGTTCGTAGTACGCGAACATCGAGCGTGGATAGCTGGCGATCGGCGCACCGGACAGCACCTCGAATTCGGTCTGCAGGGTGCGCCCACCGTAGACCGGCACCTCCAAGCCACCTCCGACGCCATGCTCCGCGAGGGCGGGCAGCAGCGTATCGGCGGGCACCTCGCACAACGTCGCCGGGTCGAATAACGACTCACTCTGGATGATGATGATGTCCGGCTGTCGCTCGTGACTTGCAGCCTGGAGAGCTGCCTGGGCCTCTAGTACCAGTGGATCCGTCCAGAACGCCTCGGCCAAGCCGGGCTCCCGTACCGGCTCCACCCGCCCCCTAGACAGCCAGCCCATTACTAGGTTGCCGGAAACGCCGACCTTTCGTGCCCCGTTGTTCTGGTGGAAGACCTCCCAATCCATCGCAGGAACGACTGGTGGGAGTTGAATCGTGAAGGCAAAGACCAGCAGCGCAGCTGCCAGTCCACCACATACCCAACGCAGCCCCCGCGGCGCCGGCGGACGCCGGCGCAAGAGCCACCAGGCGGCGGCCAACACTCCCAGCAGGAGCAGTGGCCACGCCAGATACTCGAGCTTGACGAAACCCAGCACGAGCCGCGGATCGTGGAGCAGCCCGCCGATGACGCGAAAATCGGCATAAATCAGGTTCGAATCCAAGTACCTGAGCTTCAGTCCATCGGCGACCCTCAGCAGCACCAGCATGATCAGCGGCGCCACCAACGCCAGCCAGGCGCGGCCACTAATGGCCCAAGCGAGCAGCAGCAACGCTATCGGCGCTGCAGCATTCAACAGTTGCACGCGCAGCGGGGTGTGATAGGACAGATACGGATCCAGCCCCGTCGCCAACGCCACCACAAGCACTAGGGCAGCGACCAGCTTCGCGATGTCTTTCAAGTCAATCGAACCCCATGCCTCGTCGCCCCCCCCCTCTGCGACGTCGCCACCTCTTCGGGACGACACCACCATCGGGCGACAGGAGGAAGTCATTCTAGCAGTTCAGCCTTCAGTCAATTTCACGCTGGCTTAACGATACTTCCACGAATGATCGGGAACAATGCGCCCCGCCAGAAGGCGCAGCAGAACGGGAGCGCGAATGAGTTGCCCGAAGGACGCGTGGATCCAGCGTCTGGTCCCAGGCAAGAGTTTCATCGACGTTGGAGGCCTGTGGGGGACCGTCAACGAGAAAGTGACGGTCGCACTGGCTGCCGGAGCCAGCCGGGCCACGATGGGCGACATCGCCCCTGAGGGGCACGAGCTTTGGGACCAGTTCCACCGCCATGCGGCTGCGCACGGTGCCCGCGGCTACGATTCCATTGGTTCGTTCGACATCACTCGTCTGGATCTACACTCGGCGCACCCGGTATTCGACGTGGTGCACTGTTCCGGCATCATCTACCACGTTCCCGATCCCTGGCGGATGCTGCGCAATCTGCGCCAGCTCAGCCGCGAGTACGTTATTTTGACCAGCATGGTGCTGCCGCCATTGTTGGAAAACAGCGCCGGGCGCCTCGAACTAGCCGCGGACACTGCCCTGTACGTGCCGGCGCTGCGCGACGAGGTACGGCGGGTCGTGGCCCAGCACTTCGACGATCGCGGCATCAGGGTCGCTGCCATCAATACGGCGCTGGACGAACCCTGGATCTGGTCAAACGGCCAACCAAACTTCGGCCCCTGGTGGTGGCTACTGTCGCCGGACATGCTCTCGCGGCTCAGCGCCAGCGCTGGTTTTGAAGTACTGGAAGGCGGCTGGTCCTGGAGCGACTTGTCTTACAGCCTGCTTCTGCGCGCCTCAGGACCCTGACGCCGCCTTCCCAACCCTCGATGTCAACTGCCGCTTGCGATCTGGCCCGGACAGGCCTGTGCGCCACCCCGCACCGGCAAGTAACCCGGGATCGCGGCTACGGCCGTCAGGAAAGCCTCCGAGGAATGCGCCTGCTGCAGCCGGGCACGCTGCCGTGCGACCCACTCCGATGCAAGCGAAGGATCGGCCAGCAACGCGTGCAGGCGGCGCACGTAGCCATCAACGTCATCGAACGGCTCTACTCGCTGTTCGTGGGCCAAGAAATCGCCGACGCCACCCACGTCGGAGGCGACGATCGGCAATCCCGCGGCAGCCGCTTCAAGCAGCACGTTGGGCAACCCATCCCACTGCGATGTGTACAGATACGCAGCATGGCCGCCTGCCAGCAGCGATTCGAAACCATCAAAAGCGCCATGCAGGTGGACGTTAGGCAGGCGGGACAGGCCCTGGTCGGCGACATCGTCTACGACAGCGGTTCCGTGGACGTCAAACTGGACCTCGGGCATGGCCGCGGCGATGCGCGCAAGGAGGTCCGGCCGCTTCTGCCGATCCAGGCGCCCGGCCCACAGTACCCGTGACTGGCCGTTGCCAGCCACCGTCTCCCGCATTTCCTCCACCGGCTGCGGCCCTGGGAACCGCACCACGTGGAATAGTCGGGGGCTGACCCCGCTTTCCGCGCACCAACGCAAGGGAGTGATTGGATTGTCGCTTATCACGCCATCAAGCAGATGGTGGCAAGCGACCAGATAGCGTCGCGCATAGCCGACACGCTCGCCCCGTTCGCTGATGTCGTCGCAGTACAGGCTCGCATACACACGACTCTGCTGCCGGATCGCCAGACCGAAACGCTTCACTGCGTCCCAGGCCACTCGTGAGTTCATGATGTGCACGGTCGCCGGAGCCAGCTGCAGCAGGAGGCGGACCACCACCTCGACCTGGTGCTGCTCATACAGCGGTACTAGCGAGCTGCCCGCTGCCACGAACGTAACCTGCGGCAGCAATCGCTCACGCCAGGGCGATTCGGAATCCTCGGTGGCGACCACCGCCACCCGCAGTCCGAAGTCTGCGGCAAGCGCGTTGGCGAAGCGGATCGCGCCAAGGTCGGCGCCGCCGCTCTTGAGCCAGGGCACGAACAGCACGACGTCCAGCTGCGCCGGGAACTGTGCGCGCAGCTTGAAATAGGCCTCGCCCGGTAGATCGTACGTCCAGGGGGCCGAATAGAACTGGGCGGAGGAAACCAGCTCGCCGCGTGGATGCAGCTCCGGAGCGATGTCCTCCAGCGCCCCCAGCTCCTCGTACACCCAGTCTGGCAGCGCGGGGGGATTCCAATGATTGTCCCGGGCAAGCGCTTCAAGTTGTTCCACGTCGTGGACCACCAGGCGGCCAGGGAAGAAACGATGCGCCACGCGCAGGGCGAGTCCTCGCCAGGCGCGCACCCAAGAGTCCGGCAAGCAGCGTTCGAACAGCCGGTCCAACAGCCCATAAGCCGCCCACAGCAACTTATACATGGCTGCCATCTCCGTCGAAGAACCGGGTCGGCCGGATCACCGCACCGGCAAGCTGGTGGGCGACGTTCAGGGAACCTCCTTCCTTGCGCCGCTCGAAACGAACCGTGCGCGGCGCGGTGCGATGCACATATCCTGCGGCGATGGTCTCGCAGTTCCAGTGCCAGTCCTCGAAACCGAAACCGGCCTCACCGACCCGAGACACGTCGTACGGACAGTGCTTGAACACGTCGCATGCGGCGAAGGCGCATGCATTCCAGTAGTTCATCGTCAGCAGCGCACCACGGCGGTAGTACTCGCTCTTCTGGTCCACTTGCCACCAGTAGGCATTCCAGCCACCGAAGGCGAGGATCACCTCGGGGTGAAGGATCACGTGGTCACCCTGCTCACGGATCAGCTCCACGCAGCGCGTAATCCAGTTGCGCGAGAAGAAGTCGTCCCCGTCGAAGGTGCCGATATACCTGCCCCGCGCCTTGCCGATGGCGTAGTTGCGGCAACTGGAGAGGTCGCGAAAGGAAACCTCGTGGATGCTGTCGCAGGCACGCAGGGCCGGATGCTCCCCCACAACCCGGCGGGTCTCGTCGTCTGCGTTGTCCAGGGTAATGACGAACTCCACCGCAATGCCATGGGCCTCAGCATGCTGGCGGCACCGCTCGATCGAAAGTAGGGTTGGGTGCCCCAGAACCCCCTCGCGGTGGAAGGTGATGATGGCACTGACCAGCGGCGTCCTGTCGCCGTCGGGAATGGTGTTCATGGAATCCTGCGGATGAGGCGTTTCAGTTTGCTGAGAAGGGTCGGACGCTCCTGCAGTCGGGCTTGCACTGCATCCAGGGCCGCTTGGAGGCCCTCGAGGCGTTCTTGGACCTGGGTCTGGAGAACTTCACGGGCTTGGCTCGCAGCGGCAAGCTCGTCGGTGAGGCGCGCGTGCTCCTGCTTGAACCAAGTCAGCTCGTCCCAGTTGCGCTCGGCTTCCGACTGCCAACGTGCGGCAGCTCCACCAGCCTCCGCGACGCGACGCGACAGGTCAGCCACTTGGCGCTCCAGGCCCAGGGTTGAGGTCCACATCGCGGGCAGACGCACCAGGCCCTCGGCCGGCACGCTCCTGGCGTCAGGCAGCGCAGCGATGGGGCACGTCCCGCGTGCAGTCAGCACCTGCAGGTGCCGGGCATGGCATTCGGCCAGGCTAGGCCAGGTCAGGCGCCAGCGGTAGTACTCCGGGTCGAAGAGCAGTTCGGAGGGCACCAGGTAGCCGAGAAAGAATGCGTTGAACGCCAGCGTTGCCCAGTCGGCGCCTTCTCCCGGGCGAGCGAGGAAGCGCACCGGATTATCACCCTTGGCGTCGAACCGACGTCCCCACAAGGCGGCCTCGACGAGCACGCTCGAATTGATGGAGACGACCTCGGCGACGCGGGCGAGGAAGGCGAGCGAATCGACCGAATCGTCCTGGCGGCCCAGCCCGCCGCTGTAGCGGAAGCGTGCGCCGGGATGCGAGCGCACCAGCATGCCGTCCGGCCCGACCCGCCCCATCACATCGTAAAGCAGCTCCAGGGAGTTCCAGCCGTTGCCATAGGCGACGGTGTTGGAATCGTCCTCCACCTGCAACGCGACGCCAACCAGCTGCTCCGATGCGGCCACATCGATGGCCTGAACGCGCGCAGGATCGGCCACCAGCAGGCCACGCACCTCGTCGGGGGACAGCAGCTGGGCCCCCTCCATCTGGGTGCGCACCTCTCCCGGCTCCCAGGCCGCAGGGCTGGTGTTGCCGTTGACACCTTTGAAATCGAAGTAGAAGGTCTCGCGATAAAGCGGTGAGCGGAGCGGACCGAGCTCGTTATGCACCAGCGGTACGTCGCCCAGTCGCTGCAGCGCCGCGCGTAGCGAGGGACAGTTGCTCCACGTCAGTACCGCTTCCAGGCGGTCGCCCAATGGCTGTAGTGCCTGGAAGAATGCTTCCTCCAGCTCCGGTACACGCTCCAGCAGCAGGCGCCGGAACACGCTCAGGTGGCCGCCGCCCGCACTGGCCAGCGCGGTAGCTATCGACTGGTCCAGGACGACGAACTGGTACGAACGGAACTGATCGCGGGTCGGGCAGAGGAAACGCAGACCACCAACCTTGGTCCACTCGCCAAACGGCACCCTTTCCTCATCGAAACAGGCGTTGTCGCCAATGAACACGATCTCATCCGGCGAAAAACGCGCCATCTGCGCCAGCATCACCCAGTGGTGGAGCGGGCCGGCACCGCGCTCGGCGAACGGCAACAGCACAGACGCGAACATCAGGCCTCCTGCTCGATCGCGAACAGTCCGGCCGAAGCCGGAGCATGGATAATCCGACCACCGTACTCGCCCCAGGTAACCGGGTTGGAGGTCACCTCCAACAGCGCAGCGTTGAAGCAGCGATCGTAGAAGTAACCGCTGGACGCGTGCGGTTTGACTCCGCAATGCAGCGAGTAATACCCACGCGCCAGCGGCAGGTCCAGCTCCAGCTCCCAGGCATAGGAGCGTCCCGCCTCCAGCGCCGGGAGCCGGTAACGGTAGAAATCAGTATTGAACGCCATGAGGTCCACGCCGGTCGCGTCACGCAGCAAGATACCGATGGCAGCACCATCGGGGATGTCCTTCTGCGCCTGCAGGTAGGCTCGCACACGCACCCGCCCCGCCTGCTCAATCGCGTGTACCGGATTCCCACGTTCATCCATGACCAGCATGCCAGTGAAGCGCAGCTCGCCACTACCGGAGCGCTGCGATAGGCGACGTTCGAATTCGGGATCGGCCTTCGCGCCGTCGGCACCGCGAAGGCATCCGACCGGCAGCAGCGCCTCGCCGTCCTCCGCCATCTTCGAGGCCTCCACCGCAAGCTTCCAGTCCTGCAGCGAGCTGCTGGTCATGGAGTTCTGGTAGGCATCGCACACTTCCTCAGCCGGACCATCGGCCCGCACCACCCCGCGCTCGAGGTGGATTGCGCGGCTGCACAGACTCTTGACCGAATTCAGGCCGTGTGAAACGAACAGCAGGGTTACGCCGCGTTGCAGGATCTCGCGAATTTTGGCGATGCACTTCTGTTGAAAGAAGATGTCGCCGACACTAAGCGCCTCGTCGACAATCAGCACGTCGGGATCCACGTGGACCTGTAATGCGAATGCCAGACGCACCATCATGCCGCTGGAATAGGACTTGACCGGGTGCTCGATGAATTCGCCGATGTCGGCGAAGTCGACGATGGCCTGGTACTTCGAGCGGATTTCCGCGGCTGACATGCCCAGCACAGCGCCGGCCAGGAAGATGTTCTCGCGTCCGGTAAATTCCGGATTGAAGCCGGCCCCGAGCTCCAACAGGGCCGAGACGCGCCCATGGACTTCCACCTCGCCCTCAGAAGGCTGCAGGCTACCGGTGAGAATCTGCAAGAGAGTGCTCTTGCCAGCACCGTTGCGGCCGATCAGGCCGACAGCCTGGCCGCGCGGGATCTCGAAACTCACATCCGACAGTGCCAGGTAGCCCCTCCCACTGCGTGCGCGGCGGCGACCACGGCGACCGAATAGACTCCATTCGTTGACGTGCTCGAACTCGTAGTACTTGCTCAGGCCCCGCACGCTGATCGCGATGTCAGATGGCATCGGAGAAGCCCTCGCGGTTGCCCATAAATGATGCGTAGCCCAGCCAGGCCATCAGCACACCAACCACCCAGCCGATCGCCACCACTCCCAGGTCCGGGGAACGCCCGCCCACCAGCACCGCGCGTCCCTCCTCCAGCACATAGGACAGCGGGTTGAACTGCAGTACCGCGCGGAAGTGCTCCGGCAGCGCGTCCACGGGGAAGAACAGCGGCGAAAGGAACATCAGCAGCAAGAGCACGATCGGCACGACGTGTTCTGCGTCGGGGTGGAACACCGCATAGCCGGAAAGCAGCCAGGAGCAGCCGAGGGTAAACAGCGCGAAAGGAATGAAAACCAGCGGCAACCACAAGACCGACAGCGGCAGGCCTTTTTTCACGAACACGCAGAACACCATCCAGCTCAACAGTCCGACCAGGAAGTTGACGGCGGCCGACAGCACGACCGACCAGTTCAGCACCTCCAGCGGGAACACCATCTTCTTCACGTACGGCTGGTTGGCGTGGATCAGCGCCGGGGAGCGGCCGACCACCTCACTGAAGAAGTTGTAGAAGATCAGGCCCGAATACAGGACCAGGGCGAACTCGAGGCTGCTGCCAGCCCCACCCCACCGCGCCTGCAGCAGTACGCCGAACACCAGGGTGTAGCCGGCCAGCAGCATCAGCGGGCTGAGCACGATCCAGAGCATGCCGAGGCTGGATCGACGGAACTTTCCACTGAGATCGCGCCAGACCAGCTGGCGCACGAGGTACCCGTAACGGACCAGCGGTCCGTAGGGCAACAGGGGACCACGAAATACTTGCTGCATGTAGACCTCTGTCAGCCTGCGGCCAATGCCCTGTCCAGGTCGCGGCGCAGGTCCTCGACGTCCTCGATGCCTACGCTCAGCCGCACCA
>CALEJT010000071.1 GCA_937898685.1 uncultured Gammaproteobacteria bacterium | reverse complement strand
CGCAACCTTGCCAAGGTTGAGGTCGCGAGTTCGAGCCTCGTTTCCCGCTCCAGTTTGAACATCTAATCGCACAGCAGGACGGGTCCCACTTTGTAGTCTTCGCAAGTTGGCCCAATAGGCGGTCTTGTAAAGGCTGGATGGCAGAGTGGTTATGCAGCGGACTGCAACTCCGTGCACGCCGGTTCGATTCCGACTCCAGCCTCCAAGTCCCTCTCTCAAAGTCCTCATTTGAAACCATCTCACGTTAAGTGGTTGGTATCTGCTCAAAGCGGGAATAGCTCAGTTGGTAGAGCGCAACCTTGCCAAGGTTGAGGTCGCGAGTTCGAGCCTCGTTTCCCGCTCCATTCGAATCCCTCCTCGCAGCCTTCCAACACAGTCTCCAAGCTGGCCAACACGTCAGATTCTTACGTTTGCGTTCCAGAATTTTTTACGTTTGAAATTCTTCCGGATTTTCTCTTCAGGGAATTTCCCTAAGGTGTGCCAACAGCGAGAGGACGCGAACTCGGCGCTGTCGTCGTGAGAGAAGCAGGGCAGGGGATTCAACCAATCTCGTTCGGCAACTCCACCAACGCTTTCCCTCATGGTATGCTTGCCCGGCTTCTGCCCCACAGCCCCAGTTCAGGTCGCTCCCTCCGTCGTTCAAGAAGTTCCTTCCCAGCTGTCCTTCGGTCGCTGGCAAAGCTCCTGAGAACACCGTACCTGAAACCTCTGCGCCCGGGTGGCGAAATTGGTAGACGCAAGGGACTTAAAATCCCTCGGGGGAAACCCCGTACCGGTTCGATTCCGGTCCCGGGCACCACTTCAATACTTCAGCGCTCCAACACTTCAGCGCTCCAACGCCGTCTGCGTGAGCTCCGCGACGATCTGACGCGCGCGCTCCAGATGCGCCAGCACGGTTGGCAGCGTATCGGCCGCGAAGCGCTGCAGCTCGGCGTCCTGCCCCGAGCCCAGTTCCCACAACAAGAGTTCTGCCGCTTTCTGGTGATCGATCACCTGGGCGCGCATGTAGGCGTGGTCGAAGTCTGTCCCACGCAGAGCGTCGAGCTCGGCACGTTTACTGACGTGTTCGGGATTGAGCCGTTCCGGCAGGATCAGACGACGGTCCCGCGCCAGATCCGCCAATCCATCATTGGCGGCCGTGTGATCGGCCACCATCATGCGGGCGAATTCACGCACCGAATCCGACTGCACTCTGCCCGAGGCCAGCTCACCGAACTCGACCTCGGCCAAACCTCCCTCGGCAAAGAGTTGCGTGAACAGTTTGTCGGTGGCATTGCTCTGATTCGGCGCGGGAACACCAGCGGAGTTGAACTGTGTTTCCGGTGCCATGAAGCCTGGGTTGCCGAACTGCGCCGAAGCAGCCAGGGGCGCCAGCAGAAAGGCGAGGGCAAAGATTCTGGTACGCATGGTTTCTCCTCATAGAGTGAGCATGTAGGCGACGAGTGCTTCCTTCTCGACCTGCGTCAAACGCGTGCCCAGGACTAGATTGAAGAACTCCACCGTGTCGGCCAGCGTTGGAAGGCGACCATCATGCAGGTAGGGTGGCGAGTCCTTGATGCCACGCAACGTGAAGGTCTTGATGGGACCATCGGGAATCATGACCAGATCATTCGCAATCTCGCCGGGCGTATAGAAACGCTCGAGGCGCAGGTCGTGCATCTGGTGATCGAGAAAGCCCTGATTGGGAATGTGGCAGGATGCACAGCGTCCCTTGCCGTTAAAGATTTCTTCACCGAGCAACTCCTGCTCGGTGGCGAGCTCGGGAATCAAACGTCCCAGCGGATCCAGTTTCGGCGCTGGCGGAAAGTCGATGATGTTCTGCATCTGCGCCATGAAGGCGACCTTGTGCGAACGATCGGGAATGTGCTGCCCCTTGCGGGCCGCACTCATGTGGTCGCCGTTGAAGTAGGCCGTGTGCTGTTCGAACTCGGTGAAATCCTCGACCGACCGCAGCGAGCGCTTCGAACCGTGGATCTGCTGATTGAACATGCCGCGCAGACTGGGGGTGTCGAGACGAAACCGTACCGCCTGTGGTCGTAGATCCGGTGTCAGGTGAAAGGCCGCATTGGTATGGAAATTCGCATGACAATCGAGACAGGCCACACCGCGGCTTTGCTCGGCCACCTTGCGATCTTCGGTCTGGTTGAACTCTTCCTGAGGGAAAGGGGTCAGCAGGATGCGCAGGCCCTCCATCTGCACTGGAGTGAGCAGGCCATTCATGATCTCGTAGTGATTGCGAATCGTGAGCAATTCACCGCGCGAGACATCACCCAACTCGGGACGAGTGGTCAGAAAGATCGGCGGCGGAAATTCCGGTGTGAGGTGATCGGGAAGGTCGAAGTCGACGTCGAAGCGGCGTAGATCCCGTTGTTCCGTTGCTGCGAGGGCATCGATCTCGACGTTGGGAAACACCTGCCCACCGGCACTTTGCTTGACGTGCGGCAGCGGTTTGAAACCGGCCGGCAAAAGATCTTCGTCCTTGATCGCCTGCGCACTCATTTCCGCGAGACTGTCCCAGGATTGTCCCGCGGGCAGTCTGACGCGCGTACCGTCCTGCACCGCCTTGCGCCCACCCGACATCATCACACCCTGCATGGGACGATCGGCGAGGTCATAGCGCGCTTCGAGCAATTCACGCTGACGCTGCATCACCTGCGGCTTGGCCGCTTCGTCGATCTCCTGCACGCGCGAGAGTGGCATCGTCGGCAACGGCCTGTAGGTCGTATCGGGCGGCAGTGGATCGCGTTCTGCGGCAATGGTCGAGGTGGCGAGGACGAGAAGAGAGCAAACTCTGGTCAGGGCTCGATACATGAGATCCTCCTGTGCGTGAGCCGTGCAATGCGGCGCGTGTCCTTAAGCCGCAACCCGCGCGCATGCCCGCGCTGGCGATAGGAGGAATGCAACGGCCATGCCCGTTGCGCGAAGCCCCACGTTTCGGCGCCAATTCGGCATTGCCCGTTGTTCCGGTGGAAAATGTCCTGTAAAGCAAACTGATCCGAATGTAAGTTTTTCAACTCAGCGGTGAAGGCAGCGATCACGCTGCAGGCTCTGCTAATATCCGCAGCTTCGCAATCCGCTCGTACTGAAAGGTCGTCTCATGAATCAAAACGACAAGGAGCTCCTGGGCCTCGATGTTGCCGAAAGAGCAGAGGCCTCAGGCTCACCGCAAGACGGAGGACAGGCACAGCAGGCGCTGCAGTACTACCTCAGCCTGCAGATGGCCAAGGTGCCCAATTTCACGCCGCCTGACGTGTGTCAGGAAAATCTCTGTCCCGCGCCGAATTGCAGCCAGGAAGAGATCAACGAATTCCGCAGTGCTGGCGTTCTGCTGAAAGCCCTCGCTGCCGAAGCCAAGGCCTGGGCCGCACAGCTGCCACCCGACTATTACCCGGCAATCATTGCCATCCTGCATGGCGGCTTGCAGGTACAGGTGCGTACGCTGGCGCAGGTGAGCTTCGATGGCATTCGCATCGAAGGCCTGCTCGGTGACAGCCCCTGTTCGATCCTCGCGCACCAAAATACCGTGCAGCTGATCTGTCACGCCCTGCGTTTGGATGAGGAAGAAGAGCAGCCGCATCCGATCGGCTTCATCTGGCCCGATCACAACGAAAAGATTCCACGCACGCCGCAGGTGGGGCAGCCTTCCGAAGAACCTCCGCCGGTACCGGACATCAGCAACATCCTGAAGGAATCGTAATGACGGCCCTGAGCGTCAATCTCAACAAGTTGGCTCTGCTACGCAATTCGCGTGGCCGCAACTATCCGAACATCCTGCATTTCGCCGAGCGCTTCATCGCGCTGGGCGTGGCAGGCATCACGATTCATCCACGTCCCGACGAGCGTCACATCAAACGCCGCGACGTCTATGAGCTGGCGGAGTTTCTCAAGGCGCACCCTGGAGTCGAATACAACATCGAAGGCTATCCATCGGCGGAGTTTCTGCAGTTGATTCGCGACGTGCGTCCTACGCAGTGCACGCTGGTGCCCGATGCCGAAGACCAACTGACCTCCGACCACGGCTGGGACTGCATCAATCAGGGTGAGTTCCTGCGTGGCATCATTGCCGAGATAAGGGGACTCGGTGTGCGTTGTGCCTTGTTCCTCGATCCAGAGCCTCGGCAAGCGGAAGCGGCCGCGACCCTAGGCACCGATCGCATCGAGCTCTACACCGAAGCCTACGCGGCCGCGCACGGCACGCCGCAACAGGGGGAAGTGCTGGCGCAATACGCAGCCACCGCCCGCAGAGCGCAGGAGCTGGGCCTGGGCGTCAATGCCGGGCATGACCTCTCACTGGACAACCTCGGCGATTTCCTGGCACTGGGCGGCATCCTGGAGGTTTCCATCGGCCACGCTCTGACGGTGGAATGCATCGAGCTCGGGATGGAAACGGTGATCAGCCGCTATCTGGCGCTGTGCCGGGCAGGGGCACAGGCCGTTCCCCACTCGAATCATGTATGATGGCGCCCATGCCGCTCCGGCGGCATGGAATCGCTGACGCAGCCGGAAAACGCCGATGTATTCGCGTAAAGACATTCTGGTCGACCCTTCCGCAGCCTTACCGGGCCGCGATACGCCCCTGAGCCTCGATCCCCAGCACTACGTCAATGGCCGCTCCATGTTGCCGCCGTTCCCGGCCGGGCATGAGGTGATCTACGTCGGCCTCGGTTGCTTCTGGGGCGCCGAGCGCCTGTTCTGGCAGCAGCCTGGCGTCTACGTGACGGCAGTGGGCTACGCGGGTGGTTACACGCCGAACCCGACCTATCGCGAGGTCTGCACTGGTCAGACCGGCCATGCCGAAGTGGTGATGGTGGTCTACGATCCAAGCGAAATTTCGCTCGAGACCCTGCTCAAGGTGTTTTGGGAAGCACACGACCCGACACAGGGCATGCGGCAGGGCAACGACATCGGCACGCAATATCGGTCGACGCTTTATCCGACCAGCGCAGCACAACTTGCCGTGGTCGAAGCCAGCAAAGAAGCCTATCAGGCAGCTCTCACGCGCGCCGGCCTCAGGGCGATCACCACGGAAATCCGTATGGCTCCGGCGTTCTACTACGCCGAGGACTACCACCAGCAATATCTCGCCAAGGAACCCAATGGTTACTGCGGCCTGCGAGGTACGGGAGTGAGTTGCCCTGCATGACGACGATGAATCCATCCAGCAAAGAAGCCGTGAGCGCGGCGCAGATCAAGGAAGCACGCAGTCATCAGTTGGTAGTGGCCATCTCTTCGCGCGCACTGTTCAACCTCGACGAAAGTCATCGTGTGTATGAAGAGCAGGGCGTCGAGGCCTACCGCCAATATCAGATCGAACACGAGGAAGAACCGCTTGCACCTGGTGATGCCTTTCATCTCGTGAAGAAGCTGCTCAACATCAATACGCTGTTGGGACAACCGCGGGTGGAAGTGATCCTGCTGTCACGCAACACGGCCGACACGGGGCTGCGAATTTTCAATTCCATCGAACACCACGGCCTCAACATCACCAAGGCTGCGTTCTGTGGCGGCTCGAGTCCCTATCGCTACATCTCGGCCTTCGGCAGTCACCTGTTTCTGTCAACCAACGGCAGCGACGTGCGTCAGGCACTCGAAAACAACATCGCGGCGGCCACGATCATGCCGTCCAAGCAGGCCAATACCGATGACTACAAGCTGCGCTTCGCCTTCGATGGTGATGCGGTGCTGTTCTCGGATGAAGCCGAGCGCATCTACAAATTGCAGGGCCTGGAAGAGTTCGCGCGCAGTGAACGCGAAGCGGCGCGCAAACCACTGAGTGGTGGCCCATTCAAACCGTTTCTGGCGGCACTGCAGCAGTTGCAGCGTGAATTCGGACCCGACGATTCACCCATCCGCACCTGTCTCGTCACGGCCCGCGCCGCACCGGCGCATGCGCGCGTGATCCACACGCTACGGGCCTGGGACATCAAGATCGATGAATCGCTGTTCCTCGGGGGTCAGGACAAAGGCGCTTTTCTGCGTGCCTATGAGGCCGACGTCTTCTTCGACGATCAACAGAAATACTGCGAATCGGCCCGCGAGCATGTCGCCACCGGCCATGTGCCCTCGGGAATAGCCAACCAGGCAACCGGCGTTTGAGGCGCCGCGGAGATGCCGCGTGAACCTGCAGCAATTGCGTTTCATCCGAGCCATCAGTGATGCAGAGCTCAACATCTCGCGCGCTGCGGAGCTCCTCCATACCTCACAACCCGCCATCAGCAAGCAACTGAAGCTGCTCGAAGACGAGCTCGGCGTTGCCATCTTCGAGCGCAGTGGCCGTCATCTGCGCGAAATCACACCAGCAGGGCAGGAGATTCTGCAAACCGCCTGCGCGATTCTGGAACGCGTCGATGCCTTGCGGCAGATCGCGATGGAGCACAAAGACAGGGGTGTCGGCACTCTCACCATCGCCACCACCCACACGCAGTCGCGTTACGTCCTGCCGCACGTGATCCGCGACTTCATCGGCCAATACCCGGCCGTATCGCTCAACATGCATCAGGGCAGCCCGCTGCAGATCGCGGATCTCGCCGCGCGCGGTGAAGCCGATTTCGCCATTGCCACCGAAGGTCTCGACACCGTCGACAACCTGGTGACGATGCCGTGCTATCGCTGGAATCACGCGATCCTGATCCGACGCGATCACCCGCTGGCGCAGGTGAGTCACGCCACGCTGGAAGACATCGCCCGATTCCCGATCGTGACCTACGTGCTTGGCTTTACCGGCCGTGCCAAGCTCGATCTGGCCTTCCAGCATGCAGGGCTGACACCGCGCGTGGTGTTCGCCGCCACCGACGCGGACGTGATCAAGACCTATGTGCGACTGGGACTGGGCATCGGCATCATCGCGAGCCTGGCCGTGGAAACCGACAACGACCGCGACTTCGTGGCGCTCGATGCCTCGCATCTCTTCGACTGGAGCACGACCAACATCGGCTTCCGCCGCGGCACGTACCTGCGTGACTACATGTACGACTTCATCGCGATGTTCGCGCCGCATCTCGATCGCGCAACCGTCGACCACTTCATCGCCGCGCCCACAGTACAGAGCCGCCGGCAGTTGGCACGGGAATTGGAGCTGCCGACGCTGTAAACTTGCGCACTCGTCGCTTGCGGCGCACATCATCAACAACCAACGGAGCCAACAGTGGAACTCGCCTGTCTCGATCTGGAAGGAGTGCTGATTCCAGAGATCTGGATCAAATTCGCCGAGAAAACCGGCATCGAAGAACTGCAACTGACGACGCGCGACGAGCCCGATTACGACAAGCTGATGAAGATGCGCCTGCAGATCCTGCGCGAACGCGGTTTGGGTCTGCCACAGATTCGCGAGGTGGTGGCCACGCTCGATCCCTTGGACGGCGCCATCGACTTCCTGGCCTGGCTGCGTCAGCACTTCCAGGTGGTGATTCTGTCGGATACCTACTATGAGTTCGTGATGCCGCTGATCGCGAAGCTGGGCTATCCGACCATCCTCTGCCATCGCCTGGAAACGGACGAGGAGGGCATGGTGACGGACTACGTGCTGCGCCAACCCGACCCCAAGCGTTCCGCCGTAAAAGCCTTCCATTCGCTGAACTATCGCGTGATCGCCGCCGGCGATTCCTACAACGACACGACGATGCTGAGTGAAGCGGACGTCGGCATCCTGTTCCATGCGCCAGCCAACGTCAGTGCCGATTTCCCGCAGTTTCCCTCGGTGCATACGTACGAAGAGCTGCAGGATGAATTCCGCAAGGCGAGCCGCTTCAAGATTCCCTGAACGGGAGAAAATCGAGAGGAGAAGGCTGTGCCGGGATGCGGCACAGCCTTCATTTAGAGATTGCCGATGAAGATGGCGATCTTGTCGAGGGTTTCCTGATATTCCTCGGTCCCCACCGAATCGGCGACGAGGCCGCCACCACCCCAGCAATGGATCTGATCGCCCTGACGCACGAGCGTGCGGATGGCGATGTTGCTGTCCATGTTGCCGTCGCGCGAAATCCAACCGATGGCACCGCAATAAACCGAACGCGGACGTGTTTCGAGCTCACTGATGATTTCCATGGCACGGATCTTCGGCGTGCCGGTAATCGAACCACCCGGAAAACTCGCTTCCAACAGGCGATAGACGTCCGCCGGTTTCTCGAGCCGGCCGCTGATGCTGCTCACGAGGTGATGCACGTTGGTGAAGCTCTGCGTCTCGAATAGTTTGTCGACCGCCACCGAACCGAAGGCACACACGCGGCCCAGGTCGTTGCGCAGCAGATCGACGATCATCAGATTTTCCGCACGATCCTTGGTGCTGGTTTCGAGATCGAGCTGATTGGCCTGGTCCTGCGCAGGGTCGCTGCTGCGCGGCCGTGTGCCCTTGATCGGCTGAGTCAGCACCTGCCCCCGATGGACCTGCAGGAAGCGCTCCGGCGAGAAGCTGAGCACCTGTAGCTCACCTTCCTCCAGATAGGCCGCGAAGGGCGCCTGCGCGCGTTGCTGCAGCTGTTTGAAGGCCTGCCACCCATCGCCTTCACACGAGGCGGTGAAACACTGGGCCAGGTTCACCTGGTAGCAATCGCCGGCATGGATGTAATCGATGACGCGCTGAAAGCGCGCGAGATATTCGTCGCGCGTGAAATTGGAACGAAAGGGTGCCGTCAAACGGAAAGGAGCCGTTGCCAATGTCCGAGGACCAGCGGCAAGAATGTCCTGAACGCGCCGCAAGATCGCGCGTTGCCGCTCGGCGCTCGCAGCGCGAACGATGAGACGCGCTTCCTGTTTGCGATGATCACGTTGGATCACCCAGTCATAGATGCCCACCAGCATGTCGGGAGCGGGGATGTCGTATTCGGGCGCATGTTCGCGTGGAATGCGATTCTGGCGATGCAGGAGCTCGTAGCCAAAATAGCCCGCCACACCGCCGCTGAAGACTTCTGAGGCCGCTGTGGGTGTTTCGCCCACGATGGGACAGCAATCGGCGAGGACTGCCAGAGGAGGGCGCTCGTCCTCACGAATTTCTTGTGCGAGACGATCCTCGACCCAGGTACGACCTGCGCGATGACGCACGATCAGGATGGGATCGGCGCAGATGAGATCGACGTTGCCGGCGGGATGCTGTGCATTCCCGCTCGAAAAAACCTGAGGCAGGCCGCAGCCACGCAGGGCTTCGAACCAGGATTCGGTGGAAAAGGAATAAGGCAGAGGGGTGACGCTTTGAATGTCACCCAAGTAGTTGGTCATGATGGGTTCCGGCTGACTGCGCCCCGACGATCAAATGCAGTTGTGGGGTCGGGGCAGGCCGGCAATTTTACTGGCGACCCGGGCTGGGCTGCCAGGAAAGAGTTTGAGGAGGTAGAGGCTGTTGCCCTTTTCAGGCCCAAGCTCGACTTCCACCAGCTTCACCAGGATGCGCATGATGGGAGAAATGCCGCGACGGCGGTGGAAATCCCGCATGAGATTGATGATTTCCCAGTGGGCATCCGTCAATTCCAGATCGTGCTGTCTGGCCAGAGCGTGTGCGACTTCTTCGTTCCAGTCGCTCAAGTGTTCGAGGTAGCCCTCCTTGTCCAGCGTGATCGTCTTGTCCGCTACGATCAAAGTCTGCGCCATGTAAAGCCTCTTACTTGATTGCCACCGAGCCACCGGCAGACGCAAAGTCCCTGTTCCTTCCCGCGGCTCCTTGCGGGAGGTTCACCAATTGACGACTCGCGCATACTGCAGCGTGAGCGCAACAAAGTCCGGATAGCCGGCTAGGGTGATCTGCGGCGGGATTTTGGCAGAAATTCCGCGTGCGACCAAATCGTCGCGCAATGCAAAGCAGTGGTATTTGTCCAGAGTTTGAACCAGTTCCCCCTCCAGCGGTGCCGAAAGCAAGTACACGCCGTCCTCGATGAAAAGCATGGCATCGCCTTCGCGCAAAAGCGCACAGCAGGCTCTCAGTTCGTCGCGGACGGCGCGATTGATGATGAACAGCGTGGTCATCGCCAGTGTTCCACCTCGTCGCAGGAGCTCACGAGCGCAGCAAGGGATTCAGAATCGAGCACGGTCACCGCAAGGCTCAGATCCTCCGCCTGTAGGCCATGGCGCACCAGTGCTTCGCCTTCGGCGTAGTACTGCGTCACGCCGTAGAGTTCGAGGGCCGGCAACTGCTGCGCCAGCGTTTTCAGGTTCAGAGCCGTACCATCCTGATCTTTGACGAGATGCAGCACGCCATTACCACGAAAACAGAGATGCACGTCCTGGTCGAGCACGGCGGAGGTCATGAGCAAGTCCATGGCACCTGCGGCCGTCTTCTGCCAGGGACTGGCGGAAATCAGGAACAAAAAGCTGCGACGCTGGCTCATCTCAACTCCTGAAACTGAGATGACGATCGCTGTCGAGCATCGCTTCCACCCACTGCGCCAGACCTCCGACGGTAAAGCCAGGGAGCAGACTCGGGCTCAAGTCGTAACGCTCTGCTTCACCGGCACTGAGCACACCGTAGCGTAGGGCAGAGGAGACACAGACCACTGCGTCGATCTCATGTGCCTGCACGAGCTCGCTCCAGGCCTTGGGTAGATGCAGCTCATCCTGAGGAGGCACCAACTGCGAGGAAGCATTGAGTACACCACCCTGATAGAAGAACAGGCGACGAATCTCATGCCCGCTCGCCAATGCGGCGCGGGTGAAATGCAGCGCTGTGGTCGCAGCCTGTGAGGCGTAAGGAGCGTCCTGGATCAGGATGCTGAAACGACTCATGTCGATAGGGAGGAAAGAAGTGAAAAAGAAGGGCGCCATCGCTGGCGCCCTCGTATTCGTTACTCGTCGCCGCCGAAAAGGCCGCTGAGCTGCAGCAGGCTGACGAAGAGGTTGTAGAGGTTCAGATAAAGACCAACGGTAGCGCGGATGTAGTTGGTTTCACCGCCGTGAACGATGCGGCTGGTGTCATACAGGATGAGCCCCGACATCAACAGCACGATCATCGCCGGAAAGGCCATGGTGAGTACTGGGATGTTCAGGAACAGATTCACCAGCATGCCTACCAACGCGACGATCAGACCCACCATCAGGAAGCCGCCGAGGAAGCTGAAATCCTTGCGCGTCGTCAGCACGTAGAAGGACAGGCCAAAGAATACCAACGCGGTACCAGCCATCGCCTGGAACACGAGTTCGGAACCATTGGCGAGACCGAGATAGATGTTGAGGATGTGGCCTAGGCTGAAGCCAAGTAAGCCCGTGAACACGAAGATGGCGACGAGGCCCTGTGCCGTGTCCGCGGTCTTGTGTACCCAGAACAGAGCACCGAAACCAGCCAACATGCAGAGCAGGGAAGCCATGGAGCTCAGTTCGATCGCAGTGCCCACCATGGCGCAGATCGCACTGAAGGCCACCGTAAGCGCCAACAGCATGTAGGTGTTGCGCAACACCTTGTTGGTGCTGACCACGTCGCCGGTCTTGGCGTCGACGGTATAAGGCAGATTGCGAATGTCTTCTTTCATCGTGGTACTCCTGTGAAGGCAGCAAGCGATTCATCAAAGCGCTGCTGCAAGTCTCATGACCGCCTGTTGGCGTCTGATTTGCGTAACGAAGGAATCTTACCGCCCACCAAGGGCTTTGCAAGGGTAAGACCCAAGCTTTGGTTGACTGCTCCCCGTGTTCAAGTAACATTCGCCGACCCGCGGAGGGGTGGCAGAGCGGTTGATTGCACCGGTCTTGAAAACCGGCGTAGGTGCGAGCCTACCGAGAGTTCGAATCTCTCCCCCTCCGCCACTTCTTCTTCGCCAGCCCCGCGTTTCTCTTCCAATCATTCCCTAGAAACGACAAAGCCAGCATGAATCCATGCTGGCTCCGCGTAATACGAGTGTTGCTCAGGGCTGCTGGCGCTGCGCCAACCCCTGTGCCCCATTGCCTTGCAGCGCAATCAGATCGAGCAGGATACGGCCGCTTTCGACGAGGTAGGGATCAGTATCTTTTTTCTTCTCGTCATCTTCCGCATCGGCGAGTTGTTCGGAAATGCCATCGATACCATCTTCATCTCCGCCATTCTCTGCCTTGAGGGCCTCGATGTCGGGCAGGGGTTCCTGACCCTTGGCGATGCGGCGCTGGTTCTCGATCTGCAGTCGCCATTCGTCTTCGGCTCTGCGCTCGGCCATCAACTTCTCTTCGTTGAGTGTCAGCGTGTTCTTTTCCTTGTTCTCGAGCGCCTTGGCGATCTCGGCGTTGATGTAGATGAAATCCGGATCGTTGGCGATGCGTTTTTCATGCTCGCTCGCGAGACGGGGAATCAAGGGTTTCAGATCCGCGAAGGGACGATAGTAGTTCGGCTGAATGGTGTCCCAGGGCAGGGCCGTAGGCAGTGCACTTTCACCGATGTCATCCGACACGGAGAAGATGTCGGGGAATACGATGTCGGGGGTCACACCCTTGTGCTGCGTTGATTCACCAGAGATGCGGTAGAACTTCGCACGCGTGATCTTGATCTGACCTTCGCCCAGAGGGATCAGCTCCTGCACCGTACCTTTGCCGAAGGTCTGGCTGCCCAGTACCAGACCACGCTGATAGTCCTGGATGGCGCCGGCGAAGATTTCCGACGCGGAAGCACTCAGACGGTTGACCAATACCGCGAGCGGACCGTCGTAGACGATCTCGGGATCGGAGTCGCCCTGCACGATGTTGTTGCCCTCGGCATCACGCACCTGCACCGTCGGACCGCGACGGATGAACAGGCCCACCAGCGAATTGGCTTCACTCAAGGAACCACCGCCATTGCGGCGCAGATCCACCACGATGCCTTCCACGTTTTCCTGCTTCAGTTTTTCGAGCAGGGCATGGACGTCGCGCGTGCTGCTGCGATAGTTGGGATCGCGCCGCTGCAACGCTTCGAAGTCGATGTAGAAGGTCGGCAGTTCGATCACGCCGATGCGATGAACGGCCCCGTCGTATTCGACTTCGACGATTTCGCTCTTGGCAGAAGATTCTTCCAGCTTCACGGTGTCGCGCGTGATGGCGACTTCCTTCGTCTCGAGGCCAGGGCTGCCGGCAGGGATGATGTTCAGCCGCACGACGGTGCCTTTCTCGCCGCGCACCAGCTCGACCACGTCATCGACGCGCCAGCCGATCACATCCACGAAGGGACCATCGCCCTGGGCCACGCCCACGATACGATCGGAAGGATGCAGCTCACCGCTGAGATCGGCAGGGCCGCCGGAGACGATGCTGACGACTTTCGTGTATTCGTCTTCGGTGGTGAGCACGGCGCCGATGCCTTCGAGCGACAGACGCATACTCATGTTGAAGTTCTCGGCCGCACGCGGCGCGTAGTACTGCGTGTGCGGGTCGAAGGTCATGGTCATGGCGTCCATGTAGCGCTGATAGACGTCCAGACTGTTGGTCTTGAGCACCTGGCTCAACTGTGAGCGGAAACGTTTGCTGAGGAGCTGGCGAATCTCATCGATTTCCTTGCCCGTGAGTTTCAGGCTGAGCACGCTGCTCTTGACCTGCATGCGCCAGAGGTCCTCGAGCTCGGCACGATCTTTCGGCCAGGGCTCCTTGGAACGATTGACCACCATGCTTTCGTCGACGGTGAAGTCGAAGGGCGTTTCGTCCTGTTCGACACGCTTGATGGAGTACACGAGGCGCTCGATCAGACGCTCCTGGTAGCGATTGAAGATGGCATAGCCGGCATCGAGCTCACCCTTGAGCAGCATGTCGTCGAGCTGGGTACGGTACTGCTCGAATTCGTCGATGTCGGCCTGGGTGAAATAAATGCGGGAGCCGTCGAGAGCCTTGAGGTAGGCGTCGAGGAGGGCGCTCGAGAACTCGTCGTCCACGCGGATTTCGGAATAGTGGTTACGCCGCAGCTCATCGAGGATGTTGCGCGTCGTGCGCGCATATTCCGGGGCCGGAGACATCGGATTGAAGATCTGGCCCACATCGAGCGGGATGTCGGCAGGCAGATAGACGGCTGGCGTCGGTGCTTGCGCGCGGGTCGGCGCCGAATCGAGGAAGGACCACCCGAACGCTAGAGCAGCCAGGGAAAGGACAGCGGCTTTCATCAGCACTTTGTTCATGGAGTTTTCCACTGCTAACTTCCTGCCTAACAGGTCAGTAAGAAAAGTAATAACCCTTATTCTGCAACGCACCAGAAGAGCGCGAATAGTGCAGTAAGCTAACCTATTTCGACCACTTCCTGAACGCTTTTATCAACTCGGTTTAATAATTTTTTTACGTGCCGAGGCGTGTCGTTCACGCAATTCCACGTCGATGTAACGATCAGTTATGGCGCTGGAGCCATGACCGGCATCATCGCGGACATGTTCCCGCGGCCGAAATTTCACATCCTCCGAAATACCCGTATGGCGCAGCCAGTGAACGGTGGCGGCCTGCAGCTGCTCCGCGTCGTCGGTGAAACCTTCTTCCTTCATTGTGGCAATCGCGCGATCGAAACATTGCTGAACGATGCCACGAATCTGACGCGTGCTGGTAATGCCGCCCTGTCCGCGATTCTTATGGATCAGGGGAGTGGGGTCGCCCGGAGGCGGCAGCTCACTCAGCCCGCGCGAACGGCGATAACGGCGCAGGGCAGCCAGCATGCTGTCGCTGACGGACACAATCCTCTCTTTATTGCCTTTTCCCACCGTCCGGAACCACCAATTCCCTTCACGATCGCGCTCGAAGTCACCCATCGTGGGTGCCCAGCGCGAGGTTTCCACCAACTCCGAGATACGTAGGTACATTCCGAATAACGCATTAAGAATGAAAAGGGTGCGTTCGTGTGTGTGCGGGTCCTCATTTGCCATCTTTTCCGCGGT
Source organism: uncultured Gammaproteobacteria bacterium (assembly GCA_937898685.1). Taxonomy (GTDB): domain Bacteria; phylum Pseudomonadota; class Gammaproteobacteria; order Pseudomonadales; family Pseudohongiellaceae; genus CAILUG01. Next base: position 68,955 of record CALEJT010000071.1, on the reverse strand, counting down.
TTCGATTACGTAGGACCACTGTAGCTCCGACAGGCGCCGAATCGGCTTGGCACCTTGGCTCTTGCGCAGAAACTTACTCTTCTGGCGCATCTGTGCGACCGGATTATGTGCAACATATTCCTCCTGAATCAAATAGTTAAAGAAACTACTTAAGACAGAAAACAAACTCTGCAGCGCACTTTGCGACAGCGAATAGCCGGTTTGACCTTCCTTGGTTACGTACGGACGCCAGTCCGGATTGGGCACACGCTGACCCTCATGGTCGATGAATCGCGGCACGTTGTGGTGACCGATCCAGGCTCGCGGCGGTTTACGCGCAAATTCAACGTAGGCCTCGATGTCTTCACGCCGAATGTCCCGTAGCGACTTCTGAGCGATCAGCCAGCACCAGTGCAGGAAATGTTCGATCTCACGGCGGTAGGTAGAGAACGTGTCCGGACTGCCGCGGTAGCTGTAGATGAATTCAGCAGCGCGCTGGTAATCGGGCACGGCGTTTTCGGGTTCAACCGAAACCATGTCCATCACCAGATGCGCAACGCTGGTCACCGGGTGCCGGTACGGATTGGGCATTTCCTGCAGAGTATCGAAGAATGGCACCGGCGCTTTATTCATAATCTACCTGAGGTTTGCACAGCAAATAATTGTTTCAAATGACCAAAATCTGCCAAATTCATGGCGATTCTAGCCTTATGCAATATTTCCGGTAATAAAGATTACCGGAAATAAAACCACAAGGAAAGCGCTTCTCAAACCTGGATCTTCTGCAGTCGGCTTTGCTGGAAATCCCCCGCCCCGAGCAGCCGCTCTAGCGGCTGCGGGTACGCAGGGTGACGAATTCTTCGGCCACGGTTGGATGGATGCCCAGCGTGGCGTCGAGTTGGGCCTTGGTCATTCCGCAATTCATCGCTGCCGCGAAACCTTGGATCACTTCGCCGGCTTCGGCTCCGATCATGTGCATGCCGAGCACGCGATCACTGGCTGCGTCGACCACGACCTTGAGATAGGTCTTTTCCTGGCGTCCGGACAAGGTATGGCGCAGGTGGCGAAACTCGCTTTCGTAGATGGCGACCTCCCCATAGTCCTTCCTCGCCTGCTCTTCCGTGAGCCCCACCGTACCGACCTCGGGATGACTGAAGACAGTAGTGGGTACATTGACGTACGACAGGACGCGTTTGCCGTCGCCGTAGAGATGGTCGACCAGGAACATGGCTTCGGCCAGCGCCACGGGCGTCAGTTGGAGCCGTCCGACCACATCGCCGAGTGCATAGATGGAAGGCTCATCGGTCTGCATGTGCTCGTTCACCACGATGGCGCCACCGTCATCCAGGCGCACCTTGGTGTTCTCGAGCCCCAGCCCGGCGGTATGCGGCTTGCGACCGGTGGCGAACAGCACCGTATCGACCTCCAAGGGCTCGCGCTCCTTGAAGCTCACCTTGAGGCTGCCATCCGCCTGTTTGTGGATCCCGGTGACATTCGTTTCGAGCAACAGCTCGAGATGCTCACCCAGAGTCTGGGTGAAACGGGTGCCGACGTCGGCATCGAAGTCCTTGAGCAGCCGGTCGCCGCGGTAGGACAGAAAGGTTTCGCAGCTCACACCCGCGAAGATCGAGGCCAGCTCCACTGCAATGTAGCCACCACCGACGATCAGCACGCGGTATGGCAGCTGCGGCAGATCGAATACCTCGTTGGACGTAATGGCGTACTCTGCTCCCGGAATGGCGGGAACGTAGGGCCAGCCGCCCGTAGCCACCACGATGCGCTCCACGTCCAGCCGTTTTCCCTCAACCTCTACCGTGTGGGGGCCGATGATCCTGGCACGAGCCTCGAAAATCTGAACTCCGGACTGCTCCAGGAGACGCCGATAAATGCCGTTGAGACGGCTGAGCTCCTGCTTCTTGTTGTGAACCAGCTTCTGCCAGTCGAACTTCGCCTCTACTTCCCAGCCGAATCCACGGCTGTCTTCGAAGGCCAGACTGTAGTCGGCAGCGAAGTGGTAGAGCTTCTTCGGGATGCAGCCGACGTTGACGCAGGTGCCGCCGAGATAGCGCTCCTCCGCCACTGCGACTTTCACGCCTTTGGCGGCGGCCATACGCGCAGCTCGAACGCCCGCAGAGCCCGCGCCGATTACAAACAGATCAAAATCACGCATTTCTCATCCTTATTTGCCGCGCAGGGCGCACTCAACTTTTCAAAATCGAAATCCAAGGTTTATGATCCAGTTCAAAAAAGCGGAGGACGCCTTATGATCGACAAGGGTAAACAGCAAGCCGTGCAACATACACCAAGCGGAATTGAGGCACAGCCCTACATGGCATCCGCCATGGACGAAAAGATCGTCGTTCGTCTTCCGCCCGGCATGCGTGAAAAACTGAAGATGGTGTCGGAACAGCGCCAGCGCAGCATGAATGCCGAAGTCGTCACCGTCCTGCAGGAGCACATCCGTCTGCAGACTCTCGAGCAGATGATCGCAGCTCACGAAGCCGAAGGTGGCGATCCCAATGAAGCCAAGAAATTGAAGCAGGAAGCCCTGCACCGCCTCTTGGACCGTCTCCCTGCCGAAAAACAGGACGCTCTCCTCGCCCTCCTGCTCGGCTGAGCCTCACTTCCCGCGCGCCGTCCTTCGGGACGGCCGCCTTACTTGCTATCCTTCCTGCCCATGCAGGGCACCCTCTTCGACAGCGCCACCCTTCCCGCCTATCAGCGTTATCACCTGGGCGAAGCGATACTCGACTACTACCCTTCCTGGCTCGAACCCGAACGCGCCGATCACTACTTGCAGGCGCTGTTGCAGGAAACACCGTGGCGGCAGGACAGCCTCAACTTCGGTGGCAAGAAGGTGCCGGTGCCACGCCTTCAAGCCTGGTACGGAGAGCCCAAGGCCAAGTACGGCTACTCGGGGCTGGCGCTGAATCCCCTCCCCTGGACTCCGCTCCTATCTGCGCTACGGCAGGAACTGCAAGACACTTTGCAGCATCCCTTCAATGCCGTGCTGCTGAATTACTACCGTGACGGCAACGACAGTGTGTCCTGGCACAGTGACGACGAAAGCGAGCTGGGGCCCGTGCCGGTGATCGCCTCACTGAGTCTGGGCGCTACGCGGCGCTTCGAACTTCAGGCCAAGGATCGCGCCCGCCACTCGCCGAGCCGACAGGCATTGGAGCTGACGCATGGCTCTCTGGTGGTGATGGGGCCAGGCTTGCAACAGCATTGGCGCCACCAGATTCCGAAGCAGCCCGGCATCACGGAAGGCCGCCTGAACCTGACTTTCCGTTTCATCCATGGGGTGGCATGATGCCGGCCTGTAGTTTTTCTTAAGGATGCCTTCGCATCGGGAGATTCCGGTGAAACGATTTCTGACGCACTGCACCGGCGTTTTTTACCTCTTCCTGGCCTTCACCACCGCACACGCCGAAACCCTGCAAGGGACTGGTGGCATGGTGGCCTCACGTTCGGAGCTGGCCTCACAGGTCGGCGCCGACATCCTGGCCGCCGGTGGCAATGCCGTCGATGCCGCAGTCGCGACCGCTTTTGCACTGGCCGTGACCTATCCCTCCGCCGGCAACCTCGGTGGCGGAGGTTTCATGGTGCTGGCACTGGCAGACGGCACCGTAGTGACTCAGGACAGCCGCGAAGTTGCACCCATGGCAGCACACCGCGACATGTTCCTCGACGCCCAAGGCAACGTCGATCGCAAGCTTGCGCTCGACAGCCTGCAATCGGCCGGTGTGCCCGGCTCCGTCGCCGGCCTTCTCGATGCGCTCGAACGCTACGGCACCATGAGCCGGCAGCAGGTATTGGCTCCCGCCATCAAACTGGCGCGTGAAGGCTTCGTGCTGAATGAAGATCTGGCCGAGCAATTTGCAGATAACCTCGAGGGCTTCCGCGAACACCCGGCTTCGCTTGCCGTATTCAGCAAAAACGGTGAGCCGTACAAGGCCGGAGATCTCTGGCAGCAGCCGGATCTCGCCGACACCTTGCAGCGCATCAGTGACGAAGGCCGGGATGGCTTCTACAAAGGCAAGACCGCCGACCTGATCGTGGCGGAGATGGAACGCGGCAATGGCCTGATCACGCATGCAGATCTCGAGGCCTATGAACCAGTGTGGCGCGAACCGATTCGTGGCACCTACAGAGGCTACGAAATCTGGTCGATGCCTCCTCCCTCTTCCGGTGGCGTCCTCCTCGTGGCGATGCTCAACATGCTCGAGCCGTACGATCTCGGCAAGCTCGGCTACGGCACTGCGGAAACGCTGCATCTGATGATCGAAGCCCAGCGCCGTGCCTACGCCGATCGCGCCGAATATCTGGGTGATCCCGACTTCGTCTCCGTTCCCGTGGACAAACTGATCGACAAGGACTATGCGCGTCAGCGCTTCGCCGATTTCGATCCGGAGAAGGCCACCGACAGCAACAGCATCGGCGCCGGTGCCTGGCCGGAAGAAAGCCTGGAAACGACGCACTTTTCCGTGGTCGACAAGGACGGCAATGCCGTGGCGCTGACCACCACGCTCAACCGCTCCTACGGCAACCGCATCGTGGTCACAGGTGCAGGCTTTCTGCTCAACAACGAAATGGACGATTTCTCCAGCAAACCGAACACGCCGAACTCCTATGGGTTGATCGGACGCGATGCCAATGCCATCGAACCGCGCAAGCGCATGCTCAGCTCGATGACGCCGACGATCGTGATGAAGGATGGCAAACCAGTATTGGTCACGGGTTCTCCCGGTGGCTCGACCATCATCAACACCGTGTTGCAGGTGGTGCTCAACGTCCTCGACCACGGCATGAGTGTGGAAGATGCAGTAGCCAGTCCGCGCATCCATCACCAGTGGCTGCCCGACAACGTGCGCTACGAAACAGGCGCCATGAGCGATGAAGTGGCCAATGCGCTGCGCGCCATGGGTCACAAGGGTTTGAGTGGCTCCGGATTCGGCATCGGTGATGCCAACAGCATCGGCATCGCCAACGGCGTACTCACCGGTGTTTCCGATCCACGCAACGCGGGTGGCGTGGCCGGTTTCTAAGCAAATCAACTTTCAGTACAAACAAAAACGGCGGACCACTTGGCCCGCCGTTTTCGTATGCTGGAACGCTTTCAGCGGAAGCGCAGATTCTCGCGGCTCAGCTCACCGACATTTCTCACGCCCATCAACTTCATGCCGCGCTCGATTTCGGTACGCAACTGACCCAAGGCGCGTTCGACACCCGGCTGACCCGCAGCTGCCAAGGCATAGAGATAGAGGCGGCCACCGGAACAGGCCTTCGCGCCCATCGAGAGTGCTTTGAGCACATGCGTGCCGCGTTGGATCCCCCCCTCACAGATCACGTCGATCTTGTCGCCCACGGCATCGACGATCTCCGCCAGCTGATCGAACGGCGCACGCGAACCATCGAGCTGTCTGCCACCGTGGTTCGACACCATGATGCCGGTGCACCCGATGTCGACCGCACGCTTGGCGTCGGCCACGCTCATCACCCCCTTCAACGCGAAATGACCGTTCCATTTCGCACAGAGTGCTTCGGCATCCTTCCAGCTCATGCTCTGGTCGAGCATCTTGGAGAAATAACTGCCGATCGAAGTCGCCAGACTCGAGCCCTCGCTCACGTGTGTCGAGAGATGCGGCAGATCGAACTTGGGATTGGTGAAGTAATTCCAGGCCCATTTCGGACGCATGGCGAAACTGAGAAGACTGGACGGCGTCAGACGCGGCGGTGAGGTGAAGCCGGTGCGCAGATCGCGCTCACGGTTGCCGCCGGTGATCGTGTCCACGGTCAAGGCCAACACGTCGAACTTCGCGGCCTTGGCACGCTCGAGCAAGCTGTCGTTGAGACCGCGATCCTTGTGGAAGTAGAACTGGAACATCTTCGGCGTGTCGATCATCGCGCCGATTTCCTCCACGCTCACCGTACCGAGCGAAGACACACCGAACATCGTGCCGAACTTCTGCGCCGCACGTGCCACGGCACGCTCGCCATCGGGATGGAACAGACGCTGCAAGGCCGTCGGTGCGCAGTAGAGTGGCATTGCCAGCTTCTTGCCGAACACGGTCACCGACATGTCGACCTCTTCGACACCGCGCAGGATGTTGGGTACCAGATCCACCGAATCGTAGGCGCTGGTGTTGCGGCGATAAGTGACTTCGTCATCCGCTGCACCGTCGATGTAATGGAAGATCGGTCCTGGCAGGGTCTTCTCCGCGAGTTTGCGGAAGTCCTGAAAGTTATGGCATTGGGAAAGCTTCATGGCATTGGTCGTTGTAGTAGTGGATGGGCTTACTCAAAGGGTGTGAGTAGGAAGTTCGGAAGTGGGGAAACGGCTGAGATGTTGTTCGATCTTGCGACGCACCGGACTGTTGCGTTCGTTGAAGCGCAGACCGATACCCTGCGGCTTGCCGTGTTGCGCCTGTGCTGGTGTGAGCCACGTGACGGTGCCGGTGAAAGGTAAGCGTTCGGGTTCATCGAACAGATCGAGCAACACGAACACCTGGTCTCCCAGTTCGTAATTGCGTGTGGTGGGAATGAAGAGCCCGCCGTTGTCGACGAAGGGCATGTAGGCCTCATGCAGGGCCTCGGGCGTGCGGACAGCGATGGTCAAGATGCCTTGCGAACCGATGTTCACTGCCGTCCCCTCTTCTTCTTGGTTTTCTAGTTCTTCTATTGGCGCGACCGGCGTAGTCGTTCCCGCAATTTCAGCCAGCCACCGAACAAGGCTTCCAACATCAAGAGAGCGTTGGCGTTGTTGGGTGCCACTGCCACCTTGTACGCCGCCTGCACCTGTTGCTGATAGGCATGCAGCGCAGGGAGCAAGGCTGGTGCGGTTCCAATCTGATTCAAGCGGTTCAGAAGTGGTCGCAATTCTTCGCTGGGCTGCAGCCCGGCCTGTAGCGCACGCAACAGGTCATGACAACAGCTCAGCAAGTACTCAATGCTAGTCTGAACGGCGAATTTTTCACATGTTTTCGCCGCCTGGATCGCAGTGAGCTTGCCGTCCAGCAAGGCCTGCAGCTGCGCCAGCATCGTGTCCTGCGTGGCGAGTACGTCGTTGTGGGCCAGATCCAGGGCCTTGAGCGGCGCGCCCTTGGCCTTGTCCAGAAGGCGCTCGGCTTCCTCGGCGCCTTGCTCTCGCAACCAGAGTAACGCCTGCGCTCGCTCGGGCAGCGTCAACTGCAATTGCTGGCACCGGCTGCGCAGGGTAGCGAGCAATTGGCCGCTCTGATGACTGACGAGGACCAACAAGGTTTCCGGCGGAGGTTCTTCCAGAATCTTCAGCAGCGCGTTGGCGGCGTTGACGTTCATCGCCTCGGCCGGCGCGATCACGAGCACCTTGGCGCCGCGTTGGCTGGTGTTGTGCGCGAAGTCGATGAGCTCACGCACCTGACCGACGGTGATTTGTTTCTTCTCGGGTTGCAGCAGCAACCAATCGGGATGCGTACCGACGTCGAAGAGATGACAGTCCTGACATTCGCCGCAGGCGCCGTGCGATGTGGGCTGGGAACAGAACATCCAGCGCGCGACGTCCTGCACGAACTGCAGCTTGCCGACACCCTGCGGTCCCGCCACGAGCCAGGCGTGACCGAGACGCCCTTGTTCCCGCAATTGGCGCAGGCGCTGGAAAGGCGCTTCACACCAAGGCAGTAGCGCCATCAGATCACCGCCTCCGGCAGCGGCAGATTCAGCCGCTCTGCGACCCCACGCAACAGCGCCGTGCTGACCAACTCCACCGGCTGTGCCGCGTCGACCAGGAGATGGGTGTCGGGAGAACGCAGGGCGAGCTCACGAAAGCCTTCACGGACCTGCGTTTGGTATTGCAGTCCCTTCTTCTCGAAACGGTCTTCGTGGCTGCCGCGCGCATCGGTGCGCGCGAGTGCGACCTCGGGATCGAGATCGAGCACGATGGTGAGATCCGGTGCGAACTCACCCACGACCAAGGCGTGGATGTCCTCCACCACATCGAGCCCGAGACCACCGGCAATGCCCTGGAAGGCACGAGAGGAATCGGCGAAACGATCGCTCACCACCCAGCGGCCGGCATCGAGAGCCGGCCACACGGTCTGCGTCAGGTGACTGCGGCGCGCGGCATAGACCAGAAGCAATTCCGTCATTGCGTCCCAGCGGTTTGCTTCGCCGGTGACGAGCAGTTGGCGGATTTCTTCCGCACCGGGTGAACCACCGGGTTCCCGCGTATGCAGCACGTCGAGTTGCAGCGATTGCAGCCACGCCACCAGCGCGCGACTCTGTACCCCTTTACCAGCGCCGTCGATGCCTTCGATGGCGATGAAACGACCACGCTGCCCTTCCCTTGGCACCATTCTCAACGACCTCCCTGCTGATAGCGACGTACCGCTTCGTTGTGTTCCTGCAACGTCGCCGAAAAGTGATGACTGCCATCTCCCTTCGAGACGAAGTACAGCGCGTTGGAATCATCCGGATGGGCACTCGCGAGCAAGGCGGCGCGTCCTGGCAAGGCGATCGGCGTCGGCGGCAGGCCCTCGCGTGTATAGGTATTCCAAGGAGTGTCGGTTTGCAGATGGGTGCGGGTGAGATTGCCGTCGAATTCCTTGCCGAGGCCGTAGATGACGGTGGGGTCGGTCTGCAGACGCATGCCCTGGCGCAGGCGGCGCACGAACACGCCCGCAATCTGCTGCCGCTCCGAGGCGAGCCCGGTTTCCTTCTCGATGATCGAGGCCATGATCAACATCTCGTATGGATTTGCATACGGCAGGCCGGAATCACGTTCGGCCCAGGCCTGCTCCAATTCGCGGTTCATGAGTTGATGCGCCTGGCTGAGCAATTCGAGGTCCGTGGTACCGCGCACGAAGCTGTAGGTGTCGGGAAAGAAGAGCCCTTCCGGTGAACTTTCGAGCGCCAGACGTTCACGCAGATCCTCGACGTCGCGCAGTACGGCGCGCACGGCTTCGTGCTGTTGGATGGCACTAAGCGCCTGTTCGATGGTCCAGCCCTCGATGAGGCTGAGGCGATGGTAGACCACGTCGCCGCGTGCCAGTTTCTGCAGCAAGGTGCGGCCCACCAGGCTGCTGTCGAGCTTGTATTCCCCCGCCTGCAGGCGGATGCCGGGCTGGTTGAAACGCGCATAGAGGCGCAGGTCCAGCGCACTTGGGATGATGCCCTCGGCTTCGAGCCGCTCGAGCACGCGTGTGAGATTGCTGCCCTGCTCCACCATCAGAATGTAGTCGCCGCTGAGCGCGAGCGGCGTCTCCACGTAGCGGAAGTGCAGCAGCACGCGCACGAAGACGGCAATCAAAACCACCGCCACCACGCTGGCGATGCCGATCAGCACCTTACCCGAGAAGAAGGTTTTCATGACTCGAGCAGCTCCTGGAAGGTCGCCTGCGCCGCGGCGCAGAGCGGACCCGGGGAAACCGCGTGGTCCTGGCCGTCGTAGTCACGCAGCAGCCGCACCGGCATGATCCCGGAGACGCTGTTGCAGAAGCAGAGCTCGTCCGCCGCCAGCACGTCTTCCAACCTGACTTTCCCCACCTGGAGTCGCCCTCCCCACTTGTCGAGCAGGTGCCCACGCATGACGCCGGCGATGCCGCAGTCGCTGAGGTCGGGGGTGAGCCACTGGCCATTGAGAGACAGTAGCAGGTTGCTGCGCGTACCTTCGATGGCTTCACCCAGCGCCGTGAACATCAGCCCTTCATGGAAACTGTCGTCCGGCCATTCCTGGCTGGCCAGAACCTGTTCCAGACGATTCAGATGCTTGATCCCGGCCAGTACCGGCTGGACCGCGACGGTCTGGCGACACAGGAAAGCCTTCACACCCGCGACCGGCACCGGTGGCGGTAAGGGATGCAGACTCAGAATGCGGGTGGGAACGAGGTCGGCAGCGGCGCGGTAGCCGCGACCACCCTGGCCACGGGAACACCACACTTTGAGCACGGCATCGCGCGGAGAATAGAGAGAAAAAATCTTTTCTATCTCGTGTGTTACAAGAGAAATTTCAAGTGGAATAGAAAGAACTTCGAGTCCCCAGGCGAGGCGCTTGAGATGCTCCTGCAGGAGGACAGGCTGACCATTTCTGATCAGCACCGTCTCGAACAGGCCGTCGCCCAAACCGAGGCCACGGTCACCCACGGGCAGACTCGTCCCGGGTTCACCGTTGATGAGGACCTGCCCGCCGCTCATCGACGCCTCAGACGCGCCGGAACACCAGCGAACCGTTGGTGCCGCCGAAACCGAAGGAGTTGCTGACCACCACTTCCATTTTCATGTCGCGTGCCACATTGGGGACGTAGTCGAGATCACAGCCTTCGCCGGGGTTGTGATGGTTGATCGTAGGCGGAGCCACCTGATGCACCAGGGAAAGCACACTGAAGATGGCTTCCACCGCACCAGCAGCGCCCAGGAGGTGGCCCACCATCGACTTGGTGGAGCTTACCGCCACGCGCTTGGCATGGGGACCGAACACTCGGTGAATCGCGCGCGTTTCCGCAAGGTCACCTGCCGGGGTCGAGGTACCGTGAGCGTTGATGTAGTCCACCTGCTCTGCCGTGACTCCGGCGTCGCGCAGCGCGTTCTCCATGCAGGCCGCCGCCCCACGGCCGTCTTCGGGCGGCGAAGTGATATGGAAGGCGTCCCCACTCATGCCGAAACCGGCGAGCTCGGCGTAGATGTGCGCTCCGCGCTTCTTGGCCGCCTCGTACTCTTCCAGCACCAGCATGCCGGCACCGTCGCTGAGCACGAAGCCGTCGCGGTCGGCATCCCAAGGACGGCTGGCCGCCTCGGGATCGTCGTTGCGGGTCGACAGCGCGCGTGCGGCACAGAAGCCGCCCAGACCAACCGGTGAGGTCGCCATCTCGGAGCCACCGACGATCATGGCGTCGGCATCGCCGTGGGCGATCATGCGGGCCGCCAAGCCGATGTTGTGGGTGCCCGTGGTACAGGCAGTGGTGACCGCGATGTTGGGACCCTGGAAATTGAACATGATCGAGAGCGTGCCCGAGATCATGTTGATGATCGAACCCGGCACGAAGAACGGCGAGATCTTGCGTGGGCCGGCGCTGTCGATGGTATGAACCGTGTTCTCGATGGAGGTGATGCCTCCGATGCCGGAACCGGCCGACACCCCTACTCGCAGCGGATCGTAGCCCGCGTCCAGAATGCCGGAATCACGCACGGCCTGGATGCCGGCCGCCACGCCGTAATGCAGGAACGCATCGATGCGACGAGCTTCCTTCTGTTCGATGTACTGGGTGATGTCGAAATTGCGGATCGAGCCGCCGAAACGAGTGGAATAGGCACTGACATCGAAATGGGTGATTGGTGCGATGCCACTCTTGCCCGCACACAGGCCTTCCCAGGTCTCTGCCACCGTATTGCCTAGGGGCGTCAGCGCACCCATACCGGTGATGACGACTCTTCTTCGGGACAAGGTCATTCCTCCACGATAAAGCCAGCGATGTTGCTATAGGGCCAATAAAAAAGCTACTCGGGACAGGGTCCTGAGTAGCTCTTGGATGGGGTGAAACTGGCGCTCAGGCCTACTTATTCAACCCTCGGGTCCGGCAGCTTCACCACAGGAGCGGTTCTGCTCGGACGCGGCATCAGAGGTGCGAGTTGATGTAATCAATGGCCAACTGAACGGTGGTGATTTTCTCGGCTTCCTCGTCGGGGATCTCGGTCTCGAATTCTTCTTCGAGCGCCATCACCAGCTCCACAGTATCGAGTGAGTCAGCGCCAAGATCTTCGACGAAAGCGGCTTCGTTTTTTACTTCTTCTTCTTTGACGCCGAGCTGCTCAGCGACAATCTTCTTCACTCGTTCTTCAATGCTACTCATGGGTTTCAAGTGCTCCTGGGTTGAGTACAAAGTGACAATCGAATTCTGCATTGGTGCCACAGCGCCGCCACACTGGGCTCCTGGCGCTCTGGCATCGGTGCGCGCACCTAGGAAGTTAGCGGCTCCGGCTGCGACGGTGGCGGATTATGCCATATACATTCCGCCGTTTGCATGGATAGTTTCACCCGTCACATAGCTTGCTTCCTGCGAGGCCAAAAAGCCCGCCACGGCGGCAATTTCCTCGGCCTGGCCATAGCGGCCGAGCGGGATTTTGCTGAGCAGAGCCTGGGCTTGTTCCTCGGGCAACTCGCGCGTCATGTCGGTGTCGATGAAGCCCGGAGCGATGCAGTTGACGGTGATGCCGCGTGAGCCGACTTCGAGGGCCAATGCGCGGGAATAACCTTCGATACCGGCCTTGGAGGCGGCGTAGTTGACCTGTCCGGGGTTGCCGCTCGAGCCCACCACGGAGCTGATGCTGATGATGCGACCCCAGCGGTTCTTCATCATGCCGCGCACCAGGATGCGGGTGAGGCGGAAGATGGAACTGAGATTGGTCTCGATCACGGCGTCCCACTCCTCGTCCTTCATGCGCATCAGGAGGTTGTCGCGCGTGATGCCGGCGTTGTTCACCAGGATCTCGACGGTGCCGAACTGCTGCTGGATCTCCTTGCAGACGGTCTCGACGGACTCCTTCGCGCTGACATCCAGAACCAGTCCCTTGCCGGAGATGCCGGCCTCGGCCAGATAGGCGGAAATCTGCGCCGCCCCGTTCTCGCTGGTGGCGGTGCCGACGACCACGGCGCCGCGGCGGCCCAGCTCGAGGGCGATGGCCTTACCGATGCCGCGGGTGGCGCCGGTGACGAGAGCCAGTTTGTTGGCAATGCTCATGTGCTATCCCTTCTCTGTTCTTGTTCAGGCACTCAGCGCGGCTTCGAGGCTGGCCGGGTCGTTCACGGAAGCTACCGCCATGTCGGGCTGGATGCGCTTGTTCAAACCGTTCAATACCTTGCCGGGGCCGATCTCCAGTGCTCGTGTGATGCCGCGTGCGGCCAGTGCGTTCACCGTTGCCACCCAGGGCACCGGCGCATAGATCTGCTCGACGAGTTTCTGGCGGATGACGGTCGGATCGTTGCAGGGTGCGACGCCCACATTGTGCAGTACGGCGATCGACGGCGCCTTGATCTCGACCTTGGCCAGCACTTCGGCGAAACGTTCCGCTGCCGGCTTCATCAGCGGCGAGTGGAACGGTGCACTCACCGGCAAGGGCAGTACGCGCTTGGCACCTGCGGCCTTGCAGCCGGCACCGGCTTTTTCAACGGCGCCAACGTGACCGGCAATGACCACCTGACCAGGCGCATTGAAGTTCACTGCTGCCACCACTTCATCACTGGAGGCTTCCGCACAGGCTTTGATGACGGCATCGTCATCGAGACCGATCACGGCCGCCATGCTGCCGGTGCCCACGGGCACGGCGCTCTGCATGAACTTGCCACGCTGCTCCACCAGAGCCACTGCATCACGGAATTCGAGTGCGCCAGCGGCCACCAGAGCCGAGTACTCACCGAGACTGTGACCAGCGACCACGTCCGGCAGTTCCCCGCCCTGCTCCTGCCACAGACGCCAAAGGGCTACGGACGCAGTGAGGATTGCGGGCTGAGTGATGTGGGTCAACGACAATTCTTCAGCAGTCCCATTTTGGACCAACTGCCACAAATCGTAGCCGAGAACTTCTGAAGCTTCGTCGAAGGTATCGATGACAATGGGATGGGCGGCAGCGAGTTCAGCCAGCATGCCTACGTGCTGGGAACCCTGGCCCGGGAAAATCATGGCGAGCGTGCCAGATGCCATGGACGCATCCTCCGTCGGATGGAATCGGGTAGTTCGGACCCCCAAAACAAAAAACAGCCCCTAAGAGCTGTTTTTTACCTGGGTGTGCCCTCGCGTCGAGGGCACGCGTCCAGCTTAGTCTTTGTTCAGCTGTACGATCTGACGGCCACGATAGAAGCCATCGGGCGTCATGTGGTGACGACGATGACGCTCGCCGGTTTCGGCGTCGGTGGAGAGCGTCGGAGCGCTCAGAGCATCGTGGGAACGACGCATGTCGCGCTTGGAACGGGTCTTGCGGTTCTGTTGTACTGCCATGGTGGCATCTCCTGTCAGGCGAATCGCAGAGATTCGTGTCAATTCAATGTGGATCGTCGTTGCGCTTGAGCTGTGCCAGCACCGCAAAGGGGTTCTGCGCCTGCTCCGCCTCTTTGTCTTCCGCCTCGCGCTTACGCTTGTAGGCATTGAAGGCGTCGCTGCAATCCGTTTCCTCGTGCACTGCCACGAGCGGCAAACTCAATAGCAATTCGTCTTCGATCACAGCCAGCACATCCAGACCCGTTTCAGGATCCATGACCACTGCATCGAGCGCAGCGTCTTCGTCCTGCAAGGCCTGTACTTCGGCTTCGCTCGACAACACCAGAAGGGCCAACTCGCAATCGATCTCGAGTTCGAGGGGCTCCATACAGCGTTGACAGATCACGCGAACCGCAGTGTGCAACGAGCCGCTCAACAGTGGCCGCTGTTCTTCGTCATGACCAAAAAGCAAATCCACCGCCACATCCCCGTCGGAGTCGAGCAGTGGTTCGGCGAAACGTTGCAGTCTGGAAATGGGCAGAGCCGCTGTGACCGACCCGCTTCGCGCGAACAGCCTGATGGCATCGAGGTGTTCTGGGAAGGGGTCTGACGACATGGGCGCGCATCATAGTGATGCGTCCTGGCCTTGTCAAAGGAAATTTCCGCGTATTTCCGCGGAACTGTTTGATTTAGTTCTGGATTTGCCGCTTTCCGCTCAGCGCTCGATGCCCGGGAGCATGGGCACGAAGGCCACCGCTTCCAGAGTCGCCTCCAAAAGCTCGTTGCCGCGCTTCTGGTAGACCTTCAGCACCTGCCGCCGCTGACCTTCCGGCAGCACGATGACGCCACCATCGGCCAATTGCTCGACCAGTACTTCGGGCAACTCGGGCGCCGCGGCCGTGATGATGATCCCATCGAAGGGCGCTTCCACCGGCCACCCCTGGTAGCCGTCGCCGCATTTGAGCGTGACGTTGTTCACCTTGAGTTCGCGCAGACGATGCCGTGTACGTTCATACAAACCCGCGATGCGTTCGATGCTGAAAACGTGTCGCACCAGACGTGCGAGCACGGCAGTCTGATAACCACAACCCGTGCCGATCTCGAGGACCTTGGCCTGCTCCGGTACGCCGGCCATCAAAAGCTCAGTCATGCGCGCGACGATATAGGGCTGCGAGATCGTTTGGTTGAAAGCGATGGGAAGCGCGGCGTCTTCGTAAGCACGATGTGCAAGCGCCTCATCGACGAAGAGATGACGCGGCACGTGCAACATGGCTTCCATCACCCGCAGATTGCGGATGCCCTGATCGCCGAGACGCTGCACCATGCGTTCACGTGTACGCTGCGAGGTCATGCCGATGCCCAGATGGCGACTGTTCATACGCCTCCCGCGTTGTCGCGCAGGAGGCGCAGCAGGTCGAAGTCGGCGGTGAGATTGCCGAAAACAGGTGCCATGCATTTTACGGCTTCGCGGCTCGCCATGTCGGCGTGGATGGGCGTGACGGACACGTAGCCCTGCTCCACCGCGTGGAAATCCGTACCGGGCGTGCGTTCCACCGGACCACCGGCGCGGCCGATCCAATAGAGTTCCTTGCCGCGCGGATTGCGCGTACTGATCGGATTCTCGCCACGCAGACGCTGCCCCAGCGTGGTGAGCTTGATGCCCTTGATCTGATCGGCGGGGATGTCGGGAATGTTGACGTTCAGCACTGTACGCGGTGGCAACTCGAGTTCTTCCAGAGCCTGCAGCAAATAGCGCGCCACCAGAGCCGCCTGCGTGAAGGTCTCGCGCGTCGGCACTCCGTATTCGGTGACGACCAACGATACGGCGAGTGCCGGCTTGCGCAGAAAGCGTCCTTCCATCGCTGCCGCGACGGTGCCCGAATACAGCACGTCATCACCCAGGTTGGCGCCGTAGTTGATGCCCGAGATCACGCGCGTCGGCTCCGGCATGAAGATGCCCGCAGTACCGAGATGGATGCAGTCGGTCGGCGTGCCATCGACTGCAATGCGGATGTCGTCGACACGCGTCGCCTGCAGTGGTCGGTCGAGCGTGAGTGAATTGCTCACACCGGAGCGGTCGCGATCGGGTGCGATCACCAGCAAGTCGTAATGGTCGCGCAGCGCCAGCGTCAGCGCTTCGAGCCCTGGCGCATGGATGCCGTCATCGTTCGATAAAAGCAGACTCATCAAAGGTCCACAGGGTCAGTCCCCGTCCTCCTCCACATCATTGACTGCGGTCTCGTAGTGGACGATTTCCCGCAGCACTGCGGTCGCATAAGCGCCGCTGGTCAATTCGAATTCGAGCATCAGGCGTTCGTCCTGCAGCTCGTACTGCAGATTTCTCGCTGCCACCCGCAGAGGGCGGCGCGCGTACTCCAAGCCTGCGCGCGCGAGTCCTTGGCAGAGCGACTCATGCGGCTGCAACACGGAGCGTTCCAAAACAAGCGCAGCGCAACTCACTTCGGGCTCGCCGCTTCCCCACAACGGTCCGGTGGGATGCAGGTCGAGGCAACTCAGACGTTGCAAAGTTTCGGCTTCGAGGTTCGCAGCTGCTGGCACCAATCGCGAGGTGCCGTCGAGGTTGAGGCGATCTCCCTCGAGCAACCGATTCCAGTCACCACGACGAATACGTTCGGCGAGAACCGCATTGAACAGGAACGCGCGTCCTGCCGATAGCAAAAGACTGCGTATATGGCGCGAAGGCTCGTACCCGCCTTCGAACCACTTCTGCAAGGCTTGTAGATTGCCTCCGTCATGTCCGAAGCGCTGTTCGCCGAAGTAATTCGGCACGCCTTCACGCGCGATGGTTTCCAGTCGCGCAGCCAGCGCATCGGTTGTGCCACTCAATCCACGAATGGTCAGCGTGAAGCGATTGCCGCGATGACTGCCGCGGCGCAGCTTGCGGCTGTTCTTGACCGCTCGCAACACACGCAGACCTTCCGGCAGCTCGGGCAAGTCATCCCGCGGATACTTCACTCCAACCCGCAGGCTGAACCACTGCGTGGTGAGTGCGCGCCGATCCTTGAGCCCTGCGTAATGCACTTCGCGTAGCGGCACGCGAAAGGCACGCGCGAGTTGCTGCTGCGCGGCATGGGTCGTAAGACCGACCTTTTCCACTTCCAACCAGAGATGCTCGCCGCTGCCATCGGGCTCGAAGCCCAATACTTCCCGTACCTGGAAATCTTCGTAACGTTCGCGGATGCGTCCACTGAGCGTGGGCTCACCCCAGGCACGCGGCCAGGCATCGCTACTCACCGCCGCTCCAGCAGTACCACGGCATAACACGCGATGCCTTCGCGACGTCCCGTGAAACCCAGGCCTTCGGTAGTGGTCGCCTTCACACTGAGCCGCTCCGGTTCGACCTGCAGCGCTTCCGCCAGCGTATTGCGCATCGCTGCGATGTGCGGTGCGAATTTGGGCGCCTGCGCCACCAGGGTCATGTCGGCATTGCCGAGCTTGTAGCCGTGTTCGTGCACGAGATTCATGACGTGCTGCAGCAACAGCACGCTGCTGATGCCGCGGTAGTTCGGATCCGTATCCGGAAAGTGCTTGCCGATGTCGCCAAGCGCCAGCGCACCCAACAAGGCGTCACACAGAGCGTGGATCAGCACATCTCCATCCGAATGCGCCAACAAACGGCGCTCATACGGAATGCGCACACCACCGATCGTGAGATGGACATCGGCTTCGGTTGCTTCGGCGAAGCGGTGGACGTCGTAGCCGTTACCGATTCTCAGCGTCATGCTTGCCTCCCAGCAGTAGTGCCGCCAGCCGGAGATCCTCCGGGTAGGTCACTTTGATATTGGTCGCCTGACCCGCAACGAGCTTGATGCCGCCTTCCGGTTTCAACTGCTGACTCAGCCAATGCTCCACCGCCGCGGCCTCATCCGTGGCTGCAACACCATGTGCCCGCGCCGCATCGAGCGCCTCGCACAGCACGCCGTAACGGAACATCTGCGGCGTGGCGGCCAACCATAGTCCGTCGCGTGGCACGGTTTCGCGCACCAAACCGAGATCGGAAGCCGCCTTCACGGTTTCCCGCACAGGAGTCGCAAGCAGGCCACCGTAAGGCTCGTCTTGCAAGTCCTTCAACAAACGTTCCAGATCCTCGGTTTCGAGACAGGGGCGCACTGCATCGTGCACCAGCACCCAATCCTCAGCACTGGCTCTGTCTTCCAATACGGTAAGTGCGGAACGTACGGACGCAGCGCGGTCCTCGCCACCTTTGGCGGTGAGCAGGCGCGCATTCAGCGTATCCGGCAGCGCTCGGGCAACCGCGGGCCAATAAGGATCGCCCTCTGCCAGGGCGATGACCACGGCATCGAACACCTCACTCGAGGCGACGCGTTCCAGGGTGTGCTGCAACAGAGACTTGCCCAGCAGCGGCTGATACTGCTTGGGTAGGGTCGACTGCATGCGGCGACCCACGCCGGCTGCGGGAAGCACCAGGAAATGACGGGGGGAAGCAACTGCCATGAACGGTCAGGGAGCGGGCGCCGGCGGTGCGGGCTCATCTTCCAGGATCAGGTAGAAGGTTTCGCCCTTCTTGATCAGGCCGAGCTCACTACGGGCCCGCTCCTCGATGGAGTCGAGCCCGTTCTTGAGGTCATTCACTTCCTGCTTCAGCGCATCGTTGCGCTTCTGCAACTGCTGGTTCGCAGCGGTCTGCTCGACGATCTCGCGGTCCAGCCGCTTGATGTCGGTGATGCTGCCCTCTCCCGTCCACAGTTGCACCTGGAGCAGGACGAGAACGGCGCAGAGAACCAGCAGCAGTATCTTCATCGGGTGAATTCGGCCCTGCCGCGATACGGCGCGGCGCCTTGCAGTTCTTCCTCGATCACGAGGAGGCGATTGTACTTGGCCACGCGGTCGGTGCGGCACAGGGAGCCGGTCTTGATCTGACCAGCGGCGGTGGCGACGGCGAGGTCGGCAATCGTGGTGTCCTCGGTTTCACCGGAACGATGCGAGATCACGGCGGTGTAACCGGCCTTGCGCGCCATGGCGATGGCAGCGAGGGTTTCCGTGAGCGAACCGATCTGGTTGAACTTGATGAGGATGGAGTTGGCGATGCCTTCGTTGATGCCGCGTTCCAGAATCTTGGTGTTGGTCACGAAGAGGTCGTCACCGACGAGCTGCACTTTCGAACCCAGTTTGCGGGTCAGCGTGGCCCAGCCGGCCCAGTCGCTTTCGTGCATGCCGTCTTCGATCGACAGAATGGGGTACTGGCTGCAAAGACCAGCGAGGTAGTCGGCAAACTCTTCGCTGCTGTATTTGCGGCCTTCGCCGGCGAGATCGTAAACGCCGTCTTCATAGAACTCGGAAGCGGCGCAGTCGAGCGCGAGGCAGATGTCCTTGCCAGGTTCGAAGCCGGCTTTGGTGATGGCTTCCATGATGGCGTCGAGTGCTGCTGCGTTGGAGCTCAGGTTCGGCGCAAAGCCACCTTCATCACCCACGGCCGTGTTCAAACCCTGCTTGCTCAGTACCGACTTCAGTGCATGGAACACTTCAGCGCCGTAGCGCAGCGCTTCACGGAAATTGGGGGCACCGACCGGCTGGATCATGAATTCCTGCAGGTCGACGTTGTTGTCCGCGTGCTCACCGCCGTTGATGATGTTCATCATCGGCACCGGCATGCTGAAGGTATTGGCAGTGCCGTTGAGTTCGGCGATGTGAGCGTACAGAGGCTTGCCCTGCGACTGCGCTGCAGCGCGGGCATTGGCCAGCGAGACGGCCAGAATGGCGTTGGCACCCAGGCGTGCTTTGTTTTCGGTGCCATCGAGGTCGATCATCACCTGATCCAGCTCTGCCTGAGTCATGGCGTCGCGACCGAGCAGCGCGTCACGGATTTCGCCGTTGACCGCACCGACCGCCTTCAACACGCCCTTGCCGCCGTAGCGTTTGGGATCCTTGTCACGCAGTTCCAGTGCCTCACGCGAACCCGTGGAGGCGCCGGAGGGGGAACAGGCCGTGCCCTTGCTGCCATCCTCCAAAATCACATCCGCCTGTACGGTCGGATTACCGCGGGAGTCGAGTACTTCCCTGGCTCGAATGTCTACGATACGGGTCACGCGTATGTCCTCTTGCTGCCTGTTGTTTACTGAATGACCGTTTCTACGGGATCAAAAAATAAAATCCGTTAGCGAATGATGATGGGCGGTTGCGTCTTCACCAACGCATCCAGCTCCCACAGTTGTGTCAGGAAAGCTTCCAGCACGGCCAGGGGCAAGGCACAGGGTCCGTCGCACTTGGCCTGATCCGGATCGGGATGTGCTTCCAGGAACAATCCCGCCAATCCTTGCGCCACGCCAGCCTTGGCCAGCGTCAACACGTCCTGACGACGGCCTCCGGCGCTGTCGGCACGACCACCGGGCATCTGCAACGCGTGTGTCACGTCGAACAATACCGGGTAGCCGAAATTCTTCATGATCGGAAAGCCGAGCATGTCCACGACCAGGTTGTTGTAACCGAAGCTCGTGCCGCGCTCACACAACATCAGCCGTGAATTACCGGCCTCTTCGAACTTCTGCAGGATGTGGCCCATTTCGCGCGGCGCCAGGAACTGTGCCTTCTTGATGTTGATCATCGCGCCGGTCTCGGCCATTGCCAGCACCAGATCGGTCTGCCGCGACAGGAAGGCCGGCAACTGCAGGATATCGATCACTTCGGCTGCAGGTTTGGCCTGATACGGTTCATGGATGTCGCTGAGCACTGGCACATCGAACTCGCGTTTGATCCGCGCCAGGATGCGCAGACCTTCATCGAGGCCAGGACCACGGAAGGAATGGATCGAGGAACGATTGGCCTTGTCGAACGAAGCCTTGAACACATAGGGAATGCCCAGCTTGTCCGTGACGCGCTTGTATTCCTCCGCCACGCGCAGCGCCAGGTCTTCCGACTCCAGCACATTCATGCCACCCACCAACACCATCGGCAGGTGGTTGCCGAAACGGATGTTGCGCAGCTCCAGTTCTTTGGCTTGTGCTGTCATCGTCACTGTGCCGCAGCCTGTTTTTCGCTCTGTGCAATGGCCGCCTTCACGAAGCCGGTGAAGAGCGGATGACCATCACGCGGCGTGGAGGTGAATTCCGGGTGGAACTGGCAAGCGAGATACCACGGATGTTCGTCGCGCGACAGCTCGATCACTTCCATCAGCTGACCGTCCATCGACTTACCGGTGATACGCAACCCATGCTCTTCGAGCTTGGGCACGTAGTTGTTGTTCACCTCGTAGCGGTGACGATGGCGCTCGACGATCACATCTTTCTGATAGCAATCCTTGATGATCGAACCATCGGCCACACGACACTGCTGTGCGCCCAGACGCATGGTGCCGCCGAGATCGGAGTTCTCGCTACGCTGTTCGATCTCGCCTTCGGCGTTGACCCACTCCGTGATCATCGCGATCACCGGATGCGGCGTGTTGCGGTTGAACTCGGTGCTGTCGGCGTCCTTCAGACCCAGCACGTTGCGTGCGAATTCGATCACGGCTATATGCAGGCCGAGACAGATGCCGAGGTAAGGAATCTTGTGGGTGCGGGCATATTCCGCTGCCATCACCATGCCGGTGATGCCACGCTCTCCGAAACCACCGGGCACGATGATGCCGGCCACACCCTCCAGCGCACCGAGACCTTCGGTCTCGAGCATCGAGGAATCGATGTAGCGCACACGTACGCGGGTGTTGGTGTGGATGCCGGCATGCTTGATCGCTTCGATCAGCGACTTGTAGGCATCGAGCAATTCCATGTACTTGCCGACCATGGCGATGGTGATTTCACGCTCGGGCTTGAGCACGGCATCGACCACACGCTGCCATTCACTGAGATCCGCCGGCGGACACTGCAGACCAAAACGCTGCACGATGATTTCATCGAGACCGGTCGCGTGCAGCAGCAGCGGTGCGGAATAGATCGTCGCGGTGTCCTGCAGAGATACCACTGCCGGCAGCTCGACGTTGGTGAAGAGCGCGATCTTGCGACGCGCGGATTCGGGAATCTCGTGATCCGAACGGCAGACCAGGATGTCGGGTTGGATACCGATGGAGCGCAGATCACGTACGGAGTGCTGTGTCGGCTTGGTCTTGGTTTCGCCCGCGGTCGAAATGTAGGGCACCAGGGTCAGGTGCAGGAACAGCGCACGCGAAGAGCCGAGTTCGACCTTCATCTGACGTGCGGCTTCCAGGAACGGTTGCGATTCGATGTCACCCACCGTGCCGCCGATTTCCACCAGCGCCACGTCGGCACCCGCCGCACCTTCCTGAATGCGCGCCTTGATCTCATCCGTGATGTGCGGAATGACCTGAATGGTGGCGCCGAGATAATCACCGCGACGCTCCTTCTTGAGCACCTCTTCGTAGATGCGGCCGGCAGTGAAGTTGTTCGCGCGCGTCATGGTGGCTCGAATGAAACGTTCGTAGTGGCCGAGGTCGAGGTCGGTTTCGGCGCCGTCTTCGGTGACGTATACCTCGCCATGCTGGAACGGGCTCATCGTGCCCGGGTCGACGTTGATGTAGGGGTCCAGCTTGAGCATGGTCACTTTGAGACCACGCGCTTCGAGGATTGCTGCGAGGGAGGCTGAGGTAATGCCCTTGCCGAGGGAAGAAACTACACCGCCGGTGATAAAAATATAACGCGTCATCTACGGCCCATCAGAGACTTTTTAGGGGGGGTTAAAAAGGTGCTTGATGGGCGGCCAGATTAACAGAAGCCCCTAGTCTCCACAATGTAAATCTGGCCGCACCCACACGAGACGCAGCGCGTTTTGACCGCTCTCTGCTTTTGCAGCTTCGGCGATCACGAAATCCGCGACTGCGATCAATTCTTCGCCGCGATAGACGAGTGGAACGAGGTCGCGCAACCAGGGCGGGACATTCAATTCCTGCAGCAATTTCTTCAGCTCGCGTGTCGGTCGTCCGACCGGTTTGATGCGCTCTCCGCCTATCCGAAAACGCACTTGCAACCTTTCACCTTCGCGCAGAGCGAGACCGCCCCGATCGGACCTCTGCCACAGCAGTCGTCCCAGCGGAGCGGGTAATTCCAAGGTTTCGCCGGCGCGGAGGTCCAAGGCCGACAACATCACCGGCAAGGCACGTACCAGGTGCACGTACTTGCCGAAACGGCGCAAGGACAACTCTCTGCCCTCTTCGCCCCAGCGCAACATCGGCGTCGCATCGATGGCGGCGTCGAGCAATTCGCTTTCCACACGCGCGAGCACAGTGGAACTCAAGAGTGGCGCACCTTCACCAACCAACCTTGCACACCAATGGCGCAAGAGGTTGTTGCGTCGCACTGCACTCATGGCCTTCAGTGCCACAACGTCGAGCATCGTGGCATGCGGCCCTTGCACTGACTTCAGGTCGGCTTCAGCCAACTCCTGCAGGAGCACCGCCGCGTCGGCGCTGCGCTCGGCGCTTTCCAGTACCTGCCGGTCCACCTGGGACCAGCGCGACCGAAGCAAGGGCAATACTTCATGGCGCAGGAAATTACGCGCATAGAAGCTTTCGCCGTTGCTCGGATCTTCGATCCAACTCAAGCCATGCCGTCGTGCATAGCGTTCCAGTTCATCACGCGGCACTGCCAGCAAGGGTCGCAACAGCCAACCTTTGCCGCAGCGGCGCTGCCTCGGCATGCCGCTCAATCCGCGCACACCACTGCCACGCAGAAAGCGGAACAACACCGTTTCCACCTGATCCTGTTGGTGGTGTGCCTGCAACAGCACTGCGCCTTCCGGCAGATGCGCGGCAAAGGCCTCGTAGCGCGCCCTGCGCGCCTCTCCTTCCGAACGCGCGCCCTGCGCTCCCAAATGCAGATGCACCGAGCTCAGCGGTACATCCAGCGACTCACATAGACGTCGGCAATGCACCAACCACTCTTCTGCCTCGTCCTGCAAACCATGTTGTACATGGAAAGCACTGAGCGGAGCGGCAAGCCCCGAGCTGCGCAGCATGGCGCACAGATGCAGGAGTACGGTGGAATCGAGGCCGCCGCTCAGGGCCACCACCACACGGGTGGCGGTGGTGAGCAGCGGCTCTTGCAGCAGTAGCCGCGGGTTGGCCAATACCTCCGAACGCGGCTCAGCCGCGGGAGGCGCCATGGCTCATCAGGCGGCGATAGCGGCGCTCGAGCAGATCATCGATGTCCATGGCCTGGAAGCGCGCCACCTGATCGACGAGTTGCTCCTTGAGGATTTCCGCCATGCGCTTCATGTCGCGATGCGCACCGCCGAGCGGCTCCGGGATGGTCTGGTCGACGATGCCCAGCTCTTCCAGACGCGCGGAAGTCACACCCATGGCCTCGGCGGCAAGCGCCTTGTGTTCGGCCGACTTCCACAGAATCGTGGCGCAGCCTTCCGGCGAGATCACGAAGTAGGTGGAGTACTGCAACATGTTGAGGTGATCGCACACACCGATGGCGATGGCGCCGCCGGAGTTGCCCTCACCCGTTACCGTGGCGATGATCGGCGTGCGCAGCCGCGACATCACCGCCAGGTTTTCCGCGATGGCTTCGTTGATGCCGCGCGCTTCGGAATCCACGCCGGGATAGGCGCCAGGAGTATCGATCAGGGTCAACACCGGCATCTTGTAGCGTTCCGCGAGCAGCATCAGACGACGCGCCTTGCGATAACCTTCGGGCTTCGGCATGCCGAAATTGCGACGCACTTTCTCGCTGGTGCTGCGGCCCTTCTGATGACCGATCACCATCACCGGCGTATTTTCGAGATACGCGACACCGCCGATCAAAGCGGGGTCGTCGGCGAAATAACGATCGCCGTGCAGTTCATCGAAGTCGGTGAAGATGTAGCGAATGTAATCTTCGGTATAGGGACGCAGCGGATGACGTGCCAACTGCGAAATCTGCCACGGGGTCAGCGATCCAAAGATCTTTTCCGTGAGCTTGATGCTCTTTTCCTGCAGCTTGGCAATCTCTTCGGAGATGTTGATGCGATTGTCCGCACCCACCAGGCGCAACTCGTTGATCTTTACTTCGAGATCAGCGATGGGTTGTTCGAAATCGAGATAATCTGGGTTCATCGTCAGTGCAAATCCGTCGGACTGGGGCTGCGGCGCGCTAGCGCTGGCGCGTGAGTCATTCGTTTGTTCTTCGCTACCGGCAGTCATTGGTAGCTCAGAGACACGGCCCTGGGGCCTAGTCTCTCGCGCAGTTTGAGCAAGAGTTCTTCACTCGGTGCCACCTGCCATTCGGCACCGAGGCTCAGCGTGCCACGCACGCCATCGGTTTCCAGATCCACGAGCACCTGACAGCCTCCTTCATCGTGAGGCGCGTATTGTACCGGATCGGGAGATTCTGCTTCCCAAGGCGGTGTCGGCGCACCGTTTTGCTTGGTGCAGCGGTACTCCGCCAGGAGCCCCCGTAAGAAGGCGAGCGATTCTACTGACAATTGGGGGCTATGCAAGTTCAGACGAATGCCGCGCGCGTATTGACGGCGGGCCTGTTCCAAGCTCAGTACGCGCCGTGCGCGCAGTTGCAGGCGGCCATCGCCATTGAATTCATCCACGCTCACCACCCCTTCCACGAGCACCACGTTGTCCTTGCGGATCTGGTCCTGATACTGCTGATAGACGTCGCCGTAGAGCGTGGCTTCGATGCGATCGCTCTGATCGTCGAGCGTGAGGATGCAGATGCGATCGCCGCGCTTGGTGCTGATCAGACGGAAATCATGGATCAGACCGGCCACCAGCTGCGGTGCCTTGTCGGGCTTGAGCGAATCGAGACGCGCGCGCGTGATCTGTTCGAGCTCGGGCAGGAATTCGGCGATCGGATGACCGGACAGATAGAGGCCCAGGGTCTCTTTCTCTTCCTGCAAACGGCGCTGCTCACTCCAGCGATGCACACGGCGATAGGCGGCATAGGGATCGGAGCTTTCCTGCTTGTGCGGTGTGATTTCGCCAAAGAGATCGCCCACGCCGATCGCAGCGGAGCGATTGTTCTGTTCCGCCATCTTCACGGCGTCGCCGATCGCGGCCAGTAGCACGGCACGATCGGCACCGAAGCTGTCGCAGGCACCGGCGCGGATCAGCGCCTCGATGGCGCGTTTGTTCATCTGGCCCGGCTCGACACGGCGACAGAAGTCGAAGAGATCGCTGAAGGGGCCGCCGGCTTCACGCGCCTTGAGCAGTGCCTGCACCGGCCCTTCCCCCAGCCCCTTGATGGCGCCGAGTCCATAGATGATGCGGCCCGCCGAATCCACCGTGAACGCGTAGCGGCCGACGTTGACGTCGGGCGGCAACACACTGAGTCCCATGCGCCGGCACTCTTCCACCAACGTCACGATCTTGTCGGTGTTCTGCATATCGGCGGTGAGTACGGCCGCCATGAAGTGCGAGGGATAGTAGTGCTTGAGCCACGCCGTCTGGTAGGAGACGAGCGCGTAGGCAGCGGAGTGCGATTTGTTGAAACCGTAGTCGGCGAACTTCTCCATCAAGTCGAAGATCGCCGAAGCATTGTCGGGATCGATGTTCTTCTTGGCGGCACCGGCCAGGAAGATGGCACGTTGCTTGGCCATTTCCTCGGGCTTTTTCTTACCCATCGCGCGGCGCAGCATGTCGGCACCACCGAGCGTGTAATCGGCCAGCACCTGCGCGATCTGCATCACCTGCTCCTGATACAGGATCACGCCGTAGGTGTTTTTGAGCACCGGTTCCAAATCGGGATGCGGATAGGTGACGCTCTTGCGACCATGCTTGCGATCGATGAAGTCGTCCACCATGCCCGATCCCAGCGGACCCGGCCGGAACAGCGCCACGAGTGCGATGATGTCCTCGAAGTTGCTCGGCTTCAGACGTTTGATGAGATCCTTCATGCCGCGCGATTCGAGCTGGAATACCGCCGTGGTTTCACCACGTTCGAGGAGTGCGTAGACCGCCGGATCGTCCAGTGGAATACGCATGATGTCGATGGCTTCGTCGCTGGAACGCCCTTCGTTGATCATCTTCAGAGCCCAGTCGATGATCGTCAGCGTGCGCAGACCGAGGAAGTCGAATTTGACGAGACCCGCCGCTTCGACGTCGTTCTTGTCGAACTGGGTGACGAGGTTGCCGCCGCTTTCATCGCAGAAGAGCGGTGTGAAATCGGTGAGCTTGGTCGGTGCGATCACCACCCCACCGGCATGTTTGCCGACGTTGCGCACGAGGCCTTCGAGCTGCTCGGCCATTTCCATGATTTCCTGCGCTTCTTCGTCGGCAGCCAGAAATTCGAGCAGCGCGGGTTCTTCCTTCTTCGCCTTTTCCAGCGTCATGCCCACTTCGAAGGGCACGAGTTTCGAAAGCTTATCCGCAAGCGCATAGGACTTGCCCTGCACGCGCGCCACGTCGCGAATAACGGCCTTCGCGGCCATGGTGCCGAAGGTGATGATCTGCGACACGGCATCGTGGCCATAGAGTTCGGCCACGTGTTCGATCACGCGGTCGCGGCCGTCCATGCAGAAGTCGACGTCGAAGTCGGGCATCGACACACGTTCGGGGTTCAGGAAGCGCTCGAACAGCAGGTCGTACTGCAGCGGATCGAGGTCGGTGATCTTGAGCGCGTAGGCGACGAGCGAACCCGCACCCGAACCCCTACCCGGCCCCACCGGAATGCCGTTGTCCTTCGCCCACTGGATGAACTCCATCACGATGAGGAAGTAACCGGGGAAGCCCATCTGGTTGATGATGCCGAGCTCGAAGTCCAGACGCTCCATGTAGCGTTGGCGAATCTGGGGCATGTCTTCGCGCGCGGGGTCGTACAGCTTGGCCAGACGCTCCTCGAGGCCCTTCACGCTTTCGTGGCGGATGAACTCCTCGATGGTCATGCCCGGTGGAATCGGATAGTTGGGCAGGAAGGGCTTGCCGAGCTGTAGTTCCAGGTTACAGCGCTGCGCGATCAATACCGTGTTCTCGAGCGCTTCCGGCAGATCGCTGAACAGCTCCTGCATTTCCTCGGGGCTGCGCAAATACTGCTGTTCGGAATACAGACGCGGGCGGCGCGGATCGTCGAGTGTGCGACGATCGTTGATGCACACGCGCACCTCGTGCGCTTCGAATTCTTCCGGCTTCAGGAAGCGTACGTCGTTGGTGGCGACGACGGGCGTGTCGGTGGCGATGGCGAGATCGACCGCACGCGCCACGTGCACGCCATCACCGGGACGTCCGGTGCGTTGGAGTTCGAGGTAGTAGGCGTCAGGGAAAAGCCGCTTCCAGTCTTGCAGGAGTGCTTCGGCCTGGGCCTGGTCACCAGCCAACAGCGCCTTGCCCACATCTCCCTTGGTGGCACCTGACAAGGCGATGAGGCCTTCGGTATTGCCTTCCAACCAACTGCGCCGCACCGCCACGGTGCCGCGGTACTGACCTTCCTGGTAGGCGCGTGAAATCAAGCGGATGAGATTGCGATAGCCGGTCTGGTCACGCGCCAGGAGCGGCAACACGTGGGTCTGTTCGGGATTGTCGTCTTCGGCGACGAAGAGGTCGCAGCCGCAGATCGGCTTGATGCCCTTGCCGCGCGCTGCGGTGTAGAACTTGATGAGGCCGTAGAAGTTGCACTGGTCGGTGATCGCCACCGCCGGCATGCCGAGCTGCGCCACCCGCCCCACCAGGGGCTTGATGCGGATCAGGCTATCGACCACCGAATATTCGGAATGCAGGCGCAGGTGGACGAAAGCGGGCTGGGAACTCATGCGGAAACTTGGGCTGTGCTGCTGCTTGAACTGCCGGCCAGTGTAGCCGCCTTAGACCTTGACGACCAGCTCCGCCACCGGCCGGAAGCTGCGGCGATGGATGGGGCTCGGGCCCAGGCGACGTAAGGCGTCCAGATGCTCCGGCGTCGGATAGCCCTTGTGATTGACGAATCCGTAGCCGGGATAGCGCTCTTCGAGGGCACACATCTCGCGATCACGGCTCACCTTGGCCAGGATCGAGGCAGCGGCGATGGAGGCCAGACGACCATCCCCCTGCACTACCGCCTCACAGGCATAGCTCCAGCGCGGCGTGCGGTTGCCATCCACGTAGACGAAGTCGGGCTGCACACTCAGGCCCTCCACGGCACGCTTCATGGCGAGCAGGCTGGCCTGCAGGATGTTGAGGGTGTCGATCTCCTCCACACTCGCGCGCGCCACGGCCCAGCACAGAGCCTTCTCCTGGATTTCTTCGTAAAGCTCTTCGCGGCGTGCTTCGCTCAATTGCTTCGAATCGTTGAGCCCCTTGATGCGTCTATCCGGATCGAGGATCACGGCAGCGGCAAGCACGTCGCCTGCCAGAGGACCCCGGCCCACCTCGTCGGTGCCGGCCACACGTTGCCCCGGTGCCGGCCCCGGCATGAGCAACGCCAACTGTGGACTGACACGCATCCGCTTCATTGGGACTCTCCTTGCACCAACTTCAGCACCGCCTCCGCGGCGCGCTCGCTGGCATTGCGACGCAAACTTTGATGAATCTCGCGATAGCGCGCCTGCACGCGCGCATGCCGTTCCCTATCTTCGAGCAGGGCCTTCAAACGCGGCACCAATTGCTCCGGCACCACCTGCTCCTGCACGAGTTCTTCGACCAGGAGTTCCTGTGCCAACAGATTCGGCAGCGAAAAATACGGCACTTTCAGGAGACGCGAAATCAAGGCATAGGACAAGGGCGCCATGCGATAGCAGACCAACATCGGCAGCTTGCACAACAGCGCTTCCAGCGTGGCCGTGCCGGAGGCAAGCAAGGCGAAGTCCGCCGCCTGCATCAACAGGCGCGACTGTCCCTGCAACAAACGAATCGTCGTATCGGACGGCAACAGCGCACGCAACTGCGCTTCACGCTCGACATTGGCAGCGGGCAATGCCACCTGCAATCCTGGGATTTCCTTCTGCAGTTGCTGCGCCGCTGCAATGAAACTGGGCGCGAGTCGCGCCACTTCGCCTCCCCTGCTGCCAGGCAAAAGTGCCAACAGTGGTGCATCGGCGCTGAAACCGAGAGCAGCACGTGCGGCGGCGCGATCAGGATCGAGCGGTAGTTCGTCGGCAAGTGGATGCCCCACGCAGCACACCGGTACTTCGTGCTGGTCGTAGAAGGCTGCTTCGAACGGAAAGAGCGCCAATACCAGGTCGGTGGCGCGCGCGATCGTGTGGATGCGTTTCTGGCGCCAGGCCCACACGGAGGGACTGACGTAGTGCACGGTGCGAATGCCCGCGCGCTTGAGATCTTCCTCTAGGCCGAGATTGAAATCCGGCGAATCGATGCCGATGAACACGTCCACCCTTTCGCGCAGCATCAGCGCTTTGGCATCGCGGCGAATGCGCAGCAGTTCAGGCAGACGTTTGAGCGGTTCCACCAGCCCCATGACGGACAGGCGGTCCATGGGATGGAGAGATTCGAGCCCCTGTTCCTGAAGCAACGGCCCGCCGATGCCGTGGAGCTCGAGATCGGGATGACGTGCGCGCAGAGCTCGCACCAAGCCGGCACCCAGGATGTCACCGGAACTTTCTCCGGCAAGGATGCCGATCCGGAGCGGGCGCGACATCAGCGCAGAATGCCCTTCGTCGAGGCCCTCACGGAATCGATCAAGAGTTGAACCTCGTTGCAACCCTCGACCAGGGTCTCGAGTTCCGTCAGAGCTTCTTCCAGCGTATTGCCGGAGCGATAGAGGATCTTGTAGGCCTTGCGCAGCGTTTGGATGGCTTCGGCACTGAAACCACGGCGCTCGAGGCCCA
This sequence comes from uncultured Gammaproteobacteria bacterium, assembly GCA_937898685.1. GTDB lineage: Bacteria > Pseudomonadota > Gammaproteobacteria > Pseudomonadales > Pseudohongiellaceae > CAILUG01. Next base: position 38,356 of record CALEJT010000071.1, on the reverse strand, counting down.
CGATGTTGATGCCCTTCGGCGCTGGCGGCGTACCCTTGACCATCATGTAGGCCGGCACGTCCATGTTCACGTGTGCTTGCGCACCGATGAAGCTGTGCGCGCCAATGGTGAGGAACTGATAGACACCGGCAAAGCCACCCAGAATCGCCCAGTCGCCGACGGTCACGTGGCCACTGACCGCAGCGTTGTTGGAGAAGATGACGTTGTTGCCGATGATGCAGTCATGCGCGATGTGCGAATACGGCAGGAACAGATTGCGTGAACCGACGCGCGTGATGCCGCCACCGACTTCCGTGCCGCGGTGAATGGTCACGCCTTCACGGATGACATTGTCGTCACCGATCTCGAGCAGACTCGCTTCACCGCGATACTTCATGTCCGAGGGATCTTCACCCACGGACGAGAATTGGAATATACGGTTGCGTTTGCCGATGCGGGTCGGTCCCTTGATGACCACGTGCGAAGCGATTTCGCAGTCGTCACCGATTTCCACGTCTGGACCGATGATGGTCCAAGGTCCGATGCGCACATTGTTGCCGATGCGTGCCTTCGGATCGATGATGGGGTCGTGGCCACTTTTCACTGTGGTATTCCTTGCCTGCGCATGTGCTGCGAAGGAGTTCACTCTTTGCGTTCCGCGCAGAGGATCGTGGCCTCGCAAGCCACCTCTCCGTCGACAGAGGCTTTGCATTCGAACTTGTAGATGCCGCGGCGTACGGTGACGAGTTCCGCTTCCAGCACCAATTGATCGCCCGGCACTACGGGACGTTTGAGGCGGACGTTGTCCGCACCCACGAAGTAATAGAGATAACCGTCACGTGGCAGTTTTTCCTGGCTCTTGAAACCGAGCACGCCAGCCGCCTGCGCCAAGGCCTCGATGATGAGGACGCCCGGCATGATCGGCTTGTGGGGGAAATGACCCTGGAAGAATTCTTCGTTGACGCTGACGTTCTTGTAAGCCTTGATCCGCTTACCTAGCTCGATCTCCACCACTCTGTCGATCATCAGGAAGGGATAGCGCTGCGGCAGATAGGCTTTGATCTCGCCGATATTCATCATAGTAGTGCTGGCCTGTAATTGAGTCGTACAAGCGATTGCAGACGATCACGAAGCCCTGTCGTCGTCCGAGCCGAACAGATTCTGCTCCAGCTGCGCCAGACGCTTCGAGATGGCATCCAACTGCTTGAAACGCACGATGGTTTTTTTCCAGTGACCGGTTTCCATCAGCCCGGTGCCCGAAGAATAGATGCCGGGCTTGTCGATGGACTGATTCACCAGTGACATGGCAGTGATGGTGACACCGTCGCAGATGTGTACGTGGTTGATCACGCCCACAGCGCCGGCAATGATACAGTTTTTGCCGATGCTTGAGCTACCGGCGATCGCGCTACATCCGCAGATGACGGTGTTGTCACCAACGCGGACGTTGTGCGCGATCTGCACCTGATTGTCGATCTTCACACCGTTGCCGATGACGGTATGTTCGAGTGCGCCCCGATCGACGGTGGTGGAAGCACCGATTTCGACGTCGTCGCCGATGCGCACCCCACCCAATTGATGAATCTTCACCTGCGCCTTGCCATCGGGCGCAAAGCCGAAGCCATCACCACCCAACACCACATTGGCATGAATCAAGGCTCGTTTGCCGATGTGGACGTCGTCATACACGGTGACATTGGGATTGAGCCGTGAACCTTCACCGATACGGCAGTCGCGTCCGATGACGCAACCCGGTGCGATGTTCACTCCTGCTTCGATCACGGTTCCTGCACCGATGACCACGTGTGGTCCCACCGCCACGTCCCCCGCCAGTTCGGCATTGGGATCGACGATGGCACTGGGATGCACACCCTGATGCTGCGCCGGCGCGCGTGCGAACAAGGCGCTCGCACGCGCAAAGGCGAGATAGGGTTGGGAAGTCAGCAACACGGCACCGGGCGCCGCCGCTGCGTGTGCTGGATCGAGGATCACCGCGCCGGCGCGGGTGCGGCGCAGTGAATCGAAGAAGCGGGGATTGTTATAGAAGCTCAGTTGATCGGGGCCCGCCTCGTCCAGACTGGCGAGCCCGCGAAGCACCAATCTTGCGTCGCCACGAAACTCGAGCTCCAGCCGTGCCGCAAGTTGTTCGAGGGTATAGACCGGACGCTCGGTCACGCGTGGGTCCGATGCTTACCGCTGCGAATTCAATTTTTCAGTGACGCGAGCCGTGATGTCGTAGGCGTTCGAGAAATGCAGAACGGCATCGGCACGCAGAACGAGGTCATAGTTGCCCTCTTCCACCACTTCCTGAATGGCTTGCACCAGGTTCGGAGCGTAGGTCTGCTGGAACTGCTGGCGACGTTCGTTCAGGAGGTTCTGCACCTTCTGGATGAGGAACTGGTACTGTACGTTGATTTCCTGCAACTGCTCTTCGGTCTTGCGACGATCGGCATCGCTCAGAACGGCGGCATCCTTCTGCAATTTTTCCTGCAGACCGCGCCCCTGTTCGGCGAGGCTGCGGATCTTCTGCTCGTCTTCCGCAGTTTCCTGCTTGAGTTGCTCGTCGACCTGTTTGGCTTTGTCGGAGTTGAAAAGCGCAGCAGCCATGTCGAGCACGGCGACCTTCTGCGGGGCCTGCGCGAGGGCGACATCACTCATGCCGCCTACCAACAAGACCGCCAGTCCAAGGGCCAGGGCGCGACTGGATGAAACGACACGATCGACAGTGTGCACGATTACGGTTTTCACGAATCTCTCCGAATGGGTTGCGTGGGGTTTTCAACTGAAAGGGGTGGAAACCTCTTGTGGCTCCTGTGTTCCCCTGTGCTGAATATTGAACCTTGCTTGAACGTGGTTTCGACCTAGAAGTTACTGCCCAGGTTGAACTGGAATACTTCGGTTTCGTCTATGGTACTGGCATTGAAGGCTTTGGCCAAGCTGAAGGTCATGATACCAAAGGCCCCGCTCATCCAGCTGATACCGATGCCAGCCGAGTAGCGCAACTCGTCGAAAGAGAAGTCCGAACAGTTGCTGTTGGCCCGCTGTGCCGCCGAACAATAGCTCGAGAAGACGTTACCGGCGTCAATGAAGAAGGACGAACGTACACGGCTGCGATCTTCGATGAACGGCAAGGGGAACAGAAGTTCGATGGTACCCGTGGCCTGGATGTTGCCGCCGAACGGCGCCGGACGATAACCGCCACTGGTGCTTCTGCGGGCGATCTCCTGCTCGTAAACCGGCAGACCGGTTTCGTCGAAGAGCGGATCACCGTTTTCATCCACGGCCTGGCGCAGGATGTAGGCGCTCGGTGAAGTCGGATCCAGACGCGGAAATCCATCCGGACCGAGCACGATGTTGCCGTTCTCGTCCTTCAGATAGACGGAACCTTCCTGCCATTGATAGTTCTCGGCGAAGGTACTGCGCGGACCCAGGCGGTTGGGTTCGAAACCTCGTACCGAACCCTGACCACCGGCATAGAAGTTCTGGAAGAACGGCAACTGGTCGGTGTCACCGTAGCCATCACCATAACCAAGATCCATACGGCCGCGGATCACCCACTCCCCGAACAGCGGGAAGTATTGTTCCTTGTAGTAGCGCAGACGCCAGTAGTTGAGGTCACTACCGGGCACGGTGATTTCCAGCGAGAGACTCTGTGCTCCGCCGGCGGTCGGGAAGATGCCGCGGTTCAACGTGGATTCCAGCCAGGTGATGTTGAAGGTGAAGTTGTTGAACTTGTCCCCTTCGCGATCGAGGAAGCCCAGCTCCTGGTTGAAAGCCGTCGGCGGCAGTTCACTGATCGGCGCGATGACGGGATCGCTGATCGGATAGAACCTGCCGGTTTCCGGATCGTAGTAGGAGCTGTCCCGTCCGGGCTGCACGATGTAGTAGTCGACACCAGGCACCAGACGTGGGCTGGTACGAATTTCCTTGACCGGGTTGATCCAATCGTTGGTTTTGATCTTGGTGTTGTTGTAACCGATGTTGAAGCTCAGGCTCTGGTTCTCGCTGAGCTGATAACCGTATGAGGTACTGAGATTGAGCTGGTTGGTGCTGTAGCTCGCCAGCCCCAGTTCGGCATAGTCGTTCTTGGTGTACGACACGCTGTAACCGCGGCTCACACCGTCGACCGTGTAATAGGGATCGAAATAACTGAACGCATAGTTGGTACTGAAGGAGCTGGTGTTCGCGTTCACGCCCACGCTCTTACCGGTACCGAGGAAGTTCGCCATCTGCAGGTTGGCGCTGATGATCAGACCCTGCACCTGACCGTAACCGAGCGAGCCGCCGATGCTGCCCGAGAGCTGCTCTTCCACCGTGAAGTCGACGTTGATCTGGTCGCTGGTGCCCGGCACCTGCGTGGTTTCGTAGTTGACGTTGGCGAAGTAGCCCAGACGCTCCATACGCACCTTGGATTGCTCCAGTGCCGCCTTGGACGCCGGCGCGCCTTCCATCTGACGCATTTCGCGACGCAATACTTCATCGGCGGTGTTGGTGTTGCCGGCGAAGCTGATACGGTTCACGTAGGTGCGATTGCCCGGCACCACGAAGAAGGTGATGTCGACGGTCTTGTCCTCTTCGTTGATCGAAGGCACGCCCTCGACTTCCGCGAAGAAATAGCCGCGGTTGCCGAGCAGCTGCGTCATGAACTCCGCAGTCGAGGTGACGAGTTGCTGCGAGAAGGTCTGCCCTTCCTGTACCTGCAGCACGAGACGCAGCAGGTCTTCGGAATCGACCAGGTCACCGGCGAGTTCCACGTTGCGGACGGTATAGACGTCACCCTCACTGATGTTGATGGTGATGTAGACCTGTTCCTTGTCGGGCGACACCGACACCTGCGTCGACGTCACATCGAAGTTGATGTAACCCTGGTCCATGTAATAGGACCGCAGACGTTCGAGGTCTCCGTTGATCTTTTCACGCGCGTAGCGGTCGTCCTTGCGGAAGAACGAGGTGAAGTGCGTGGTGCGCAGTTCGAAGAGATCGAGCAGTTCTTCGTCGCTGAACACCGAGTTGCCGACGATGTTGATGTGAACGATCTTGGCGGCCTCGCCTTCGTTGATCTTGATGTTGAGGGCTACGCGGTTACGTTCCTGTTCTTCGACGTCCAGCTCCACGCTGGCACCGTACATGCCCTGCGCCACGTACTGCTCCTCGAGCGCGAGACGCATGCCTTCCAGGGTCGAGGGTTTGAATACCTGGCCGGTATCGAGGCCGGCGTTCTTCATGTTGTCCAAGAGCGCCTGGGTCGGGATGAGCTTGTTGCCTTCCAGGTTGATAGCCGAGATGGTCGGACGTTCGGTCACCCGGATGATCAGCACGTTGTCCTCGATGAGGACCTCGATGTCGCTGAAATAATCGGAGGCGAAGACATCGCGGATGATGCGGCTGACGTCGGCCTGATCGATCTGATCACCCACGCGCACATTCAAAAGCCCGAACACACTGCTCGCCGCCACGCGCTGCAGACCTTCGAGACGAATGTCTGCCACCGTGAACGGCTGCTGCGCCTGGGCGTAAAGCGAAGTCGAGGAAAATTCGAGTGCAGCGGCGATGCACAGCGGCAGCGTACGTTTGACGAACTTCTGAATCATTTAGGAGGAAGGCCTTAAAGCAAACGGTTCACGTCGTTATAGAGAGCCAGGAACATGATGCATGCGATCAGGGTAACCCCCACCTGCATGCCCCATTCCTGTGCCTTGAGCGGGATCGGACGGCGAATCACAGCCTCGATGCCGTAATAAAACAGATGACCACCGTCCAATACGGGAATCGGTAACAAGTTCAATACACCCAAGCTGATGCTCAGCACCGCCAGAAAGCCGAGATAGTACTCGAGGCCGTAGCTGGCGGTTTCCCCGGCCACCTGGGCGATCGTGAGCGGGCCACTGATGTTGCTCACCGAAATCAGCCCGACCAGCATTTTCTTCAGCGATACCAATACGAAAACCGTGTTGTCCCAAGTTTCCTGCACCGCCTCGGGCAACGCGGCCAGCGGCGAATAATTCACGCTGCGATTCATCCATTCCGGCAGCGGCGGAATGCGCACCGAGGCGCCGATATAACCTTGTTCGTTGCCATTGGCATCGAGCTCGGGACGTCCTTGCGCATCGACGCGCACGGCGGGTCGCAGGGTCAGCGCCACTTCCATGCCTTCCCGTTCGACCACCAATTGCAGATCTTGTTCCGGACTGGTGCGCACCAATTCCAGCCAATGGTTCCAATCGACCACGGCGACGCCGTTGGCGCTGATGATCAGGTCGCCGCTGGCGAGGCCGGCCGCAGCGGCTCTGCCTTCGGGCAGAACCTGATCCAGACGTGCCTCCAGGGTCTGGTTGAACGGCACGATGCCCAATTCGGCCAGGAGATTCGGCTCCTTGGCATCCGCCAGCCAGCGGTTCAGCGGCACGGTGAGTTCGCGCGCCAGCGTCGTATCCGACGCACGCACGGTCAGATGCAGGGTGCCGCTTTCGCCGAGTCGATCGAGCAGACGCTCATGCACCTTCTGCCACGTCGTGGTTTCCACGCCGTCGACAGCGAGGATTTCGTCTCCGGCCTGCAGACCGGCCTGCGCTGCAAGGCTGGGCGCTTCCACACGACCCACGACCGGCGCGAGGCCGCTGACACCGCCCATGAACATCAGCCAGTAAAGGACGACGGCGAGCAGAAAGTTGGCAATGGGACCTGCCGCGACGATGGCGGCACGCTGGCTGAGAGGCTTGTGGGTGAAAGAATAAGGAGCGAGTTCGGGACCTACCTCGTCCTGCTCGCCCAGCATGCGCACATAGCCGCCGAGCGGCAGTGAGCAGATGGCATATTCGGTGCGATGCGGTTGGCCGTCGTCACCGGGAATGCCGGGCTGGGGCTTGCCCATCCAGCGGAAGATCGGCTTTCCGAAGCCCACGGCAAAACGTTCGACCCGCACGCCGCACCAGCGCGCGACCCGATAGTGGCCGTATTCGTGAAAGGTCACCAGGATGCCGAGTGTGACCATCATGGCCAGCACACTGGTGAGTATGTCCTGAATCACTGACATGGCTTGCTTGAGTCCTGATGCAGCATCACGGCAGACAGCGCTCTGCCAGCGCACGGGCCTCCGTGTCGCAGTGCAGGACATCTTCTAGCGATGTCGGCACTGGCAGCGTGGCTTGGTCCAAAACGCGGGCAATGATAGCAGGTATTCTCAGAAAGCCGACCCGCCCGGACAGGAACGCAGCAACCGCGATTTCGTTGGCAGCGTTGTAGACCAAAGGCGCCACACCGCCCTCCTCGGCCGCTTCACGGCCGAGCCTGAGCCCAGGAAAACGTTCCAAATCAGGCGCTTGGAACTCGAGCTTGGCCGTCTGCGTGAGATCGAGTGCCGCCACTCCGGAACTCATCCGTTCCGGCCAGGCCAAGGCGTAGGCAATCGGTGTGCGCATGTCGGGATTGCCCAGCTGAGCCAGCGTCGAACCATCCTCATAGCACACCATCGAATGCACGATGCTTTGTGGATGGATCACGACGTCGATTTTCGCGGCCGGTACTTCGAACAGATGACAGGCCTCGATCAACTCGAGCCCCTTGTTGACCAAGGTGGCCGAATCCACCGAGATCTTGCGCCCCATCGCCCAGTTGGGATGCGCGCAGGCTTCATCGGGCGTGATGTGTTCCAGCTCCTCCCTGGCGCGGTTGCGGAAAGGACCGCCTGACGCCGTGAGGATCAGCTTGGTGAAACCGCAGCCGGGACGCTGTGCGAAACGGCCGTTTTCATCGATGGGCAGGCATTGAAAGATGGCGTTGTGCTCGCTGTCGATCGGCAGCACCACTGCCCCGCTCGCGCGCGCCGCCTGCGTGAAGATGCTCCCTGCCATCACCAGTGCTTCTTTGTTGGCCAGGAGCACCTTCTTGCCGGCCTTGGCGGCGGCAAAGGTCGGCAGCAATCCTGCGCCACCCACGATGGCGGCCATGACGGTATCGACTTCGGCTGCGCTTGCCACCTGAACGAGCGCATCGGTACCGCTGAGTACTTCCGTCTTGAGACCTTCTGCCGCAACCGCGGTGCGCAAACGCGCCGCCGCCTGCTCGTCCAGCAATACCGCATAGCGAGGCTGGAACTGGCGACATTGCTCGAGGAGCAACGCGTCCTTGTTCTGGGCAGTGAGCGCGAAGACCTCGTAGCGTTCGCGGTGTTCGGCTACCACACGCAGCGTATTGACGCCGATGGAACCGGTGGCGCCCAGGATGGTGAGAGATTGCCTATGCATCTTAGAGTGGGCCCAGCGTGTTCAGGATCAGCACATAGATGGGCAGCGCTGCGGTGAGGCTGTCGAGGCGGTCGAGTACCCCCCCATGGCCCGGCAACAGATTGCCGCTGTCCTTCACCTGACAATGACGTTTGAACATGCTTTCGAAGAGATCACCTACCACGCTGAATGCTGCCAAGAGCACCAGGCCCACCACTGCCGTCGACCAGTAACTCAGGCCAGCCTCACCCGGCGGAACCAACCAATTGAGCACGACGAGGCCGAGCGCAACACAACCCGCCATACCGCCATAGACACCTTCCCAGCTCTTGTTGGGACTGACGCGCGGGGCAAGACGGCGCCGACCGAAGGCACGCCCCGTGAAATAGGCAAAACTGTCGGCAGCCGCGACGAGCACGATGAAACCGGCGATCACCAAGGGATAGCGCTCCATCTCGCGCAGGGCGTTGAGCGCAACGAAGCCCGGAACCAGAACGAGCAATCCAATGCCGAGCGCCACGGCACGCCGCTGCCACCAGGTGCCGCCGTCGGGATAGCGCAAGACCAATGAGAATGCGACCAACCACCACAGTGCACTCACGAGCATCAGCGGTAGCAACAAGTCGATCGAAGTGGATTGCAGTGCTGCCATGAGCGCCGCCATCACGGCGAGATAGGCCACACGCGCGGGACGTGTGAGCTTGAGCAAGGTGCTCCACTCCCAGGCACCGATCAGGATGATGAGCGCGACGAACAGCGCGAAACCGGCAGGTGGCAGATACAACACGGCTGCCGCCACGATGGCGACCAGCACCGCGGCCGTCAGCAGGCGCTGGCGCAACATCAGCGCGTCCCCTCGCGCAGCTCCTGCTCCAATTGCTCGCTGACGCGACCGAAGCGGCGCTGACGACGTGCAAAGTCCGCAAAGGCTGCTTCGAGATCGCTGAGATCGAAATCGGGCCAAAGCGTGCTGGTGAAATGCAGTTCGGTGTAGGCGAGCTGCCAGAGTAGAAAGTTGCTGATGCGCTGTTCGCCACCCGTGCGAATGCAGAGATCGGGCGCGGGGAATTCATGCAGCGCCGTGTGCGCGTTGAGAACGTCCTCGGTGATGGCATCGGGCTCGAGTTCACCCGCCTGCACCCGCCGCGCGACCTGGCGCGACGCTTCGACCAGATCCCAACGTCCACCGTAGTCGGCCGCCACCACGACGGTCATGACCGCGTTATCGCGCGTGAGCACTTCCGCATCGCGCATCAGGCGCTGCAGTTGTGAAGAAAAACGCGTGCGGTTACCGATGAAACAGAGACGGATGCCGTTCTCGTGCAGCTTGGACACTTCGCTGCGCTGCAGAAAGCGGGTGAAGAGCGACATCAGGCCCTTCACTTCCTGTGGCGGGCGTTGCCAGTTTTCGCTGCTGAAGGCGAAGAGGGTCAACACTTCCACGCCGCGCTCCGCGCAGAGGCGGATCACGCGGCGCGCGGCTTCGGCGCCGGCCTTGTGGCCATCGATGCCGCTGCCACCCTGCAATTTGATCCAGCGGTTGTTGCCATCCATGATGATGGCGACGTGCCGCGGCAAGGACACTTGGCCCTGGGCTTTACCGCTGGGCTGACGAATCGCAGTCATGGCGGGAACCGCCGCTCACACCGACAGGAGGTCGGCTTCTTTTTCGGCGTATTTCTTGTCGATGAGCGCGATGTAGTTGTCGGTCATCTTCTGGATGTTCTGCTCGGCGCGGCGTTCATCGTCTTCGCTGATCGCCTTTTCCTTCAGCAGATCCTTGACCATGGTGTTGGCGTCACGGCGGATGTTGCGCACTGCAACGCGAGCGTTTTCGGCTTCCGCCTTCGCCTGCTTGGTGTAGTCACGACGCGTCTGCTCGGTGAGCATCGGCATCGGCACACGGATGACCTCGCCGTTGTTGGACGGATTCAGACCGAGGTCGGATTTCATGATCGCCCGTTCAATTTCGGGCAACATCTTTCTTTCCCAGGGTGCGATCATCAGCGTGCGGGCGTCTTCCACCACCACGTTGGCCACCTGTTGGATCGGCATCTCGGAGCCGTAATAGGACACACGGATGCTATCCAGAATGCCTGGATGCGCACGTCCGGTGCGGATCTTGTTGAATGCCGCCTCGAGGGACACGAGGCTCTTTTTCATCCGCTCTTCGGCATCCTTGAGAATGTCGTTGATCATGGCTTGATTCCCCTTGGAACTCGCTTGCTGCTAGAGATCGGCGCGATCGGCGGGCTCAGCCCTGCACGACGCTCGCGATCAACGTGCCCTCTTCCTTACCTACCATGAGGTTGAAGAGCGCACCTTCCTTGTTCATGTCGAATACGCGCACCGGCATGTTGTGGTCGCGGCACAGACAGATCGCCGTGAGATCCATCACACCCAGTTTCTTGTCCAACACTTCGTCGTAGGTCAGACGCGTGTATTTCTCGGCAGTGGGATCCTTCTTCGGATCGGCGGAGTAGACACCGTCCACCTTGGTGGCCTTGAGGACCAGGTCGGCATCGATTTCGATCGCGCGCAGACAGGCGGCGGAATCGGTGGTGAAGAAGGGATTGCCGGTACCTGCGGCAAAGATCACGACGTCATTGTCGCGCAGATGGCGGATGGCCGTGCGGCGGTCGTAATGTTCCACCACACCGCTCATCGGAATGGCGCTCATGACGCGCGTCGGGATGCCGGCGCGCTCCAGAGCATCACGCATGGCCAGCGCGTTCATCACGGTGGCGAGCATGCCCATGTGATCGCCGGTCACGCGTTCCATGCCGGCCTCATGCAAGGCCGCGCCGCGGAACAGGTTGCCGCCGCCGATCACCAAGCCCACTTGAATGCCGATACCAACCAATTGCCCGATCTCCACCGCCATGCGGTCGAGTACCTTCGGGTCGATGCCGAAATCGGCGCCGCCCGTCAGGGCTTCGCCGCTCAGTTTCAGCAGGATACGGTCGTACTTGCGGATCTTGGTGGTCATGGGCGCCGGTTCACCTGTCTCGCGTAAAAGTGATCAATTCTTACCCAGGCCTGCCTGAGCGGCAACTTCGGCGGCGAAGTCGACCACTTCTTTCTCGATGCCTTCACCTACCATGTAGCGGGTGAACGACAGAATGGTGGCACCACCCTGCTTGGCCAATTTGCCCACTTTCAGGTCGGGATCCTTCACGAAGGCCTGTTCGGTGAGGCTCACTTCTTCGATGTACTTACGCAGACGGCCGCTCACCATCTTCTCGACGATGTCGGCCGGCTTGCCGCTTTCGGCGGCCTGGGCGGTGTAGATCTCGCTTTCTTTGGCCAGTACGTCAGCCGGTACGTCTTCCGGATTCACCACCAGCGGGTTGGTGGCGGCGACGTGCATGGCGATGTCGCGCGCCAGTTCCTGGTCGCCGCCGTTGAGGGCTACCAGTACGGCGATCTTGTTGTTGGAGTGAACATAGGCGCCCACGGTCTGGCCTTCGCCACCGACGAGCACGGCGCGACGCACGCTGATGTTCTCACCGATCTTCTGTACCAGAGCCAGACGATCGTCTTCGAGGCCGGCGGCCATCAGAGCAGGAACGTCGGTGTTCTTGGTGGTGAATACTTTGTCGAGTACCTTGGCAACGAAGGCACCGAAGTTTTCTTCGCGGGCCGCGAAGTCGGTTTCGCTGTTCACTTCGACCATCACGCCATAGCTGCCGTCTTCGGCCACTTTGGCCATTACCAGGCCTTCTGCCGCGGTGCGGCTGGCTTTCTTGGCCGCTTTCATGCTGCCTGCCTTACGCAGGTTTTCGATGGCCACATCGATGTCGCCGTTGGCTTCCACCAGGGCTTTCTTGCACTCCATCATGCCCAGGCCGGTACGTTCTCTGAGTTCTTTCACTGCTGCGGCGGTAATCTCTGCCATGATTCGGCTCCTTTGCTAACTGATTGGAACGGGCACCATGAAACTGGGGGGCCCAGTTGAGAAAAGGGGCTGAGCGCCCCTTTTCCCGTGTACTGCTGAGGTAGTGGCCGGGCCTTATTCGGCGCCAGCTTCTTCGCCCTTGTCTTTGGCTTTGGCGCGTACCTGCACCTTGGTCTTCGGCTTGGCGGGGGCACGGCCTTTCTTGGTTTCGCCTTCGCCTTCTTCAGCGGCGGCTTCATCCTGGAACTCTTCTTTCTGGGAAGCGGCTTCCATGGCGGCGCGGCCCTGGCCTTCGATGCAGGCGTCAGCGAAGCTCTGAGCGTAGAGCTGGATGGCGCGCAGTGCGTCGTCGTTGCCGGGGATGACGTAGTCGATGCCTTCCGGGCTGCTGTTGGTATCGACGATGCCGATTACCGGAATGCCCAGCTTGTTGGCTTCGCTCACGGCGATGCGCTCGTGCTCGACGTCGATCACGAACAGCGCGTCAGGCAGACCACCCATGTCCTTGATACCGCCGATGCTCTTCTCGAGCTTCTCTTTGGCGCGGCGACGCATCAGAGCTTCTTTCTTCGTCAGTTTGTCGAAGGTGCCATCGGTTTCCTGGGCTTCGAGGTCGCGCAGACGACGGATCGAGGAGCGGATGGTCTTGTAGTTGGTGAGCATGCCGCCCAGCCAGCGCTGATCGACGTAAGGCATGCCGCAGCGGGAGGCTTCGGCCTTGATGATCTTGCCGGCGGCGCGCTTGGTGCCTACGAAGAGGATTTTCTGCTTGCGCTCAGCCATGCTCTTGGCAACGGCCAGTGCGCGGTTGAAGGCAGGCAGAGTGTGTTCGAGGTTGATGATGTGGATCTTGTTGCGGGCGCCGTAGATGTACTGAGCCATCTTCGGGTTCCAGTAGCGGCACTGGTGTCCGAAATGGACGCCGGCCTGCAACATGTCTTTCATGCTAACAGCCATGATGATTTCCTTTGGGTTTGGCCTCCACGTACCCCATCCAGCCAACCTCCGTCGAAAGATTCGAGCGGGGGCACCCAGGCGGATGTGCCGGTGCGTGTGTGACGTTGGAAAAAAATTGGCAGGTTTCCCTGCCACCGTTGTGCCCTGCCTACGCAAAGCGGGCGGCTTTATACCACAAAGCGTGTTGCGGATAAACCTCGACCTGCTTTTCGTGTACTTGCCGGAGGGCATCCACTAGAATGGCGGACTTCCCAAGCCATCCCCTACGGCTGGCCTGAAAAGTAGTCTGGCAAGCAGTTCCTCATTAGTTAGTTCAACTATGGCCGTCATCCCTAAAACCGCAGCCGAGCTCGACGCAATGCGCGTGGCCGGCCGTCTCGCCGCCGAAGTCCTGGAAATGATCGAGCCCTACGTGGTGCCCGGCGTCAGCACAGGCGAACTCGACCGCATCTGCCACGACTACATCGTGAACGTGCAGAAGGCGATCCCTGCTCCGCTCAACTACCACGGTTTCCCGAAATCCATCTGTACATCGGTCAACCACGTGGTGTGCCACGGCATCCCGAGTGACACCAAGATTCTGAAGGCCGGCGACATCATCAACATCGACATCACCGTCATCAAGGACGGCTTCCACGGCGACACCAGCAAGATGTTCGCCGTGGGCGACATTCCGCCGCACGCCGCCAAACTCATCCGTGTGACACAGGAATGCCTCTACAAGGCCATCGAGATCGTGCGTCCCGGCACCACGCTGGGCGACATCGGCCATGTGATCCAGCGGCACGCGGAAAGCAACCACTACTCCGTGGTGCGCGACTATTGTGGTCACGGCATCGGCCGCATCTTCCACGAAGAACCTCAAGTACTGCATTACGGCCGCCCCGGCACCGGCATGGCCCTGGTCGAGGGCATGACCTTCACCATCGAGCCGATGATCAACGCAGGCACGCACCACACCAAGCTGTCGAACGTCGACGGCTGGACCGTGACCACGCGCGATCGTCGTCTTTCTGCACAGTGGGAACACACGATCGCGGTCACCCGCGACGGCTGCGAAGTTCTGACGCGCCGCAAGGAAGAAAGCTTCTGAGTCATTCCCATAGCCCCGGGGTGCAGCCATGACTTCCATTTCTCCCAGTATCAGCGCAACCCCATCGATGCACGCCCCGCTCCGCTCCGGCAGCAAACGTCAGCTGCTGTTCAACGTCAAAGAATTTCAGCGCCAGCTCGACAGCGGCGCGCCCGTGATCGCCACGTTCAAGAATCAGCTCAAGCAATCGCGGGCGGTGCTCGACGAACGCTTCATCGCCGGCGAGAACATCGAAACACTCATTCAGGATCAGAGCTGGTTGATCGACCAGATCCTCACGCAGGCCTGGCGCCGCTATGAAATGAGCCACGCCGACGACATCAGCCTCGTGGCGGTCGGTGGCTATGGACGCGGCGAGCTCCATCCCTACTCCGACATCGACATCCAGATCCTGCTGCAGCGCAGCAACCTTAAGAAGTACAAGGCCGACATCGAAGCCTTCCTCACCTTTCTGTGGGACATCAATCTCGAAGTCGGCCAGAGCGTGCGCACGATTCGCGAGAACATCAACGAAGCGGCCAAGGACATCACCATCGCCACCGCCCTGCTCGAATCACGCACGATCTGCGGCAATCCGCTATTGCACGAGCAGGTGATGCTGAAGTTGAGCCAGAAGAAGATCTGGAAGCACGCCAGCTTCTTCACCGCGAAGAAAGCGGAACAGCTCGAGCGGCATCGCAAATACGACGACATCGAATACTCGCTCGAACCCAACCTGAAGGTGGCCCCTGGTGGCCTGCGTGACATCCAGACCATCAGCTGGATCGCGCGTCACTATCTCGGCACCGGCGACTTCAAGGAACTCGTGCTGCGCGGTTTCCTTCTGCGCACCGAATATCGCGAGCTCGTGCAGGCGCGTCGTTTCCTATGGAAGTTGCGCTACGCGTTGCACATGCTCAACCGTCGCCGCGAAGACCGCCTGCTGTTCGAGAATCAGCGTCGTCTCGCGGAGCTCTTCGGCTATGAGAACGACAGCAAGAGCCTCGCCATCGAAAAGCTGATGCAGCAGTACTATCAGGTCGTATTGACCGTACGTCGTCTCAACGACCTCCTGCTGCAGTTGTTCGAGGAAGAAATCCTCAACGTCGGCAAGAAGGCGAAGGTGGTTTCGCTCAACAACCGCTTCCAGATGTGCGGCAACGTCATCGAGGCCAAACACAACCGGGTGTTCCAGCAAACACCGATGGCCTTGATCGAGATCTTCGTGCTGATGGCACAGCATCGCGAAATCGATACGATCCGCGCTTCCACCATTCGCCTCTTGCGCAACGGGCTGCGCCTGATCGACGACAAATATCGCCGCGACGTGCGCAACACCTCCATGTTCATGGAGCTCTTGCGTTCGCCACATCACATGGTGGCGATCCTGCGCAAGATGAAGCACTACGGCATTCTTTCTGCCTATCTGCCGGAATTCGGCCGCGTGGTGGGTCAGATGCAGCACGACCTCTTCCACATCTACACCGTGGACGATCACACCCTACAGGTGATGGAGAACATGCGCCGCTTCCGCCATCCGGAAGCGCAGGACCGTTTTCCGATCTGCTCGCAGGTCATCCATCAGTTGCCGAAACCTGAACTGCTCTACATCGCCGGCCTCTATCACGACATCGCCAAAGGCCGCGGCGGCGACCATTCGGTACTGGGTGTGAAGGACGCCGAGGATTTCTGCAAGCGGCATCATCTCGGCAAGTGGGACACCATGCTCGTGGGCTGGCTGGTGGAGAACCATCTCATCATGTCCAGCACCGCGCAGCGCGAAGACATCCATGATCCCGAAGTGATCAAGGCCTTCGCACGCAAGGTCAGCGATCAGACGCGTCTCGACTATCTGCTCTTGCTCACCGTCGCCGACATCAACGGCACCAACCCGAATCTCTGGAACACCTGGCGCGCCTCGCTGCTGCGCAAACTCTATCTCTCGACCAAGCGCGCGCTCGCCCAAGGTCTGGAGGTCACGGTAGGTAAGGAAGCGCGCATCGAGGAAACCCGTGATGAAGCGCTGGCACTGCTGCAGAACGCCGGCATCGGTCGCGAGCAGGCTCTCGAACTCTGGGAAGGTGTAGATCCCGACTACTTCCTGCGCGAGAGCCCGGACGACATCCTGTGGCAGACGCAGACCGTCGCAGCACACGACAGTTGCGAACCGCTCATCGCGCTCCGCAACACGGTCGATTTCGAAGGTCAGGAAGGCGCGTCGCAGATCTTCATCCGCGCACCGCATACGGCCTTCCTCTTCGCCAACATCAGCACGGCGTGCGAACGCCTCAATCTGACCATCGTCGACGCGCGCTTTTATCCGCTGGCCGCAGGCCAGTGCTACTTCGTATTCATGGTGCTGGAAGCCGACGGCACGCCGCTGCAGTTGACGAAGCCGCGCCTGCAGCAGATCGAAGACAAACTGCGTCAGTACGTCAGCGCCACGCAGGCCCTGCCCGGCACGCCGCACAGCCCGCCGACGCGCAAACAGCGGCATTTCACGCGCAACACGGTCACCACGTTGACCAACAACGAGAACAAACCGTACAGCATTCTGGAAGTGTTGTGTTTGGACCGCCCCGGTCTGTTGGCCGTGATCGCCCACGTTTTCGTGGAAATGAACATCAAGATGCACAACGCCAAGATCACGACGCTGGGCGAGAACGTCGAGGACGTGTTCTTCATCACCGATGAATTCAACCGTCCGCTGCGTGATCCGGAAGTGATCGACACGCTGCAGACGCGCATCCGCGAACGTCTCGATGCCGAGCTGCGTACCTGAGGAACTGGTGAGGAACTGAAGATGGCTCTGACTCTCTACGGCATTCCCAACTGCGACACCGTCAAGAAGGCCCGCGCCTGGCTGGAACAGCGCAAGATTCCCTACGAGTTTCACGACTACAAGAAGGCCGGCGTGGATTCGACGATGTTGAAGCGCTGGGCTCAGGTGGTCGGCATGCAGAACCTCGTGAACACGCGCGGCACCACGTGGCGCAAACTCGACGAAAGCGAGCGTACATCTCTCACCGATGCCAAGGCCGAAAAGCTGATGCTCGCTAATCCTTCGCTCATCAAGCGCCCCGTGCTCGAGGACAAGGACACGCTGCTCGTTGGTTTCAACGCTGAGCAGTGGGCGAGTTTGCTTTGATTCCCCTGCTCTTCCTTCCTGCCTTCCAACTGCCTGCAACACGAAGCTCGCGCGATGTTCGACTCACATCGCGATGTGTCGGCGGACACTGACTTGAGCGAGTGCTTGCCGGTAAGTGCATGAGGGGCATCGAGGGGCATGGAGGCCCCGAGCCGAGTCCTGCAGGGATGTACTTGTGGGTGTCCCCGAATGCGCATACCGGCAAGCACGCGCGAGGACGCACCAGCCCTCTTCACGCCCGAAGCATTTCCTGGAAAGTAACTCACCCCGAAGATCGTGCCAGCTCGACACCCAGGGGGTATCAGTACCTGTTGCTACTTCTTATAATCCGCGGCTTTTCAGCACGACACAGGAATAGCTCATGTTTTCTTTGGCATTCGGCATCGGCACCAAAAGCGCCGATGGACAGTGGCTCGAAGTCTACTATCCCCGTCCCCTCCTCAACCCCGCCGCCGAACTCACCCAAGCCATCGTTGGCGTGATCGGCGCCGGTAACGGCAATCGCTGTGTGGAACCCGACCACACCCAGCTGCAGGCACTGAGCACGGCGCTGGCATCGGTGGACGCCGAACTCGCAGAACTCTGCGCCACGCTTGCCAACAGCATCAAACCCATCGTGCTCACACTGCTCGAAGAAGACAGCAAGCCTGCTTCCGTGCCCGAGGTGTATCTCAAGCTTCACCTCCTCTCGCACCGTCTCGTGCGTCCGCACAGCGTGAATCTCGACGGCATGTTCGGCGTGCTCCCCAACGTCGCCTGGACCAGCGAAGGCGCCATCGCCATCGGCGAACTGCCGGCTGCACAACTGAAAGCACGTCTTGCCGGCAAGCCGCTCGAAGTGAACTCGGTCGACAAGTTCCCGAAGATGACCGACTACGTCGTACCGGCCGGTGTGCGCATCGCCGACACCGCACGCGTGCGTCTCGGCGCCTACATCGGCGAAGGCACCACGATCATGCACGAAGGCTTCGTCAACTTTAATGCCGGCACCGAAGGCCCGGCGATGATCGAAGGCCGTATTTCCGCCGGTGTATTCGTCGACGCCAGCAGCGACCTCGGCGGCGGCTGCAGCATCCTCGGCACGCTCTCCGGCGGCAACAAGACCGTCATCTCCGTCGGCAAGAACTGTCTCATCGGTGCCAACGCCGGTCTCGGCATTCCGCTCGGCGATCGTTGCACCATCGAAGCCGGTCTCTACCTCACCGCTGGCACCAAGGTCAGCATGCTCGACAAGGACGGCAAGGAAGTACGAGTGTGCAAGGCACTCGAACTCGCCAACGTCAGCGACCTGCTCTTCCGCCGCAACTCGCAGAGTGGCCGGGTGGAATGCTTGACCAACAAGAGCGAAATCGAGCTCAACGCCGAACTTCACTCCCACAACTGAGCTCGTTGCCCATGAGTCTGACCACGCTCGAACTTTGCCAGGCGCTCATCCGCCGCGACTCCATCAGCCCTGCCGACAAGGGTTGTCAGGCACTCCTGTGCCGGGAACTGGAGGCACTCGGCTTCGTGATCGAGCAGATGCCGTTCGGTGAGGTCAGCAACTTCTGGGCACGCCGCGGCAGCGCAGGCCCCGTGTTCTGTTTCGCCGGTCACACCGACGTGGTGCCGGCCGGCGATCCGGCCGCGTGGCAGAGCGAACCCTTCGAACCGACGATCCGCGACGGCAAGCTCTACGGGCGCGGCGCGGCGGACATGAAGGGTTCGATCGCGGCAATGATCACTGCCTGCCGCCGTTTCATTGCCGCCAATCCCAACCACAAGGGTTCGATTGCCTTCCTCATCACCAGCGATGAAGAAAGCATCGCCATCGACGGCACCAAGCGCGTGATGGAAACGCTCGAAGCACGCGGCGAAAAAATCACCTGGTGCGTGGTGGGCGAACCGTCGAGCACGGCGCGCACCGGCGACGTGATGCGCAACGGCCGGCGCGGTTCCTTGAATGGCACGCTCAAGGTGCGAGGGCAGCTCGGCCACGTCGCCTATCCACATCTGGCGACCAATCCGATTCATGCATTCCTGCCGGCTCTTGCCGAGTTCGCTGCTGAAAAATGGGATGAAGGCAACGCCTACTTCCCACCCACCAGCATGCAGATTTCCAACATCCATGCCGGCACCGGCGCCAACAACGTGATTCCGGGCATGCTCGAAGCGCTGTTCAACTTCCGCTTCTCGACGGAAGTCACCGAAGAACAATTGCGCGCACGTACGCACGCCATCTTCGACAAGCACTATCGCGACTATGAAGTGCAGTGGCAGCTGTCGGGCCACCCCTTCCTGACCGGCGAAGGCGCACTGGTGAATGCCGCACGTGAATCGGTGCGCGAAGTGATGGGCTTCGAATCCGAACTCTCCACCGGTGGTGGCACCAGTGACGGTCGTTTCATCGCGCCGAGCGGTGCGGAAGTGGTGGAACTGGGGCCGGTCAACGCCACCATCCACAAGGTCGACGAGCACATCGCGCTCGAAGAACTCGACCACCTCGAAGCGCTCTATCAGCGCATCCTGGAAAAGCTTCTCGGCTGAGCCTCAATCGGCGGCGTCGTTCATGCCGCCATTGACGTAGATGCTGAAGTGCGCGGCCTTGCCGCTCAGCACGAAGGTGGGTGAAGGGCCGGGAATTTCGCGCTGATCCGGTGGTCGTTTGACCACCACACGGCGCCGTGCCGCCGCCAGCGCAAGCTGCAAGAGTTCTTCCAAATCCTCATCCGGACCCAACAGCCCCTGCAGCACGCCGATGTCCTTCTTCACCGCCGCACTCTTGCGCCGCGGCGGAAACATCGGATCGAGATAGACCACGTCCACGCTCTCGCCCCTCGCCGCAAAGCTGCGTAGCTGATCGCGCGCATCGCCTCGCACCAGCCGCATGCGCGACACCGCTCGTTGCACCAAGGGTTCGTTGGATTCTCGAGCGCGACGCAAACCGTCCTCGAGCAGCGCATGAATCCACGGTGAGCGCTCCATCATGGTCACTTCGCAACCGAGATGCGCCAGCACGCAGGAATCACGTCCCAGACCTGCCGTGGCATCGAGCACCTGCAGCACGTGCTTCGCCTTATCGAGTCCGGCCGCCTTGCCGATACCCTGGCGTTTGCCGCTGGTACGCAGGCGATGGAGCAGTCCAGGATCGGCGAAGTCCACGCGCGTTGCCTGCGTATAGGGCTGGTGCACTGGCCCCAAGGCCAAGCCTTCCTCTCCCCACCAGAGAATGTGGCTCGTCTGTGGCGGACAGTTGCTGGGCTCACTGACGCGCGGCAAAGCCGGCAGCGCTTCCGGCAAGAAGGGTTCGCTGGCGCCATCCAATATGCACAGGCACAGATGGGGAAGAATCGATGGGGAGTCGGTCATTGCAGTTCAGGCCGAAACGAATGGGCTCGCATCATGCCGAGCCGCCGGCCGGAACGCCACTCTTTGGCACATGGCGGGACACTGCGCGAGCTCTGTGCTAGCTTTGGCGCCCATCGACAATCACTCGACCCCATACATGCGACCTCCTCCTTCGGAACGCACCTGTTTTTCCCTCGTTCTTCTGCTGCTCGCCAGTGCAGTCACTGGTACCGCCTGGGCCCACGGTGTGGCCGAAGGTGATGCGGCCTTCATCCAAAGCATCGAAGGTGTGGCCTTCTTCCCCTACCTCTACCTCGGGGCGAAGCACATGTTCACCGGCTACGATCATCTGTTGTTCCTGGCCGGCGTGATCTTCTTCCTCTATCGCCTGCGCGACGTCGCCATCTACGTCAGCCTCTTCGCCGTGGGCCACAGCCTGACGCTCCTGCTCGGTGTACTCGGCGGCATACGTGCCGATGCCTACCTGGTAGATGCCCTGATCGGTTTCTCGGTGGTGTACAAGGCCTTCGAGAACATCGGCGGCTTCGAGCGGCTCGGCATTCGGATCGACAACAAGGCCGCCGTGTTCGCGTTCGGTCTGGCACATGGCTTCGGCCTTTCCACGAAACTCCAGGACTTCAGCCTGTCGTCCGATGGTCTGGTTGCCAACATGCTGGCCTTCAACATCGGGGTGGAACTCGGGCAATTGGCGGCGCTCGCGCTGATCCTGCTCGCGTTCCAGTATTGGCGCCGCAGTCCGAGCTTCCTGCACGGCGCCTTCGCCAGCAACCTCGTCATCATGACCTGCGGCTTCATGCTGATGGGCTATCAGCTCACCGGCTACTTCGTCGCCTGATTCCCAACCTGTCATTCCAGGAGCTCCGATCATGTCCGATCCACTGCCCCCACCCTCTTCCAAACGTTTGTGGCGTGCCACCTTGGGTAGCCTGGTGGTGGCCGTGATCCTGCTCGTGTTGGTGGTGTTGCCGGCCGAGTACGGCATCGATCCAACTGGCTTTGGTCGTCTCACCGGTTTGCGCGCACTCGCAGAATCACCATCGACTGCGCGCACCATTCAGCTCAACGACGTGATCGGTGGCAACGAGACCCTGCGTGAAGTGGTGGTACCCGACGTCGGCGATCCCACACCGCTACCGAACCCGGCCGTGTTCCAGGATCAGGCGGAAGCTCCCAAGACGCGCACGCTGACGATCGAACTGCCCTCGGATGGGGAAACCGAAGTGAAACTGAAGTTGCAGGAAGGCAAGGTGGCCATGTTCTCGTGGCAGGTGGATCAGGGCACGCTCTACGTCGACATGCACGGCCACGATCCGTCCTTCGGCCCCGACTTCTTCGTGCGCTACAAGGAAGAAGACGAAGGCACCGGCGGCCATGGCTCGCTCACCGCACCCTTCAGCGGCGAACACGGCTGGTTCTGGCTCAACTACAACGAATTCCCTGTCACCATCACGCTCACGGTGACCGGTTACTTCGACGACGTCATCGACTACGGGTTGTTCTGAGGAGAGTCTTACCCCGATGGAAGTGTTGTTTCTACTTCTACTGGTCTTGCTCAACGGCGTGTTCGCGCTGTCCGAGATTGCCCTCGTTACCGCACGGCGCGCGCGTTTACAAAGTCTGGCAAACGCTGGAGATTCCGGGGCTGCCATTGCGATTCGTCTCGGCGAGGATCCCACGCGTTTCCTTTCCACCGTACAGATCGGCATCACCTCCATCGGTCTTCTGAACGGCATCATCGGTGAAGCAGTGCTGGCCGACCCCTTCGCCGTATGGTTGGAAGAGTCCATGGGCCTCGGCGCCACCGCTGCGAGCAGCACCTCCACGGCCATCGTGGTGGTCGTCATCACCTACCTTTCCATCGTGTTGGGTGAACTCGTGCCGAAGCGTCTCGGTCAGATCCATCCCGAGCCCATCGCGCGCCTGGTTGCCCCGCCGCTATCATTCCTGAGCTGGCTGACGCGTCCCTTCGTGCAACTGCTGTCGCTCTCCACCCACGCCGTGCTCGCCCTCCTGGGACAGCGTGAACAGGACAAGAACCTGGTCACCGAAGCCGAGATTCAGGCAGTACTACAAGAAGGATCCGAAGCCGGCATCATCGAACCGGAAGAACACGCGATGGTGCGTCGTTTGTTCGGTCTCGACGAACGTCCCTTGCGTTCCTTCATGATTCCCCGCAACGAGATCGTGTGGATCGACGTGAATCTACCCGTGGAACAGCAACTGTCGCGGCTCATCGCCTCCGGTCATTCCCGCTTCCCGGTGTGCGACGGTGATCTCGCTCAGATGCTGGGCGTGGTGCACACCAAGCGTGTGATGGCGAGCCTGGTGGAACACGGCAAGGTGGATTTCAAGGCACTGGCGGAACCCGCGGCCTACGTGCTGGAGAACAACACCGGCCTGGAGCTGCTCGAACATTTCCGCGCCAGCAATCAGCAGATGGCCTTCATCGTGGATGAATACGGCTCCATCGTCGGCATGGTCACACTGCAGGACCTGCTGGAAGCCGTGACCGGCCAATTCGGTCTGACCAGCGCCACGAACAGTCGCGCCCACCGGCGTGAAGACGGTTCCTGGTTGCTCGATGGTGCGCTCGCGTTGCCGGAGTTGTCGGAATGTCTCGGCATCCAGCATTTCCCCGAAGAAGAGGAAGCGCATTACCACACGCTCAGCGGCTTGATCCTGCTCCTGCTCGATCGCCTCCCGACCGTGGGCGACGGGGTGGAATGGAGTGGCTGGCGCCTGGAGGTGGTGGACATGGACGGACGCCGCATCGACAAGGTCCTGGCCACCCTCATCCCGCCGCCAACGGAAGAGCCCGGCGCGAACGATTAGAAAGTCTGCACCCAGCTCAGCTGCAGCTGTCCCTTGCCAAGTTCGTCCAAGCGCTGGTGCATGTAACCGAACTGCACCCTGGAACGATCCGCCACGCCGTAACCCAGGGCGGCATAGGCGCGATTGCGATCGAAGTAATCGACCTGCCGCCCCTTACCAATGTCCTGCTCCAAGTTGAAGAAGAGTTCGTTGTAAAGCGCCACGTACACTGCACCCTTCGACAGCGTGGCCTGGTTGAGCGGATAGTTCAGCCCGAGAAAGTAGCGAATGCGGTTGCGCGCGCTCTGCCCATCGAGATCGCGCTGCTCGAGGCGAAAGCGATGCGTGAACTGCGCGCGTTCACCCCAGGTCTGCGGAATCAAGGCTTCCTGATAGAGACGCCGTTCCCTGGTCTTGGCATCACTCGGTCCATAGGCACCGGAAGTCACGTGGGCGACACCGAAGGTGTACTTGTTACGACTGCCTTCCGGCGTCCAGGTGAGACCACCACGAACGAGCAACTGTTCGAGATCGCCCCCACGATCCCAGTTGCGATGCTGCACGTCCCCTTGCAGTCCCCACTGCGAATCAGGAGCCGGGTTCTTGGTCCACATGAACATGTACCAGGCACCCAACTCGTCTTCGTCGAACTGAGCCTGCGCATCGAGCGCACACAACGACAGACAAACGACCGCGAGCAACGCTCGATGCATCTTCCCTCCTGAGGATTACCAGCCCCAACCCGTGGGTGAGTTGTAGGGCAACATGAAGCCCATGGCTTCGATTTCATGAATCTTCTTGTCGGCACCGATCTTGAAGACGTGCGCCGCCGGCAGATCGAAGGGATCGAAATTCACCGTGTGTTCCGTCACGCCCTCGACGCCCTTGATCGGATAGACCTTCTGCTCCATCGAGTGACGGAAGTGCGAAAGGCCGAACACGAGCCCCGTCACCGGGTCGGCAATGGTGATGCGGCGATTGTTGATGCGATCGATGTAGGCCATGGCGCCGGTATCGAGCTGCTCGGCACAACCGAACTGACCGAAGAGCGCGGTGCCGGTTGCGCCTTCCACCTTCGGATTGCCGGTGACCTGGATGCCGTTCTCGCGGCGCACGCAATCATCGGCGAAGGGCGCGAGACTACCGTCGTTCTTATCCAAAGCCTCATAGTAGGAACTGCCGATCTGCAACAGCTCCTGCCGGCTCAGCCGTTGCGATGCGGGGATTTCCGTGAGAAAGCCCGGCCGCACCGTTTCCAGATTCGGCAACGCATTCTCGCGCAGGTTGCGTGCGATGAGATGTTCCATCGCCACCAGCTTGCCGTCTTCCACCTGCAACCGCAGGCCCAACTCGATCGGCTTGCCCTCTTCTTCCATCATCACGATGGCACCTACCTGTTTGGATTCCGGATCGGCCACGATGAGACGGAATTCGCTGGCGGCACCGGAGGCACTCTGCCAGAGACCTTCACCGGGCTTCAGACGCTGCGCGTTCTCCACGAACACGGCATTCTCCGCCACCGGCACCCGGGAGGTGTCGTGTGCCACCAACGCCGCCAAGTAGTGCGGCACCAGCGCGGTGAGACTTTCGCGATCAGTCTCGATCTGAGTCAGTGGTCCGGTAGGAAGACCGGCATCACCACCACCAGAACATGCACTCAACCAGGCGCAGAACAACAGGGGTATCACAGGACGTATCGTCATGAAGTGCACTCCTCTCTTTCCAGGCTTAGTCAGTTTCTTCTTGATCTTGTTGAAGCGGACTTGCTTCGGAGAAGTCGCCGCGCGCACACGAGGCGACGCGCTGGCTGAACCTTACCGCAAGATTTGGGTGGTACCAAGTTGACCCATTCTTGAACGCTGCGCTCGGATGAGGGTGCGTGTTTCCGACAGCTTGGCTACCATCGCGCCAACACAGGAGCTTGCTCATGGCAACCGAAGAAACCACCTTCATCCTCAATGGCGCGACGCAAAGCGTGAGTTCGTCGCCCGATACTCCTTTGCTGTACGTTCTGAGTGACGAGCTCGGTCTACAGGGGCCGCGTTTCGGCTGTGGTCTTGCGCAATGTGGGTCGTGTTCGGTGCTGCTCGACGATGTGGAAGTGCGTTCATGTGTCACACCGCTTTCCGCCGTCAGCGGCAAGCGCGTGACGACCTTGGAAGGATTACCGGCCCGCTATGCCGAGGCACGCGGGCTCGAGCGTGTGCCGCCCATGACGCCGCTACAGGAAGCGATGCTGACCGAACAAGCGCCACAATGCGGCTACTGCTACAACGGCATCCTCATCAAGGCCACGGAATTGCTCGAACGCAATCCAGCGCCGGATGAAGCGGCAATACGTGCCGCACTCGATGGGCACCTCTGCCGCTGTGGTACCTATCCCAAGATCATCGGCGCGATTCAACGCGCGGCTGCCAAGATGCAGGAGCAGGCATGAACACCCCTCTGCGCCTGACCAGACGTGAACTGATCAAGAGTGGTGGTGCACTCATCGTCGGTTTCAACTTCCTGCCGCAAAGCTTCGCTCAGCCAACTTCTTCTGCCGTTGCGACACCCGATCCCAACCAACTCGACAGTTGGCTCGCGATTCATTCCGACAATACCGCGACGCTTTACATCGGCTTCGCGGAACTGGGCCAGGGTTGCAGTACGGCACTGCTGCAAGTAGCGGCAGAGGAACTCGATCTCGGCCTCGATCAGATGAGAGTGGCGCCGCTCGCCACGGGAACGAGTCCCAACCAGGGCGGCACCTATTCGAGTTCGGCGATGCGCCGCGGCGCACCGCAGGTGCAACGTGCGGCAGCGGAAGCACGCCAGGTCCTGCTTACTCTCGCCGCCGAACAATTGTTCCTGCCGGCCTCGCGCCTGCGCGTCGAGAACGGCATCGTCAGCGGACGTGGCGATGACAATGCCTTCACCACCTATGGCGATCTGATTGGCGATCGTCGCTTCGAACTCACCATCGGCGGCACTGCGCCGTTGAAGGCGCCGAACGAGTACAAACTCGTCGGCGTGGCGCTGCCGCGCAAGGATCTCGCAGCGAAGCTCACCGGCACCTATCCCTATCTACAGCACCAGCGACTACCCGGCATGTTGCATGGCCGCATCGTGCGGCCCCGTGGTCAGGGCGCCTATCGCGATGGCGTTCGACTCGTTTCCGTGCGTGAAGATTCGATCAACCACATCCCCGGTGCGCGCGTGCTACGTCAGGGCAATTTCCTTGGCGTTGTCGCACCACGCGAATGGGATGCGGTGCGCGCGGCGCGGGACCTCGAAGTGAGTTGGGAACGTCCCGAGAATCTGCCGGGCAATGCAGGACTTTTCGAAAAGATGCTGAGTGGTCCGACCAATGACCGTCTCGTCCGCGAGGAAGGCGATGTCACCGCCATCACCGGCGTGGCCGCTACGACTTCCTTCGCAGGCACTGGTCCCTATCAGGCGCATGCGCCCTTTGCACCCAACTGCGCCGTGGCTGCTGTGCGAGATGACAGCGTGCTGCTGATGTGCGCGTCGCAGGACATTTACAGCACACGCAACAACGTCGCCGCACTGTTGGGCATGGCGCCGGAGCAGGTGCGTGTGCAGTACTTCGAAAGCTCGGGCACGTTTGGGCATTCCTGCTGGGATGACGCAGCGCAAGCGGCGGTGCTGTTGTCGAAACTGGCCGGTGCACCGGTGCGCGTGCAGTTCATGCGTTGGGACGAACATGGTTGGGACACCTACGGCCCCGCCCATGTCGGTCGCATGCGCGCCAGTGCCGATGCCGAAGGCAAGCTGCTCAGCTATGAATACGAGGGCTGGCAGCATCATTGGTCACTGATCGAAACCACTGCACAGAGCGCCACCGACACGCCGGCGTCGGAGTGGCCGGCAATGGCGGCGCAGCAAATCAATCCGCTCGTGTTGGGCGGTATGTATCGCATTCCCAACCTCAAGCTCGTCAATCATCACGTCGACGGACTCGACTATCTGAAGGGCGCCTGGCTGCGTTCGCCACTCGATCTCTCGTTCTGCTTCATCTCCGAACAAGGCATCGATGATCTCGCTCATCAACTCGGCATCGACCCTTACGAATTCCGCCGCCGCAACATCGCCGATGAACGCTGGCTGGGCGTGCTCGATGCCGCAGCGCAAGCGGCCAATTGGGAGCCACGTGTGGCGGCCAGCAATCTTTCACAGAACGCAGTGGTGCGTGGACGCGGCATCGGGCTCGGCACCCATCTCGCGTCGTGGGGCGGCGCCGTTGCCGAAATCGAAGTGAATCGCACCACGGGCAAGGTACGCATCCTGCATCTGGTCGGCGCCATCGACGCCGGGCGTGTGGTGAATCCTGCCAACGTCGAAAACCAGATCATCGGCCAGCTGGTGCAGACCGCGAGCCGCATGCTGCTCGAAGAAGTCACTTTCGATACACGCGGTGTCACCAGTCTCGATTGGGCCTCCTACCCCATCCTGCGCATGCAGGACTGCCCACGTATCACGCCGGTGATCGTGCAACGTCTGCAAGAGGAGCCTTCAGGTGCGGGCGAAGAGGTGATGGCTGCCGCCGCAGCCGCGATTGCCAATGCCTTCTTCGATGCCACAGGACGGCGCCTGCATCACTATCCGTTCACATCGGAACGCGTGCTCGCCGCCTTGGCCTAGAAAGCAAAGGGCCGGCAATTGGCGGCCCTTTGGTGACATTATCGACAATCAACGCAGCGGCGTGCTGTAGAACTCGAAGAACAGCGCAAATACCGCGGTGCAGATCAGCAAGGTGAAGATCATCACCGGCGTACCCTTGCGGAACCACAGACCCGGCGTGATCGCCAGTTCCGGACGACCTGTCTGCCGCGCCAGTTTTTCCGAGATCGACACCACGAACACGTTGGCGCTCGCGCCGATGTGCGTACCGTTGCCACCGAGACCCGCACCAGCGGCCAGCGCCCACCACAGCGGCGTGACGTTCACACCCTGCGCTTCCATGCCGAGCAGGATCGGAATCATCGCAGCGGTGAAGGGAATGTTATCGATCGCGGCTGACAGGATCGCCGCCGCCCACATCAATACCAGCGTGGCGACGAAGAGATCCTCCTGCACGAAGGGCACGATGAACTGCGCAACGTATTCGAGGAAACGGCTGTGCTCGACACCACCGATGATGACGAAGAGCGCCAGGAAGAACACCAGCAGACTCAACTCGGCTTTCGCGAAATACTCGTCGAGTTCGATGTGCTTCACGAGCAGAAGCAGCAGCGTCAAGCCCATGCCCGAGACCACCCAAGCTTCCCAATGCAGCGCACCGTGGAAGAGGAAACCGATCACCATCAGCACCAGCACACCGATGGCGCAGTTCCAGGTGTAGCGGTCGGTGACGCCCTCGCCCTGCACCATCGAGCTGAGGTCGGGACGAATGGCAAGCTCCTTGCGGAACAGGAAGCAGACCGCCGCCAGGGTGCCGAGCCACGCGACGAGCGTGATGCCGCCCATGTGAATGAAGAAAGTGGTGAAGTCGATCGAAGCGGCCGAACCGATCATCAGGTTGGGCGGATCACCCACCAGCGTCGCGACCCCACCGGTGTTCGACAGGATCGCGGCGGCGAGCAGATAGGGAACGGGGCTCACACCCATGCTCTGCGCGATGAGGATGATGAGCGGCCCGAAGATCACCACGGTGGTGACGTTGTCGAGCAGCATCGAGAGACCGCTCACTGCGGCGCCCAACATCGACAGCAGCAGCACCTGGTTACCGCCACACAAACGCGCAATGTTGAAGGCAATGGCCTGGAAGCCGCCGGTCGGTACCATGATGGCGATCACCGTCATCATCGCGCCGAGCAGGAACACCACGTTCCAGTCGATCGCTTCCAACGCCAGCTCGGGGTTGTAGAACCCCATCAGCTGCCCCACCACCATCATCACTGCGGCACCGCCAAGTGCCACCTTGGCACGATGGATGTGATGCAGACCTTCGGTGAAGATGAGAACAAAGGTGACGAACAGGATCAGGCCGGAGGCCAGCATGTCCGTATTCCAAACCAAGTTTTCCATGACCAGGGCTCGTGCTGTCTAAAGAGTTTGATTGTCCAACTACGCGAAAGTCCTGGATTATGTGGAAGCGCGACGCCCGCATCAACCAGTAGTTGCGCCTCGCTCACAACGCCCTGCACTCGCACACCAATGCGAATCGTTACTTGCCTTTTCGGCGCATCTGTATCAAAGTAGTGATACAGATTGCCGAGACCCTCCCCATGAAACTTTCCCTCGATTCCCACAGCACCGTTCCCGTCTTCCAGCAGTTGGTCGACCAGATCCACTTCAAGATCAACGCCGGTGAACTCAAACCCGGCACACGTTTGCCCTCGCTGCGCGCACTTGCGAAGGAGCACGACCTGGCGGTGAACACCGTCGCCAAGGCGATGCGCATGCTGGAATTCCGAGGCCTCATCAAGGCCGCACCGCGCAGCGGCTATCAGGTGGCGGAGAAGGACGAGAGCATCGGCCGTTATCAGGCCCGCGGGGTTTCTTCCGACAAGACCGAAGTGCACAAGGTGGTGGACAAGCTGGATCACGGCCTCTTCCGCCGCGCCTTCTGCAAGATCACGGAAGACTTCCTCACCGGCAATCCGGACAACTGCAACATCATCCATTCCGACGGCAGCGGGACGAAGTCCATCCTCGCCTACCTGGCCTACAAGGAAAGCGGTGATCCGCAGGTGTTCGAAGGCATCGCGCAGGATTCGATCGTGATGAACCTCGACGACCTGCTCTGCGTCGGCGTCAATGGCCGCATCCTGATTTCCAACACGGTGAACCGCAACGCGCTCAACTGCCCGGGCGAAGTGATTGCGAGCCTGATTGCCGGCAGCGAGAAATTCCTGGCGAAGCTGCGTCAGCAGGGTGTGAACATCTACAGTGGTGGTGGTGAAACCGCCGACGTCGGCGACCTCACCGGCACCTTGGTGGTGGATAGCTGCGCCGTGGCCGTGATGAAGAAGAAGGACGTGATCACGGGCGAAGGCATCAAGCCGGGCCTCGTCATCGTCGGTCTTTCTTCCACCGGCAAGGCCAGCTACGAAGATCAGGAAAACAGCGGCATCGGCAGCAACGGTTTGACCAGCGCTCGCCACGACATGCTGGCGCCCTACTACGCGCACAAATATCCGGAAACCTTCGACCCCAACGTGGCACCCGATCTGCGCTACTGTGGCCCCTATCACCTCGAAGATCGTCTGCCCGGCTCCTCACTGACGGTCGGAGAAGCGCTGCTCAGTCCCACGCGCACCTATGCGCCGATCATCTACACCTTGCTGGATGAATATCCGGGCCTGATCCAAGGCCTCGTGCACTGCTCCGGCGGTGGCCAGACCAAGTGCCTCAAGTTCGGTGACAAGGTGCACTTCATCAAGGACGATCTCTTCCCCACGCCGCCGATCTTCAAGGCGATTCAGGAAGCCTCGGGCACGGCCTGGAAAGAGATGTACAAGGTCTTCAACATGGGCCACCGCATGGAGGTCTACTGCAAGCCGAAGGACGCCAAGGCAGTGATCCAGGTGGCGAAGAAGTTCAACATCGAAGCCAAGGTGATCGGCCGCACGGCGCGCACCACGGGTGGCACCAAGCTCAGCCTGAAACACGGCAACAAGACCTTCACCTACACGCCATAAACGCACGCAAACGCTGGCGTGGTTGAACCACGTCAGTGTTTCGTGTCGAAAGGGGTTCGGCGCGAACCCGCAGCACGGCCACTTGCGTGGTCAAACAGCGCTGCGGGTCTTGCCTTTCAGAGGGGTACTGCGTACTGCTCGGACCGAGTCCACGCTACTTCGGCAGCTTAGCGAACGGAAGCCGTCAGCGCGGTTTTGCCGTAACGACGTGCGAATTCAGCGATCGACATGTTGTTGCAGCGAACTTCACTCAGTTTCACATCTTCGCCCAGCTTGGCTTTGGCAGCGGCGAACTCTTCCTCGGACTTCACGGAGGCGATGCAGAGCTCGGTCAGCACGCTGTCATCGGTGCTCTTCAGGATGTAGGTGGTTTCGACCTGTTTCTGCGGAGCGCGATAGGTGCGGATGAAGTGCGTGAGCGGCATGCCGTTGCAGTACAGCTGATCCAGCTCGGCGTTGCTGATGCCATATTCGGCTGCTACGTCGATGGCTGCGGCGCGCGATTCGACGGCGGCGATGCAGATTTCGCTGAGGGGCGAAGCGTCGGCATTGACGAGACGTACGTCGGCAGAAGCGAAAGAAGCAGCGGAAAGCAGAAGGCTTGCGATGATAAAGCGTTTCATAAGGTCACCTATGAGTTGAAAAGTTAAACCAGCAAACGTTTCCAATCTAAAGGTGGATTAATGGTGTAGCACTCGGAGGTGTTCTCCATAATCCAGATTGAGATTGCTGTCCGAGAACTCACGCGACTTCCCCAAGTCGAATCCTGGGACACCCTTGTAATCTGGAACATCTTCCATGACGTTTGCATTGTACCTTGCAAGCCTGATGCCAAGGTTTCGATTCGATGAAAATCCTGTAAAAACCACGGTTCTTGACGCATTTGGTCAATATGCTTGCTATTTTTGTGCACATTGGCGGCAGACTGCGCAAGCAATGCACACTCCGCTCATGAACCGCTGTTGATTTTTGCACCACGGATGCGCGGCACGGTGCAAAATTGCGCACTTCCGTGCACCACCCATTCGAGTTCATTCATGCAGGCCCTCAAACGCAATTTCAGTCTGGCAACGCTCAAGGCGCTGCTGGTCATGTGCATCCCCATGATCATTTCGCAGGGCGCCTTCGCCCTGATGATCGTGTTTGCGCGCTACTTCCTCGCGCAGATCAGCTCCGCACACATGGCCGCCGCGATGGGAGGCGGTGTGGCCTGGTTCTTCACCTTCTCGCTCTTCAACGGTGTGCTCGCCTACGCCAATGCCTTGGTGGCGCAGTATCTCGGCGCAGGACAACCCGAGAAGTGCAGCAAGGTACTCACCCAGGGCCTGATACTGGCCTGCTGCTGCATTCCGCTGCTGGCGATCGTGGGTCATTTCATCCGTCAGTTGTTCGCCGGCATGGGACACGCACCCGAGCAGGTGGAGTTGGAGCTCGCCTACTACGACATGCTGCTGCCCGCCAGCTTCCTGATGCTGGTGAAGGTGTGCTTCGCCTCGTTCTTTTCAGGCATCGGCCGCACGCGTGTGGTGATGGCCTGTGAGGTGAGCGGCATCGCGCTCAACCTGCCACTGAGCTACGTGCTCATCTTCGGCAAGCTGGGTCTGCCCGCGCTGGGCATGGAAGGCGCGGCGCTGGCCACCATTTTCAGCACCCTCTTCTCGATCTGCCTCTTCATCGCCTTCTACTGCACGCGCCACAACCGGCTGCGTTTCAAGATTGGCGAAAGCCTGCACTTCGATCGCGGCATCACGCGCCGCTATCTGCGTCTCGGCTTTCCGTCCGGCGTGGAGATCTTCCTCAACGTGGCGGCCTTCAACCTGTTCCTGTTGATGTTCCATTCCTACGGCATCGTGGAAGCGGCTGCGGCAACCATCGTCTTCAACTGGGACATCCTGTCCTTCGTACCGCTCCTGGGCTTGAACATCGCGGTGATGAGTCTCATCGGCCGCGCCGTGGGTGCCAACGACATGGAGCGCACCGACGCCATCACCAGCGCCGGCTACGTGTTGGGGCTCGGTTATTCCTTCTGCCTGGCGGCGGCCTTCCTGATCTTCCGCGATCCCCTGGTCGAACTCTTCATCTTCGAACAGGACGCTGCCTCGAACGACATCCGCACCCTGGCGCGCTTCATGATGCTGGGACTGAGTTGTTACGTGTTACTGGAAGGAGTACTGCAAGTGGCAGCGGGTGTGCTGCGCGGTGCGGGTGACACGCATTGGGTGATGCGTGCTTCGGTGACCTTGCATTGGCTGATGCTGGTACTGCAGTTCTTCATCATCAAGGTGTTCGAGATCGGTCCCAAAGTATCGTGGACGACCTTCGTCCTGATGATCCTCGCCATCGTGGCGCTCTTCGTGCATCGCCTGCAGCGCGGTCGTTGGCGCGAGCCGGAGCGCTTGGCGGCGGTGATGGCGGAAAAGTAAGACTGACTTCAGGCCGGCTGCACCTGAGCCGGTAAGGTGATCACGACGATGACACCGCGCTCGTTGGGCAGGTTGTCGGCGTAGATGTAGCCGCCGTGGTAATCGGTGATCATGCGCGCGATGTGTAGACCGAGTCCGAGATGCGGCACCTTGTTCGAGCTGTTCGGACGCGCCGAGACCATGGCCTCGAACATGCGCTCCTTCACCTGCGGATCGAGCGTTGGTCCTTCGTTTGCCACGGTCAGCAGTGCCTTGCTGCCATCGGGTCTGCAGGTGACCTGCACCGGCCGTCCAGGCGGCGAAAAATCCACGGCGTTGGCGACGATCTTGTCGAGCATCTGCGCGATGTATTCCGGCGTGCCCTGGATCGTCACCGGCGCGAATTCAGCGACGAAGGGCGTGCCCGGATAGATCTGGCGGTATTCCGCCACACAGGCCTGCACCACCTTGTCGAGTCTGAACACTTCCTTGTCCGATTGACGCAGGATCTGCTCGAGGTTCGAAGCCTCGCTCATGTTGGTCAGAATCAGACTGAGACGACTCAAGCCCTCTTCCGCGCGCTGGATGTAGACCTCCGCCTCGGATTCATCGGTACAAAGACGCAGGTTCTCGAGCGAGCTGCGCACCACCGTCACCGGTGTACGCAATTCATGCGACAGACGCGAGCTGAGATTCTCGAGGTACTGCGTATATTGGCTCAATCGTTCCACCAGGTTGGCGAAACTGCGCGAGAGGTCGCCGATCTCGTCGGCGCTGCGCGAAGGCACGATGGTGGTATTGCGCAAGCGGCCACGCTCGTCGACCACCTTCTCCGCCTGATTGCGTAGCGCGCGAATACGAGTGCTGAGGCTCGATGCGAAGATGAAGAGCGCCGTCACCGTCAGCAGCAGGATGCCGATCATCGTATCGAACAGCGTTTCCAGTGCCTGGTTACGGAAGGTACGGATGCCGTTCATGTTCTGATCCACCACCACTGCACCCAACACCTGCCCGTCGACCATGATCGGCCACGCCGCTTCCAAGAGGCGAGTGACCCCATCGGGCAAGGTGACGAAGCCGGCCTGCGCGTTGCCGCGCAAGGCTTCGATCACCTGATCACCTTCGACGCGACCGGTCTCATAGAGCTCGTCCATGAATTGATTGCTGGGCCGTGTTAGCACCTGGTAGTAGAGCGAATGCAGTACGTTTTCGCGCAGCCAACGCCAGGGCCCGCCACTGCCCTCCTCTTCGGTGACGAGCAGCAGGCCGCTCGCGCTTTCGATGTCGCCGGTGCTCAGGAGCACACGCTGACTCTGATCAACTACACGCACACGTGAGTTGGTGTGCCCCATGCCAGCGACGATGCGGTCGATTTCCGGTGTCGGACGCCGCAGGCTGCCGAGTTCGGTCTGACGATCCACACCACTGGTTGCCACCATCGCTTCGAGCTGACGCCGCTGCGGATCGTCCACGTCGAAGAGCGCCACACCGAGCTTGTCGCCCACCATCTCGAGCGGCAGGCGCACTTCGTATTCGTAACCACCGTCGACCAGTTGGAAGCGTCCCGTGATGCGCGGCTCATGCACGTAGGAGCTGATGTCCTTGATGTCGTCGCCGATGCGGAAAACGTAGAGATATTCGTTGCCGTAAGGCGATACCACGTAGCGCTCGAAGCGACCATCGCGGTTCACCATCGAGATTTGCAGCGCGTCGCTGCGGTCGAGTCGCAACGAATCGCGTTGCCGCAACACGGGATGGAGGTCGTCGACCTTCACGTAGAAATAGAGCATGCGGTTGTATTCCCCGAGCATCAGACGAAAGCTCAGCGGATCACCGGTGCCGGCACGGAAGGTTGTGTAGCGATTCTGCGCGTAGGGCGAACTGCTGCCCTCGGTGTAGGTCTGTTCGTACTGCTGCAGGTCGCCCCAGTCGGCGAGACTGCCATCGTCGATCACGAGCGGCACGAACAAGGGATAGACGTAGAGGTCAGTGCCGGAACGCGAACGACTGTAGGTGGCACTGTTGAAGAGTTCCGGGCGTTCGCTGAGCGCGGTGGCGAGAGCGCGCGCGGTGCCGAGCACCACCTGCTCCTGCCCGCGGCCGAGATATTCCTCCATCTCGAGAATGTACTGATAACCGAGATAGGGAATGACCAGCAGCGAGGCACTGAGGAGCAGCAACTTGCTGCGCAGTCCGAACCAGCCGCGGGACAGCTTGCTCATGCCAGCCTGCCATCGCTCCAGCGATAACCCATGCCGTAGACGGTTTCGATGCAGTCGAAATTCTCATCCACCTGCTGGAACTTCTTGCGGATGCGTTTGACGTGGGAAGTGATAGTGCCGCCGTCCACGTAGATCTTCGATTCCTGCATCAGCTGCTCGCGATTCTTCACGTGCCCCGGATACTTCACGAGCGCATGCAACATCCAGAACTCGGTGACGGTGAGTTGTACCAGCTTGCCCTTCCAACTCACCGTCAGACGGCTCAGATCGAGCAAAAGATCACCGCGCACGAGCTGATCCTGCGGCGTGGCCGGTTGCGCGATCGCGTCCTGACGGCGAAAGAGCGCGGCGATGCGCGCCGTCAGATGCGGCAGGCTGATGTCCTTGGTGAGATAGTCGTCGGCGCCCATGCGCAGACCGCTGACGGTGTCGAAATCGTTGTCGCGCGCGGTGAGGAAGATGATCGGCAGCGTCAGCGACATGGCGCGCAGCTCCTGGCACAGCAGAAAGCCGCCATCGATCTCGTCCTCCAGGCCGATGTCGATGATGGCGAGATCCGGCAAGCGCACGCTGAACGCCGCCATGGCCTTGGGACGGTTCGGATAGGTACTGACTTCGTAGCCCTGCTTGCGCAGAACGGCCGCATAGTTTTCGCGGATGGCGGCCTCATCCTCGACAATGGCGATACGCCGACTCATGCGATGCTGACTCCTTGGGTTCGGGCGCAATTCCAACCTGGCAAGGGGGCTGGGTGACACCGGCTCGCGCCAGCTCTGCAGCAGCGGTCCTGCCAGGCCAACAGACGCGGAACTATAGCCTAGTTTGGCGGGGCAAGGCAGGAAGCTGTGACACTGAGTGTGCGCTCGGGATGGCTGTCAGAATCTTGCCAGAATTCATCAGCACCCTGCCTGTATTACTCCCCCGCCGCGTACTTCTTCATGGGTTAAATGCGCCTCATATCAGTTCGATTCCGAGGAGCACGCCATGCTGTACAAGTCCTTCGCCGTCTTGGGGGTTTTGGCCACTGCTGCCGTCGCCACGGCTCTCCTCCACCCCGCTACCGCTAGCTGGTTCGACGCCCGCGCCGAACTCGCCGCCCTCGAAGCACAACTGGCCGAATCCGAAGCGGAGATCCAGTTCCTGCTCGAGGACAACACCGAACTGCAATTGGCTCTCGCCAAGCGCGAGCGTGCCCTGACCAAGGTCCAGGACCAAAACCGCCAACTCGCAGAGGCCCTCAATGCTCAGCCGGCCCCGGTGCTGTGCTGCATGGATGGCAATCTCACGCTGCACTTCCGCAGCGACTCGGCAGAAATCGAACCCATGTATGACGCCGCTCTGTTGGATTTCGCTGAAGCCGTCAGCACCCTTCCCGGTGCCGTCGTCGAAATCAGCGGCCATGCGGATCGCCGCGGCGAACGTGAATCGAATCTGACGCTGTCGCAGGAACGTGTCCACGCCGTGCAGGAACGCCTGCGCTCGCTGGGCCTGCGCGAAGTCGCTTTCCACACCACGGCCAATGGCGCCGCCGCTCCGATCACGCGTCGCAGCGACGAAGAAAGCGCCTTCTTCGAACGCCGTGTGGAACTGCGCCTCGTCAGTGCCGGTTCCCAACAGATTTCGATGCGCTGAAGCGCATCCACAGAGTCATGCCATGGACGGGACATGGACCGTCCCAGTTTTTGTCCTGGCAACAGCAGTACGACAAGCTTAACTAGGAGGCCAACCCGACATGTCCGATTCGACCAGCACTGCTTTGCAGCTGATCACCGGCAACCGCACCTGCTCTGCGGATTCACTGGTTCCGTGGCTTCTCTTGGAAGCCTTCGAACTGCCGTACGAAGAGATCCGGATCGACCTCTTCCGCAGCGACGCGGTGGAAAGACTCGCGTTGTTCTCGCCGTCGCTGAAAGTCCCGGTACTGATTCACGGCGACATCAAGGTGTGGGATCCGTTGCCCATCTGCGAATACCTCAGTGAGACCTTCCTGGAAAACCGCGCCTGGCCGACCAACCTCAAGAAGAAGGCCGCCGCCCGCTCCGTCTGTGGCGAGCTGCACGGCGACTTCATCCAGTTCAAACAGGAATGGCCAATGAATTGCCACCTGTACCAGGCCCGCAAACCAAGCGCGGCACTGGAAAAGGAAATCGCGCGTCTCGACGCCATCATGTCCTGCTGCCGCAACAAGTACGGCGACGGTGGTGACTTCCTGTTCGGCCACTTCAGCATCGCGGATGCCTTCATGGCGCCCTTCGCGATCGCGCTCGATGGCTACGGCGCCGAACTCACCGCGCGGGCCAGAGACTATGTCGACTTCCTGCTCGAGCAGCCTCACCTGCAGTGGTGGCTGGAAGGCGCTCAGCGCGAACTCGACGACATTCGCTTTGCAAGCCGCACGGGTACTGCCGGCTGAGTTCAGCCGCGCAGTGTGCGGAGGAAAGCGCCGCTGCTGCCGCGCTCCGAACCAACAATAACAACAACATCAGCATCGGAGGACGAGCCCAAAGATCAAACGAGCAGCAAGTCGCGAGGACGGGAGGGACGGTGGGAGATCACAACAACAATAAGTTCTCGCTGATCACCAGATGCCATACCTTGAAGTAACCCCATCACTTCAAGTTTTGAGCGTGGGCCTTGAGCCGGTTTCTTGA
>CALEJT010000070.1 GCA_937898685.1 uncultured Gammaproteobacteria bacterium | reverse complement strand
CGAGCAGGATGTTGCGCTGCCGACGGATGACGACGCGCCGCAGGACGAGCCTACGGATGAATAAGACTCTGGCCCACCAGGTGGTCGCCTACCTGGGACCGGCCGGCTCCTATACGCACGCCGCTGCGCTCAAGGGCTACGGCACGGACGTGGAGCTCTTGCCGGTGGCCGACATCCCCGCGATCTTCGATGCGGTCGAAAGCGGCCGTGCGGACGCGGGCGTGGTGCCGGTGGAGAATTCCAACGAAGGCTCGGTGGCGATCACGCTCGATCGCCTGCTGACGACGCCGCTCACCATCCAGGCGGAATTGCTGTTACCGATTCATCACTGTCTGTTGGCCTTGCCCGGCACCAAGCGCGACGAAATCCGTTTGATCCGCTCGCATCAGCAGGCGCTGGGTCAGTGTCGCGAGTGGCTGCAACAGCATTTCCCGAATGTCGAGAAAGTTGCGGCGAGCAGCAATTCCGAAGCCGCGCGTCTGGCTGCGCATGAGCGCGGCGTTGCAGCGATCGCCAGTGAAAATGCAGCCGAGTTGTATGGCCTCGAAGTGTTGGCGGCCTCCATCGAAGATGCTCACGACAACACCACGCGTTTCGTCAGTCTCGCCCGTGGTGCGCATCCGCCGCCGAGTGGCAGCGACAAGACTTCGCTGTTCATCCTGGTGCGCAACGAGCCCGGCACCTTGCTGCGCGCGCTGGAGCCCTTCAGTCGACATGGCATCAACCTCAGCAAGTTGGAATCACGTCCCACGCGCAAGGCTGCGTGGAGCTATTCGTTCTATGTCGACGTCGATGGTCACGTCGAAGATCCCCGGTTCAAGGCCGCGCTGGAGGAACTGGCGCAGCAATCCATCGAAGTGAAACTGCTGGGCTCCTACCCGGCAGCGGGGCAGCCTCTATGAAGTCGCTCGCAGAGAGCAAGATCGTCATCGTTGGTCTGGGTTTGATCGGTGGTTCCCTGGCCCGTGCGCTCGCGCGTGCCGGCTATGGCGACAATCTCGGCGCCGTCGATCGCGACGAAGCGCAACTGCAGCGTGCCCTCAGCGAGGGCAGCATCGGCAGCTATGCCACCGATCTCGCCATCGGCTGTGAAGACGCCGACATCGTGGTGCTGGCCCTGCCGACGCTCTCGATCGAGGGCGCGCTCACACAACTGAAAGATGTGGTGCGCGAAGACGTCGTCATCACCGACGTTGCGAGCGTGAAGCGTGAGGTGGTGAACGCGGCGGAGCGGGTGTTCGGCAGCTTGCCGGCACGATTCGTGCCTGGTCATCCCATCGCAGGCTCCGAACGCAGTGGCTACGGCGCAGCGCAGGAAGAACTCTTCGTTGGTCGCAAGTGCATTCTCACACCCACTGCCAATACGGATGCCGAAGCCGTCGCGCTGGTGCGTGCCATGTGGGCGGCCTGCGGAGCGGACGTGGAAGAAATGTCGGTGGAGCATCACGATGCCGTGCTCGCCGCCACCAGTCATCTGCCACATCTCTTGGCCTTTGCGTTGGTGGACACCTTGTCGCACCAAGGCGCGAGTGCGGAAATCTTCCGCTATGCCGCCGGCGGCTTTCGCGATTTCACTCGCATTGCGTCGAGCGATCCGCAGATGTGGCGTGACATCTTCCTCACCAATGGTGAAGCGTTGGTGGCAGTGCTCGATCGCTACGTGAAGGATCTGGAAACGCTGCGCCAGACCCTGCTGGCGCAGGACGGCGAGGCCCTGTACGCCTTGTGCCAGCGCGCGCGGGATGCGCGAGGATGTTTCCTCGAGTTCCTGCAGGCGAGCTCCGCCAAGCCCCAGTAAGGTAAAAGTACGTCTCTTTCGAACAAAGGTTTGCTATGAACACCTCGGCTCCCAGCCACGAAGCCCACGATCTCGTTTTCAACGTCAGCCCTGGCGGAGTGCTCCAGGGCGACATCCGCGTGCCGGGCGACAAATCCATCTCGCATCGTTCGATCATGCTTGGTTCGCTCGCCGACGGCCTCACCACGGTGGAAGGCTTCCTCGAAGGTGAAGATGCGCTCGCCACGTTGCAGGCCTTCCGGGACATGGGCGTCGACATCCAGCGTCCCGCGCCCGGCAAGGTAGTGATCCAGGGCGTGGGGGTGAATGGTCTCAAGGCCGCCCCTGGTCCGCTCTATCTCGGCAACTCCGGCACCTCGATGCGTCTTCTGGCAGGCCTGCTCGCCGGTCAGTCCTTTACCAGCGTGCTCACCGGTGACAGCTCGCTCTCGCGTCGTCCGATGCGTCGTGTCACCGAGCCGCTCAAGACCATGGGGGCTGATGTCACTTTGCGTGAAGGCGGCTTTGCACCGATTGAAATTCGTCCGGCCAAACTCAACCCGATCGACTACGTGATGCCCGTGGCCAGTGCACAGGTGAAGTCCTGTCTTTTGCTGGCCTCACTCTACGTCGACGGGGAAACCCGTCTGGTCGAGCCGGCGCCGTGCCGTGACCACACCGAACGCATGCTGCGCGGCTTCGGTTATCCGATCGTGTCCAACGGCAACGAAGTGCGCATCCAGGGCGGCGGACGCCTGAAGGCCTGTCACATCGACATTCCGGCCGACATTTCCTCTGCTGCCTTCTTCCTGGTCGGCGCCAGTATCTGCCCGGGTGCGGACATCATCCTGCGCCACGTGGGCATCAACCCGACGCGTATCGGGGTGCTCAACATCCTGCGCCAGATGGGTGCCGACATCGAAACCCTGAAGGAATACGAAGCCGGCGGTGAACCGGTAGCCGATCTGCGCGTGCGCTATGCGCCGCTCAAGGGCGTGCGCATTCCGGAAGACCAGGTGCCGCTCGCCATCGATGAATTTCCGGCACTCTTCATCGCCGCCGCCTGTGCCGACGGCGAGACCGTGCTCAGCGGCGCCGAGGAGCTGCGCGTGAAGGAAAGCGATCGCATCCAGACCATGGCCGATGGCCTGGCGGTTCTGGGCGTGAAGCACGAAGTGAAACCGGACGGCATCGTGATCCAGGGGCAGGGCGAGAAGTTGCTCGGCAGCGGCACCATCAATGCCCACGGCGACCACCGCATCGCCATGTCCTTCACCATGGCGGCGCTGCGCGCCAGTGGCCCGCTCAAGATTCTCGACTGCAACAACGTCGCCACCTCGTTCCCCGGCTTCGCCGATCTGGCGCGCCAGTGTGGCATTGCCCTGAGCGAAGACCGTGAAAAGCAATAACGACACGATCCCCGTCATCACCGTCGACGGACCCAGCGGCACCGGGAAGGGCACGCTGTCCGTGCGTCTGGCCAAGCATCTGGGCTGGCATTTTCTCGACAGCGGCGCGCTCTACCGCATCACCGCCGTGGGAGCGGAAGCCGCCGGCATCTCCTACGAGGACGTCCCGGCCGTATGTACCTTTGCGCTGCGGATGGACGTGGCGTTCTCGACCTTGTTCGACGGCTCCATCGTGCTCGATGGCAAGGAAATCTCGGACCTGGTGCGCCTGGAAGAGAGTGGCGCCAAGGCTTCGGTGGTCGCCGCCATCCCCGACGTACGGGCTGCGCTCCTGCAGCGGCAGCGTGATTTTCGTCAGCCTCCGGGCCTCGTCGCCGATGGTCGCGACATGGGAACGGTGGTGTTCGCGGACGCCCCCTTGAAGTTTTATTTGACCGCCAGCGCCGAGGAGAGAGCCCAGAGGCGTTATAAGCAGTTGATAAATAAGGGGGTTGGTGTTAGCCTGCGCACCCTTTTGAGTGAGATCCAGGCTCGGGACGAGCGCGATTCGACCCGGGCGGTGGCGCCGCTCAGGCCAGCCGATGATGCCATCATCGTCGATACCGACGACATGACGGCAGACGAAGTCTTCGCACTGGCTTGCCGCCACGTAGAGGAGGCGCGCGGAAAAGCGAGGCTTTGACCTCATCTTCCAGCGTCTGCCGGGTTAACCGGCACCCCTGACAGAGCCAGTTGCTGTCAGGTTTCATGAACTAGACCCCCGTACTACTGGCGTACGGAAGCGGCAGGTCACCGCGTGTGGCCGTCGTAGGAACCCAAACATGAGCGAAATCACTACCAATACCCAGTCCACCGGCGAAAGCTTCGCAGAGCTGTTCGAAGCCAGCCTCAAAGATCTGGACATGCAGACCGGCTCCATCGTGACCGGCACCATCATCGACATCGACAACGACTGGGTAACCGTACACGCCGGCCTCAAGTCCGAAGGCGTCATCGCTAAATCTGAATTCCTCAACGAGGCAGGCGAATTCACCCTGCAAGTTGGCGACAAGGTGAAAGTGAGCCTGGACGCAGTGGAAGACGGTTTCGGTGAAACCCGTCTGTCCCGCGAAAAAGCCAAGCGCGCCGAAACCTGGCTGGTTCTGGAAGAAGCCTTCGAGAAAGGCACTCCGGTTACCGGCGTTATCAATGGCAAGGTCAAAGGTGGCTTCACTGTAGACGTGAACACCATCCGCGCCTTCCTTCCGGGTTCGCTGGTGGACGTACGTCCGATCCGCGACACCACCCACCTCGAAGGCAAGGAGCTGGAATTCAAACTGATCAAGCTGGATCAGAAACGCAACAACGTGGTGGTCAGCCGCCGCGCCGTGCTCGAGTCGGTCAACACCGCAGAGCGCGACGAACTGCTGAACAGCC
The DNA here is from genome assembly GCA_937898685.1 of uncultured Gammaproteobacteria bacterium. Classification (GTDB taxonomy): domain Bacteria; phylum Pseudomonadota; class Gammaproteobacteria; order Pseudomonadales; family Pseudohongiellaceae; genus CAILUG01. Next base: position 23,133 of record CALEJT010000070.1, on the reverse strand, counting down.
TGCAGGAAGGTCAGACCGTCAAGGGCATCGTCAAGAACCTCACCGACTACGGTGCGTTCGTCGACTTGGGCGGCATCGACGGCCTGCTCCACATCACCGACATGTCCTGGAAACGCATCAAGCACCCGAGCGAGATCGTTACCGTTGGCCAGGAAATCGAAGTCAAGGTGCTCAAGTTCGACCGCGAGCGCAATCGCGTATCGCTGGGTCTGAAGCAGCTGGGCGAAGATCCGTGGGTCGAAATCAAGCGTCGTTACCCCGAAGGCACCAAGGTCAAGGCCGTCATCACCAACCTGACCGACTATGGCTGCTTCGCTGAACTCGAAGAAGGCGTCGAAGGTCTGGTGCACGTGTCCGAAATGGACTGGACGAACAAAAACGTGCATCCGTCCAAGATCGTACAGCTGGGCGACGAGGTAGAAGTGATGATCCTGGACATCGACCAGGAGCGTCGCCGCATCTCGCTGGGTCTGAAACAGTGCCAGCAGAACCCCTGGGATCTCTTCGCCGAGAAATACCAGAAGGGCGACCGCATCACCGGCAGCATCAAGTCCATCACCGACTTCGGTATCTTCATCGGTCTCGAAGGAGACATCGATGGTCTGGTGCACCTGTCCGACATCAGCTGGGACGAGCCCGGCGAACAGGCCGTACGTCAGTACACCAAGGGTGACAAGATCGAAACCGTCATCCTGTCGATCGACCCCGAGCGCGAGCGCATCTCGCTCGGTATCAAGCAGCTCTCCGACGATCCGTTCACGAACTACGTGGGCGCGAACGAGAAGGGCAGCGTGGTGCGTGGCACGGTCAAATCCGTTGAAGCCAAGGAAGCCGTCATCACCCTGGCCAGCGGTGTCGAAGGCATCCTGAAAGCCTCCGAAATCAGCCGTGACCGCGTCGAAGACGCTCGCAACGTCCTGAACGTGGGCGACGAAGTCGAAATGCTGATCACCAACATCGATCGCAAAAATCGTCTGATCGGCCTCTCCATCAAAGCCAAAGAGATCGAAGAAGAGAAAGATTCTCTGAAAGAACACAACAAGCTGAGCGCAGCTTCCGCTGCTCCGGCTACCGTTGGCGATCTCATCAAGGCCAAGATGAATCAGGAGTAAGCAGGACCTCCGCCGCGTCCATCCGGGCGCGGCGGTTTTGCTTGACGCCGTTTCTGTATGGATAGGGGAAAACGCGCACCATGACCAAGTCAGAACTCATCGAACAGATCGCTGCCAAACACACGCAACTGTCGTCCAAGGACATCGAGCTGGCAGTCAAGGCGATCATCGCCTACATGGCCGATGTACTGGCTCAAGGTGGCCGCATCGAAATCCGCGGCTTCGGCAGTTTTTCCCTGCACTACCGCGCTCCCCGCACGGGGCGCAACCCGAAGACGGGCGAACCCGTCGTACTGAGCGGGAAATACGTACCGCATTTCAAACCGGGCAAGGAACTGAGAGATCGGGTCAACAGCAGTCTGCAACTGCAGCAGTCCTGAGGGCAGGGCTCTGCCCCTTTGCTCGGGCCGGACCTCGGCTCAGCAGCTCCATGACATGAAGGCCCCATGAAAAGCGTCATCCGATTTCTGTGGTTTCTGTTGTTTCTCCTGGTGGGCCTGGCCGGTTTCCTCTTCACCATCCGTAATCCCGAACCTATCGCCCTCTGGTTGGGGGTGCAATTCGATCCCAAGCCTCTGAGCATCTGGGTATTGTCTGCCTTCATCATCGGCGGCCTCATCGGTCTCGCGCTCGGCCTCGGCATCTGGCGTGGGCTCAAGACCCGTCTCACGCTGCGTCAGCAACGTCAGCGCCTCGAGCAGCAGGACAAGGAATTGAATGAGTTGCGGCAGCGCCTGCGTCGGCTCGAAGAAAGCTCCGTCCCCGGGGAGAGTGCATGAGCCCGACCGTCGACGCTATCGTCATCTTCCTGTTCCTGGTGGCGGCTCTCGCACTCGGCTGGCATTTGGGCGCGCGCGCGAATACGCGTGATTTGCCGCGTCCGCGCAAGTTTCAACCCGACTACTTCATCGGTCTCAACTATCTCCTCAACGACGAGCCCGACGATGCCGTCGATGTGTTCATCGACGCGTTGGAAGTCAACGCCAGCACGTTGGAAACGCACATGGCGCTCGCCACGCTGCTGCGGCGCCGCGGCAAGGTCGACCGCGCCATCGCGCATCTGCAGGGGCTGTTGAGCAGTCAAAGTTTCACCGTGCGCGAGCTGGGCGCCATCAAGATCCAGCTCGTGCGCAGCTACATCGCGGCGGGTCTCTTCGACCGCGCGGAAAAGATCATCGACGAACTGCGTGTCGCTACCGGCGCGCAGAAAGAGCAGGCCCTGAGTCTGGCGTTGACCCTGTTCCAGACCGAACGCGAATGGCAGAAAGCCATCGAATGCGGGTTGCAGCTGTTGGAAAACCCGGCGGTACATAACCGCGACACCGTACAGCTGCAGGTTTCGCACTATTACTGCGAGATGGCGGAAACCGCGCAGCGCGAGCAGAAATACGATCAGGCGCTCGAGCTATTGCGTAAGGGCAGGGCGATTCGTCCCGACAACGTGCGTGTGGTGCTGCAGATGGCGGCGCTCCATGCCTTGCTCGGTGACGACGAACGCGCCGAGGAAACCTTGCGCCAGGCGCTCAAACTCGATGCTGCGTTGGTCCTCGAGAAACTGCCGGAACTCACCGCTGCACTGTCGCGCCGGCCGCCTTTCCTCAACGCCATCATCGAGGAAGTGCTGCACAAGGGGCAGAGCATCAATGCGCGTCAAGTCGAACTCCTGGCGCGACTCATCGATCGCCACCTCGGGGTGGAGCAGGAAATCGCCTTTCTTACCGACTACGCTCGCCGGCATCCCAGTCCCGCACTGGCGCTGCGCCTGCTGACGCTGGCATCTTCGGATTTTGCCGCAGGACATGCGCCTTCGCTGATCGGTCGTGCGCTCGACGTGCTCGAAAGCAGCGCGCAGGAATCGGCGCAATTCCAATGCCGCTCCTGCGGCTTCCAGCTGCGCAGCACACACTGGTTGTGCCCTGGTTGCGGCGGTTGGAGCACGTTGCGTCCGTTGGAAGCGTGAAGCCCCTCATCAACGCCTAGTGGAGACGACCATGTCTGAGTCCAAACGCATCATCGTTGCGCTGGATTTTCCCGAAACCGCGAGCGCGCAAGCCATGCTGGCCCAGCTCGATCCTGCGCTTTGTCGCGTCAAGGTCGGCAAGGAGCTCTTCACCCGTGGCGGCCCGCAGTTCGTCGAGCGTATCCACAAGCAGGGTTTCGATGTGTTTCTGGACCTCAAGTTCCACGACATTCCGAACACGGTCGCAGGTGCGGTCAAGGCCGCGGCGGAGCTCGGAGTGTGGATGGTGAACGTCCATGCCAGCGGTGGCAGCGCCATGATGCGCGCTGCACGCGAGGCCATAGGCAAAGATGCGTCGACCTTGCTGATCGCGGTGACCGTGCTCACCAGCCAGAGCAGCGAGGATCTTGCGGAAGTGGGGCTCGCCGTCGATCCGGAAACTCAGGTGCTGCGTCTGGCGCGCCTTGCGAAAGAATCGGGCATGGACGGTGTGGTCTGCTCCGCGCGTGAAATCACGCCGCTGCGCGAGACGGTGGGGCAGCACTTCCTGCTGGTGACGCCGGGCATTCGTCCTGCGAGCGACAGCACGGACGATCAGAAACGCATCCAGACCCCAGCGGAAGCCGTGCGCCTCGGCAGCGACTATCTCGTGATCGGACGCCCCATCACCCAGGCTGCTTCGCCGCGTGACAAGCTGCTGCAGCTGGTCGAGGAAATTCAGAGCAGAAGTTGAATCTTCTGCTAGATTCAGGTGGCAGCGAGCTCGCTGCACCTTTCTGAACTTCTTCATGGAGGAAAACCAATGACGACAAGGATCCTGTCGCAAGTACGAATGGTTGCAATGCTGGTGGCCCTGCTGTGGACCTGGCAGGGTGTGCAGGCGCAGGCGCCGCAGTCACCGCCAGCGGCCGCCGAAAGCACCTTGCAGGTGAACATCAATCAGGCCGATGCCGAGACCATCGCGGACGTACTCGTTGGAGTCGGTTTGACGCGCGCGCAAGCGATCGTCGAGTACCGCGAGCAACACGGTCCGTTTCAGAGTGTCGACGACCTGATCGAGGTCAAGGGCATCGGCGAGGCCACTCTGCGCAGCAACCGCGACCGCATTCGGCTCGAGTGAGCGCATTCGGCCACCTCGGCACCTGCCGCTGGTGGCCCTTCGCTGCGCTCGGCCGGGAAACCACAGGAGTAGTAATTTTTCTGCATGAGCGCAGCGCTGTTTTTCGTCTTTCTGACGTCGTTGGTTCTGACCGCGGCGTGGCTTCGTCATTCCCTGCGCCGGAACCGTCTGGACATTCCCAATGCGCGCAGCTCGCATTCCCGTCCCACGCCCACGAGCGGTGGCGTGGGCTTCTGCGTGGTCTCATTGTTGGGCGTGCTTGCACTATGGTGGAACTCGGCCCTCAGTGGCCTCGAAGCGTTCCTCTTCCTGCTGGGGGCGCCAGTGGCGCTCTTCGGTCTGCTCGATGACAGTCACGATCTCGGTATCAGGGTTCGTCTGTCGGTGCAGATGATCGTGGTGGCGCTCCTCGTGGCGCTGGCGCCGCAATTGCCTCCGCTCGGGTTCGGTCCCTGGCAGCTTGAGCAGCCGCTACTGCTGAGCTGGTTACTATTCTCGTACGGAATCTGGCAGATAAATTTCTACAATTTCATGGATGGCATCGACGGCCTGGCGGTGGGCCAGGGTTTGTTCGTCAGCCTCAGCCTGGCCTGGTTCTGTGGCACGGCAGGTGCACCATCGCTGAGCGTCGTGGCGCTTGGGCTCGCGTGTGCAATGGCGGCGTTCGTGCCGTTCAACATGCCGGCCGCGCGGCTCTTCATGGGAGACGTGGGCAGTAATTTTCTCGGCTACGTCTTTCTCGTGCTGGGCGTGTTGGTGGTGTGTAGCGGCGCAGTGAGCTACTGGACGTATCTCATACTGATGAGTGCGTTTTTGATCGACAGCACGGTCACGCTCATCGCCCGCATGCATAGTGGGGCAGTGTGGTACCATGGCCACCGCACTCACGCCTACCAACTGGCTGCACGACGGATCGGTAGTCATGGCAGGGTGGTGATGGTGTACATGGGAGTGAATCTTGCGTGGCTGCTGCCACTGGCAGCGCTGAGCAGGCAGTATGCGGATCACGGACTGTGGATCGCGTTGCTCGCTTGGACGCCGCTGGCACTCGCAACCTGGCTCGTTCGCCGCCGGTTCAAGGAGCAGGACCAGGCCACGGATATGTCGAAGTAGTATCGGACTCAACGAACGGGTGGTATAGATGACTCCTGGTGCACTTTCTCTGTCGCGTCCGCTGAAGCGTTGTTTCATGATGCTCGCCGACGGTGGGCTCATCCTTCTGTCTCTCTGGCTGTCTCTCGTCCTTGTCGATCCTTCTTTCTTCAGCGCCAATGCGCCTGAAGTGTATTCACTGATCTTCGTGCTCTGCGCCATGGCCAGCGTGGGCGTGCTGTACAGGGCCGGTCTTTACCGCACCGTGTTGCTCTACATGGGCATTCAATCGGGCCTCGTGATCTTCAAGGGGCTGACCATCAGCACGGCCATCGTGGCGCTGCTCGTCAATCTGCCCAATGAACTCAAATTTCCGCCGCAAGCCATCCTGGTATTTTGGATGGCGTCGCTTCTGCTGGTCGGTGGTGTGCGCTTCGGATCGAAGCTCGTCATGCAGAACCTGTTGCACAACTTCCGTCCGCGCGAACCCGTGATCATCTACGGTGCCGGCAGCTCCGGCATGCAGCTCGTGGCAGCGCTCAACAGCGGAGAGCAATATCTGCCCGTAGCCTTCGTGGACGACAGTGAAGCGCTCGTGGGCAATACCGTTCACGGGATCCGCGTTTACAGTCCCTCCGCGATCCGTGAGTTGATCGACAACTATTCCGTGCGCCAGATCCTGCTGGCCATGCCGTCGGCCACGCATGCCGAGCGCAAGAAGATTCTCAACAAACTCGAACACTATCCCGTGCACGTGCGCACGGTGCCCGACATGTTCGACATACTGTCGGGCAAGGTTCGTGTCGATGAAATTCGCGACATCGATATCGAAGACCTGCTGGGCCGCGACATCGTGCCGCCCGATCCCCAATTGATGGGTGCTTGTATCCGGGACAGCAACGTATTGATCACCGGCGCCGGTGGCTCCATCGGCTCCGAGCTCTGCCGTCAGATCATCAAGCTCAAACCCAGCACGATGGTGCTGTACGACAATTCCGAGTTCGGTCTGTACACCATCGAAAGCGAACTGCGTGAATTGCAGAAGGTCATCGAACACGGTCGCGACACCAAGATCGTCGCCATGCTCGGCTCCATCCGTAACCAGGCGCAGGTGGAACATGCGCTGCGCAAATTCAACATCCGCACCGTCTATCACGCCGCTGCCTACAAGCAGGTGCCGATGGTGGAGAAGAACATCGTCGAAGGGGTGCAGAACAATGTGTTCGGCACCTACATCCTTGCCAAGGCGGCGGACAAGTTCAACGTGGAGAACTTCGTATTCATCTCCACCGACAAGGCCGTGCGTCCCGCCAACATCATGGGCGCGACCAAACGTTTCGCCGAGCAGATCCTGCAATCACTCGCCGCCAGCGGCAGCCGCACGCGTTTCTCGATGGTGCGCTTCGGTAACGTACTGGGTTCGTCCGGCTCCGTGGTGCCGCTGTTTCGCAAGCAGATTGCGCGTGGCGGTCCGGTGACCGTGACGCATTCCGAAGTGACGCGTTACTTCATGACGGTGCAGGAAGCTGCACAGCTGGTGATCCAGGCCGGCTCGATGGCTTCCGGTGGTGACGTGTTCGTGCTCGACATGCACGAGCCGGTGCGCATCGTGGATCTCGCCAAGAAGATGATTCACCTGATGGGTTACATCATCAAAGACGAGCACACGCCCAACGGTGACATCGCCATCGAGTACACGGGCCTGCGTCCGGGTGAAAAACTCTACGAAGAGCTCTTGATCGGAGAGCAGGTGACGGGCACCGACCATCCCAAGATCATGCGCGCGGAAGAGGACTTCCTCTCGTGGGAACAACTGCAGTCCTTGCTCAAACGTCTCGAGCAGTCCTGCGCAGCGATGGATCCGCAGCAGATCCGCGAAGTGCTCAGCGAAGCCATCGGTGGCTTCATCTCGAAGGAAACCGCCCAAGATCCCTTGCTCGACACTCAACGTCCGCAGCCGGGCGAAGAGGAAGAAGCCAAGGTACTTCCGCTGTTCAAGACCGGCGCCTAGAGCGCCGGTTTTTTTGTCTGCAGAATTTCTTTCGATTGCCCGAATGCATGCAGCCGCAAAGGCTTGTGCTACGGCCATGCCGCGAGAAGGGCGATGAAGTTGGAAGCTTGGAACTAGAAGCTGAAGATCAGCGGAGGGATACAGCGAAGAGGAGATCGAGATTGGCTGCCCAACCTGGGCTCGAACCAGGAACCAAGTGATTAACAGTCACCTACTCTACCATTGAGCTATTGGGCAGCAGCACAAATGCCTCAATCTCGGAGAGCGCGCATATTAATGAGATTGAATTTGAAGGTCAACACTTCTTCGCGCTGAAATTTGCATCGAAGACACATTGTCCGGTCGCGTGCTTTCACCTGCACTCGCCGGACGAGTGGCATAGAATTGTCCGTTCGTCCTTGCGATGGTCATCCCAGCTATGCAGTCCCAACAACGTTTCAAATTGCATGCGCCTTACCCTCCCGCAGGAGATCAGCCGGAAGCTATACGCCAGTTGCTGGAAGGGCTCGAAGCGGGGCTCGCCTGTCAGACGCTCTTGGGCGTGACGGGTTCCGGCAAGACCTACACCATTGCCAACGTCATTGCGCAGGCGCAACGTCCCTGTCTGGTGATGGCGCCCAACAAAACTTTGGCGGCGCAGTTTTACGGCGAGCTCAAAGAATTCTTCCCGGAAAACGCCGTCGAATATTTCGTTTCCTATTACGACTACTATCAGCCTGAAGCCTATGTGCCCGCGTCGGACTCGTACATCGAGAAAGACGCGACGATCAACGAGCACATAGAGCAGATGCGTTTGTCCGCGACGAAGTCCCTTTTGGAGCGGCGTGACGTCGTCGTAGTGGCAACCGTGTCCTGCATCTACGGTCTGGGTGATCCGACCGCTTATCTCGACATGCGCCTCGAACTGAAAGTGGGCGCCAAACTCGACCAACGTCAGTTGCTGAAAAAATTGGCCGAGTTGCAGTACAGCCGCAACGACATGGATCTGCACCGTACGACGTATCGTGTGCGTGGCGACGTCATCGATATCTTCCCAGCCGAATCCGACATCAATGCGATTCGTGTCGAGCTGTTCGACGACGAGATCGAATCGCTGTCCTATTTCGATCCGCTCACCGGTGCGGTGATCGAGCGTGTGGATCGACTCACCGTGTTCCCGAAATCGCACTACGTCACGCCGCGCGAACGCATGTTGCGCGCGGTCGAAGAAATCAAAATAGAACTGCAGGAGCGGCTCAAAGAATTGCAGGCGAACAATCAGTTGCTCGAAGCGCAACGTCTGCAACAGCGCACACAGTTCGATCTCGAAATGATTCAGGAGCTCGGCTACTGCACGGGAATCGAAAACTATTCGCGCTTCTTGTCGGGCAGGGCGCCAGGGGAACCTCCGCCGACCTTGTTCGACTACCTGCCGCTAGATGCCTTCGTCGTCGTCGACGAATCGCACGTGTCGATTCCGCAGATCGGGGCCATGTACAAGGGCGACCGTTCGCGCAAGGAGACGCTCGTGCAATACGGCTTCCGTCTGCCGTCGGCACTGGACAACCGCCCCCTGCGTTTCGAAGAGTGGGAGGCGTTGGCGCCACAGTTGATCTTCGTGTCGGCGACGCCCGGTCCCTACGAAGAGCAGCGACAAGGGCAGTTGGTGCGCCAGGTGGTGCGTCCTACCGGCTTGATCGATCCCGAAGTCGAAGTGCGTCCCGCGTTGCATCAGGTCGATGACCTTCTGTCCGAAGTGAAGATACGGGTGGAGCGCGAGGAGAGGGTGCTCGTCACGGTGCTCACCAAGCGCATGGCGGAGGACTTGACCGACTATCTCGCGGAGAACGGCATCCGGGTGCGTTACCTCCACTCGGACATCGACACGGTAGAGCGCATGGAAATTCTGCGCGACCTGCGTCTCGGGCAGTTCGACGTTTTGGTTGGTATCAACCTGCTGCGCGAGGGCCTGGACATTCCCGAGGTGTCGCTGGTGGCGATCATGGATGCCGACAAGGAAGGCTTCCTGCGCTCGGAGCGCTCCTTAATTCAAACCATCGGTCGCGCCGCGCGTAACCTCAACGGCAAGGCCATCCTTTACGCTGATACCGTGACAGGTTCCATGCAGCGCGCCATCGAGACCACGCTGGAGCGCCGTCGCATCCAGAGCGAGTTCAACGCCAAGCATGGCATCGTGCCGCGTGGAGTGAGCAAACGGGTGATCGATGTGCTCGATACTGGGGCTCCCTCGGCACCGGGCAGTGCGCGTGGCGGCAAAGGGAAGGGAGGCAGCAAATCTGCGGCGCGAGCGCCGGAATTGCCGCGTGATCGTGCAGGCCTCGAGCGGGAAATCAACGCGCTGCAGGAGAAGATGTTCGAGCACGCCCGCAATCTCGAGTTCGAGGAAGCGGCCACCTTGCGCGACCGGATCCAGAAGCTCAACGAGGTTTTGCTCAACCTTTGAAAACCTATGGTCGGATGCGTTGAATTCCTTGTGGTTTTGCAAAGGCCTCACTATAATCGCCGGCCTTCTGACGTTGGATGTACACAGGCGCGTAGCTCAGTTGGTTAGAGCGCTTCCTTGACATGGAAGAGGTCACCAGTTCGAATCTGGTCGTGCCTACCATCCGATACTTGTCCCGGCGGAGATTACAGAAGTTCCCCCTGTTTCAGCCTGCTCCCGAAACATTTCGAGGGTTGCCCCTGTTCACTGGCCGGATGAAAGACGATCCGAGCACCTTATGATCACGATTACGCTTCCTGATGGGAGCACGCGTAGCTACGAAGCGCCCCTGACTGTGCATCAAGTCGCCGAGTCGATCGGTCCTGGCTTGGCCAAAGCAGCTTTGGCAGCCAAGGTCGACGGTCGCCTGGTGGATACCAGTTATCTGCTCGACAAGGATGCGACGCTCGCCATCATCACGGCGCGTGACGCCGAGGGCATCGAAGTGCTGCGCCACTCTTGCGCGCACCTGATGGCCAATGCCGTGCAGAATCTTTTTCCCGGCGCGCAGGTGACGATCGGTCCCGTCATCGAGAACGGCTTCTACTACGACTTCGCCTACGAACGTCCCTTCACCTCGGACGATCTCGCTGCCATCGAGAAAGAGATGGAGCGCCTCGCCGCAGCCGACATCAAGGTCGAGCGTTCGACCATGTCGCGCCCCGACGCCGTCGCCATGTTCAAAGAGATGGGCGAGCAGTACAAAGTCGAGATCATCGAATCGATTCCGGGCGACGAAGAACTTTCGTTCTACCGTCAGGGCGATTTCATCGATCTGTGTCGTGGTCCGCACGTGCCGTCCACCGGACACATCAAGGCATTCAAGTTGATGTCCGTTGCCGGTGCCTATTGGCGCGGCGATTCACGCAACGCGATGTTGCAGCGCATCTACGGTACGGCCTGGGGCGACAAGAAGGCGCTCAAGGAATACCTGCACATGCTGGAAGAAGCCGAGCGTCGCGACCATCGCAAGATCGGCAAGAAGTTGGATCTCTTCCATCTGCAGGAAGAAGCGCCCGGCATGGTGTTCTGGCACCCGAAAGGCTGGACCATCTACCAGATCATCAAGCGCTACATGCAGGAAATCTGGCAGCAGAATGGCTACCAGGAAATCAATACGCCGCAGCTCGTCGATTACTCGCTGTGGGAAAAGTCCGGCCACGCCGCGAAGTTCAAGGACGAGATGTTCAGTGTCGAGTCCGACAACCGCATGTATGCGATCAAGCCGATGAACTGCCCCTGCCACGTGCAGGTGTTCAACCAGGGCTTGAAGAGCTATCGCGATCTGCCGCTGCGCCTTGCCGAGTTCGGTGCGTGTCACCGCTATGAGCCCTCGGGCAGCATGCATGGTTTGATGCGCGTGCGTAGCTTCACGCAGGACGATGCGCACATCTTCTGCGCGCCGGAAGACATTCAGTCCGAAGTATCGAAATTCATCGCGCTAGTGGAGAAGGTCTACGCCGACTTCGGCTTCACCGACGTCACGCTGAAACTGTCCACGCGACCTGCGAACCGCGTCGGTTCCGACGAAATCTGGGACGAAGCGGAAAAAGCGCTGGAAACTGCGCTCAACAACACGGGCAAGCCGTGGGACCTGCAGCCGGGTGAGGGTGCGTTCTACGGACCGAAGATCGAATTCACGTTGAAAGACTGCATGGGGCGTCCGCGTCAGTGCGGCACGATCCAGGTGGATTTCTCGATGCCGGGTCGTCTCGGTGCCGAATATGTGGACGAAGACAATACACGCAAGACGCCGGTGATGCTGCATCGCGCCATCTTCGGTTCCTTCGAGCGTTTCATCGGCATCCTGATCGAACACTATGAAGGTTCGTTCCCCACTTGGTTGGCGCCGGTCCAGGTGGTGGTCATGAACATCACCGACCGCCAGGCCGAGTACTGCCAGCATGTCGTCAACTCATTGAAAAACAAGGGCTTCCGTGTGGAAGCTGACTTGAGAAACGAAAAAATCGGCTTTAAAATCCGCGAACACACGATTCAGCGCGTCCCATACCTGCTCGTAGCAGGCGATAAAGAAGTGGAAGCTGGAACGGTGGCGGTCCGCGATCGTACCGGCAAAGATCTGGGCGTGCTCACTCTCGCCGAGTTGGAGCAGCTGTTGCAGGACGACGTGGCACGGCTCGGACGCATCAGCGCCTAAGCCACATAGAACCAAATTCAACTATCTGGAGTTACGACTATTAAGCGGGAAGACGGCAAGCACAAACGTACACCGGTCAATGAGGAAATCACCTTCAGTCCCGTGCGGCTGATCCTGGATGATGGTACTCAGAAGGGTATCGTTACGATCGACGAGGCGTTGGAGACTGCTCGCGCGGCCAGATTGGACCTGGTGCTGATTTCTCCCGAAGCCAACCCACCGGTTTGCAAGGTGATGGACTATGGCAAGCACGTCTTCGAACTGAAGAAGCAACGCGCCGCCAACCGCAAGAAGCAGAAAGTCGTCCAGATCAAAGAAATGAAGTTTCGTCCAGGGACGGAGGAAGGGGACTATCAGGTAAAACTACGCAACCTGATCCGTTTCCTTACCGATGGGGACAAGGCCAAGGTAACCCTGCGTTTCCGTGGCCGTGAGCTCGCCCATCAAGAGATCGGGGCCGAACTGTTGCAGAGGTTGAAGGAAGACCTCGCAGAGTACGGAACAGTAGAGCAGGACGCGAAAATGGAAGGCCGACAGCTGACCATGGTGCTGGCCCCCGGCAAGAAGAAAAAGTAAACAGCCCCACCGCATTCTCTTACCGTGTCGTTCAACGGACCCGCTAAGAGTGGGAGTGGTGGCTTTTACTGTTCATAAATTCGAATGGTTTACGTAGAAACCATTCCAAATGCGGAGTACGACAATGCCTAAGGCGAAAGTACACAGTGGCGCTTCCAAGCGCTTCAAGAAGACGGGATCCGGCTTCAAACGCAAGAGCGCGTTCAAAAGCCACATCCTCACCAAGATGACCACCAAGCGTAAACGTCAGCTGCGCGGCACCTCGGCTATCGACAAGTCGGATATGGGTCGCGTCAAGCACATGTTCCGTATGGACTGAGTGAGGATTTGAACCCATGGCACGAGTAAAACGTGGCGTCACCGCACGCCGTCGTCACAAGAAAATCCTCAAGGCAGCGAAAGGTTATTACAACTTCCGCAGCCGCATCCTGCGCGTTGCCAAGCAGGCGGTGACCAAAGCCGGTCAGTACGCCTACCGCGACCGTAAGGCCAAAAAGCGCGTATTCCGCGCTCTGTGGATCACCCGTATCAACGCACAGGCTCGCGTGCACAACATTTCCTACAGCCGTCTCATCGCCGGCCTGAAGAAAGCAAGCATCGAGCTGGATCGTCGCGTACTGGCTGATCTCGCCGTTCACGACAAGGACGCTTTCGCTGCACTCGTAGAGAAAGCCAAGGCCGCGTTGGCCTGAACCTGAAGTTCGCCACCAGCGGCTATCTTCTTGGTAGTGCTGGTGGCGGTCTCGCTACACAGAATTCATGGATACTCTGCAACAACTGACCGAAGCCGCGCTCGCAGCGGTGGCCAATGCTACTTCCGGTGCGGAACTGGAGCAGTTGCGTGTGCAGTATCTGGGAAAGAAAGGTGTGTTGACCGAGCAGTTGAAAACGCTCGGAACGTTGCCTCCCGAAGAACGTCCCGCCGCCGGCGCCCGTATCAATGCCGCCAAGGAGCAGGTGCAGAGCGCACTTGCTGCACGCAAGGAAGAATTGGACAACGAAGCCGCTGCGCGCCAACTCGCGAGCGAGCGCATCGACGTCACCTTGCCTGGCCGCCGTCAGAGCAGCGGGGGACTCCATCCGGTCACTGCTACCATCGAGCGCATGGAAAGCATCTTCACTTCCGTGGGCTTCTCGGTGGTTGAAGGTCCGGAAATCGAAGACGACTATCACAACTTCGAAGCGCTCAACATGCCGGCGCACCATCCTGCGCGCGGCATGCACGACACTTTCTATTTCAACGCCAACACCTTGTTGCGTACCCATACCTCCACCGTGCAGGTGCGGGTGATGGAAACCACGAAACCACCGATTCGCATCATCTGTCCAGGCCGCGTCTACCGCTGCGATTCCGACATGACGCACACCCCGATGTTCCATCAGGTCGAAGGCCTGGTGGTGGACACCGACGTCAGTTTCGCGGATCTAAAGGGGCTGATCGCCGACTTCCTCAAGGTGTTCTTCGAGGCTGATCTGGCGGTGCGGTTCCGTCCGTCCTATTTCCCCTTCACCGAACCTTCGGCCGAAGTGGACGTGCAATGCGTGTCATGCCGCGGGGCAGGTTGTCGCGTATGCAGCCAGACCGGCTGGCTGGAAGTGATGGGCTGCGGCATGGTGCACCCGAAGGTACTGGCCTATTCGAATATCGACCCAGAGGTCTATACCGGCTTCGCGTTCGGCATGGGCGTGGATCGCCTCACCATGCTGCGTCACCAGATCAAGGATCTGCGCCTGTTGTTCGACAACGACTTGCGCTTCCTGAAACAGTTCCACTAAGGGCGTAGCGATGAAGATCAGTGAGCGCTGGTTGCGCGAGTGGGTCAATCCCCCCTTGAACACACAAGAGCTCGTGGAGCGCCTGACGATGGCGGGCCTCGAGGTCGACAGCACCGAACCTGCTGCGGGTCCCTTCACGGACATCGTGGTGGCCGAGGTCGTCAGCTGCGAGCAGCATCCGAATGCCGACAAGCTCAGCCTGTGTCAGGTCAACGACGGTGTCGCCACACATCAGGTCGTGTGCGGTGCCGCCAACGTGCGTACCGGCTTGAAAGTGCCCTTTGCCCGTATCGGTGCTGAACTCGGTGACGACTTCAAGATCAAGAAAGCCAAACTGCGTGGTGTCGAATCCTTCGGCATGCTCTGTTCCGCTGCCGAGCTCGGCATGGTGGAAAGCGCCGATGGTCTGCTCGAGCTGCCGCCCGATGCCCCCGTTGGTGTCAATGTGCGCGAATACCTCGGGCTCGACGATACCCTGATTGAAATCGACCTCACGCCGAACCGTGGTGACTGCCTCAGCATCGCCGGTCTCGCCCGCGAACTCGGTGCGCTCACAGAAGCCCCCGTGCAGGCGCCACGCATCGATGAAGTGCCGGCCGTACATCAGGAAAAGCTGAGCGTCGAACTGGTACATCCGGAAGGTTGCCCGCGTTATCTGGGCCGCGTGATCCGCAACATCAACCAGAACGTCGAAACGCCGCTCTGGATGCAGGAGAAACTGCGCCGCGCCGGCCTGCGCAGCATCGATCCCGTCGTCGACGTCACGAACTATGTGCTGCTCGAGCTGGGGCAGCCCATGCACGCCTTCGATTTCGAGAAGCTGAAAGGCGGTATCCGCGTTCGCCTGGCGGAGCAGGGCGAGAAACTGACTCTGCTCGACGGCAAGGAAGTGAGCCTCAATGCCGACACCTTGGTGATCGCCGACCACGAGAAAGCCGTGGCCATGGCCGGCATCATGGGCGGCAAGCACAGCGCGGTCAGCGCGAGCACGCGTCACATCTTCCTTGAAAGCGCCTTCTTCAACCCGGTGCAGATCGCGGGCCGTGCCCGCAACTATGGTCTGCACACGGATGCCTCGCATCGCTATGAGCGTGGTGTCGACTTCAATCTTCCTGCCCGTGCCATGGAGCGTGCTACTGCCTTGCTGCTCCAGATCGTAGGCGGAGAGGCTGGCCCGGTCGTGGTGGCGGAAGAGAAATTGCCACACGTGGCGCCGGTCACTCTGCGCGCCAAGCGCATCGCCAGCCTGCTCGGCTACGAACTGCCGGCAGCAACGGTGGAAAGCATTCTGGGCCGTCTCGGCTTCGACAAAATCGCGGCCGGCGAAAATACCTGGACCTATGCCGTGCCCTCCTGGCGTTTCGACGTCAGTCTGGAGGCCGACCTCATCGAAGAGCTCGCCCGGGTCCATGGCTATGACAAATTGCCCGCCCGCGCTCCGCTCACGCGTCTCGCGCTCCAGCCCCGTCCCCAGGGCGTGCTGGATTTGAAGGTGCTGCGTCGCCTCCTGGTGAGCCTCGGCTATCAGGAAGTGGTGACCTACAGCTTCGTCGATCGCGAGCTCGACGCCGCGCTCGCCCTCGAAGTGAGCGAGCCCGTAGCGCTGGCGAACCCGATTTCCCAAGACATGGCCGTGATGCGCAGCAACCTCTGGCCGGGGCTGATCCGTACGCTGAAGCACAATCAGAACCGTCAGCAGGAACGTTGCCGCATTTTTGAAACCGGTTTGTCTTTTGTAAATAAAAACAATAAATTAGAGCAGAAATTTAAAGTGGCTTCTCTGGTTTGGGGCTCGCTGCTCCAAGAGCAGTGGGGCGCTCCCGAACGCCCGGTGGACTTCTTTGATCTCAAGGGTGATGTCGAGGCCATTCTCGGACTGACGCATACGCCCGAGTCCTTCCGCTTCGAAGCCGCCGAGCATCCGGCGCTGCAGCCGGGCCAGAGCGCGCGCATCCTGCGTGGAGAGGAAGTCGTGGGCTGGATCGGAGCATTGCATCCGAGCCTGGCTCAGGCCTTCGATATCCCGGGCAAGGTCTACCTGATGGAGCTCGACTTCGCGCTGCTGCGCGAGAGTGTGATCCCGGTAGCGGCAGAGCTGTCGCGCTTCCCCTCGGTTCGTCGCGACCTGGCCTTCGTGCTGGACAAGAGCATTCCGGTCAGTGCAGTCGAGGCAGAGCTGCGTAGCGTCGCCGGGGCGGAGCTGAAGGAGCTGGTTCTGTTCGACCTCTACGAAGGTCAAAACATTGAAAAAGATAAAAAAAGCTTGGCTTTGGGCTTGACGTTTCAGCACAGTTCGCGCACCCTTACCGACCTCGAAATTAACCCGATAATTGATAGCTGTATCAAGGCTCTACAAGCCAAATTTAATGCGGAACTAAGGTAAATCCCGGGCACCAAGGCGTGCTCTGTGAAACCAAGGCAGGGTTGCAGCAGATGAGCAATGGGGCATTGACCAAAGCTGAAATGGCCGAACGCCTGTTCGAGGAGATGGGCCTTAACAAACGCGAAGCGAAGGAGCTGGTCGAGCAGTTTTTCGAGGAAGTACGTAAGGCGCTGGAGTCAAACGAGCAGGTGAAGCTGTCCGGATTCGGCAACTTCGATCTGCGTGACAAGCGTCAGCGCCCGGGACGCAATCCCAAGACGGGAGAGGAGATTCCGATTCAGGCGCGCCGGGTCGTTACCTTCCGGCCGGGCCAGAAACTGAAGGCGAAGGTAGAAAGCTATGCTGGAACCAAGTCATAACGCTGAGCTGCCTGAGATTCCCGCCAAGCGTTACTTCACGATCGGGGAAGTAAGCGAACTGTGTGAGGTCAAGCCGCACGTTCTGCGTTACTGGGAGCAGGAATTCAGTCAGCTGAAACCAGTGAAGCGGCGGGGCAATCGGCGTTACTATCAGCGCCAGGATGTCCTGCTGATCCGCCAGATCCGCGCCTTGTTGTATGAGCAGGGATTCACGATCGGCGGAGCACGCCAGCAGATGGCGGCAGCGGCAGCCGGAGCTTCCACGAATGCCCTCGTGAGCGTGGGCGAGCAAGAGAAGGCTCAGGCCAAAGCGCCCGCAGTGCGGAGTGAGCTGATCCGCGAGATGATCGAAGAGATCGAAGAAGCTCTGAGTTATCTCAATTAAGCAGCAGATTCAAAGGTTTGTAGTAAAAAAAGTTAAAGCGGAGTGTAGCGCAGCTTGGTAGCGCACCACACTGGGGGTGTGGTGGTCGTGGGTTCAAATCCCGCCACTCCGACCAATTCTTGCAGTATTTTCAAGGCTTTGCGGACAAGTGTTGATCTTGGATAGCAAGTTTTGAGAAGCCGCAAACCCTCCCACCGACGCCCTGCACCTGCAGGGCGTCGTCGTTTCTGAGTCCGCGCTTTTTGCATCAAGCAAGACGCAATTTTTATTTTAAATCAGTCTATTGGATTGCTCTCTTAAAGTTGTCTGAGAGGTTTTGGTCGCTTTCGGATATCCGATGAGACCTAGGCTTTTCGAAGGCACAAAAAACCCCCGCAGAGCGGGGGTTCCTTGTAACGCTGATCGAAGATCCGATTACGGGTTGCGGGTACCGGATACTTCCACTTCCACGCGACGATCGGGCTGCAAGCAGGCGATCAGAGCCGGGCCAGTCTGACCCTGGCACTGCTGCAGGGTGGTAACGGGCTGGCTTTCGCCCACGCCGGAGGCGCGTACGTCATTGGCCGGGATGCCGTTCGCGATGAGGTAGTTGCGCACGGTGTCGGCACGACGCTGGGACAGACGCATGTTGTACTCGTCGGAGCCGATGCGGTCGGTGTGACCAGTGACGATCAGCACGTCGTAGGTCATGCCACGCAGCTGTTCCATCAGCACGTCGAGTTCCTGACGGCCGGCCGGACGCAGTTCGGCGCTGTCGAAGTCGAACAGGGCATCAGCAGACAGCGTCACACGCTGCGGTTGCGGTGCCGGTGCCGGAGCCGGAGCGGGTGCCGGAGCAGGGGCCGGAGCCGGGGCAGGGGTTGCTACCGGGCGCGAGGGCTTCGGACCGAAGGCGTAACCAACGCTCAGACCCAGAGCGAAATCCCAATAGTTCAGACCGTTGATGTGGATGGCCTTGGCATCACCACGGAAGAACAGGTGATCGGTGAAGAAGCGCTTGGCACCGACGCCCACGTCGAAAGTACCGTCGCTTTCTTCCGGCAGAAGATCGTTGTCCTGACGGGCATAGCCCAGGCCGAAGCTCAGGTAGGGCTGCCAGCCGGAAATCGGAGTCAGGTGATAGTTACCGCCCAGACGGGCCAGAGTGTAATCGGCATCGCCAGGGGCGGTTTCGCGCTTGGACTCCAGGTTGTACTGTTCCAAGCTGAGGCTCCAACGTTCGCTGATGGGAGCTTCGCCACCGATCAGCCAGCCCCAATCGTCATCTTGATCCCACTCATCGTCGAATTTGTAACCGACGGCGCCTGCGTAGACGTTGGGACGATTGTCGATCAGGTCCTGAGCCTGTACGGCACCGGACGACAGCATTACTCCAGCTGCCACCAGCGACGCGACGGCCAGGGAGAGAGTTTTACGGGTAAGCATTGATTTTCTCCTTAGAATCAAGCTGATTGAGTAGCGCGCGCATTATACGCGTTCCCCTGTGCATTGACTGCCACAGTTTCTGTAAACTGTGTGACCCCCATCACGATGGGGACGCACAGTTCGTTCACGTGAGCGCCTACGTGGGCGATCACAATCCCGCTGGAGCGCCCGGCTGCAACAGGGTCATGCCCTGGATGAAATCCGAATCGGACTTCAAACCAAAGCCGCCCACGAATGCCGGAACGCCGCTACCGGTGAATACCCCACTGATTTCCCCGGTGATGTTCTGCATCGAGCTGGTCGCCATCGTCTCAATGTTACCCATGGTGGCGGTGGCGCCGTTGAGCTGGCCGTCGAAGCTGACTGCCCACTCTCGTGCTTGACCGTCCAGTGCGATGAGACTGCCATCGCTGATGGCGCCACTGCCGAAGTCGACCTGGAACTGCATGTCGACGCCTTGCAGGTCGCCACCCTGCGAATCCCTACCGATGAATACGTCACTACCTTCGTACTTGTAGGTGCCGCTGAGGTTCGCAATACCAGTGGCACCGGGTGCTGCCGCCCAATAGATGGCGTGGTTCTCGCGGTTGGGCAGACGACCCGAGCCGACGAAGATCAGCACGTCCGAGCTGTCCCAACGACCCCAGGTAACCTCGAAGTTCGGATCCGGTTGCGCGATGGTGCTACTGGAACTGTGTTTGAGCAAGCGCGTCAGTACTTCGAAGCCGCTGCGGATGATCGGACCGGCGAAGGGACCGTTGAGCCCCGCTTCACCCACTAGCACCCGGCCGGTCCTGCCCATCGTGGCGAGCCCCGCCAACGAGAAGTTGTCCGGATCCTCTTCGATTGCGGAGACGAGCACCGGGTCGAAAACCTGACCGAAGCTCTGCACTTCACCCACCAGCTGGTGATGGTCGCCTTCTGTGTCGTAGGCATCGAGATTGAAGAGGCCAGAGAACAGCAACGAGTCGTCGGTGTTACCGGGCAGGAAGGCTCCCATCAGATGACTGGTGTCGGCGATGTCGAAAACGTTTCCTGAAGTGCTTTCGGTGTTGAGCAGCGCCAGAGCAGGGTTCGTGTCGCCAATGGTAAGCGTGCCGCTCAGGTCGTTGCCCGTGAGCGTCAGCACCGAGTCGGCGGTGTCGATCTGACCGGAGAAGGACACTTCCCACAGATGATCGAAGATCGGGCCATCGGCTTCGCCGTAGTTGTACACGTGCGCGTAAAGTTCACCGTTGCCGACGGCGCCGCTCAGGAAGTCGAGGTCGAAGCCGAAGCGGAAGTCCGCCTGGCTCTGGCCAGCATTGGGCGACATGGCGTTGTGCTCACCGTTGGTGAGCGAGAACAGGGAATGCGCGCCGAACTGATCGGGATCGACCGTGGTTTCCACCCAGCGCTCGAAACGTCCCACCTTGCTGGTCGGCAACGCGATCGGCGTGTAGTTCATCCACGCGACGCCGCCGCTGAAAGGCTGACCGATCGCAGCACCGAAGTTGTCGGTGAGCACGTTGGCATCGTCGCTGAAGGCATTCCAATAGCCGAGCTCGACGATGGTGTCGCCCATCACGCGATGACGGGTGAAGAGCTGATCGCCGCGCGCGCCGAGCGCAATCACGGCATCGGAACTCTGGAAGCGCACGGCCTCGTATTCGGCAGGGTCGCGGAAGGCGATGCCGCGCAGATCCGTGAAGTTCTGCAAGTCGCCTTCCTGATCGGTCGTGATCAGTTGCGCCCGCGCCGGCATCGATTCGAAGCGCGCCAGATAGGAAGCGCCACCGGTCACGTTGAAACCGTAAAGGCCATAACGCTCTTCGCGTTCGCTCAGGAAGAAGCCGGTCACATAGCGCGAGGCATCGGCGTCGTCATAAAGGTTAAAGCCTCCCAGCATTGCATCGAGAAACTCGTCGTCTTCGCCGCTCTGACCCAGGAAGGTGCCGCTCAGGGTGCCGCTGAAGGTCGAGGAACTGCTGTCGCGGTAACGGATGCCGCCGTTGATGTCCTGTGCGAAGTTCAGGCCATCATCGATGCTGGCGCTGAGGTCGTAGGCTTCCCAGATGTCGGCCTGCTCATCGCTGCAGTTGCCACCTACGCAGATCTTGAGGAAACCGTTGTAGAGGCTGGAGTACTCCGAATGGAAGTCGACGTCGAAGCCAGCGCGGATCTCCGCCACTTCACCGGCATCGGATTGACCCAGGTGCGCCACCGTATGGCTGTAACTGAAGGTCCCGCGCGGGCGGTAGAGTTCGCTTTCGCCAAGTACGGCCCAGAGCAATGCGTTGAAGCCGCTTTCTCTCTGCGTCGGATCACTGGGATCGGTGAAGGCAAAGGCACTGGTAGTGTCGCCGCGCTCCCAATAGCCCCAATCCAGAGCATAACCAGCAACGTTCGTTTCCTCTGGCGAAGGATAGAGCGAGGCTTTACGGAATATACGTTCCACATTGGCTGGTATCGGCGCATCCAGCGGATCGCTCAGCTCGGCGAAGAAGTCGTGATTGCTGTCCGAGGCCACGACGAAGTAATGGGATTCCGGCACGAATTCGGCATTGGTTCCGTAGCGATCCGCCGCCAGGAGCAATCCGCGCTGTGTCAATGAGGCTTCTTCTTCGCTGGTGTAACGGTTCTCGTGCCAACCTTCCACCAAGGCGAGACCGGAGACGCTTTCCAGTGGGCCGCCGTCATCGTCGGTGGCGTTGTCGCGGAACCAGAAGCTGGCGAGAAGGCCATGCTCATCGTTGGTGCTGTCGACGAAGGCACCGCGCATCTCACCTTCGAAAGAGGCGAAATCCTCCGTGACGTAGTCCGGCGAATTGGCGTTGCCGGTGCGCAGACCGGTGCGGAAATCCTCGTCGTTCTCGGCATGCTCGAGCAAGGCAAAGTCGACCAGGTTCTGATTCACCTCACCCTTGAACGCCACCTGCCAACGTTCCTGGGGACCGAGATCGATCGTGAGCTTGCCATTGCTGATCTGATCGCTCACTGCGGTGAAGTCGACGTCGAATTCCATCGCGAGCGCAGTGATCTGTGAACCCTGATCACTCTGACCGATGAAACCCGTCACATTGGAATAGTGGCCGCGGAGGTTATGGAAATTGGTGGAGCGTTCGAAGGTTGCGTAATAGGCAAGCGACGAGCGGGGATCGTTGTTCTGATCCAAGTAATAAGGGTTGTTATCGGACGCTTCGGCGCGCAGGTTGTGACTCAACTCGAGCAGGGGACGCTGCCAGCGCGCCCAGCTGATGCCGAAGGGATTTCCACCGAGGCCTTGGTTGATCTGATCGAAACCGTCGAGCGCTTCGCCTTGGTCACTGCGCAACACGAGGCGGTTGGGCATGCCGAGGAAAAGCAGATTCGGTGCTTCACCATCGATGTTGCTGCCACGGCCATAGAGGTTGTGCGCGAAACCTTGCTGTACGAGGAAGCTTTCGTTGGTCAACGTGAGCGCTTCGTCGTAGGTGTAGCGATCTTCGCGTTCCAACAGGAACAGACCGTCCGCAGTAAGCAGGCAGGTGGTGCCTTCGCGGCTGCACAGGTTGAAACCGCCGGCGATGGCTTCACCGTCGGCCCCGGTCAAGATCGCGTAGAGTGAACCCGCGCCATCGTAGGATGCACCCTCGATGGAAAGTGCCATGCCTCCTTCACCGTCGAATTCGACCTGCCACTTGTCGAGTTCCGTGAGGCAACCAAGGTTGCCGAAACAGAGTTCCAAACGGCCGGCATCGATCAAACCTCCAGCACTGAAATCGATCTGCAGGTTGGCATTGAATTCGTAAAGTTCGGAAGCACCACTGGCGCTGCCGTAGTAGTGGCCGAAGCTGGTGTAGTGCGCGAGGCCTTCTTTTTGCGTCACCACGTTACCGGGTGTGCGTGAAACGGAAGCCCACCACAATTGTTCATTGAGTGGGGACTGCGAGCCCGCGGTGAGCCCCCCCACAGTGGGGCTGAGGTTCTGATACTGAGTCACGCCTCCGTTCTGCGAACTCCAGGTACCCCACTGCACGTCGAACACGAGCGAAGGATCGAAGAAGCTGGTGAGACCGTCGTCCAACACCTGCAGATCGGCGCTGGTGTCGTTCTTGAACAAATAGTTTGGATTGTTGCTGTCATCGTCGAGCAACAGCAAGCTTCCATCCGAGGCGCTGTCGGTCGCGCCGGCATAGATCGTTCCCGGCGCCAGGTTGCGCGAGAAGGTCATGCCGCGGCGATTACCGTTGAACAGCGACTCCACCGTGGTGGTATTTACCACTATGGGCGGCGGCTCCGGCTCGGGTTCGGGTTCCGGCTCAGGCTCAGGCTC
>CALEJT010000069.1 GCA_937898685.1 uncultured Gammaproteobacteria bacterium | reverse complement strand
GAGGGCGGCATAACGAACTCCCTTCCTCGCCTGATGAGGCTGCCTTAATTATAACGGGTATTCGTAAAACCATGTGGGTAACTGCTGCCTAAACAAGGGTTGATTTCCCGATGTAAATCGTAAAAACGTGTTGTTAAATTTGTGTGGATGGCTTATGATTTGCTTATATAAAATCGCAAAAGTTTATTGACATGATCCGTGACATCCTCCAGCAATACAGGGACGAATCCGCTTTCAATCGTGACCTGGGCGACCGCTTCGAGCGGCTGATGCGGGCTTACCTCAAGCTCGACCCGCAGTATCTTGCATTGTTTGAAGATGTCTGGCTCTGGAAGGATTGGCCGCAGCGGGAAGCCCTCGGCTACAAGCTGCCGGACACCGGCATCGACCTGGTAGCGAAGCTGCGCGATGAGGATGGTTACTGCGCGATCCAGTGCAAGTTCTACGACTCCCCGATTCCGATGGGCGATCTGGGTAACTTCTTCACACTCTCGGGTAAGGGGGGCTTTACTCAGCGCCTTATCGTGGCAACTGCGCCGCTCTCCAAGCACGCGGCGGATGCGCTGGAAGGGCAGACCATTCCGGTCGAACTGATGACCTTGGAGGACTTGGAAGCCTCCCCGATTGACTGGTCGCAGTTCTCGCTGGACAAGCCCGATCAACTGCGCAAGCTGCCCAAGAAAGCCCCTCGTCCGCATCAAAGCGAAGCCCTGGCCAATGTCACCAAAGGCTTTCAGGCCCACGACCGTGGCAAGCTCATCATGGCCTGCGGCACAGGCAAAACCTACACCTCGCTCATCATTGCCGAGCAGATGGTTAAGCCGGGCCAGAACATCCTGTTCCTGGTGCCATCCATCGCGCTGCTGTCGCAGACGTTGCGGGCGTGGACAGCCGATGCCAGTGTGCCGTTGCGCTGCTTTGCTGTGTGCTCGGATAGCAAGGCCAGCCGCAATGAAGAAGACATGCGCATCTACGAACTGGCTTATCCGGCCACGACGAATGCAAACAAGCTGGCGGCCTCCCTCGCCGCAACGCAGGACGAAAGCGCCATCACGGTGATCTTCTCGACCTATCAGTCCATTGAGGTGGTGCATCAGGCGCAGCAGAAAACCGGCATGTCGTTCGACCTGGTGGTGTGCGATGAGGCTCACCGCACTGCGGGCTATACCGCTCCCGGCGAAGATCATTCCGCATTCGTGCGCGTCCATGACAACGCCTACATCAAGGCAAACAAGCGGCTTTACATGACCGCCACGCCGCGCATCTACGCCGAAGCCAGCAAGAGCAAGGCCGAAGAAAACGATGTGCAAGTGTTCTCGATGGACGATGTGGCCACCTTCGGTCCGGTGTTCCATCAGCTTCGCTTCGATGAAGCTGTCCGTCGCGATCTGTTGTCCGACTACAAGGTGCTGGTGATCGCTGTTGATGAATTGCACGTCAGCAGGGTGCTCAACAAGCGCATCGCCGACAGCGGCGATGAACTCAAGCTGGATGACGCGGTGAAAATCGTCGGCTGCTGGAACGGCCTGGGCAAGCACGTCGCCGCCGAGGATGGCATGGATATCAGTGTCGATCCTCAACCAATGCGCACTGCCATCGCTTTCGCGCAGTCGATCAAGCACTCCAAGCTGCTGACCGCCGAGTTCGAGCGCATTTCCGACGACCTGGGCGACCAGATCGACTATCTCCCCGCGCTGGAGGCCAAACACGTCGATGGCACCATGAACGTGGTCGAGCGCAACCAGAAGCTCTCCTGGCTCAAGGACAATATTGGCAAGGAAGAACCGGTATGCCGCATCCTGACCAATGCCCGCTGTCTCTCCGAAGGCGTGGATGTCCCGGCACTGGACGCTGCCATTTTCCTGAACCCCCGCGATTCCGTGGTGGACGTGGTTCAGTCAGTCGGTCGCGTGATGCGCAAAGACCCGGCTGGCCGCAAGAAGTACGGCTATGTGATTTTGCCCATCGGCATTCGCAAGGACACTTCGCCCGAAACGGCACTTGATGACAACAAGAAATACCGCGTGGTCTGGCAGGTGCTCAACGCTTTGCGTGCCCACGATGACCGGCTGGACAAGCAGTTCGCCACTATCGACCTGACTGGCAAAGGCAATGGCGTGGTGAACGTCATCGGCGTGGGCGGCGGCAACGAGAAAGCCGATGCCTTCGGCGGAGAGCAGCTTGGCTTTGCCTTCGATCCAGAGGAACTGGGCAAGTGGCAGGACGCCATGTTTGCCAAGATCGTCACCAAGTGCGGCAACCGCCGCTACTGGGAGGACTGGGCCAAAGACATCGCCGAGATTGCCGACCGTCACCAGATGCGCATTCGCGCCTTGCTGGAGAAACCGTATTCCAAGGGCAAGAAAGCGTTCGACGAGTTCCTCAAAGGTGTCAGGAAGAACCTCAACCCCAGCGTCAGCCAGAATGATGCCATCGAGATGCTGGCCCAGCACATCATCACCAAGCCGGTGTTCGATGCGCTGTTCGAGGGCTACGCCTTTACCAGCAAGAATCCCGTGTCGCAGTCCATGCAGAAAATCATGGACATCCTCGATGCGCAGGCGCTGGACAAGGAGCATGAGACGCTGGAGGGTTTCTATGCCAGCGTGCGCGAGCGGGCCTCGGGAATCACCGACCCGAAAGGGCGGCAAAAGATCATCGTCGAGCTGTACGACAAGTTCTTCAAGACCGCTTTCCCGAGCATGGTCGAACGACTGGGCATTGTCTACACCCCAGTCGAGATCGTGGACTTCATTCTGCACAGTGCCGATGCCGCCCTCCAGGCACACTTCGGCACCAGACTGGCTGACCAGAACGTCCACATCCTAGACCCCTTCACCGGCACCGGCACTTTCCCCGTGCGGCTGATCGAAACAGGGCTGATTCCGCCTGAAAAGCTGCCCTACAAGTATCGCCACGAGCTGCACGCCAACGAGATCGTGCTGCTGGCCTACTACATCGCCGCCATCAACATCGAGGAAGCCTTCCATCGCGTCACCGGGTTGGAGTACGAGCCGTTCCCCGGCATCGTGCTCACCGACACCTTCCAGATGAACGAGCCTCAGACCGGCGATCTGTATGAAGGTTTGCCAGAAAACCACAAGCGTGCCGATGAGCAGAAAGCGCGTGATATTCGGGTGATTGTTGGCAACCCACCGTATTCAGTTGGTCAGGACAATGCCAATGACAACAATCAGAACCTGAAGTATCCCAAGCTGGATGGGCGCATCGCTGCGACCTATGCGGCACACTCCACCGCCACCAACAAAAACAGTCTGTACGACTCCTACATCCGCGCCTTCCGCTGGGCATCCGACCGCATCAAGGACGAAGGCATTGTCTGCTTTGTGACCAACGGTGGCTGGATTGACGGCAACACGATGGATGGCTTCCGCAAGACCTTGCAGGACGAGTTTGCGGATGTGTACGTCTTCAATCTTCGGGGCAACCAGCGCACCAGTGGGGAATTGTCTCGAAAAGAAGGAGGCAAGGTCTTTGGGTCAGGCTCGCGCACGCCAGTAGCCATTACCCTGCTCATCAAACGCAAAAATCATCAAGGCAAGGCCGCGATCCATTACCACGACATCGGCGACTACCTCAGCCGTGAGCAAAAACTGGAAATCGTCAGCAGCTTCGGCAGTTATCAGCAGGTGCCGTGGCAAACCCTTGAGCCTAACGAGTACCACGACTGGATCAATCAGCGCAGCGGGGATTTCAATGCCTTCGTTCCGCTCAATGATGAGCCGGATGCAATTTTTGCTCTACGATCCAATGGCGTGCAAACAAATAGGGATGCTTGGGTTTACAATTCAAGCAGAGCAAGTCTCGAAACCAACATCGGGCGCATGATCGACTTCTATAACGATCAGCTTGCATTGCATGGGAGTATCGTTCAATCGGCGGGTTCGGCCAAGGAAAAAGAAAAGACGGCCAGCCAGTTGATTGACACAAACCCTAAGAAGATTAAGTGGACAAGAGGATTGATAGCCCATCTGAGTCGCGGTCGGAAGGGGAAATTTGACCAAAATAAAATTGGCAAGGCCATATATCGTCCATATGGTCAATCATGGATCTATTACGATCAACAATTTAACGAATACTTCAAAGAAAAAATTTTCCCGTCAGTACATTACCGAAATCCCGTTATTCAGGTAACAGGTGTAGCTGAAAGCAAGGATTTTTCTTGCTTAATTTCCAATGCCATTCCAAACCTGCACACAATCTCTGCTGGGCAGTGTTTTCCCATGCACTGGTACGAAAAAGCTACAGACGCCGATCCACAGGGCGGTCTTGGCTTTGGCGGCGACGATGCCAGCCTGCCCGATGCCAATGGCTACATCAAGCGTGACGGCATTACCGACGTGGCACTGGCCAACTTCCGCCAGCACTACAGCAACGAGTCGATTACCAAGGAAGACATCTTCTACTACTGCTATGGCGTCTTGCACTCGCCAGAGTACCGCGAGCAGTATGCAGCCGACCTCAAGAAGGTGCTGCCCCGCATTCCCTATGCGCCGGACTTCAAGGCATTCAGCCAGGCGGGGCGCAAGCTCGCCGACCTGCATCTGAACTACGAAACGGTGGAGCCCTGGCCGGTGCAGGAGGATGCCAAGCCCAAGGGCGATCTGAATGATCTGGCTTACTACCGCGTCGAGAAAATGCGCTTTGCCTCGCTGGGCGGCAGAAACAAGGACAAGAGCGTCATCGTCTTCAATAGCCGCATTACCCTGCGCGGTATCCCGCTGCAAGCCTACGACTATGTGGTCAACGGCAAGAGCGCCATCGAGTGGGTCATGGAACGCTATCAGGTCTCCACCGACAAGGACAGCGGCATCAAGGATGATCCCAATGACTGGTGCCGCGAGCACAACGATCCGGCCTACATCCTCAATCTCGTCAAGCGTGTTATTCGGGTGAGCATGGAGACCAATCAGATTGTTTGCGCACTTCCTCCGATGGCGTGAGGGACGATGCCCGTCAACATCCTGAACCTTCCGCAGTACCGCGTGCTGCGCGTGGAGGAAACCGACCACGATTACCACGTCACCGCCGAGCCGGTGGACGTAACCGCTGCCTGCCCACATTGTCAGTCCGACCGCCTGACCTCGTGGGGCACCCGTCAGCAGGTGTTCAAGGACTTGCCCATGCACGGCAAGCGCGTGGGCATCTACATCGACACCAAGCGGCTGCGCTGCCAAGCCTGCGGCAAGACCTTCTCGCAGGCGCTGCCAGTGCTGGCCGAGAACCGGATGATGACCGACCGGCTGGTGAAGTGGATCGGGCAGCAAGCATTGAAACGCACCTTCACCTCGCTGGCCGACGAAACCGGCGTGGTCGAAGGGACGATCCGCAACATCTTCCGCGACTACATCAACGAGCTTGAGCAGACCATCCGCTTCGAGACGCCGAAGTGGATGGGCATCGACGAGGTTAATGTCTTGACTGCGTGAGTCTTGTCTGTTTCTGCCATCGCATCCTGGC
>CALEJT010000068.1 GCA_937898685.1 uncultured Gammaproteobacteria bacterium | reverse complement strand
CTCACCAACCCGCCAACCCATCGGCCGAACCGCGTCGGTGAGGGCGCGCATTGTACAGAGCCGGAGCCGCTGTGCAAGGGGTGACACAAAAAATTTTTTAATTTTTTTTGTTTCCCCAGAGCGGCAAGTGAAACTTGCGCACCCCCTCCACTCGACTGCGAAGCAATCGGTAAAGGAGGGCGAATGTTACCAGACTTCCGTAGAGCACTGCATCCCCATAACTCGATCTCACGATCCAGACCACATGGAGAACAGCGAGCACGTTAATAACGTAGACGATCCGATGAAGCTTCTTCCAGCTTCGCCCCATCTTGCGCTGCGCAGCCTGAAAAGACGTAAGCCCCAACGGAATCATGAACACCAGCGCTAAGAAGCCTATGGTGATGTAAGGGCGCTCCACTATTTCCCGCCCTAGATCCGCAAAACTGAGCTGCAGAATGAAGAACAGAAATACCAGGAAATGCAGAACGGTGTAGAAAAGTGCGTAGAGGCCGATCATGCGCCGGTACTGCCAGATGACGGGAGCCGCCAACAGATAGCGCAGCGGAGTGATCCACAAACTGCCGACGAGAAAGCGAATGGCCCACTCCCCCGTTTCCAGCGCCAAGGTCTGCGGTGGATCCGGACCGAGGTCGACCGGCAACCCCAAGTAGGCCCGCCAAACTTTGTAGAACATCACTCCTGCCGGGTAGAAGCTCAGCAAGAAGACACCGAGCTTTACCCAGGAGCGCAGAGACATTAGCAGCGACACTGCGTGCGAATCTTCAATAGAACCGGCGCAGATCCATGCCGGCATAGAGGTGGGCCACTTCATCGGCATAGCCATTGAAGGGCAAGGTGTCGATGCGACGAGGAGCAAAGAGACTCGACGGCAAACGACGCTCCGTCGCCTGACTCCAACGCGGATGGCTGACCGCCGGGTTCACATTGGCGTAGAAGCCATATTCGTTCGGCTGCAAATCACTCCACGTCGTGTTGGGCATGGTTTTGCGGAAGTTAATTCGAACGATCGATTTAATGCTCTTGAAGCCGTACTTCCACGGCACCACCAGACGCAACGGCGCACCATTCTGTGCGGGCAACACGTCGTCATAGAGGCCGACAGCCATCAGAGTCAGCGGATGCATTGCTTCATCCATGCGCAGACCTTCGCGGTATGGCCAATCGATCGTGGATAAACGAGAGCGCTGTGCCGGCATCTGCTCCCGATCGACAAGCGTGATGAACTCCACGAACTTGGCGTCGGAATTGGGTTCGAAACGCTGGATCAGATCTGCAAGCGGGAAGCCGATCCAGGGAATGACCATGGACCAAGCCTCCACGCAACGGAGACGATAAATGCGCTCTTCCAAGGCGTGAGGCTTGAGAATGTCTTCGAGCGTGTACTTGCCGGGTTTGCCGACTTCACCCGTGACCTCGACGGTCCAAGGCTCCACTTTGAAATTCTTGGCGTTACGAGAGGGGTCGCCCTTGTCGGTGCCGAACTCGTAGAAGTTGTTGTAGGTCGAGACGTCCTCGTAGGGAGTGAGCATCTCGTCGGTAGTGAAAGGACCGGATTCCGGAGCAGGCTTGCGTGCAGCAACCTGATCGACCAGCCACTGTGGTTTGGCGGCAAGATTCAGTGCTTCGGCCGTGCGAACTGAACTTACCCCTTCCCCCGCCACTTGAGCAAAGGCTGGCGTAGTCAGCAGGCCGGCGCCCGCGAGCCCCGCCTGCTTGAGGAAGGATCGCCGCGAGCGATACACGGATTCAGGAGTGATCTCTGAAGAAGGGATCGCATAGCGAGGTTTAATTTTGATCAGCATGATCTTTCTCCTTTTTCAACTCTTCTTCTGAAGATAGAGCTGCCTGCACGCGAAATGTTACAAGTTCTACCCCTGCGCAGCGGGCGGCGCTTCATCGGCAGTCACCTTCTGGCGGCGCTGCCGACGCTGGTAGACCGCCATCACCGGCCCCGACAATGCATAAAGCACCGCCATCGTGAACAGCACCAGCGGCGGGTTCCACGACACGATCACGATCACCATGATCAGGATCAGGATGACGAAGAACGGCACGCGGTGGCGGAAGTCCATGTCTTTGAAGCTGTAGTACCGCACGTTCAGCACCATCAGGATCCCCGCCAGGAAGGTCACCAGCGCAGCGAATGCTGCAATGACCGGCGAAACCTCCACTTCATATGCATGCATAGCCCACACCATGAACACCACCAAGCCGGCGGCGGAGGGGCTGGCAAGACCGATGAAGTATCGTTTGTCGGTGCTGCCGAGCTGAACATTGAAGCGCGCCAAACGCAATGCCGCGCAAGCCACGTAGATGAAGGCTGCAGTCCAGCCGATGGTTCCCAGCTCGGACAGCGCCCAGCTGAAGCAGATCAGCGCCGGCGCCACACCGAAGGCCAGCATGTCGGAAAGACTGTCGTACTCGGCACCGAAGGCACTTTGGGTATTGGTGAGGCGCGCGACGCGACCATCGAGTCCATCAAGTGCCATGGCGACGATGATGGCGATACAGGCGTGACCAAAATCTCCCCCCATTCCCGCGATCACCGCGTAGAAACCGGCAAACATCGCGCCGGTGGTCAGCATGTTGGGTAAGAGGTAGATGCCGCGCCGTCTTACTTTCTTACCGTCCTCGGACACCACCTCCTCGTGCTCGTTGATGAGCGCTTCGGTGTCGTCCGGCAGCTCCGGCGTTTCCGGCAACGGGTTTTGATCCTGACCTTCAGTGGAATTCATGTAACTACTCTCAAAGAACAGCTTGAATACTTCTTGGAACGATTCCGCGATTCTACGCCTGACTCGGATGCTTTGCGGCCAAATCCCAGAACGCCTTGACCAGAGGATTGGCCAACTTGCGCTTGAGGACACACAAACCCACCGCGAACGGCGGCATATCGTGGTCAACCTCAAGTATACGGATGGAGTGCTGCAGCGGACTATTGTCCACCACCAGCTGCGGCACGAGCCCAACACCGAAGCCCAGGCTCACCATGCTTACGATCGCTTCATTCCCCGCTACCTGCGCGTAGATGTTCGGTTTTATTTTCAGTTGTCGAAACCAGGCATCGGCGCTCTGCCGAGCCAACCCGCGCTCGGACAGTATCATAGGCACTTGCTGCCAAGCGATGTTGCCATCACGTATCAGTTTCTTGTCGAAATAATAGCCTTGGATAGGAGCGATGAAGACGAGCGGCGTGACGGTCAGCGTCTGCACGGCCAATGCCGCCGGTACCTGCGGCGGAATGGCGGCAATACCGATGTCTTCCTGATCCTGCAGGATCCTGTCGAGCGTCTGCGCGGTATCGCCGGTGTGGATCTTGAGCTCGATGCCTGGATGACTCTCGCGAAAGCGGCTCAGCAGCTCATAAAGGAAGGAGTAGCTGGCCGTAACTGAGCAGAACAGACTGATCTCCCCCTGCAACTCCTGATCCTGCGCCTGTAGCTCGCGTTGCAACTCCAGCCAGTTGTTGTGGGTCTCTTCCGCGAAACGTTTGAAGGCCTGCCCAGCGGTGGTGAGCTTCACACTGCGGTTGTCACGCTCGAACAAGGGCTGCGCAAGCTCCGCTTCCAAGCGCTGAATCATGCGCGACAGACTCGAAGGCGACACGTGACATGCCGCACTCGTCCGCGCAAAGTTCAGCGTCTTACATAGATGTAGGAAGATTTGCAGCTCGTTGAACTTCATGGTTCAGCCACGTTGCTTTTATAGCAACATTATCTTGCATATTTTTCAGTTTACGCAATAAAGCGGCACGGCTACCATCCGCAGCCATTCACTTACCCAACCAAGAGGTCAGCACAATGAACTACTTCAATACCCTGCCCCTGCGCCTTCAACTGGAAGAGCTGGGCAAGTGTCGTTTCATGGATCGCTCCGAATTCTCCCGCGGCGTCGAGAAGCTGAAAGGGAAGAAGGTCGTGATCCTCGGCTGCGGTGCTCAGGGTCTGAACCAGGGCCTGAACATGCGCGACAGCGGCCTGGACGTTTCCTACGCGCTGCGTGAAGACGCCATCAAGGAAAAACGTCAGTCCTGGAAAAACGCCACTGAGAACAGCTTCAAGGTGGGCACCTTCGAAGAACTGGTTCCGACCGCAGACCTGGTTCTCAACCTGACCCCCGACAAGCAGCACACTGCCGTAATCAACAAAGTGATGCCGCTGATGAAGCAGGGCTCCTGCCTCGCCTACTCCCACGGTTTCAACATCGTCGAAGAAGGCATGCAGATCCGCAAAGACATCACCGTGATCATGGTGGCTCCGAAGTGCCCGGGCACCGAGGTACGTGAAGAATACAAGCGCGGTTTCGGCGTACCTACGCTGATCGCCGTACACCGCGAGAACGATCCGAACGGCGATGGCCTCGAAATCGCCAAAGCCTACGCCGTAGCCACCGGCGGTCACCGCGCGGGCGTTCTGGAATCCTCGTTCATCGCAGAAGTGAAATCCGACCTGATGGGTGAGCAGACCATCCTCTGCGGCATGCTGCAGACCGGCTCCATCCTGGCCTACGAACGCATGGTCGAACTCGGCGTCGATCCAGCCTACGCCTCCAAGCTGATCCAGCACGGCTGGGAAACCGTCGCCGAAGGCCTCAAGCAGGGCGGCATCACCAACATGATGGATCGCCTGAGCAACCCGGCGAAGATCAAAGCCTTCGCTCTGAGCGAAGAGCTGAAGACCATCCTGCGCCCGCTGTTCGAGAAGCACATGGACGACATCATGTCCGGCCGTTTCTCCGAAGGCATGATGGCCGACTGGGCGGACGGTGATCGCAAGTTGCTCACCTGGCGTGAAGAAACCGGCAAGACCGCATTCGAGCAATCCAGCTCGGAAGGTGCTCCGGCCATCGCCGAACAGGAGTACTACGATCACGGCATCCTGCTGGTCGCCATGATCAAAGCAGGCGTGGAACTCTGCTTCGAAACGCTGACCGCTGCCGGCGTGATCGCAGAGTCCGCCTACTACGAATCGCTGCACGAAGTACCGCTGATCGCCAACCTGATCGGTCGCAAGAAGCTGTACGAAATGAACAAGGTGATTTCCGACACCGCGGAGTACGGCTGCTACCTGTTCTCCCACGCCGCCATCCCCATGCTGAAAGACTTCTTCGGCAAGATCGACACCAGCGTCATCGGCAAAGGTCTGAACGTCAAAGACAATGGTGTGGACGATCGCGAACTCATCGCCGTCAATGCCGCGATCCGCAACCATCCGGTGGAAATCGTCGGTCAGAGACTGCGTGGTTACATGACTGACATGAAGAAAGTGGTCTAACCCTTTCTTCAACTAAGAGGAGGGCCTCTCATGGCAACGCAATATCCCGAGCTCAACGACAAGCTCATTGCGTTCATCCAGGAGCAGGCCCTTTTCTTCGTCGGCACGGCCGATCGTGACGGGCGTGTCAACGTCTCTCCCAAGGGATTGGACAGTCTGCGGGTACTTTCACCACGCAAGGTTCTTTGGTTGAACCTCACCGGCAGCGGCAACGAAAGCGCCGCTCATGTCCGTGCCGTGCCACGCATGACGTTGATGTTTTGTTCCTTCGGCAAGCAACCCCTCATCCTGCGGCTCTATGGCCAAGCGCGTGTCGTTCACCCCTCCGATGCCGACTGGCCGGAACTGAGCGCACATTTCCCTGCCCTGCCCGGCGCGCGTCAGGTGTTCGAACTCGACATCGATCTGGTTCAGACCTCCTGCGGCTTCGCCGTCCCCTACTTCGAATTCAAGGGCGAACGTCCAACCCTGAACACCTGGGCCGAGAAACGTGGACCGGAAGGTCTGCGGGAGTATTGGAAGGAGCGCAATGCGCTCAGTCTGGATGGCAAGCCCACCGGCATCCTCGACGGGATTTAATCGACCGATACTTCGGTACTTGCTGCAAGCAGGCACAAAAATCAGGCAATAAAAAAGCCAGGTTTTTGGCCTGGCTTTACCTGTTCTTTTACAGACTTTTAATCTGCAACAACTATGTCTTCTTCTATTGTTGCTCGGCTCTGAATTTACAGGCTGAGCACCTTTTCCCCTCTTGCTATTCCAGAAACCCCGGAGCGAACCACCTCGAGAATGGGCGTTCCTGCCAGGGCGGCGAGGAAGCCATCCAGCTTCTCGCTCGTACCAGTGAGCTGGATGGTATACATAGTTGGAGTAATGTCAACAACATCTCCACGGAAAATGTCAGCCACGCGTTTCACCTCCGCGCGCTGAGCACCGGTGGCCTTCACCTTAACGAGCATTAACTCCCGCTCGATGTGACTACCTTCCGTCAGATCAACGAGCTTGGCAACGTCGACCAACTTGTTGAGATGTTTAACAATTTGTTCAATTTTCCGATCGTCCCCGTCGGTGGTCAGTGTCAGACGGGACAATGTCTCGTCATCGGTCGGCGCCACGGTGAGGGAGTGGATGTTGTAGTTGCGCTGAGAAAACAACCCCACGACTCGGGACAGAGCACCTGGCTGGTTCTCCATGAGAATGGAAATGATGCGTCTCATTGCTTAGGTCCTCTCCGTCTTGCTCAGGTACATCTCACTCATTGCCCCACCACGGACCGCCATCGGGTACACGTGTTCGGTGGGATCGACCGCGATATCCAGGAACACCAAACGATCCTTGATGGCGAAGGCTTCCGCCATCTTGGATTTCAGCTCGCTCAGCTTCTCGATACGGATGCCGACGTGGCCATAGGCTTCAGCCAGCTTGACGAAGTCAGGCAGCGAATCCGCGTAAGTGCTGTGCGAGTGTCGACCGCCGTACTGCATGTCCTGCCACTGGCGCACCATGCCAAGAGACTGATTGTTCAAATTGACGATCTTGATCGGCAATGCGCACTGCGTACAGGTGGCGAGCTCCTGGATGTTCATCTGGATGCTGCCTTCGCCGGTTACACAGGCAACGGTCGCCTCCGGGAAGGCCAGCTGCACGCCCATGGCCGCAGGCAGACCGAAGCCCATGGTGCCGAGACCCCCGGAGTTGATCCAACGACGCGGTTTGTCGAAGAGATAATGCTGCGCCGCGAACATCTGATGCTGACCAACGTCGGAGGTGACATAGGCATCACCCTTGGTGACTTCATACAGCGCCTGGATCACCTGCTGCGGTTTGATCACTTCACCTTCGGCCGGTTTGACCTCCAGGCACTTGCGGGCGCGCCACTGCTCGATGCGCTCCCACCAAACTTTCTGTGCTTCGCGATCGATCTTGTTCTTGCCGGCTTCGACCAGATCCAGCATTTCCTTCAGTACCGGAATCACCGGACCGACGATGGGCACATGTGCCGTAACGGTCTTCGAGATCGCGGCAGGGTCGATGTCGATGTGAAGAATCGTCGCATCGGGGCAGAACTTGCTGATGTCGGTGTTGGTCACGCGATCATCGAAGCGCGCACCTACGGCCAGAATCACGTCGGACTCGTGCATCGCCATGTTGGCTTCGTAGGTGCCGTGCATGCCGAGCATGCCGACGAACTGTTTGTCGGTTCCCGGGAAAGCACCCAGGCCCATCAGCGTGTTGGTGACGGGACAACCCAGCTTGTGCGCAAGCGCGGTGAGCAGCTCGGAGCCACCACCGATCACGACACCACCACCGCTGTAGATGATGGGGCGCTTGGCGGACAGCAGGATGTCGACCGCCTTCTTGATCTGTCCAGAGTGGCCCTTGGTGGGCGGCGAGTAGGAACGGATCTTGACGCTTTCCGGGTACGAGTATTCGAACTTGACGTTCGGGTCGGTGACGTCCTTCGGAATGTCGATCACGACAGGGCCCGGACGGCCGGTGGTCGCAATGTAGAACGCCTTCTTCACGATCTCCGGAATGTCCTGCGCGTTCTGCACCATGAAGCTGTGCTTCACGATTGGACGCGACACACCGATCATGTCGGTTTCCTGGAAGGCGTCGGAACCGATCGCATCACGGGTAACCTGACCCGAGATCACGATCATCGGAATGGAATCCATGAAGGCGGTGGCGATGCCGGTGATGGCGTTGGTCGCACCGGGACCCGAGGTCACCAGCACCACGCCCGGCTTACCGGTCGCACGTGCATAGCCATCAGCAGCATGAGTGGCGGCCTGCTCGTGACGCACCAGGATGTGGTCGACCTTGTCCTGAGTAAAGATCGCGTCGTAGATGTGGAGGGCTGCGCCTCCGGGATAGCCGAATATCAGCTCAACGCCTTCATCATGCAACGCACGAATCAGCGCCTCGCCGCCAGATAGTAAAGCCACAATCGTATCCTCTTCGAATCGTAAGTTAGAACGGCAATGCCGACCGCATGCATCCAGCACGTGGACGCAGACAGCCAACGATTTCATGTGATCGGGAGAGGCTCGGGTCGAACCTGTGTTGACCCTTGGCGTGATTCGCCGGGAGAGAGGACAAGGAACAAGACATCTTGTCCAGACGGGTCTTTGGCGCCACCAGTATCAGCAGTGACCGATACCAGTCGTCGTTACGCGGCCCTCTCGCAAACTTCTACGCAACCTGCCGCAGAAATCGTTGCGAAAGAACGGTCGATGGGTAATCAACACTTCCGCTCACCAAATCGGGGTGAGGATTATGGTCAAAACTTAATCAATGTCAAGGAGCGGCCGCGACCCGCTCGGCCTCATCGAGGATGCGCAGCACGTTGCCGCCCCAGAGTTTGGCGATGTCTTCCTCGGAATAACCGCGCCGGACGAGCTCGAGCGTGACGTTGAAAGTCTCCGCGGCGCCGTTCCAACCGCTGATCCCGCCACCACCACCGAAGTCGGAAGAAATACCCACGTGATCGATACCGATGAGCTTGACCACGTAGTCGATGTGATCGACCAGATCCTCGACCGTGGCGGTTTCACCCGCGGGCTTGAGATAGCTGTTGAAGGCGACGATCTGGATCACACCGCCATTTTCCTTGAGCGCCAGCAACTGTTCGTCATCCATGTTGCGCGGATGGTCATAGAGCGCGCGGGCGCTGGAGTGGGACGCGATCACCGGTGCTTTCGAATGACGAGTGGCATCGAGCATGGTCGACTTGGCGACGTGCGAGACGTCGACCAGAATGCCCAGACGATTCAACTCCTCCACCACCTGATAGCCGAAGGCGCTCAGTCCATCGTGCTCCGACGGGACGTCGTTGAGCCGTGCTTGCGGTTGCGCCGAATCGCCGATGTCGTTGTGACCGTTGTGGACGAGTGTGAGATAACGTGCGCCACGAGCGCGATATTCGGCAAGCAAGCTCAGGTCCTGTCCGATGACGTAACCGTTCTCCATGCCGATGAAGGCCACGAGTTTGCCCGCGTCATGCAAAGCTCGAGCTTCCGCGGCCGTGGTAGCGAGCCCGATGCGGTCGGAGTAGAGAAAGTCCGTCATGCGATGGATGGCATCGAACTTGGCGAGCGCATCGGCCTTGGCCTGACGATAGCCCTCCTCCGTGCGCTCGGTCTGCCCGACGTACACGATGAAGAACGCGGCATTCAAACCTCCGCTTTCCATGGTGTCGAGATTCACCTGAGCCTCGGCAGAACCAGGCATGAATTCGCTGGTGGCGAAGTCGAGAGGAATGTCGACGTGCGTGTCGATGGTCATCACACGCTCATGAATGGCGCGGGCGCGTGCTTCGAGGCTTTCATCGGACGCAGCCAGCACCGCACCAGCGGACAGCACTCCACACCCGAAACCCAGAAATACGCGGGAAAGCAAGGCTCTCATCGTTTCCACCTGCAGAAGTTGGAATTCAGCTCTGACAGAGCAGCAAGATGCGCGCCAACCGCCTCAGTGCGTCATGGCATAGATGACGTAGTTGACGGCGAAACGGTAGGCCAACGCTGTCATGGGCTCGGGATAGCCGGGTGTGTCTGCATGTTCCCAGGCATCACCGAGGTCCATGTTGTGATTGATGGCGACCAAGAGACGCCCATCGTCATCGAATATCCCACGCCACTTCGGCTCGTAGCCGTCGCGCTCGTAGGTCACGCCGCTGTAGAGCGCCGCCAGTCCCGGGATCTGGATCTTCTCGTCGAGGTCGTAGAGCACGTGGAACACTTCGGCGTCCTCGGGGATGTCCACGATCGGTCGATCGGGGAACACGCGCTGCATCACGGTGGCGAAGCCGTTCCACTCATCGGTGCCGTGGAAGTCGTCCACGATCAGGAAGCCGCCACGCAAGAGATATTCTCGCAGCTTGGCGATTTCTTCGGGCGAGAAGGACCAACGCCCCACCTCGACCGCATAGAGGAACGGATAGTCGAACACGCTGTCGTCTTCGAGGCTGATGCGCTGGCCACCCGAACCATTGAAGACACTGACCTGCGCGCCGTCGACGCGCGTCAGACGCGTGATGCCCTGCATGAAGAAGTGCTCGGCTTCAGGCCAGTCGGTGGTCCAGCTGCCGCGACCGCGGAACCCTCGGCCAAAGCCGCGTTCGCCGTAGATGAGTCGCGCGAAATGAAATTCCGCACCATCGGGATCATTGGGAATGTCGGTGGCGCGCGCCGGCTCTTCGCGATAGGGGAAGCGCTGCGCTTCTGCGGGCAGACAAACCAGCCCGGCCAGGCACAACGTCAGGCTGAAGATTCGGACGAACGGATGGGCTGTTCTCAAACGCGCGACTCCTGTCCCTGGGGGCATGGTCCGGCAACTATAAAGCAGCTCCGCGACAATGCAAAACCACGCCTCGGCGGTAGGTTCCGACCTAGAAGCGCAGCGTGTAGCTGAATTTCATCGAGAGATCGGCGTTCACCGAGTGGAAACGATTGTCCTTGTCCGGATCGCTCAAACCATAGTTGAGCACCAGAAAGGCCTGTTTCCCCGCTTCCGGAATCCAGTGCAGACGACTGTTGATGCCCATGACCTCCGACACATTGTCGTACTGCACCAAGGTGCTCCAGGACAGCGTATTGCTGAAGGCGATCAACGACTGCACGCTCGACAGGCGCACCGTGAAATTGCCGTGCGGTAGGTGGATCTCGTTCTCGTTGTAGTTCAACGAAAAGTTGTACCGCGCCGATGGTCGCCAGGTAAGTTCTGCGTTGCGCTGTACACGATTGCCGTCGAAGTAGTCACCCCAGCGCACCGAAAGCCGACCGCTGATCCTGCGCTGCTCGGCCAGGTCCAAACCGATCAGGGTTTCAGTGAAGGAATAATCACCCAGCGGAATCGTCACATTGCGCAGACCAGTCGAAGCACGATTGATGACGAAGTCCTCACGCAGCACTTCACGATTGCGGATCAGGCGGATGAACATGCCGTCGCCGTAGTTGTTGTTGCCGGTCAGGCGCAGGCCCAGGTTCTGATTGTTGACCGAACCATCGTCGAGATACTCGGCACGGTAGCCATCGAAGCCGCCGTAGATCGAGCGGATGTAGCCACCGGGTGTCAGAAACTTGCGATAACCGAAGTCGAGGGAGTGATCCGCCATGTCGGTCTGGTTCACGAAGCCGACAGCCGGATTGAAATTTTTCTCCACCCGCTTGTAGTTGTAGCCACCGCGCCAACCCTGGTTGTTGGGGTAGCTGAGGCCGAGCCCCCAGGAGGCATCATCCCCATCGAGATGCTCCGAGTCGCTGCGCTGATAGAACGCCACCCCCTGCAGCGCCCTGCCCCCGGGCAAGCGTGAGTTGCGATAGCGGAAGTCCACACCGACCAACGAGTTGTCGAAGTTCGACTGCGGTGCACCATCGGTGGCGATGATGCCCACCTGCGATTCGGACAGAACGTTGAGCACGGCGCGACCGACGAAGATGTCCTGCGCCTCGACACCGGTACGTTCGTCCTCCTCCTGACTCACCCAGAGCGCTCCCACGTTCCAATCGCCGATGCGCCCGCTGAGTTTGCCGCCATATTCGATGTCCACCGGCGCGCCGGTGGCGCTGAGGCCGATGCGACGCGAGAAGAAAGGTCGCGCGTTCTGCGAGGCCGCGCCCGGAATCGCCGGGTTGCCGCCACCGCCGGTACTGAAACCACCGGTGCCGATCTGGCCGAATTCGAAGATGTCGGCCTCGCGGATGAAGAAATCACGACGCTCGGGAAAGAACAGACTGAAACGCGTCAGGTTCACCTGGCGGTTGTCCACCTCTGCCGCCGAGAAGTCCGTATTGATCGTGAGTGCGGCATTGAGCTGCGGAGTCAGTTTGTAGAACACGTCGAGCGAGGGTTCGAAGTTCTGCTCGCGGAACGAAGCCGACCCATAGATGCGATCCTCACGCAGGGTCAT
Source organism: uncultured Gammaproteobacteria bacterium (assembly GCA_937898685.1). Lineage (GTDB taxonomy): Bacteria > Pseudomonadota > Gammaproteobacteria > Pseudomonadales > Pseudohongiellaceae > CAILUG01. The sequence goes on along the minus strand of CALEJT010000068.1, from coordinate 42,281 downwards.
CGAGGGCACGACGTCGAGCCCCAGTCCTTGGCGCAGGCCGCGTAGGCCACTCATCGTGCCGGCAACACTCGGGTTCACCTGACGGTTGCGGCTCACCCAGGCGAGGCTTTCATTGTTACGCCGGATGGCGCGGCGGAAGTTGATACCCCAGGTATCGGAGTCGGGGTTGAAGGAAATGGTCTGGAACGGAATGCGCATCTCCGCATACCAGCCGTTCTCCACCACGGTGGCGTGGGCCTGCCAGATACCGTCCCAATTGCTTTCGACATCGGTGATGTTCTGAAACAGACCTTCCCAGCGCACACCGTGTGCATTCACCTCGAAGCGATAGCCATTGCGGCGATCGAGATAGGGATCGAGCACCACCACCAAGATGTCGTCGCTCGCCAGACTCTGCCCCTGGCGCATGATGTTGGCGGAAATGAGAGAGGGATCGGGTTCTTCGAAGAAGCTGGAGATGTAGAGGGCTTCGTCGGTGTAGAAAAGTCGCACCTGAGTGCGCAGCGAAGGTTGGGCGTATTCGGTGGGCTCATATTGGTGGAAGTCCTCGACCACCGCGGCCTGCGCCCACTGCGGCTCGTTCTGCACTCCGTCGATGCGAATCTCGCCTTCTAGCTTGGGGATGACGAAGCGCTTTTCCCCCGATTCACCGGATTCCCTGGCCGGATCGATTTGGGCCTGAGCCAGGCCGCACGTGGTAGCGAGACCAAGTACGGTACCCCAACGGATCAGGAGCTTGAGAAACGAGCAGAGATCGAGCGCGTCTGGATGCACGAGAACTGGTCCAAAATGAAACGCGCATGATCTGCGAGCCCCTTCCCCACTGACAATAGATTAATTTGCACCGATCGGTAGCCTTGACTCGCTTCCACAAAGTTTGCACTGAATTTGCACACTACTGCTGAGCAGAGGACTTACCACTCATTCGAAACTCAGCCCCAACTCCAACGCCTGGTAATAGCGCGCTTCCTGTTGCAAACCAGCCAAGGTAAGGGGGTGACGCTCCAGCCACGGTTTGCGGAACTTCAGGCGATAGTCGCGCCCCAGCCGCACCAGGGTGGGCGGATGATCCAGGGACTCTCGCCTACGATGCAGCAACACCGCCAGGCGCAGGCAAACGATCAGCGGCATCAGCGCTGCCATCGCTTGGTCATCCATCCCTTCGAACTTGGCCCTGTCCAGACTCTTGCGCTGACTGTTCACCAGGTTGGCGAGGATGTACTGCTCGTAGCGGCCAAAGCCGGCCAGGTCGCTGTGGCGCAGGATGTAGTAGCCGTGTCGATGATGGCTGGAGTGGGAAATGCTCATGCCGATCTCATGCAGCTGCGCCGCCCACCCCAGAATCTTGGTGCGTGACACGCCCGGCAAGGGCGGACCCTCGATCTGCTTCCAGAAGCTCAAGGCCGTGGTTGCCACACGCGCAGCCTGTACCACATCGATCTGATAACGTTCTTGTAAACGCCGTACGGTGAGTTCCCGTGCATCGTCGTCGCTGAAGCGTCCGATGCTGTCGTACAGCAAGCCCTCCTTCAGCGCCTGATCGCCGACATGCATCTGCGTGAGTTTGAATTGGTCGAACACAGCCTTGAGGATCGCCAATCCCGCGGGAAACACCGTACGACGCAGTGCAGGCAAGCTCGCCAGGAGTGACTTGTCTTCGAACACCGCGCCGCACAGCCACGCGAGCGAAGGAGCTGTAATCACCGCGCCGCCATCGCGTCGCTGCACGAGATCGGCCACCGCACGGATGGTGCCGGAAGTACCAAAAGCGATGTTCCAACCCGTTTCGGAGAAGTTGTTGCGAATCATCTCGAGCTCCGCGCACGCTGCGAGATAGGCCCGCTTGAAAGCTGCTTCCGGTGCTCTTCCCTTCGTGAAGTGAGACTCGGAATAGGTCACACAACCCATGCTCAGGCTTTCCAACAGAATGGGCTCGTAGTCCTGCCCGATGATGAACTCGGTACTGCCGCCGCCGATGTCGATCACGAGACGTTTGTTGTGATCGTTGCTCACCGAATGCGCGAGGCCGCAATACACCAGGCGCGCTTCTTCGAAGCCGGAGATGATCTGGATGGGAACGCCGAGAGCCGCTTCGGCCGCCTTGAGGAACTGCTTGGTCTGACGAGCGCTGCGCAGCGCCTTGGTACCGGCAGCGCGAATCTGCTCGCGCGGAATGTCGCGCAAACGTTCGGAGAATCGCGCGAGGCAAGCTAGTGCGCGCTCCTGCGCCTCGGCACTGAGATAACCATCCTTGTCGATGCCGCGCGCGAGCTGAACCATTTCCTTCTCGCGATCGATGATCTCGACCTTCTCGCCCTGCACACGGGCGATGACGAGATGGAAACTGTTGGACCCCAGATCGACCGCGGCGAAATAGGGAGAAGCGGCTTTCAACGTCATGAGCGGTGCGCCAGTCCAGGTCGAGGTGGCGCGGCGCGACGAGCAACGCCACTCACTGCAACACCACGTCTTCCTCGAACTGTTCCTTGGCTTTGTTTTGGAAGAAGGTGCTCAGGTTACGGAAGAAACTGCGCAGAGGCGAGGTGCTTCGCCACACGAGTGCGTGCACGCGATAGATGGACTCGCCTTCGATTTCCAACACCTGTAGGTCCGTACGGTCGCGGATCTCGGAACGGATGTAGAGCCCAGGCAGGAACGCTGCCCCCATTTCCATCTGCACCATCTGGCGAATGGCATCGAGGCTCGATCCTTCGAAGTCACGCATCAGGTGCGCATTGAAGCGTCGACAAAGCTCCTCCACCTGCCGGAAGAAGAGATGGTGTTCCTCGATCGTCAGCACATCGAGTCCCGCCAACTGGTCGGCGCGTATGCGCGTTTGTTTTGCCAGGGGATGTTCGGCGTTCACCACGAGATAGATGGCTTCGCGGAAGAGCGGCACCACGGTGAGACTGGGATCATCCACCGGCAAGGTGGTGAAGATGAGATCGTAATCCCCGGCCTTGAGACGCGAAGCAAGCAAGGTGGTCGAGGCTTCCTGCACGAAGAACTTCACACCACGATAAGCGTGACGCACCGCTGGCAGGATCCAAGGCAAGGAATAGGGGCCCAGTGAGGGACTGGTTCCCAGTCGGAAAGTACCGGTCGGGCCACGCGTCGCGAAAGTCGCAGCATCGAGGATCGCCTCTGCGGCATTCACCGCCTGATTCGCCGCACCGAGCATGTCGCGCCCCATCGGTGTCAACGACACCCCTCCCCTCGTCCGCTCCAGCAACTTCGTACCCAGCGAATCCTCCAAGAGCTTGAGCTGCGCGCTCAATGACGGCTGGGTGATGCCGAGTTCCAAAGCCGCCTGTCGCAGGCTGCGATGGCGCGCCGCCACCAGGAAATAGCGGAGCTGCTTCAACGAAAAATTGAGTTCCTTCATAGCGAGTGTTCCTGCGGTCGTACACTCGGCGCCATGTGCGCGTCATGCGTGAATAAAATTTTGGAAGCAAAATCCTATCACAACAAAAACAACGCTTGGCGAATCTTGTCACTATAGTCGGGCACTAGCGCTGTACGCGCAGTCAATTGGGCCTCTACAAGCAATCCAAGGAGCGCAATCATGGAGAAGCTGATTTCTGGCATACTGAAGTTCAAGCAAGAAAACTTCAACAAAGACAAAGAGTTATTTCGCTCCCTGGCGAAAGGCCAGTCTCCCGAAGTTTTGTTCATCACCTGTTCCGACTCCCGCATCGACCCCAACCTGATCACCCAGACCAAGCCCGGCGAACTCTTCATTGCGCGTAACGCCGGCAACTTCGTCCCCGCTCATTTCACGCAGAGCACCTCCGACATGGACGCCACCTTGGAGTTCGCCGTCAGTGTGCTGAACGTGCGCCACATCGTGGTGTGTGGCCACACCGACTGCGGCGCCATCAAGGGAGCGATCCATCCCGAGTCGGTGAAGCATCTGCATCACGTGTCCAACTGGCTATCGAACGCCGCGGCGGCAGTGGCGCGTGTGAAAGCCCGCAATAACGGGGAGCTGGGCGAAGCCCAGGTGCTGGAATTGATCGAAGAGAACGTGGTGCAACAGCTGAAGCACCTGGAAACCCACCCCTCCGTCAGCGCCAAATTGGCGACGTGCTCCCTGTATCTGCACGGCTGGGTCTACGACATCGGTGAAGGGCAGATCTATTGCTACGAGGCGAATCAGGGCAGGTTCGTAAAGGTGGAACAGCATTACGCTCACATCATCGCCAAGCTGAACACTCACCCTTGTGGTTGCGACAGCGACGACGTTGCCATTGCGTCCTGAGAGCTCGCGTCCCACGGGACGCGATAGCAACTAGCACGCAGTTCCTCTCGCTCCCCGCCCCAGCCTCTTCGGAGCTGGGGCGTTTTTTTTGGCCGTTTCAGACCAGCTCTTCTACTTCAGCTTGCGAGAGCGCAGCATGCTTACGCTGTTGCCAGACGAAGAGCACGCCCCAACCCAACCCGAGTAGCGCGGCAAGGAAGGACCCCAGAAGCACGCCGAGCTTCGCCGCATCGAGGAAACCCGAGTCTTCGAAGGCCAACAAGGAAATGAAAATGGACATGGTGAAGCCGACACCGGCAAGTAGACCGATCAAGGTGACACCGGACCACGTTACACCTTCGGGCAAAGTACACCAGCGCAGCCGGACCGCGAGCCAGCTCACCCCGATCACACCCAGCGGCTTACCCAGACACAGGGCAACTGCCACACCCAACAACACCTGGTAGGTGTCGGCTGTGAAAGCTTCTCCGCCGCCAAGGCTGACGCCGGCGTTCGCCAGGGCAAACAAGGGCATGATGCCGTAGGCCACCCAGGGATGGAGCACGGTCTGCACACGCACGACGGGTGGCAACAATTCGCGCTGCGCCACGCGCAACTGCCGCACGGGATCGAGCAGGTTTTCGGTGTCCTTCACTACCGCCGCACCTCTGCTGCGCAATTCCTTGGCGACGCGTGCCAGTACTTCCAGGGGATTCTCACGCATCGGCGTGGACGTCACCGGCGTCATCAGACCGAGCAGCACTCCAGCCAAGGTGGGATGCGCACCGGTCTTCAACAGCCCTGCCCATACAAGAAAGCCCGGCACGATGTAGCCGAAGGCGGAACCGATGCCGATGGCCTGAAGGCCCAGTACCAGCAGCACACCGAGGCCTATCCACCAGAATCCGCCGAAATCGATGCCGTCGGAATAGAAGAAGGCGATGATGAGCACCGCCATGATGTCGTCGATGATGGCGAGCGCCAGCAGGAACACCCGCACGTTGCTCGGGATGCCACGTCCAAGCAAGGCAAGAATACCGACAGCAAAGGCGATGTCGGTGGCGGTGGGAACGGCCCAGCCATTCACCGCCGGCGGTGTGCCATTGAGGGCGACATAGATCAGCGCCGGCACCATCACGCCGCCCAGCGCTGCAGCCACTGGCAGCGCTGCCTGACGTGGACTGCTCAAGGCGCCTTCGTGAATTTCGCGTCGGATCTCCATGCCGACGACCAGGAAGAAAATGGTCATCAGCGCATCGTTGATCCAGAAATGCAGCGACTGTGAATAGGTCCACTCACCGAGCGTGAACGCCAAGGGCATGTGCCATAGCGCTTCGTAAGATTCGGCCCAAGGTGAATTCGCCCAGAAGAGTGCAGCAGCCGCCGCAAGCAACAGCACCACGCCGCTGACGGCTTCGATGTGGAGAAAGGCTTCGAGAGTAGCGAAGGCGCGTTCGGCCAAACGCTGGGCAGGAGAAAGTTCGACAGTGGAAGATCGATCCATGGGTGCTACGACTCCGCGCGGCGGCCCGACCAGCGCTTGAACCTGTTTCGCCGCACCATGCGGCTAACACCCGAGGGACGAATTCTACATAGCCACATCGAGCAGAGCGACCCTGCCCTGCCCGATGTGTGAATCGATCAACGTTTGGTGAAGGCGATGTCTTCGCCCACCAGCTTCACCACGATGGTACTGCCGGGCGGATATTCACCACTGAGCACCTGTTGCGCGAGCGGGTTTTCCAGCCACTGCTGAATTGCGCGCTTGAGCGGGCGTGCGCCATAGACCGGATCGAAACCAAGCGCTGCGATCTTGTCGAGCACACCGGGATCGAGCTCGAGTTTGAGATCGAGATCGGCCAAACGTTGACGCAGCAGGTTGAGCTGGATGTCGGCGATGCCGCGTACCTGCTCCTTGTGCAGCGGATGGAACACCACCACTTCGTCGATGCGGTTGATGAATTCAGGACGGAAGTGGCGCGTCACCACCTGCATCACGGAAGCCTTCACCTGGTCATAACTCGCTTCGGTCTCGCCCTGCATCAGATCCTGGATGCGATCGGAGCCGAGGTTCGAGGTCATCACCACTACCGTGTTGCGGAAGTCGACGGTACGGCCATGACCATCGGTCAGACGTCCATCATCGAGCACCTGCAACAGAATGTTGAAGACGTCGGGATGGGCCTTCTCGACCTCATCGAGCAACAGCACCGAATACGGACGACGACGCACGGCTTCGGTGAGATAGCCACCTTCCTCGTAACCGACATAGCCCGGAGGCGCACCGATCAAACGCGCAACCGAGTGCTGTTCCATGAACTCCGACATGTCGATGCGCACCATCGCTTCTTCGGTGTCGAACAGGAACTGCGCCAGCGCCTTGCAGAGTTCGGTCTTGCCCACGCCCGTCGGCCCCAGGAACAGGAAGGAACCATTGGGACGACGCGGATCCGAAAGTCCAGAGCGCGAACGACGCACGGCATTTGCCACGGCGTTGACCGCTTCGCTCTGGCCGATCACGCGCTCATGCAGCGCTTCTTCCATGCGCAGCAGTTTCTGCTTCTCACCCTCCAGCATCTTCGAAACCGGGATGCCGGTGGCGCGCGCGACGACCTGCGCGATCTCCTCTTCGGTCACCTTGTTGCGCAACAACCTGAGTTCGGTGGCCTGCGGATCAGCCGCGGCAGCAAGCTGTTTTTCCAGTGCCGGGATGATGCCGTATTGCAATTCAGACATGCGCGCGAGGTCACCGGCACGACGCGCGGTGTCGAGATCGATGCGTGCCTGCTCGAGGTCGCTCTTGATCTTCTGCGAACCCTGCAACGAGCTTTTTTCGGCGCGCAGGATTTCGTCGAGATCGGCATATTCCTTCTCGAGCTTGGCGATGTCTTCCTCGAGTTTTTCGAGGCGCTTCTTCGATGCCTCGTCGGTTTCCTTCTTCAAGGCCTCACGCTCGATCTTCAACTGGATCAAGCGACGTTCGAGGCGATCCATTTCCTCCGGCTTGGAGTCGATCTCCATGCGGATGAGGCTGGCCGCTTCATCGATCAGATCGATGGCCTTGTCGGGCAACTTGCGATCGGTGATGTAACGCTGCGACAGTCGTGCCGCCGCGATGATCGCAGAGTCGGTGATGTTGACGCCGTGATGCAGCTCGTAGCGTTCTTTCAAACCACGCAGGATGGCGATGGTGTCAGCCTCGCTCGGCTCCTCTACCAACACTTTCTGGAAACGACGTTCCAGAGCTGCATCCTTCTCGATGTACTGACGATATTCGTCGAGCGTCGTGGCGCCCACGCAATGCAATTCACCACGCGCCAAGGCGGGCTTGAGCATGTTGCCGGCATCCATTGCGCCTTCGGCCTTGCCGGCGCCAACCATGGTGTGGATCTCGTCGATGAAGAGAATCACCGAGCCCTCCTGCTTGCTGAGTTCCTTCAGCACGGCCTTCAGGCGCTCTTCGAACTCGCCGCGGAATTTGGCACCGGCAATCAGCGCGCCCATGTCGAGCGCGAGCAGGCGTTTGCCCTTGAGACCTTCGGGCACTTCACCATTGACGATGCGCTGGGCCAAGCCTTCGACGATCGCCGTCTTACCGACACCGGGTTCGCCGATGAGTACGGGGTTGTTCTTGGTACGGCGCTGCAAGACCTGGATCGTGCGACGAATCTCGTCATCACGACCTATCACGGGATCGAGCTTGCCCTGCTCAGCACGAGCGGTGACATCCACCGTGAACTTCTGCAGTGCCTGACGTGAGTCTTCCGCCTCGGGGCTATCGACACTCGCGCCACCGCGCAGCGCCTTCACCGCGTTTTCCAGGGCCGAAGCGCTCACCGAGAAGGAATTGAGCAGCTTGCCGAGCGGGCCTTTGTCCTGCATCGCGGCAAGCAACACACTTTCGCTGGAGATGAACTGATCACCCGCCTGCTGCGAGAGTTTGTCGGCGAGGTTGAGCAGCTTGGCGAGGTCGGGAGAAACGTTGAGTTGTCCGTCGTTGTTCTTGACCACCGGCAAATTGTCGAGCAATTGATCGAGGCCTTTGCGCAGCGCAGGCACGTCGAAGCCGGTCTGGGTCAGAAGCGGTCGGATCGAGCCGCCTTTCTGATCGACCAAGGCGGTCATCAGATGCACCGGCTCCAAATAGCTGTGGTCACGCCCCACCGCCAACGACTGCGCGTCGGCGAGAGCTTGCTGTAATTTACTGGTCAGTTTGTCCATGCGCATGAATCGCACCTCGGTCTGGCTCGCGACCGGTAGCGCCCGGTCGCTTCACGAATTTACTTGCCCCCAAAATGGGGAGCAGACCAGGAAGATTCAAGGCAGCGACAAGAACTTAGTGACGTTCCGCGTTGCGCCAGTAGAGATAGATGCGACGCACGTTCGGTGCCAAAGCAGAACTGAGCTGTTCGAACTCTCGTTCGGAAGAACGGTTGTGCGCACGCCAGTTGGAGAAGCTCGAGAAGGCACGAATCGGTGTCAGCAACTTCTGCATGGCATCGCCACCGGCCTGCCAACGCTTTTCGGCAAGCGCGACACCGCGCATGTAGCCTTCGCACCAGTCGTCGACGCTCAGGAACATTTCGCCGTCTTCTTCATATTCCATGAAAAGTGGTTCGAACTCTTCCGGCGCTTCGCTCAAGGTGGCAGCCACGGTATTCAGATGACGCTGCATCAAGGCAAGCACCGAGTTGTATTCCTCTTCGCTTTCCCATTCGGGTTCGAAATCGCCCCAGATCAGCGTCCACCAATCGACGTCTTCCGGATGCAGAGGACCACTCACCAGTGCCGTGAAAAAGCCATCCAGCTCTGCCACGCTGAGTATGCCTTCCTCGGCCTCGTCGGATTCTTCCTCCTCCAGGCGCTCGTACAGCACGCGATCGAGCCAATCGAGCTCATCGGGATTCAGGGGATGTAGATTTTCAGCAGTGCTCACGCGAGTTCCTCTTGCACGGGCGATGAAACGATCAAGGTGGCGAAACGGCCCGTGCGCGCTTCCCCACGATAGGAATACCAATGTTGCTGGTCGCATACGGTACAGCGGGCGGAGCCATGAACCTCGCTCACACCGACGCGCTGCAAACGCACCCGCGCCAGCGCATAGAGATCACCGTACCACTTACCCTCGCGATCGGCCGGCACGAAGGCGGCGCGCGTTGCCGCCTCTTCTTCCGCACGTGCTGCACGCAGAAATGCTTCACGCACTTCGGCGCCGACTTCGAAATGACAGGGGCCGATGGCAGGGCCCAACCAGGCGCTCGACGCAGAGCCATCGCTGAAACACGCAACCGTCTGTTCGAGTACACCGTCGAGCAGACCACGCCAACCCGCATGCGCCACTGCCACTTCACGTCCATCACCACTCGTGAACATCACGGGCAGACAATCCGCCGTCAGCACCACACACACGACACCGGGGACCCTGCAGTGAATGGCATCGGCCTCGGGCACGCTGTCCAAGGTTGCTGCGCTCACTTCGTGCACCGTCGTGCCATGCACTTGTTGAATCCACTGCACGCTCAGGTTCTTCAATCCCGTGCGGGACTCGAGCTCCTGCAGCAGCAACTCGCGGTTGCGCTTCACTGAAGCAGGATCGTCCCCAACGTGCAAACCCAGGTTCAAGCTCGCGTAAGGTGCCGCACTCACACCACCGAGGCGCGTGGTGACGAAGGCATGCACGCCCGCCGGCAAGGGCCAGTCGGGTTCCAACAATTGCAGTTCAGACTTCGCTGGTCGCGGCATCGGCGTTCATCACATCGAGCAGAGCCTGCATGTCGGCCGGCAACTCGCTTTCCCAACTGACCTCTTCACCCGTGCGCGGATGGATGAAACCCAACGCACGCGCATGCAGCGCCTGGCGCTTGAAGCCTTGCAGGGCTTCGAGCAACTCGGGCGAGGCACCTTTCGGAATCCGTAACCGCCCGCCATAGAGCGGATCTCCCACCAGCGGATGGCCGATGTGGGCCATGTGCACGCGGATCTGGTGCGTGCGTCCCGTCTCGAGCTTCAGCCGTAGATGGCTGTGGCCACGGAAGCGGCTCAGCACGCGGTAGTGCGTCACGGCCTCTCGCGCATCGGAGGCATTGGATACGGCGCGCTTCTGGCGCTGAGTCGGATGTCTACCCAAGGGCGCATCCACCGTACCGCCGGCCGTCACCACGCCCTGCACGATGGCCTCGTATTGGCGCGATACGGTGCGTTCCTGCAACTGCGCCACCAATTCCTGATGCGCCTGCAGCGTCTTGGCCACCACCATCAGCCCGGTCGTGTCCTTGTCGAGGCGATGCACGATGCCGGCCCTCGGCAGTTTCTCCAACGCAGGACAATGGGCGAGAAGCCCATTCAGCAAGGTCCCTTCATAGTTGCCTGCGGCAGGATGCACCACCAGACCGGCCGGCTTGTTGAGGACGATCACGCTCTTGTCTTCGTAGACGATGTCGAGCGGTAGCTTCTCGGGGGCAAAGGAAACACGCACCTCTTCGGCGGGCTGAAGACGCAGGATTTCGCCGCCCTGGACCTTGTCCTTGGCCTTCGCCGCCCTGCCGTCGAGCAAGAGCAGACCATCTCTGATCCACTCCTGGATGCGGGCGCGGGAATAGTCGGGGAACAACCTGGCCGCAGCCTGGTCCAAGCGTAAGCCGGCCAAGTCGTCGCCAACTTCTTCCTGTAATTCAATGGGTTCTGTCATGGTGCCGGGGGATGGGCGCCTCCGCACCTGCGCGGGAGGCCATTGGAGTAATTCAGGGTGGGTTCGAGTAAACTAGCCGGCATTATACAGATGCCACACATCTCTGGACGTGACTCCCGTGAATCGAATTTTGTTTGCCTTGTCGTTGGTCGTTTTGCTGTTGGCCGGCTGCTCCTCCAATGACGAGGAACTGCCGACCTCTACCGAAGAAGCGCTGTACCTCGCCGGCATCGGCGCCGTCGAAGTGAGCAACTGGCCGCGCGCCATCGCGATCTTCCAGCAATTGGAAGCCAACTTCCCCTTCGGGCGCTATGCGGCGCAGTCTCAGCTCGAGCTGATCTACGCCTACTACCGCAACGGCGAACCCGAAGCCGCGCGCGCCGCCGCCGACCGCTTCATCCGTCTCTATCCCGACAACCCCAACCTCGACTATGCCTATTACATGAAGGGCATGTCCTTCTACAGCGAAGACTCGCGCATCCTCGGCCGTTATCTGCCCACGGACCCCAGCAAACGCGACCCCGGCAAGGCGCGTGAATCCTTCACCGACTTCTCACAATTGCTCTCGCGCTTCCCGAACTCGCCGTACGCCCCCGATGCGCGCGCCAGGATGATCTACCTGCGCAACCTCCTGGCTCAGTCGGAGATTCACGTGGCGGAGTTCTACATCAAGCGTCAGGCCTATCTGTCGGCACTCAACCGTGCACGTTACGTGGTGGAGAACTATCAGGGAGCACCGGCCGTGCCGCGTGCCTTGGAAATCATGACAGAGATGTATCTGCGACTTGGTCTGAACGATCTGGCGGATTCGTCTCTCGCCATCCTGAAGGCCAACTATCCGGACAGCCCACAACTCGATGCGAACGGCAACTTCATCGTATCCACGCAGATCACCGATCCTTCCTTCCTCTACTCGGTGACCTTCGGTCTGTTGGGCTCGAACAAGAAGGATGCACCGCTCGCACCGACGCGTCGTCCCTCGCGTGATGACACGCCCTATCGCGACGAAATCCCGCAGCCGAAACGCGAGCGTTCCTGGTTGAACATCCTCACTCTCGGCGTCCTCGGCGACGACGGCGAGAATTGATCAATCCGCGGTGGCGGGGTCCTTGCCCTCCTGCCGCGCCTTCCAATAAGCCACCACCATTGCCTTGACCTCTTTGCGCAGCAGCATGATCGCGAAGAGGTTGGGCAAGGTCATCACCACGATGCCGACTGCTGCCACGTTCCACACGATGGTCGTATCGGTGATCGCCGCCAGGAAGAAACCCAGACAGAACACGAGCCGGAACGGCATCACACCGCGCGCGCCCACCAGATAGGTCATGGCGCGATCACCGTAGTAGGACCACGACAGCGCCGTGGAAAAAGCGAACAGCATCAGCGAAAAGGCGACCACGTAACGCCCGAAACCTCCGAGAAAACCGAAGGTGAAGGCTTCCGTCGTCAGTGCGGAAGAATGCAGCAGCGAGCGTCCCGTCAGCGTGACGCCGGGAGTGGCCAAAGAACCACCCACGATCTGCACTTCACCGTCGAATGCTGCGCCGCGCGATAGATAGCGCACGTCCTCCGCCACCGAGCGCGCATGAATCACCGTGAAGCCAGAACTCACCGCTGTGCCATTTTCCACCGTGATGCTGCCCGTATACGGCGTGACTTCACTCTCTCGTCCCAAGAGATAGGCGGACAACTGCTGTCTATCCGCTTCCACCGCATCACTGTAGGTGCCGGTGACGAACTGCAGGTCGGTTTGCTGGAAAGTGTTTTCGAATTTCTGCGTCCATGCACCGGAAGCCAGAATCACCAGGCCGGTGAGCGTGCAGATGATGATGGTGTCGATGAAGGGTTCGAGCAGCGATACCATGCCTTCGGACACGTGTTCATCCGCCTTCGCCGATGCGTGCGCGATCGGCGCCGAGCCCTGCCCCGCTTCGTTGGAGAACAGCCCACGATTCACACCGCGATTGAAGGCATAGGCAAAGGTGGCACCGAGAAAACCACCGGTGGCGGCAGAGCCGGTGAAGGCATCACCAAACACACGCACGAAGGCCGGCCCCACCTGATCGAGGTTCATCACGATCACGCTGAGTGCGCCGATGAAATAGACGGCGGCCATGAAGGGCACGATCGCGGCAGCAACCTTCGCGATGCGATGGATACCGCCGATGATGACGAGCCCGAGAATCACTGCCAGTACGCCGCCGGTCACCGCAGCGGGAATTCCGAAGGTGGCCTGCACACTGATGGCGATGTTGTTGCTCTGCGGCAGGTTGCCGGTGCCAAAGGAACAGATCACGGTGGCGATGGCGAAGAAGATGCCGAGCCAACGCATGTTCAGGCCTCGTTCCATGTAATACATCGGCCCGCCAGCCATGGTGCCGACTTCGTCTTTCACTCGGTATTTGTGCGCCAGTGACACTTCCACCATCTTGGTCGCCATGCCGAAGAAGGCGGTCATCCACATCCAGAACAGAGCCGCAGGGCCGCCGATGAAGATCGCAAGTCCCACGCCACCGATGTTGCCGGTGCCGACGGTCCCCGAGAGTGCCGTGGACAAGGCCTGAAAATGGGTGGTGTCACCGGGATCGCGCGCGTCGTCGAACTTGCCGCGCGTGACCTGCCAGGCATGCAAGAAATAACGCAACTGCGGAAAACCGAGATAGAGCGTGAAGAAGCAACCCACCCCGAGCAGCACCAAGGGAAACCAGGCCGAACTGCCCAATAGCGCGTCGAGACTCAGCAAAAGCTGATTGAATTGATCCAGCATCGCGTGTTGCTCCTCCTGCCTTAGACGTTTGCAGGGTAATATGCCGCCTTCAGCAACTACCCCCTCCGAACTACCCCTCCGAGCCATGCACAAGTATTACATCAGCGCGGACCAGCTCCTGCACGATTCCATCCAACTCGCTCTCGCGGTCGCGGAAAGCGACTGGCGCCCCGACCTCATCGTGGGCATCTGGCGCGGCGGCGCGCCCGTGGGCGTGACGGTACAGGAGGTACTGGCCTACATCGGCATCGACTCGGACCATCTAGCGATCCGCACCAAGTCCTACACCGGCATCGCTACCCGCTCGCGCGTCGAGGTCTATGGTCTCGACGAATTGCTGTGCCGCATGAAACCGACCAGCAAGGTGCTGCTCGTCGACGACGTGCACGACTCCGGTCTCAGCCTGCGCCAAGTGACGATCGAGCTCGGCAAACTTTGTTCGCCGATGCCGGAAGTACGCACGGCCGTGCCCTATTACAAACCCGGTAACGACCGCTCCGGCCGCGTGCCCGACTACTACGTGCACGCCACCGATGATTGGCTGGTGTTCCCCCACGAGCTCGACGGACTCACCGACGAAGAAATCCAGCAGCACAAGCCGGGCCTCGGCACACTAGTGCCTCGCCTCTTTGCGTTGCGTGAACGGCTCCGCAAACGCGACGCCTCCTGAGTCTTCCCGCCGCGCATCGCTGACGCGTTGCGGCACCGCACACGAGGATTCCGCTATACTGCCCGCCCCAACTGGCTGGGTGTGCAACCTTGCTGCGAACTGCAAAGAGATTCTTCGCATGACTTACTGCATGGCAATCTCGGTGAAAGCCGGCCTGGTGTTCTGCTCGGACTCCCGCACCAATGCGGGCGTCGATCAGGTCAGCACCTACAGCAAGATGTTCCGCTTCGATCTCGGCCCGGAACGTCAATTCGTGGTCCTCACCGCCGGCAATCTGGCCACCTCGCAGGCGACCATGGCGCAACTGCGCAGGGATCTGCGGCAGAACGCGTCTCTCAGCCTCAACACGGTGACCACCATCGGCGAGGCGGCGGACTATCTCGGCGAAGTCAGCCGTGCGCAGCAGGAAAAACACGCCGGCCAGGCTTTTCAGGCCAGCTTTCTGCTCGGCGGTCAGATCAAGGGCAGCGATCACCGCATCGTGCTGATCTATCCCGAAGGCAACCACATCACATCCAGCAAGGACACGCCCTATCTGCAGATCGGCGAAAGCAAGTACGGCAAGCCGATCCTCGATCGCATCCTGAATCCCGATACTTCGCTTGAAACCGCCGCGCTATGCGCACTCGTGTCGATGGACGCCACGATGCGCAGTAACCTCACCGTCGGTCCGCCCATCGAAGTACTGATCTATCCCGCCAATAGCTTCGACACGAATCGCTATTTCCGTTTCGACGCGGACAGCGAATATCTGCGCGAACTGAAGAAAAGCTGGGATGCGCGTCTCAGAGAAGCATTCAACCTGCTGCCGCAATTGAGCTGGTCGCAGGCCGAAGCGCATCCGCCGCCGGCGGAAGAAAGCCTATGAAACAGGGCTGAACTCCTAGCCTGTTCAATCGGCGCCCGCGATGCGGCGCCACTCTTCCGGATGGAACCAGGCCAGGCTGATGGCTTCGTGGATGTCGGCGATCGAAATCTGCAGTTCGTCGATGAAGTCCAACAGACCCGATTCCAGAAGTTTGGTGATGTCCACCTCGGTGGTGATCTTCTTCACCCTTGCCACCGCGCGCAGCACTTCCTCCGGGTTGGGCAGGAAACGCAACTGCTTGTCGAGGTCGTTCAGGCAATAACCGATGGCTCGCGGAAACTCCTCGTCCTGCAACAGAAAGCGCACCACGTCCTCACCGCGCACCTGACTGCGCACGGTCTGGCGATAGGCCTGATAGCCGCTCAAGCAACGCAGCACGTTCATCCACACCACGTTCTCGTAGGGCTCGAGGAAGAGCCGCTGATTGGTATTGCGATTGAAGACGGGCAAGAGGCTGATGGACCCCACATCCACCATGCGCGAGGTCATGTCGGCGCGCTCGATCTTGCGACCGAGCTGGATGAAGGCGTAACTGCTGTTGTGATTCATGCTGCCGGTGAGCAGACCAAAGATGCGCTGGCATTCACCGACCACCGTCTCGAGCAACTGCTGCCGCCCGCGCCGACTACCGGAGCGGCTGGCGTTGTCCTTCATGTGTAGATAGAGATTGTTGATCAGCTCCCAGGCTTCGGCTGGGATGATCTCACGCGTGGTGCGCGCGTTTTCCCGCATCGCGGTGACACCACTCATGAGCGAGGAGGGATTGCGCGGATCGCTCAGCAGGAATTTGACGACGGGCTTTTCTTCGAAGCGTTCGCTGATCTTCTCGTAGTCGTCGTTGCAACCGATGATGTCGATCATCGTGCCCCAGCCGATGTTGGTGCCGCGTGGCAAATCCAACAACATGCCGGAATAGACGTTGATCAGCCTAGCCGTGTTCTCCACCCTTTCGAGATAGCGGCCCAGCCAGTAGATGCGTTCGGCCACGCTCGACAACATCTCAGCGACTCCCCTCGTTCACGATCCAGGTGTCCTTGCTGCCGCCCCCCTGCGACGAGTTCACCACATAGGAACCTTTCACCAGCGCCACACGGGTGAGACCGCCCGGCGTCACGTAGAACTCGCGCCCCTGCAGCACGAAGGGACGCAGGTCGATGTGACGGGGCTCGACGTGGCCGTCATCCATCAGGATCGGTGCCGTCGACAGCGCCACCAGCGGCTGCGCCATGTAGTTGCGGGGATTCGCCTTGATGCGCGCCGCGAAATCTTCGCGCTCGCGCTTGCTCGCACGCGGACCGATCAACATACCGTAGCCGCCCGATTCGTTCGCGGGCTTCACCACGAGTTTGTCGAGGTTCTTCAACACGTGGTCGCACTGTTTGGGATCGACACAGAGGTAGCTCGGCACGTTCGGCAGAATCGGCTCTTCGTCCAGATAGTATTTGATGATCTTCGGCACGTAGGTGTAGATGACCTTGTCATCTGCAACACCCGCGCCAGGTGCGTTGGCGAGACCAACGTTACCTTTCAGCCATGCACGCATCAGGCCAGCGACGCCGAGTGCGGAATCGGGATTGAAGCATTCGGGATCGAGGAAGAGATCGTCGATGCGACGATAGATCACGTCCACGCGCTCCAGACCATGGATGGTCTTCATGTAGACCTTGTCCTGATCGACCACGAGGTCGCTACCCTGCACCAATTCGGCGCCCATCTGTTGCGCGAGGAAAGAGTGTTCGAAGTAGGCGGAGTTGTAGATGCCGGGGGTGAGCACCACGATCTGCGGATGCTTCACGTCGCGTGGCGAGAGCGAAGAGAGCGTGTCGAACAAGCGATCCGGATATTCGCCGATGGGCTGGATGTCGTAGTTCTCGAACAGTTCGGGGAAAACACGCTTGGTAACCGTGCGGTTCTCGAGCATGTAGGACACACCGGAGGGGACGCGCAGGTTGTCTTCGAGAACGTAGAAGCGACCGTTGGCATCACGCACCAAATCAGTGCCACAGATATGAGCCCAGACACTGTGCTTGGGCTTCATGCCCTGACATTGCGGACGATAGTTGCCGGATTCGGCGATGAGATCCCAGGGAACGACCTTGTCTTTGAAGATGTGACCGTCGTTATAGATGTCGTGAATGAAACAGTTGAGGGCCCTCAGTCGCTGCTCCAGCCCCTTGCTGGTAATGGCCCACTCCTTGCTTGGGATGATGCGCGGAATGAGGTCGAACGGCCATTGTCTGTCGATGTTGCCCGCTTCACTGTAGACCGTGAAGGAAATCCCCATGGTCTTGATCGCGTGATCAACAGAATCCTTGCGATGTTGCAATTCCTCTTGCGAGAGGGAGGCGAGGTATTTGGCCAGGACTCTGGCGTGTTTGCGGGGATTTCCGGGAGAGCTGATCAGTTCGTCGTGAAACTCGCCGGGCTGGTATGATTTCCAATCAATTGGCATATTGGACGGACTGCTAGAACCTACAGCTCCAAAAGAGATTCATGACTCAAGAGTTTTGCTGATGGCCATCAAGGTCGCGATTAAACATCACACTGAATACCGCTTCGACCGATTGACCAGCATCTTGCCACATGTCGTTCGATTGCGTCCAGCACCGCACTGCAAGATGCCGATTCAAGCGTACTCCCTGAAAGTACGACCCGAGAATCATTTCATCAATTGGCAACAGGACCCTTTCTCGAATTATCTCGCGAGACTGGTTTTTCCAGAGCCGGCACGTGAGTTGATACTCGATGTCGAAGTGATTGTGGACATGACGGTCATCAATCCCTTCGACTTTTTTCTCGAAGAAAATTTTGAAAATTTCCCCTTCGAGTACGAACCGCAACTGCGCCGCGATCTCACGCCCTACCTCCAGGTGATGGAGAGCGGACCTCGCTTGCAGCAGCTGATGGCTCAGGTCGATCGGAGCCGACAGCCTACCATTGCCTTCCTCGTCGCCGTCAATCAGTTGGTGCAGCGCACCGTCAGCTATCTGATTCGACTCGATCCCGGTGTACAAAGCTGTGAGGAAACTCTCGAATTGGGATCGGGCTCATGTCGCGACAGCGCCTGGTTGCTGGTACAACTGCTGCGCAACCTCGGTCTCGCCGCGCGTTTCGTCTCCGGTTACCTCGTACAACTCGCCCCCGATCAGAAAGCACTCGATGGTCCGTCTGGACCCGAAAAGGATTTCACGGATCTACATGCCTGGACCGAAGTGTTCCTGCCGGGCGCGGGTTGGATCGGGCTCGATCCGACCTCGGGGCTCTTCGCCGGCGAAGGGCACATTCCGCTCGCCTGTACGCCCGACCCACAAAGCGCAGCACCGGTCACGGGTGCCACCAGCATCTGCGAAGTCGAGTTTTCCTATGCGAATACCGTCACACGTATTCATGAAGATCCTCGTGTGACCAAGCCCTACACCGAAGAACAGTGGCTTGCCATCGACACGCTCGGCAAGAAGGTGGATGAAGTCCTCGAGCGCGGCAACGTGCGACTCACGATGGGCGGAGAACCCACCTTCGTCTCCATCGACGACATGGAAAGCGCGCAGTGGAACACGGCAGCGCTCGGTGAAGACAAACTCAAGCTGGCCGGCAATCTCCTGCAGGAATTGCGCGCAGCCTTTGCACCACAGGGTCTGGTGCATCACGGCCAGGGCAAATGGTATCCGGGGGAACCGCTGCCGCGCTGGGCGCTTGGCCTCTTCTGGCGCAAGGATGCTGCTCCACTCTGGCAGGATGCTTCGCTGCTCGATTCGCCGTCGCAGCCGGGCAAGGTGAAAGACAGCGATGCCAAACGCTTCGCGGAAGCGCTGTGCGAAGCACTCGCGCTCGATCCTCGCTATCTCGTGCCGGCTTTCGAGGATCAGGAGTACTACCTGCATCGCGAGGGCAAGCTGCCCGTGAACCTCACGGTGGAAGACAACAAGCTCGCCGATCCACTCGAGCGCCAGCGACTGCGTCGTCTCTTCGATCAGGGGCTGGACAAGCAGGTTGGTTTCGCCCTGCCCCTGGCTTGGTCCGGTGATGAGAAGGAGGGACGCTGGATCAGCAGCCGTTGGGAATTCAAACGCGAGAAGATGTTCCTGCTGCCCGGTGACTCCCCATTGGGACTGCGCCTGCCGCTCGCCAGCCTGCCGTGGGAAGTCGAGCGCGAATACGATTTCGAGCTCGATCCCTTCAACGATCGTGGCCAATTGAAATTACCCAAAGTGGTTACCGGACAGCGCCAGAGCACCGGTCCCATCGCGAAGATGAGCGGCAAGGCCGCCAAGGTGAGCAAGATCGAGAAGATCGTTCACACCGCGCTCTGCATCCAGGTGCGTGACGGTCATCTCTATGTATTCATGCCGCCGCTTACTCGGCTCGAGGTCTATCTGCAACTCTGCGACACCTTGCAGCAGGTGGCAGCCCAATTGCAGCTGCCATTGATTCTCGAAGGTTACGAGCCACCGCGTGATCCGCGCCTGAACAAGCTGCTCATCACGCCCGACCCCGGCGTGATCGAAGTGAACGTGCATCCGGCGTCGAACTGGCAGGAACTCACGCAGATCATCTCGACCTTGTACGAGCGCGCCCGCACCTGCCGTTTGGGCACGGAAAAATTCATGCTCGACGGCAAGCACACGGGAACCGGTGGCGGCAACCACGTCACGATGGGAGCCGCAAAGCCAGAAGACAGTCCTTTCCTGCGTCGCCCCGATTTGCTGGCGAGTTTGATTCGTTACTGGCAGAACCATCCAGCACTTTCCTATCTGTTCTCGGGCCAATTCATCGGCCCGACGAGTCAGGCGCCACGTGTGGATGAAGCGCGTGACGACAACCTGTATGAACTCGAGATCGCACTGCAGCAGTTGCCGCGCGGCGAAACCGACAAGCCCTGGTTGGTCGATCGCATCCTGCGCAACTTCCTCGTCGACCTCACCGGCAACACACACCGCGCCGAATTCTGCATCGACAAACTCTATTCGCCCGACAGCGCCAGCGGCCGCTTGGGCCTCGTGGAATTCCGCAACTTCGAGATGCCGCCGCATTGGCAGATGAGTGCCGTGCAGCTCCTGCTGCTGCGTACGCTGGTCGCCTGGTTCTGGCAACAGCCCTACGAGAAGCCGCTCATCCCGTGGGGGAATCAATTGCACGACCGCTTCATGCTGCCCTACTTCGTGTGGCAGGACATGCAGTGGGTGGTGCAGGACCTCAACGACGCCGGCTTCCCCTTCTCACTGGAGTGGCTGTTGCCGTTCCAGGAATTTCGCTTCCCGCATTACGGTCGCTTCCATGTAGCGGGGCTCGACGTCGACATTCATGGCGCGATCGAGCCCTGGCACGTGCTTGGTGAAGAAAGCACCGCGACGGGCACCGCGCGTTATGTCGACTCGTCGGTGGAACGTCTACAGGTGCTCGTGCGAGGGTTGGTGGGCAATCGTCTTGCACTCTGCTGCAACGGCCGCCGCATTCCTCTGCATTCCACGGGACGTGATGGCGAGTTCGTCGGAGGCATCCGCTACAAGGCCTGGGCACCGTGGTCGGCGTTGCATCCGACGATTCCCGTGCATACGCCGCTTGTCATCGAAGTCGTGGATCTGCATCAGCAGCGCTCCTTGGGTGGGTGTCAGTATCATGTAGGCCATCCCGGCGGACGCAACTACGACACCTTCCCGGTGAATGCCAACGAGGCCGAAGCGCGCCGCACCGCTCGCTTCATCACGCAAGGTCATCGGCAGGGCAAGTTGCAGATCCGCGACGAGCAGCCGCATCCACAAACGCCGTGCACGCTCGATCTGCGCTACAAGGACTACGGCCGGAGTTGAAGCTCCGGCCCTGCAACGTAAGAGGCCAGCATGACTTCCGTGCATCATCAGCCAGCCGCCTGCAATCTCGTCATCTTCGGTATCACCGGTGATCTGGCGCGCCGCAAATTGCTCGGTGCGCTCTATCACCTGGACAAGGAAAACCTGCTGCACCCCGACACGCGCCTGTTGGGTCTGGCGCATCGCGAGCTGAGTCTGGATGACTTCCGCAACATGGTGATGAATTCGCTGGTGCAGTTCGTCGGCAGCAATCTCGATCAAAGCGTGCTGCGGCGTTTGATGGCGCGCTTCAGCTATCAGAATCTCGAGTTCGGTGAAGCGCAGGCCTACACGGTGCTGAAGGAGTGGTTCGGTGACAACGCGCTGCCCAATCTCTTCTACTTTGCCACTCCTGCCGCACTCTATGCGCCGATCTGCCAGGGCCTCGATGCCGCCGGACTGATCACGCCGGAAAGTCAGGTCGTGATGGAAAAACCCATCGGAGAGAACCTGAAGACCTCACAGCAGGTCAACGATACGGTCGGTTCCTTCTTCAGCGAACGCCAGATCTACCGCATCGATCACTATCTCGGCAAAGAGACGGTGCTGAACCTGTTGGTACTGCGCTTCGCCAACGCACTCTTCACCAGCAACTGGGATTACACCTGCATCGACCACGTGCAGATCACGGTGGCGGAAAGCGTGGGCATCGAGGATCGCTGGGCTTTCTATGACAAGGCCGGCCAGATGCGCGACATGGTGCAGAACCATCTTTTGCAGATCCTGTGCCTGCTCGCGATGGAGCCACCGGCGGATCTTTCCGCTGAAAGCATTCGCAGTGAAAAGCTGAAAGTGCTGAAGGCCCTGCGTCCGATCACACGCGAGAACCTCGCGCGTACCGTGGTGCGTGGCCAGTACACCGAAGGCTTCATCAAGGGCCAACCGGTGCCGGGGTATCGCAACGAACAGGGCGCCAATCGCGACAGCAAGACCGAGACCTTCGTCGCCATCAAGGCACAGATCGACAACTGGCGCTGGTCGGGTGTGCCTTTTTATCTACGCACGGGTAAGCGTCTGGCGGTGAAGCACAGCGAGATCAACATCCACTTCAAGGCGCAGCAGCACAACATCTTCCGGGACAGCTATCCCACGCTGCCGCCCAACAAGCTCACCATTCGTCTGCAGCCCGACGAAGGCATCGAGCTGCAGATGATGAACAAGGTGCCGGGCATCACCGAGATCGGACGCATCGCGAAGAATCGTTTGGACCTGAGTTTTTCCGAGTCCTTCAACACGCCGCGCATCGTCGATGCCTACGAACGCTTGTTGCTCGAAGCGATGCTGCGCAACCAGAGTTGGTTCGTCAGCCGCGATGAGGTGGAGCAGGCCTGGCGCTGGGTGGATCGGATCCTGGAGCTTTGGCAGGAAACCGGCGAAGCTCCCGATCCCTATCCCGCGGGTTCGTGGGGGCCGATTTCCTCGATCTCGCTCATCGCGCGCGACGATCGTCAGTGGGACGAGTGAATCAGCGGCAGGTATTGCTGCGGTGACTACGCTTGGGCTTGATGCCGTAGAGCAGGCGTTCGTAGTCGCGGATCACCGTGTCCCAGGTGAAGCGTGAGTCGAGCGCCTTCTTGCGAATCACCTCCCACTCCGCACTGCCGTGCAAGTCCTGGATCTCGTCGAACACCTGCAGCATCGCCTGTGCCTGGCTGACAGGATCGCTGCCACTGAATACGAAGCCGTTGTCGCGATGCTTCACGGTATCGGCGAGCCCCCCCACCTGATGCACGAGACAGGGCGTGCCCGCACGCATCGCCAACATCTGACTGATGCCACAAGGCTCGAAGGTGCTCGGCATCAGGAAGAGATCGCCGTAGTGATAGAGCTTCTCTCCCAACCGCTCGGCATAACCGGCGAGGAACAGAAAATTCTCATGACGCTGCATGGCCTGGGACATGAAGTCTTCGCACGCGGCATCACCGCTGCCGAGCATGATGAATACGCCATCCTTCATGCGCGAGAGCAGATGATCGAGCGCACTCACTCCATCGAATTCGACCTGCAGCAGACTCACCTTCTGCGGAGTCAAACGCCCCACTGAAGTCACCACGAACTTTTCCGCAGGGCGCAGACGCCACTCGTGCACACGCCGCAGCGCGTGGAACCACGCGGCCTTGATCGTGGTATGACGCCCCACCCACTGCTGCAGTGCCGACTGCATCAGATCGGCGATCTCCGCCTTGCTCGGCGTATCGTTGTGCGGCACGGGCGGATATTCGCAGCCGTTGAGGATGCCGTGCAGTCGCCCCTTCACGCTCAGCCGACGCAGATCGCGTTCGAGACCTTCGCCACGCACGAGGCCGAGGTACGGCACACTCGGTTCGGTGATTTCGCGCGCATAGGTGGGAGAGACCACGTGCACCTGATCCGCCATGTTGATGCCGACACGCATGAGATTGATGCAATCGGTCCAACGTGGATCACCGACGAGTTCGAGATCGAGTGCCAAGCCCGGGAACCAGCGTTCCGGTGAAGACCAACTGTTGCGCAGCGGACGAATGCCCTGCAGCGACAGATTGTGGATGGTGAACACCGTGGGAATCCGCTGCAGCTTGCGATAGGCCGGATGCGCATGCCGCAACAAGAGCAACGTTGCCGCATGCCAGTCGTGGGCGTGGATCACGTCGACTTCACCGAACGCCCCACTCGCCAGCGCGTAGGCCGCCCCCTGACAGAAGAGCGCAAATTTCACCGCATCGGTGGCGAAAGGTTCGTCGACGTCATGGCAATAGACCTGCCCTGCCCCGCAGGCGCCGAACAAGGGATGTTCGAGCACGAGACAACGCACGCCTTCCGGTTCTGCCGCCAGTTCCAGTTCGAACAGCTCGAGCGTCTCGAGTGCATGCGCGAACTCGACGGTGAGCGTGTGCAGCGGGCGCGCCTGCGGCAGATGTGAGAACTGCTGATAACCGGGCAGGAGCACGGTGACTTCGTGACCGACCGCAGCGAGTGCGCGCGGTACGTCGCGCACGACGTCAGCGATGCCGCCGACCTTGGCACCGGGCACGGCGCCGTTCTCGGCAGCCACCATCAGGATATGCATGGAGGCCTCGTGCTGGTGAGCGCGCTCAGGAGAGTTCCGGTGAATCGCATCAGGTTGGAAACGGCAGGTTGGACATGACGGGGCGCAAGTGTGGCAGGCTTGCGCCCCGAGTCCAAGAGCGAGAACGGGACGACTGGCGGTCCTGCAAGCGCCGACTACACACCCACGCTCTGGCCCAGCATGCTGCGGGTGACCAAGGTCACGCCACCGGGTGTCACGCGGAAGCCGCGGGCGCGATCTTCCTCGAGGTCGAAACCGATGCGCGTGCATGGCGGAATCTGGCAGCCGCGATCAATGATGGCGCGGCGAATCTCGCAATAACGCCCCACGTTCACTTCCGGCAGGATCACCGACTCCTCGATCGAGGACCAGGAATTGGTACGCACGCTCGAATACATCACCGATCGGGAAATCTTCGAACCGGAAATGATGCAGCCACCGGACACCAGCGAGTCCACGGCATAACCACGCCGTTCTTCGTCATTGAAGACGAACTTCGCGGGCGGCAACTGCTCCTGGAAGGTCCAGATCGGCCAACGCGGGTCGTAGAGGTTGAGCGGCGGCACCGGTTCGGTGAGTTCGATGTTCGCCGTCCAATAGGAATCCAAGGTACCGACGTCACGCCAATAGGCTTCCTGCTCACCGCTCACCGCCGCAAAGCGGTAGGCGTACACGTTACATTCCTTGATGATCGAGGGAATGATGTTCTTGCCGAAGTCATGGTCGGATTCCATGTTCTTGCTGTCGCGACGCAGTTGCTCGAAAAGAAACTCGGACTTGAACAGATAGTTGCCCATCGACGCCAGACACTTGGTGGGATCACCGGGAATGGGCTTGGGATTCTTCGGTTTTTCCTCGAAGCCGATGATGCGGTCGTGTTCGTCCACTTCCATCACGCCGAAGGCGCCGGCGGCTTCTTCGATCGAAACCACCTTGCACGACACGGTCATGTCCGCGCCGGTCTCGGCGTGATAGGCAAGCATGGCGCCGTAGTCCTGACGATAGACGTGGTCGCCCGACAGGATGAGCACGTAGGTGGGGATCTCGCCGCGGATGATGTCGATGTTCTGGAACACGGCATCCGCCGTGCCCTGGTACCAGTTGTCGGAAGTCCGCTGTGAGGCCGGCAGAATCTCGATGCCCTCTCCCAGCTCCTTCTTGAAGTGACCCCAACCACGCACCAGATGCTTGATCAAGGAATGCGCCTTGTACTGCGTCACCACGCCCACGCGGCGGATGCCGGAATTGATGCAGTTGGACAAGGGAAAGTCGATGATGCGGAACTTGCCGCCGAAGAACAGCGCTGGCTTGGCGCGCCATTCGGTGAGCTCATACAAACGTGTGCCCCTGCCACCGGCGAGTATCAACGCATAGGTATCACGGGTGAGCTTGCTGACGTAGCGATCTGTTGCGAGTGGCATTGCTTTATCCCCTTTAGTCATATCCCCTCAGCGGGCGCTCATGGCTCTGATCTTGTGCTCGACGTCCCAGTCCTGGTCGAGCTTCCAAATGTCGCGGGCGTATTCGCGGATCGTGCGGTCGCTGGAAAACTGTCCGCTGCGTGCCGTGTTCATCATGCTCATCGTGGTCCAGCGTTCGACGTCGGCATAGGCAGCAGCCGCTTCTTTCTCGGCTTCCACCATGCCGCGGAAATCGGCGGCGGTGAGCCACTGATCGCCGGGATTGCGAATGCTTTCGGTGAGGGGTCGGAAGAGTCCGGGTTCCTCACGACTGAAGTAATCGGTTTCGAGCAGTTCCATCACGCGTGACAGATCGGGATCGTTGGCGATGATGCTGCTCGGGTGATAGTCGCGGCGCACCTCTTCCACTTCTTCGGCGGTCAATCCGAAGAGAAAGAAATTTTCCGGCCCCACCGCATCGCGTATTTCGATGTTGGCGCCGTCGAGCGTGCCGATGGTCACGGCGCCGTTCATCATGAACTTCATGTTGCCGGTGCCCGAGGCCTCCTTCCCAGCAGTGGAAATCTGTACCGACAGGTCCGTGCCAGGACAGATCTTTTCCATCGCGGTGACTTGATAGTTGGGCAGGAAGCACACCCGCAACCACGGCTTCGCGGCAGGGTCGGCATTGATCACTGCAGCGACGTTGTTCACCAGCTTGATGATCAGCTTGGCCATCGCATAGCCGGGCGCGGCTTTGCCACCGATGAGCACGCAGCGCGGCACCATGCCGGCGGTGTCGCCACGACGAATGCGATCGTAGAGATGGATCACGTGCAGCACGTTGAGCAGCTGACGCTTGTATTCGTGGATGCGCTTGACCTGCACTTCGAACAGCATCGTGGGATCGAAGTCGATGCCGGTGCGTTCCTTCACCAGTTCCGCCAGACGCTGCTTGTTCTCGTATTTGATGCGCCGCCACTGCCGACGTACTTCGCGATCCTCGATGAACACTTCGAGCTTGCGCAGTTCGTCGAGGTTGATGATCCAGTCCTGGCCGAGACGTTTGTCGAGCAGTTGTTTCAAACCGGGATTGCAGAAGGCCAACCAGCGGCGCGGCGTCACACCGTTGGTCTTGTTGTTGAACTTGTGCGGCCAGAGCTCGTAGAAGTCCTTGAACAGACCTTCCTTCAGCAACTTGGTATGCAGCGCGGCGACGCCATTGACCGAACTGCTGCCGACGATGGCCAGATAGGCCATGCGGATCATCGGTTCCGGACCTTCCTCGATGATCGACATGTCGCGCAGCTTCTGCGTGTCACCCGGCCACTTGCGCGCGACTTCCTGCAGGAAGTGATGGTTGATCTCGTAGATGATCTCCATGATGCGCGGCAGCAGCTGCTTGAACATCGACACCGGCCAACGTTCGAGCGCTTCGGGCAACAAGGTATGGTTGGTGTAGGCCATGGTCTGCACCGTGATCTTCCAGGCCTCGTCCCAACCGAGGAGTTCTTCGTCGATGAGGATGCGCATGAGTTCCGGCACGGCAACGGCGGGATGCGTGTCGTTGAGCTGGAAGCGGTTCTTGTCCGCAAATTCACTCATGTCGTTGCCGTAGTCGCGGTGCCAACGATTCACCACGTCCTGCAGGCTGGCGGAACTCAGGAAGTACTGCTGACGCAAACGCAGGATCTTGCCGTTGACGCTGACGTCGTTGGGATAGAGCACCATCGAGATCTGCGCCGCGACGTTCTGTTGATAGACGGCGCCCTGATACTCACCGCTGTTGAAGTCGGCGAGCGAAAGCTTTTCGTGAGTGTCCGCACGCCAGAGGCGCAACGTGTTGACCGTGTTGTTCTTGTAGCCGGGGATCGGCACGTCGTGCGGCACGGCCAGCACGTCGGCGTTGCTCACCCAGCGCACCCGGAAGCGGCCCTGCTCGTCGACCCAATGTTCGGTGTGACCTCCGAACTTCACGTGACAGGTCGCATCGTGCGCGACGATCTCCCAAGGCGTGCCGCTTTCGAGCCAGTGGTCGGGCACTTCCACCTGATAACCGTTGCGGATCTTCTGATGGAAGATGCCGTAGTCGTAGCGGATGCCATAGCCGGTGACGGGGTAGCCGAGTGTGGCGCAACTATCGAGAAAGCACGCAGCGAGACGACCGAGACCACCATTGCCAAGGCCGGCATCGCGCTCCTGTTCCAACACTTCCTCAAGTGCACAGCTGAAACCTCGCAGCGCCTGTTCCAGCGAATGCTCCATGTCGAGATTGAGCAACGCGTTGTTGAGCGAACGCCCCATCAGGTATTCGAGCGAGAGATATGCAACGCGACGCGGCTTGAGTTGCTGATAGGCATCGCGCGTACTGGCCCAGCGCTCCACCAGGCGATCGCGCACCGTCAGTGCCGCGGCGTGATAGATGTAGCGCTCGCCACAAGTGGCCTGCCCTCGCCCCAGGGTCAGGTGATAGTGCCGCAACAGATCCTTCTTGACCGAACGGGTATCCATCCCCAACCAGGGATAGTCGTCGGTGAAATTCTTGTCTGGGCTCATAGCAAGGACTCCTGTGCTTGGCTATCAACGGGAGCGACACCAGCGAGCAGGACTACCGTGGAGTGGCCCAGCATCGGATAGTGTCCATAGATCTCATGATTGCTGCCCGGCGGCATGCCGGTTTCGAAACTGGTATCGAGTACGAGGTTCCAGCGGCGCACTTCGAGGCGATAGGGCAGCTTGAAGTTGACCGGTGTGCTGCCGGCGTTGAAGAGCGCGAGCATGCGGCGTGCCTTGCCTTCGTGACGCACGGCCACGAGGTAGCCGAGCGTGCGCGTCTGGTGTTGACCCCAGTGCACGGGCTGCATGATCTCGCCTTCGCGGTTGAACCAAAGTATTTCGCTGCCATTGGCATCCTGCGCGTCGTGAATGTATTGCGGCTGCCAGATCCATGAATGTGATTGTTTGAATGCGAGCAGACGTTGGGTGAAGGCCAGTTGCTGCTCCGCTTCTGCATCCATGCCCTGCCAATCGAACCAGCTCAGCGGGTTGTCCTGACAATAGGCGTTGTTGTTGCCCTGCTGACTGCGGCAGATCTCATCTCCTGCACACAGCATCGGCAGCCCCTGTGACAGGATCAGCGTGGCAAGAAAGTTGCGACGCTGACGCCGACGTACTTCGTTGATCTCGGCGATGAGGGTCGGCCCTTCCACGCCGTAGTTCTCGCTGTAGTTCTCGGCATGACCATCACGGTTGTCTTCCTGGTTGGCTTCGTTGTGCTTGTCGCGATAGCTCACCAGGTCCTGCAGCGTGAAGCCGTCGTGGCTCGTGATGAAGTTGACACTGGCCGAGGGACGCCGTCCTGCGTGCTCGAAGATGTCACTGGAACCATGCAAGCGGCGTGCAAACTCGGGTAGCACGCCGGAGTCGCCACGCCAGTAGCGGCGCACGGTGTCGCGATAGCGATCGTTCCATTCGCTCCAACCGCTGGGGAAGTTGCCAAGCTGATAGCCACCGGGGCCGATGTCCCAGGGTTCGGCGATCAAACGCGTGCCGGCCAGCACCGGGTCCTGATAGATCGCATCGAAGAAGCCACTGCCGCGATCGAAGCCGTAATGCTCACGGCCCAGGATGGTGGCGAGATCGAAGCGGAAACCATCGACCTGCATCACCGTCACCCAATAGCGCAATGCGTCCATCACCAGACGCAGCACGGCAGGATTGCAGACGTTGATCGTGTTGCCGCAGCCGGTGTCGTTGATGTAGTAGCGCGGATTCTCCGCCTGCAGCCTGTAGTAGCTGAGATTGTCGATGCCCTTGAAGCTGAACGTCGGTCCGAGGCGGCCACCCTCGGCAGTGTGGTTGAACACCACATCCATGATCACTTCGATGCCGGCATCGTGCAGACGATCCACCAGCGCTCGGAACTCCATGGGATCGCCCTGACTCAGGTAGGCCTGATGCGGCGCGAAGAAGGTGAGGGAGTTGTAACCCCAATAATTGCGGAGCCCGCGTTGCACGAGGAAGTGTTCGTCGATGAAGCCCTGTACCGGCAAGAGTTCGAGCGTCGTGATGCCCAAGGCTTTCAGATAGGAAATCAGTGCTTCATGACCCAGTCCCGCGAAGGTGCCACGCAACTCGGGTGGCAAGGCCGGATGCCGCATGGTGAGGCCCTTGACGTGTGCCTCGTAGATGACGGTGCGTGAACTGTCGACGCGTTGCAGACGTGCCGGAGGTGGCTCCTGCAACTCTTCACACACGACCGCTTTGAGCATCAATGCGGCGTTGTCACGTTCGTCGAAGCTGAGGTCCTGTTCGGGATGATCCTGCTGATGCGCGTAATGCAGGTCGGACCATTGGAAACGCCCCGTTACACGTCGTGCATAGGGATCGAGCAAGAGCTTGTGATGGTTGAAGCGATGTCCGAGTTCCGGTTGATAAGGACCATAGACGCGATAGCCGTAGATGGCTCCGGGCCGCAGACCTTCGACATAACCACTGAAAATCTGTTGCTCACAACTCGGCAGTTCCAGTCGCTGCAGTTCCTGCTCGCCCCTTTCGTCGAACAGACAGAGTTCGACTTTCTCCGCATGCGCCGAATACAGCGCGAAATGGGTGCCCTTGCCGTCATGATGCGCGCCGAGCGGATGGTGCGGAGCGGGAGCGATGCCGAAACGCCGAGTCATGCCCTAGCCCCTCGTGAACACCAGGCCGGAAAGGCCGGCGATCCGCACACGTAGCGACCAGGGCTGACCATGCGCGGGAATCGGTTCCGCCTGCACGCCGCCGAGGTTGCCATCACCTCCGCCACCGTATTCGTGCGCGTCGGTGTTGAGGCGTTCCTGATACCACCCTGCGTAGGGAACACCGACGCGCAGCTCGTGATGCGGTGTCGGTGTGAAATTGAGAATCACGAGCGCTTCATCACCCGGCATACGGCCCTTGCGACGATAGATGAAGATCGAGCGCTCGTAGTCGTTCGCCTCCACCCATTCGAAACCTTCGCTCGAGGTATCGAGTTCGTAGAGTGCAGGCTGCTGACGATAGAGATGGTTGAGATCGCGCACCAAGCGCTGTACGCCCTGGTGTGGCCCTTGGTCCAGAAGATGCCAGTCGAGACTGAAATCGTGTTTCCACTCCTCGCGCTGCGCAAACTCGCTGCCCATGAAGAGGAGCTTCTTGCCGGGATGCGTCCACATGAAGAGGTAGTACAGGCGCAGTGTGGCGAACTTGAGTGCATCTTCGCCGGGTACGCGCTCGAGGATCGAATGCTTACCGTGCACCACTTCGTCGTGACTGAGCGGCAGAATGAAGTTCTCGCTGAAACTGTAGAGCAACCCGAAGGTGATCTCGTTGTGGTGGTACTTGCGATGGATCGGATCACGCGAGAGATAACGCAGCGTGTCGTTCATCCAGCCCATGTTCCACTTGAAGCCGAAGCCGAGACCTCCGCTTTCGACGAAACGTGTGACGCCAGGCCAGGCCGTCGACTCCTCGGCGACGGTCATCACGCCGGGGAAGTTGAAGTACACCCGCGCATTCACTTCGCGCAGTAGTTCTATCGCTTCGAGATTCTCGCGGCCGCCGTATTGATTCGGTACCCACTGTCCATCCTGGCGGCTGTAATCGAGATAGAGCATCGAAGCGACCGCATCGAAGCGCAGACCATCGATGTGAAACTCGCTCAACCAGTACATGGCATTGCTCAGGAGATAACTGCGGACTTCGGCACGGCCGTAGTTGTAGATGCAGGTGTTCCAGTCGGGATGGAAACCCTTGCGTGGATCGGCGTGCTCGTACAGATGCGTGCCGTCGAAGAGCGCCAGACCATGACTGTCGCTCGGAAAATGTCCCGGCACCCAATCCAGCAATACACCGATGCCCATCTGATGGGCACGATCGACGAAATAGCGGAAATCATCGGGCGAACCGAAACGGCTCGTGGGCGCAAACATGCCGAGCGGCTGATAGCCCCAGGAACCATCGAAGGGGAATTCACTCACCGGCATCAATTGCACGTGGGTGAAGCCCATCCATTGCACGTAGTTCAGTAGATCGTCGGCGAGCTCGCGATAACTCAGCGGTGTGCGCTCGCCGTCGAGATGACGCTTCCACGAACCCGCATGCACTTCGTAGATGCTGATGGGTTGCAGGTGGTGGCTCTGCCCACGACGCTGCTCCATCCAGGCCTGATCCTGCCATTCGTACGTATTGCGTTGCGGCACGCGCGACGCAGTGGCAGGACGCAGTTCCATCAGTTGCGCGAAGGGATCGGCCTTGAGTGGAAGGAGACGCTCGTCGTGCGTCATCACTTCGAACTTGTACGGCGTGCCGCTCTGCATGCCGGGAATGAATATCTCCCACACACCGGCGGCAGGATGGTGACGCATCACATGTACGCGTCCATCCCAGTGGTTGGCGGCGCTGACGAGCGAGACGCGCTTGGCGTTCGGCGCCCACACGACGAAGAGCACGCCTTCGACGTCTTCCACGACGCGATGATTGGCTCCCATGAAGTGCCAGGCCTGCTCCTGCGTGCCGTTGTTGAAGAGATAGAGATCGGTGGCATCGAGCAAGGAAGGGAAGCGATAGGGATCGTCGACGAGCACCTCGGCCTCCGGATATTGCACCTTCAGGCGATACGGCACCTGTCGCCGGCGTTCGATCAAGCCGCTGAAAAGGCCCTCCTCGTGAATCATGTGCAGCGAGCCGAGGCTGCGTTTGCCGTTGGGATTGACGACCTCCACGGCCAGGGCGCCCGGCAAGAACACGCTGACCTGCCGCACGCCGCTGGGATGCGGATGCATGCCGAGGCGCCCGAAGACGTTCACGTAGCGTCCCTTGACGATCAGATTCACCTCATCGGCGGGAATCAGATCGTACTTGGCCGGGCCTGGCAGGGGCTGGGGAAACTTCGGGTCGAGAGGTCTACTGCTGGTCATGCTGCGCCATTGTGTTGCTGATCGCGCGCTTCGCGCAGAGCCTGAAGCAAACCCTGTACCGCCGGACGCGCGAAAATTCTGTCGATGTTGTCGGGAATCCGGCGGCGCCAGTTGGGGTACTCGCTGCTGGTTCCCGGAATGTTGACTGGTTGTTCCATGCCGACCAGGTCATCTATCTGTACGGAGAGCAGCTGGGAATTGGCGCGCCCGAGAGCGCGAGTCAAGGCAAGTTGCAAGGCTTCGTCGAGCGGTGCATCGAGCGGTCGTGGCTGCCAGTGCTCCGGCAGGAGACCTTGCTCATCCAGCCATTGCAGGAGTTGGCCGCGTTCGCCACGGCGCCAATCGAGTTCCCTCTGCAGTTGTTCCCGGTCCGCAATCAAGCCCAGCTGATGGCGCAACTCCAGATCACTGCCCTTCCACCAGGCAGTAAGTGGCGCCACGTCGTGGTTGGCCTGCATGGTCAGCGCCTGCCACTTGTAGTCTTCGGGCTTGCGGAAATGCCAGTTGTCGTACTTTTCAAAGTAAAACACACAATTCGAGTAAATACCCCCGTCTTCCAGATAGCCCCGGATCACGGGAGGCACCACGCCGAGATCTTCGCCGATCACCACACAATGTTGGCGCAGACTCTCGAGGCGCAGAATCGCGAACAGCAGATCGACCTGGTAGTGCACATAAGCGCCAGTGGCGTTCGTACCGTCGTTGGGACACCACCAGAGACGGCACAGCCCCAATACGTGATCGATGCGCAGCGCGCCGCAGGCCTGCATGTTGCTGCGCAAGAGTTCGCGGAAGATGCGGAACTCATTGGCTTCCACCACGTGCGGCAACAGCGGTGGCAGGCCCCAGTTCTGCCCATCGGGATTGAAGTTGTCGGGCGGTGCGCCGATGCGCGCATCGAGACAGTATTGATCCTGATTGCTCAACACCTCGCAGCCATCGACGCTGCTACCCACCGCAAGATCGCGTACCAACCCCACGGCCATGCCCACTTCGAGAGCACGCTGCTGACAACGGTCGAGCTGATGCTGCGCCAGCCATTGCAACCAGGCCTGATAGTCCGCATTCGCGGCGATGGTGCCGGGATTGGCCAAGGACGCCTGGAAGGTACTGAACTGCACCAGAGGTTCGCCCGCCGCTGCGCGCCAGTTCTCGAAGTCTGCCAATTCCACGCCGGCATCGGTGGTGAAGACGAGATACAACTGCTCGAGCAGGCGATATTTGAGTGCTGCCACGGCACCGTACTGCACGTCGGAGCTCGCACGCACGGCCTTCAGCGCTTCCTGCACGTCGGCGCTGTTCCAGAGTTGCTGGAACTTTTCCGACGTGAAGCCAGGTACGAGTTTCAATGCAATGTAGAGCGGGTTGAGAAAGCGGCGATCGTTCGGGCTGTAGGGACTTGCGTTTTCCGGATAGCGCGCATCGAGCGCGTGCAGCGGGTTGAGCAGGATGAAGTCGGCTCCCTGCGTTGCCGCCAATTCCACCGCTTCGAGCAAGGTGGCGAAATCACCGATGCCGCAATCCTCCTCCGCGCGCAGGGTGTAGAGCTGTGCGGAGAGCCCCCAGAGGCGTTTGCCATCCGCCAGCTTCGGTGGCAGCCAGGCACGCGACGGCGCCACCACCAGGAGCGTCTGCCAGGCGCGCTTGCCCTGCGTCAGCGAGAGCCGGTGGTAGCCATGGTCCAAAGGCGGCAGAGGCAGATAGAGCTGCTGCCACTCTGTGCCGCCGTAGCTCGCGATCTCTCCTTTGGGCCATTCGGCCGGGTGGCTGTCCCCTACCACCTCGCTGCCGTCTTCGCAGGCGATGCGCCAATGGCACGCAGTGAATTCATCGACCGGCAGCCATAAAGGAACCTGGCCGTTCTGCGCGGTCACCGCCACCACGGCCGGCAGATGGGTAAAGCGACGCGACTCGATGTATTGCAGAGCTTCGCCCAATTCCTGGGCATCGTTCGGCGCGCAGCCCATCGCAGCCAGGGTGCGATAGCGGTCGGCAAGCGGTATCTGTTTGATATTTCCGGAAAATTCAATGAATTCGCTGGCGATGCCATAGGCATGCAATAGGCGATCTAAAGCGGGGCTGTCCAGCTCGTCTAATACTGTCGTTGGGCTCACAACGGTCCCTTCCAAACCACGATTGGGGCACGGTATGCGCAATTTTGATGCATGTCGGTGGTGGATGGGGGCTCTTTTCACGCCAGGCACCAAGATTGAGCAAAGTCGATCTTGCCTAGCAATAATCAGGCCTTGTTGCCGTTCTGGAGCGCGTCAGCTGCAAAGACTGTCTTTCAGGGGATTTGCCGCGCGCTTGGAGCGGGTGGGTCGCGAGAGCACTGGTTCCCTTGCCAGCCCTCCCCTGCAAATTTGGGACGGTGCTAGGGAGGATGGCCATACCGGCGCCGGCCGGCATGACCCTTTGGCTTAGGCGGAGGTCGGGCCGGCCGTCTTCAACAGATACTGCCGATAGGCGACGAAACCGGAGAGGTAATGCTCCACATCGTCGATGCGCACGCGGAAGGCATGGTGACGGATGAAGAAGCTGCCCACGATCCGCTCCGGATTGCGGTAGTACATCGCCAGCTCCGGCCAGAAGTGACCGTTGAGCAGATGGTGAGCACGGAAGTCCAGGGCTTCGTGGAACTTGCGCATGTTGATCTGCTCGAGCAGGTGAGCGTTGGCGGGATCGGCACGCAGACGCCCGATCATGCGTTCGGCCGCCATCATCAGCTCCAACAGTGTCGGGAAAGTGGTGATGCGGGTGGCCACGAAGTCGAGATAGTCCGCCACGTTCTTGATGCCGAATTCGTAGTAGCGCGGATCGGGGCGGTACATCGTCAGCTCGTTGACGCAGTAGCTGAGCCAGTGATCGTGCGTCTTCCAATATTGCCTCTCGATGAAGTGCTCGAAGGCCATCTCCACCATCTTGAGCCAGCGTTCGTCCTTCGTCAGGCCATAGAGGCGCATCAGCGCGAAGGCAGCTTCCCCGTCGTAATAGATGACACGGAACGCATCCTTCACCCGCAGATCCGGATAGTTGAGCACGTGCACGAAGGCGCCGCCGTTCGGGTGCTGCATGAAGCGGATGCCGAGCGCGAGTTGTTCCATCAGTTCGAGCTTCGCTTCCTCGGGGAAGAGTTCGGCGTGCTTGACCAGGGCCAGAATGCACACGGCGTTGCCGCCGAGCTTGATTTCGTTGCCGGTGTCGCGCAGGAAGGCCGCCGTTTCGCCACTCGGCAACGGCAAGGGACGGATCAGCTGCATGACGAGGAAATCGAGTGCCCTGCGAATCGCTTGCAACAACGCTTCATCGCGCGTGACTTCCCAGGACTCCAGCATGGAGTACACCGTACTGGCGTGGCGCAGAGTGTTGTAGGTGTTGATCGGGCGATCGAAGCAAGGATGCCAGCCGTAGCGGAAACGTCCATCGTCCTTCACCTGTGACGCGAGATAGTTGCTGCCGTTCTTGATCAAGCGCGTGACCATCGGCACGTCGAGGCGATCGATGATGCGTCTGCCGGCATCGGGGCCCGAGCGGTTCAGCAGTAAGGGGCCTTCATCGCGGGAGCAGAACACACCCTGCGTGGCCAATACCCACAGTTCGCGATCTTCGCTAAAGTCGGGAATGAGCCCT
The DNA here is from genome assembly GCA_937898685.1 of uncultured Gammaproteobacteria bacterium. GTDB lineage: Bacteria > Pseudomonadota > Gammaproteobacteria > Pseudomonadales > Pseudohongiellaceae > CAILUG01. Next base: position 6,188 of record CALEJT010000068.1, on the reverse strand, counting down.
CTGTAGCGCGTCTGCGCATAGATGCGGAAATTCTTTTCGTTGAGCATGGCATGCTCGACGTGATTACCGCCGTAGAGCATCGCGTTGGCGTTCAACTCCTGCTCGGTGAAGGCCACGGCGAACGAGGAATCGAGCGCCAGACCGTAGCGGAAGTAATTGCGCTTGACCGCCTTGAGGCTGGCCTTGAGTCCGAACCAGGTCGTGTTGCGCACGCCGACGACCCAATCCACGCGCAACCACTGCACCTCCATCTTTTCGCGCTGCACGGTGCGTTGCGCCTGTTCCACGAGCAGACGCCAAGCCGTATCGAAGTCAGGCGCAGAGGTGTTCAACACCACAGCACGCTCGTGGGCATTACACAGCGAGAGGAACAGGGTACACGCGGGCCACGGCGATCCTGGTCCAGCGAAGTGAGTCTGGACGACAGGACGAGCCCTGCTCAGCAACGTAGATAGCATGCGGTGGTGTCTTTAACGTTCGCGAAGAGCCTGACGCGCCTGTTTCATCGGCGTCATCAGATAATCGAACACGGTCTTCTCGCCAGTGCGGATGTCGACCGTGGCGATCATGCCGGGCACGATGGGGAACGCAGTACCGTTGTCGTCCACCAGTGCATCGGTGTTGGTCTGTACGAAGACGCGGTAGTAGAAGACATCGGGACGCGTCTCATCCTGAATCGTGTCGGGAGAGATCAGCGTGACGATGCCGTCCATGTCGCCATAGATCGTGTAGTCGTAAGCCGTGATCTTGACCTTCGCCTCCTGCCCCGGATGGATGAAGGCGATGTCACGTGGAGAAATGCGCGTTTCGACGAGCAAAGTGTCATCGAGCGGCACGATGGCCATGAGCTGACCGTTGGGAGGAATCACCCCACCTTGAGTGGTGACGCCGATGTCCTTCACGACACCGCGCACGGGTGAACGCAGAGTCAGACGAGCCAAGGAGTCCGCGCGTCCGCGCACGACGGAGCTGAGTGCTTCGGCTTCGGCACGGGCCTTCGCCAGCTCTTCGCGCGCCTGCACCATGTACTGCGAGCGGATGTCGTTGGCCTGCAGTTGCAGTTCCGACAACTGACGCCGCAGGCGCAGTACTTCGACGTTGCTGGCAGCGCCGACCTTGGCGAGCTCTTCGGTGAGCTGCAGTTCTTCGCGCACCAGGGCCATCGACTGCTCCACGCCGGAGAGCGATTCACGCAGCGCTTCACGACGGGTGTCGTACAGGCGGGTTTCGGTGGCGATGAGTTCGGGGTAGGCATCGAGCTCGCTCGGGAAGCTGAGCTTGGTGCCGTTCACTTCAGCTTCGAGACGCGCCACGCTGGCGGTCATGGCGCGATAACGGGCAGCGCTTTCTTCCACGCTCGATTCGGTCTTCGTGAGATCCAGCTGCGCCAGCACCTGATTGGCTTCGACGATGTCGCCTTCCTTCACGTAGAGCTCGCGCAGGATGCCGCCTTCGAGCGACTGGATGACCTGCTCACGCGAGTTGGGGATGACGCGACCATCACCGGTCGACACTTCCGTGACCTCGGCGAAATAGGACCAGGTGACGAGTGCGGTAAGAATGACGGCGCAGTAAGTGACGACACGCGTGGACTGCGTCAGGCGCGCATCATCCGCCACTTCATCGTAGTGGCGCCAAATGTCGTCATTGCGGAACGCGAGCCCGGCTTCCGCGGTAAATGAAACGTTGGCACCGGCTGGCTGTGGAGCACGGGCCTGCCGCCAGGACTCGAGCCTGTCGCGCATCTGCTGCATCACCGTTGCTACCTTCATGTTCACTCTCCCGAGACCTTGCGGACGGCTTTGACGCTGCGTTTGGCGAGCAGCGACAAGACCTTGCTCTTGGCGTCATCCATGACGATGCGACCGTGCTCGATCACAAGTACCCGGTCTACCAGCGCCAGCATGCTCATGCGATGCGTGGCGACGACCAGCGTGCGGCCCTTGAGCCAGCCGCTGAGTTGTTCGATCAATTGTTTTTCCGACGCCTCGTCGAGCGACGCCGTGGGCTCGTCGAGCAGCACCACTTTCGGATCGCGGAGGAAGAGACGCGTGAGGAGCAGCGCCTGACGCTGGCCACCGGACATGCCGCCGCCACCTTCGAGGATCTGATAGTCGAGGCCGGAGGGCAGGCGACGTACGAATTCGTCGGCGCCACTGAGGGCCAGAGCCGCTTGGATTTCTTCATCGGTGGCGCGCGGTGCGCCGAGCAACAGGTTTTCGCGCACGGTGCCGTGGAAGAGACGGCCATTCTGCGTGAGGATGCCCACGTCGCGGCGCAGGTCGGCCACGTCGAGGTGCGCCAGATTCACGCCGTCGAGAATCACTTCACCGGAACTCGCTTCGAGCGAACCAGCCAAGGCCTGCAGCAGCGTGGACTTGCCGGCGCCGTTGCGACCGAGGATCGCGATGCGCTCACCAGGCTGGATCTCCAGCGAAGGAATCTGCAGCGCAGGAATGCCTGCACCTGGATATTTGAAGACGGCCTGACGGAACTTGTACTCGCCATTGAGCTGGGCGCGATGAACGCGCTTCTCGGTGTCGGCGTTCTCAACCTTACGTTCCATCAACTGATCGAGGCTGCGCATCGCCACCTTGGCCTGCTGCCAGCGGGTCATCACGCTGGTCACCTGCGACATCGGCGCCATCATGCGTGAAGCCAGAATCGAAGCGGCAACCAGAGCACCGACGGACAGTTCTCCTTCCATCACCATCGGAGCACCGAACAGCACCACGCTGGAGAACACGGCGCTCTGCACACTCGAGGTCCACACGCTCAGATTGGCGGCGATGCCGCGCAGCTTGAGGTTCACGTCCGAGGTCACGGCGTTGTAGTGATTCCACTGCTGCTGGAAGCGCTGTTCGGCCTGCAAGGCCTTGACGTCTTCGAGGCCTTGAATGGTTTCCACCAGCATGGCGTTGCGCAGCGCGGATTCGCGCATCGCCTCACCAGCCAGCGCCTTGAGCTTGCTCTGCACCAGCACGCCCGGCACTACCAACAACAGAACGGCGCCCATCGGCACGAACACGAGCGGACCTGCGATGTGCCAGAGAATGAAGCAGAACAGGAAGAAGAACGGGATGTCGGCACAGGCGGTGACCGTGGTCGAGGTCATCATCTCACGCACCTGTTCCAGCTCGCGCAATTGCGCGATGAAGGCACCGGTGGAGCGCGGTTTTTCTTCGTTGCGGATGCGCAGCGCGTGACCGAAGACGCGATCGGACACACGCAGGTCGGCGCGTTTGCCCAAGAGATCCGTGATGCGGATGCGCATGCCGCGCAGGAGGAATTCGAAGACGAGCGCCAACAACACACCGCTGAACAGCACGTACAGCGTCGGGAAGGATTCGGCTGGAATCACGCGGTCGTAGACCTGGCGCGTGAAGAGAATGCCGGCAAGCCCCAGGCAGTTGGCGAGCAAGGAGGCCAGCAGGATGTGTCCGTAGGGACGCCAGTCGCGCAGTACGATGCGACGGAACCAATGCGGCTCGTAGGGTTTGACGTAGTCATCGATGCGGGCGTCCGGCACTGCGCGAGCGGGACGGAAGACGACCACGTGTTTGACTTCACGCATCAGCGCATCGCGATCGACGCTGCTGCGCAGCCCCTGATCGCCGCTGTAGATCACGCCCAGCTTGCCGTCGGAAGACTGCGTTTCCACGACTGCCACCTGACCGTCGCGCAACTGCACCACCACCGGCAGACGCCAGGGGCTCAACTGATCGAGCTCGCACTTGCCGGGAGCGCAGGACAGGCCTACCTGACGCGCCAAAGTGGCGAGCACCTCCGGCAACGGCTGTTCACTCGCCCACGCGGCGGCGATGCGCACGTTCTCGGCGGAAAACTCCAGACGATAGTGCGAGGCCACCGTCAGCACGGCTTCGATCCAGGGGTCGTAGTTCGTCACCTTGGATGATTCCTGCTGCGTCGCTTCGTCCGCGACAGCCTGCTGGTCCAGTTCGTTCATTAGCGTTCCCCTACTCGCGCGATACGGCTATCGAGGCCAAAGGCATCACGCAGTTTGCCCAGGCTATACATGCAGGTGATCTGCATGTGACGCAGGTCGTGCAGCGTGTGCTGCGCATCGAAGCGCGACTGATGGATTTCCTGTTCGGTATTGAGAATGTCCAGCAAGGTGCGGGTGCCGAGCGAGAGATACTGCTGGCGATACAGCTGCTGCGTGTTGACGACGTTTTCGTAACGAGCGTCCAAATAACGCAGACGCTCGGTGAAGCTGAGGCTCTGGTCGCGCGCTTCGCGGAAGCTGCGCGTGACTTCGAGCAAGGCGGCTTGTTTGCCGGCCTGGGCGGCCTGTACGGCGTATTCGGCAGCGCGGCGACGAGCGGTGATGCCGCCACCCTGATACAGGGTGCTGTCCACGCTCAATGCCACGCTGAACTCGCGATCGTTGAGCACGGGATTGAAGGCGACGTTGGCCGGGTTGTTGAGGTTGCCGTAGTTGGCATTGAGCGTGAAGGTCGGGAAGAAGTCGGCCTTCGCGCGTTCGATCTTGGCGCGTGCTTCGGCCAATGCAGCTTCGGCGGCCATCACGCGCGGCACTTTCTCGAAGTCATCGGGTTCGGCGACGCAGGCCTGTTCGAATTCGACCGGGAAGCTGGCGTCGACGCGCACGGGAGTTTCGCGACCCGTGTAGTTCTGCAAGGTGCGCTTCCACATGTCGAGCTGTGCCTGATACTGCAACTCGGTAGCGAGCGCTGCTTCGTGACGCGACAACGCCTGCAGCACGTCGGAGCGTGAGCTGGCACCGAGCTGCGAGCGTTGTTCGGCCAGCTCCTGGATTTCGGCGATCGCGGCCGTCTGTTCCTTGGCGATCTCGAGAAGCGCCTGATAGCGCTGCACTTCGATGAAGGCGTCCGCAGTGTTGCGCGCGAGCTCGTCCATCGCCAGGAGCACGCCGGCGCGATTGCGTTCGGCATTGGAGGTGGCGGCATCGACGGAGCTCGAGACCTTGCCGAAGTCGTACAGCATCTGCGAGGCGGAAATGCTGAAGCTGTCCCAGGCGTTCGAGTTGCTGTGACGGTAGCCGGAGCCGATGGCAGAGCTCACACGCGGGAAGTAGCCGGCACGCGCGACATCGACCTCTTCGAGAGTCGAATAGAGCATGCCCAGTGATTCGGCGATGGAGGGATGCGTGAGCATCGCCTGGCGCACCGCCGTGTTGACGTCCATGGTGGACGCGATGCCGGCAGCGGCCAGCAGTTGAGCGGCGCGATCACGATCTGCCTGCGAGTTACGACGTTCGCTGGCGGCGACTGGAGAAATGGGTTCGGAAACGGGGTCGACCCGTTCCACCACGAGAGGCACTGCAGCAGTGGTCGTGGCTGCAGGAGCCACTTCAGAGCTCGATGCCGTGGAGGGCACCGATTCCATGGAGATCCCCTCGCCCTCCAGCGGGCCAGCAGCCTGGTTGGCGACTGCAGAGGCAGTACTATCCGTGTCGTTATCCGTGTTCTCCTGGCTATCCCTAGGCCGGTCCATCGTTGGGCTTTCCGTTGCCGGCGACGTACGGGACGTCGTGTCCTGGGCTTCCTGCCCGAGCATGGAGATGAACTCATCCACCGTCATCACCACGCCCGTCCTGCTTGCGCCAGCCGCACGCGGGGCGGCAGGTCGCTGTACGTTCTGCACCTGCCCCGATGTGGGACGGGCAGGAGCAGCGCCGGCGGGGCGGACTGCACGTTCGGCAGCCACCTGCGCCTTGAATTCCTCGATCGTCATGACACGCGAGGTGGAAGTCGCCGTTCCGAGATCGGCGGCCACGGCCGCGCCGGACACCAGTCCAGTCAGCAGGCACGAATGCCACAAGCAGCGAGAACCTTTCACCCTTGATGCCTTTGTTGCGATTGCACGTCGATGCGTGCGAGTACTACGAATTGGGCGGATGCGGGGAACCCCGCACCCGCCCCTTTTGCCTTACACGTTCTGATCTTGGGCCAGGAGGTCACCAAGGTTGAGCGGCGACGCGCCACCCAACAGGCCTCCAAGCAGGCCGGTCACCGGAGCCAGAAGGCCACCGCCCTCGCCGCCCAATAGACCGCCAACCAGGTTGTTCACCGGCTCCAGCAGGCCGCCCTCTTCGCCGCCACCGAGCAGGCCATCGACCAGATCGGTTACGGGTTCGAGCAGGCCACCGCCTTCACCACCCAGCAGACCACCTACGAGGTCGG
>CALEJT010000067.1 GCA_937898685.1 uncultured Gammaproteobacteria bacterium | reverse complement strand
ATGACACCTGGAAGGTGCGCCTGATCGAGGAGGACTTCTTCCGCCTGATGTTCGAGATGGGAGGGACGTAATACATGGCAACCCAAAGATATTCGGTCACACCTCATCCGATCGAGACGCTGCTGACGTGGGTCAAGTCGGGCGAGATTGCCATTCCGGAAATACAGCGGCCATTCGTTTGGGAAGCCACCAAGGTCAGGAACCTGCTCGATTCCCTGTATAGCGGCTATCCGGTGGGGTACCTCATTACGTGGCGCAATCCGAACATGAAGCTGAAGGATGGCACTTCTTCAGCAGGCAAGCGTATCCTGATCGATGGCCAGCAGCGCGTCACTGCGCTGATGGCCTCATTGCTCGGCCATGAGGTGTTGACCAAGGATTACGAGACGATACGCATCCGCATTGCCTTTCATCCCCAGGAAGAGCGGTTCGAAGTCGCCAACCCTGCAATCCGCAGAGACGCTGCCTGGATTCAGGATGTGGCAGATGTCTTCGCCCCTGATGCCAGCCTGATGGAGCTGACGGATGACTACGCCGAGCGGAATCCTGACGCTGACCGCAAACGCGTCTCGCGCGTATTGGAAAAGCTTCGGCAGATCATCAACAACCATGTCGGCATCATCGAGCTGGCGGAAGACCTCGATATTGAGACGGTCACCGAGATCTTTATCCGTGTCAATTCGGCCGGAAAAGAGCTTTCCCAGGCTGATTTTGCCATGTCGAAGATCGCCGTAAACGAAACCTACGGCGGCAACCTGTTGCGAAAGGCCATTGACTACTTCTGCCATCTTGCCGTTGCGCCCGACTTCCTGAAGACCATCGAAAAGAACGACAAGGCATTCGCGGCCTCTGAGTTCCTGCCAGCCATGCGGTGGCTCAAGGATGTCAACGACGATATCTACGATCCTACCTACACCGACATGCTGCGTGTGGCGTTCACGTCGGATTTCGGCCGCGGCAAGCTGCAGGACCTCGTCGCTTTGCTTTCTGGCCGCAACTTCGAAACCAAGCAGTACGAGGAGGCGATTGCCGAGGAATCGTTCGGGAAGCTCAAGAAAGGCATCCTGGCCTTTATCAACAAGACCCACTTCGAGCGCCTCACCATGATCTTGCGTTCGGCGGGCTTTGTGACTCGTGATTTGATCGGTGGACACAATGCGATCAACTTCGCCTATATCATTTACTTGCGTGGTCGCGCAGAAGGCCTTCCGGCTGCCGACTTGGAGCAGCTGGTGCGACGTTGGTACGTCATGTCCATCCTGCGTGGGCGTTACGCCGGCAACCCGGAAACTGCCTTCGACTTCGACATCCGTCAGGTGGAGGCTCGCGGGCTGGCAAGCTATGTCAGTGCGGTTATTGAAAACGAACTGCCCGATAGCTTCTGGACCGGAATGCTTCCACAACTCATGGACACCTCGTCGTCGAGTAGTCCCTATTTCCTTTGCTACCAGGCAGCCCAGGTCAAATTCGGCGACAAAGGCTTCCTCTCTCGTGACATCACGGTCCTCGACCTGTTGATGAACCGCACCGATGTGCACCACATCTACCCGAAAAATTACTTGAAAGAGCAGGGCCTATCGCGCGGACGCTACAACCAGATTGCCAACTTCGTTCTTGCACAAAGCGAGATCAACATCGCCATTGGCAACAAACAACCCAAGCATTACTTCGGTGAACTGGCCGAACAAGTAAATGGAGGAAAGAAAAAGTACGGTGGCATCACTGACAAGGACGAACTACGCGCCAATCTCGTGGCGAACTGCATTCCCGCATCTATGCTCGAAGGGGAAATTCCAGAATATGACGTTTTCCTCGAAGAACGCCGCAAGCTCATGTCCTTGAAGATCAAGCGTTGGTTCGAGGTGTTGTGATGCCAAAAGTTAGCAAAAAGACCGCCAATGCGTCGACCACACATCGCGGCCGACGGCCCAGCGCTGCTCCCTCCGTGGCATACAACCGCAAGCTCGCCCTCAATCAGTTGCTGCTCGGCCTGTTCGGTGTCGAGCGT
>CALEJT010000066.1 GCA_937898685.1 uncultured Gammaproteobacteria bacterium | reverse complement strand
TCTCATCACTATGAGGTGAAACGATAACGACGCCGTGATGTACGCTGTACTAGGTAAGGCGAGTTAGTGTAGTGGGAGCTATGAGAGATATTGCAAAAAGGGCGGAAATTTCCGCCCTTTTTTGTTTCGTGTCGAGGATCACTCGACGTCTGCCAAACCTTGCGTGATCTCGATGTAGGTGCCAACGGGATCGGTGATGAAGGCGATGGTGAGATTGATGTCGTCGCGGCGCTCGGGGGGACGATCGAACTTGATGCCCAAACGCTCCATCTTGGCAGCGAAGGCGTTCATGTCGGTCACTTCGAAACCGATGTGGTCGATGGCGGCGCCCTGCGAGGGTTTGGGCGTGGCGCCTCGGGCGGCGATCACGTCGATGCGGCCGCCGGGAATGAGGGCCGAAGGCATGCCGCCGCGTTCGCCGACGTCGGCACCGAACACTTGCACGTACCAGTCACGCAGTGCCGGCTGATCCTCGGCGGCGAGATGCGTGTGATGGAACACGATCGGTTCCTGCTGCGCGGGATCCACCAGGAATTCGATGCGCACTCCGTCGGGCAGGTCGGCAAGGATCTGGCCATTCGCTTCGTTGTCGATCACATAGGTGGCGCCCACGGCGTCGAGCTTCGCCTTGCCTTCGGCGTAGCTGGGCACCGAGAAGGCGATGTGGTTGGCGCTGGTGTCGCCGGAGGGAGCGGTGGGCTGACCTTCACGCAGCAGGATGTACATGCCGGGGAAGCCCAGCAGTTCGAGACGGCCGGAGGTCAGTTCCTTGGCGCCGAAGGACTTCCAGATTTCGCGATGCTTGGCGACATCGGGCACCACCAGATGCGTGTGGCCGGTGCTGACGCCTTCGGCATTCGGAGCCGGGAGGTCAGACTGGGCGGTGGCGGTGAGGAACAAGGCGCCAAGAGCGGCGGCGCGGAGGAGGTGCTGCGAATTCATGATGGTCCCCTCGAAGGATGTGGAAGTGGTTCATCGTTGTTGTTTTACTGCTTCCTGTCTTGCGCGACGCCATCGCGGTCGCGCCGGCGACTGACGCATGACGCCAGTCGCCTTTTCTTGCGTTACTGCTGAGCGCGCAGACGCTTCAGTTCGCGACGACGCGCATGCAGAACCGGCTCGGTGTATCCGTTGGGCTGTTCGCGGCCCTTGAAGATAAGGTCGCAGGCAGCCTTGAAGGCGATACCATCGAAGCTCGGCGCCATCGGAGTGTAGTTGGGATCGTTGGCGTTCTGCTTGTCCACCACCATCGCCATGCGCTTGAGCGTATCCATCACCTGTTCTTCGGTGCAGATGCCGTGCAGCAGCCAGTTGGCCACGTGCTGGCTGGAGATGCGCAGCGTGGCGCGGTCTTCCATCAGGCCGACGTTGTGGATGTCGGGCACCTTGGAGCAACCCACACCCTGATCGATCCAGCGCACCACGTAACCGAGGATGCCCTGGATGTTGTTGTCGAGCTCGGCCTGGATCTGCTCCGGCGTGAGATCGTTCTTCAACATCAGCGGAATGGTGAGGATGTCGTCCACGCTGGCCTTCGGACGCGAGGACAGTTCGCGCTGCGTGTTGGCGACGTTGATCTGATGGTAGTGGATGGCGTGCAGCGTGGCGGCGGTGGGCGAGGGCACCCACGCACAGTTCGCACCCATGTTCGGGTGGATCACCTTCTGCGCCATCATGTCGGCCATCATGTCCGGCTTGGCCCACATGCCTTTGCCGATCTGCGCCTTGCCGGTGAAGCCGGCAGCGACGCCCTGGTCGACGTTGGAGTTTTCGTACGCGGCGATCCACGGCTGGCCCTTCACTGCTTCCTTCGGCAGGAAGGGACCGGCGAGCATGCTGGTGTGGATTTCATCACCGGTGCGATCGAGGAAGCCGGTGTTGATGAAGAAGATGCGGTCCTTCACGGCACGGATGCATTCCTTCAGGTTCACGCTGGTGCGACGCTCTTCGTCCATCACACCCACCTTGATGGTGTTGCGGGCGAGGCCGAGCGCGTCTTCGGTCATGCACAGCAGATCGTTGGTGAAGGCCACTTCTTCGGGGCCATGCATCTTCGGTTTGACGATGTAGATGTTGCCTTCGCGGCTGTTCTTGAACGGGCTGTTGCCTTTGAGGTCATGCAGTGCGCAGAGCGTGGTGACCATCGCATCGAGAATGCCTTCCGGAATCTCGTTGCCTTCGGAATCGAGCACGGCATCGGTGGTCATCAGGTGGCCGACGTTGCGCACGAGCAGCAGGCTGCGGCCCTGCATGATGACGGTTTCGCCACTCGTACCTTTATAGACGCGATCGGGATTCAGCTTACGCAGGAAGGTGGAGTCGCCCTTGGACACTTTCTCGGTGAGCGTGCCTTTCATCAGGCCGAGCCAGTTGCGGTACACGGCAACCTTGTCGGCAGCGTCCACGGCGGCAACGGAGTCCTCGCAGTCCTGGATCGTGGTCATGGCGGATTCCATGACGATGTCCTTCACCCCGGCGTGGTGCTGGCTGCCGACCAGGCTGTTGCGATCGAGCTGCAGTTCGAGATGCAGACCGTGGTTGGCGAACAACATGCAGGTGGGGGAGGTGAAGCCACCCTGGAAGCCGACGAGTTTGTCCGGGTTCGAAAGCCCGGTGGTGGTGTGGTCCTTCAGATCCACCTCGACCACGACATGCCCGTTCTGGTTGGCCAGGCGGTATTCGGTGACCTGGCTGTGGCGACCGCGCTTGAGCGGGATGATCTGATCGAGCAGTTCATCGGCGTACTCGATCACTTTCTGGCCGCGGATGGGATTGTAGTTTTTGCCCTTTTCGGCACCGTCGGTTTCCGGAATCACGTCAGTTCCGTAGAGCGCATCGAACAGCGAACCCCAGCGAGCGTTGGCGGCGTTGAGGGCATAACGTGCATTCATCACCGGCACTACCAGCTGCGGGCCGGCGACGATGGAAATCTCGTAATCGGTGCCGCGCGTGCCGATGCGGAAGTCTTCACCGACTGGGACTAGATAGCCGATGTCCTGCAAAAATTTCTTGTACTCGTCGCGATGCGACAGGTAGTACTCGACGTCGTGCTCGCGATGCCAGGCATCGATTTTTTCCTGCAATTCATCGCGTTTACGCAACAGTTCGCGGTTGCGCGGAGCCAGTACCTCGACGATCTTGCTGAGCTCGTCCCAGAATTTATGGGGACTGATGCCGGTGTGAGGCGCGGCCTCTTTTTCGATAAAGTCGTACAGGACTTGGGAGATCTGCAGATTGCTGGCAGAGATGTTGTGAGTCATGCGCGCCTCAAAGCCGGAACGGGTAAAAACAAGGCGGCTATTCTAGCGCCATAAATTTGGAAAAGCCCAACCGGATAAAGAGCCTCCCCAGTTACGAATATTTGGCGCCGATACCCGGGTCTATCAGGGTGTTGTGCTACAAAACTTGGGGGTATACTCGCCGCTCCCGTGGCGGGCCCTCGGGTCCCGAAAAGAAAAAGACGACACGACAAGTCCCCTAATCCAACCAAGCAAATAAAGTCATGGGCACCTCAGGAGGCACTATGAAGAAGCTGTTGTTACATCCACTCTCGGCAACGGTCTCGTTGCTGGCCAGCGCTGTGGCGTTGGCGCAAGCACCGGCGCCCGCCGAACGCGTGCTGCCGGATGGTTACATCACCGGCCGCGTCACCAGCAGCAATGGCCCTGAGGCTGGTGTGTGGGTAATCGCTGAGACGCGCGAAACCAACACTCCTTTCATCAAGATCGTCGTGACCGACGATGATGGTCGCTTCGCGCTGCCGCAGCTGCCCGAAGCCACCTACGATGTGTGGGTGCGTGGTTATGGCCTGGTGGATTCGCCCAAGATCAAAGGTCGCCCGGGGGACACTGACATCGAACTGACCGCCGTGCTCGCCAGCACGCCCGCCGAAGCCGCCAAGGTCTATCCGGGTGACTACTGGATGTCGCTGATCGAGCCGCCTGGTCCTGAAAACTTCCCGGGCACCGGTCCCTTCGCCGCCGGCGGTAACGGTTTCCTGCCGGGCAACATGGAAATCCAGGCCGACTGGATGCACGCCTTCAAGAAGGACTGCAACTTCTGTCACCAGCTGGGTAACGAACTGACCCGCACGCTGCACCACATGGATCACCTCGGCTTCGACACGCACGAAGAAGCCTGGATCTACCGTACCTCTCTCGGTGTTCGTGGTGGTTCGATGCAGGGCGCCTTCCTGTCCTTCGGTATGGACGGCATGGCCCGCACCATGGCCAACTGGACCCGCGCCGTGGAAGCCGGTGAAGTACCGGAAATGCCGCCGCGTCCGCAGGGCATCGAGCGCAACGTCGTGGTTACTCTGTGGGACATCGGTGGCCCGCAGGACTTCATGCACGACATCATCTCCACCGACAAGAACAACCCGACCGTGAACGCCAACGGTCCGCTGTACGCAGTATCTTCCGGTCACGGCACCATCGAAGTGGTCGACCCCGTCACCAACGACAACTACAAGTACGTGATCCCGACCCGTCAGGATCCGCGCGTCGTTTCCACTCGTTTCCCGCCTCCGGGCAACCCCTCCAACTTCTGGGGCATGGAACACCTGTGGGGTAAAGAGCACCCGGCCGACCCGCACAACCCGATGATGGGTCCGGATGGCCGCGTGTGGAACACGTCGAAGATCCGCAACGAACAGCCGGCCTGGTGTAGCGATCCGAACTCCACCAACAAGTTCGTACAGTACTACCCGCTGACTCGCTCCAACCGTCAGGCTTCGGTGTTCGATCCGAAGACGCAGAAGTTCGAGCTGATCGACACCTGTTTCGCGACGCACCACCTGCAGTTCGCTGTCGATGCCGACAACACCCTGTACTTCAACGAGCTGCTCGGACCGATCTTCGGTTGGATCAACACCCGCGTGTGGGATGAAACCCACGACGAACAGCTGGCTCAGGGCTGGTGCCCGCAGGTCGTCGACACCAACGGCGACGGCAAGATCACCAAGCCTTGGAATCCGCCGGATTCGGATAACCCCGATCCGAACCTCGACACCGAGGTCAGCTACAACCTCTATAACGTGATCCCGGATCCGACCAACCCGAACGTGGTGTGGGGTGCCTACGAAGGCCGCAACGGTCGCGAGCGCGGTGCCATCATCCGTCTCGACCGCGGCAACAACCCGCCGGAAACCTGTATCACCGAGGTTTATCAGGTACCGGAAGGCACGCTGAACCCGCGTGGTATGGACCTGGCCAGCGACGGTACGCCGTGGGCTGCCATGGCTGCGACTTCGCAGTGGGCCAAACTCGATCGCTCCAAGTGCGTAGCGAATGGCCCCGGCACGCACATCAGCGCCAAGTGTGAAGACGACGCCTGGACCGTCTACCAGACCCCGGGTCCGCGCTTCAAAAACTCCGACTATCCGACCGACTTCCACTACTTCGGTTGGGTGGATCAGCACAACGTGATTGGTCTCGGCAAGGACATCCCGATCCTGACCGGCTCCAACTCCGACTCGCTGATCGCGCTGATTCCGGAAACGGGTGAGTGGATCTACATGCGCGTTCCGTACCCGCTGGGCTTCTACCAGCGCGGTCTGGACGGCCGTATCGATGATCCGAACGGCGGTTGGAAGGCTCGTGCCCTGTACTCCAACTACGGCACGCACCTCGTATGGCACAGCGAAGGCGGTAAGGGCTTCGTCGGCAAGGCCGTCAAGATCCAGATCCGTCCGAACCCGCTGGAGTACTAAGCTCCAACCAGGACTTCGCTCCACCACAACGCCCCGCTCGTCGGGGCGTTGTCGTTTTTGAAACCCGCGTTTTCGTATTGGTTTGAGTGTAGGTTGGGATCAGCGCGGAAAAAGAGCGTGCCAACGGTTGGCTCGCTCCCGCACGCGAGCTCCGCGAGCGACCGGGGCGATTCCTGAGCCGCGGTTGCAGCCAAATGAAAACGAGTGGAAACGAGAGGGGACACCCACTCAGTCGCAGGTTTCCTTCGGGCTGCGCAGCTCGCCACGCGCTTCCCACGGCGATTGTGTCGTCGTCATGGTTTTCTCGTTGCTCCGAGCGGTGCTCCCGCACCACGACGATGAATCCTCTACATCCTCAGCGCTCTGACTCATGACTCGATACCCACATCCGATGCTTGCGAAGAGGGCACTGCACCACGCGAATCCGCGAATCGTGATACGCTGAAAATCTCTTTGCACTGAACCAAGAGAAGGAGTCGCCAACCATGCTCTCTCTGTTTGCCGCCGCGGCCTTGAGCTCCGCGGTTTCCGCCGCAAATTGCACGGCTCTCACGGGTTTTACGCTTGAGAACACGCGCATCCTCAGCGCGGAGTTCGTGCCTGCCGGTCCCTTCACGGCTCCCGAGAGCGCCGGTCCGAACGCCAACACCGATCAGGAACCGATTCCCGCGCACTGTCGCGTGAAGATGTTGTTGACCCCGACGCCGCAGTCCGAAATCAACGTCGAGCTCTGGCTGCCTGCCGAAGATTGGAATGGCCGTTTCCTGGCCGTGGGCAACGGTGGCTGGGCCGGCATGATCCAGGGCTACGGCGACATGCGCATGGCGCTGCGTCGTGGCTATGCCACTGCCGGCACCGACACCGGTCACAGCGCCAAGGATGGTCCCTTCGGCATGTTCGCGCTCAACAACCAGGAGAAGCTGATCGACTTCGCCTATCGCGCCGTGCACGAAATGGCCGAGAAGTCGAAAGCGGTGATCGAACAGGCCTACGGCACCGCGGCGCAGTACTCCTACTTCAAGGGCTGTTCGACCGGTGGGCGTCAGGGCGTGATGTCGGCGCAGCGTTATCCGGAAGATTTCGACGGCATCATCGCCGGTGCACTCGCCAACCAGCACATCCGTATGCACGTCGCGCAGTCCTATCTGCACATCTTCAACAACCGCAACCCCGAATACGCCAATTCCTATCAATACACCGCGGACCTCATCAACAACGCGATTCTCAAGCAGTGTGATGCGCTCAAGGAGGGCTTCATCAACGAGCCGCGTCAGTGCGATTTCGATTTCGGCACGATCACCTGCAGCAAGAAGGCAGGCGACTCTTCATTCAGTGAAAGCTGCTTGTGGGAGCACCAGGCCATCGAAACGGCCGACTACTATGGCGAAGGTCTGAAACTGAAGAATGGTGAGCTCGTGTTTCCGGGCCAGGTGCTCAGCAGTCCGATCCCGCGTCTACCGTTCGACTTCCAAGCGCCCACGCCGTTTTTGTGGGACACGATCCGCATCCTCGGCTTCCAGGATCCGAACTACAACTGGCGTGACTTCGATCTCGACCGTGACTTCCCGCGCATCCTCGAGCGCGTGGGCTTCGTGGATGCCATCGATCCCGACCTGCGCGCGTTCCAGGCCAACGGTGGCAAGCTCCTGATGTATCACGGTTGGGAAGACACTGCGATCACACCGCGCACGACCATCGACTATTACGAGAGCGTGATCCAGGAAATGGGGCAGGAAGATCAGGATTGGATGCGTCTGTTCATGGTGCCGGGCATGGGCCATTGCAGTGGTGGTCTCGGGCCGCATGAGTTCGAAACTCTCTCCGTGCTCGAGCAATGGCGAGAGCAGAACGTGGTGCCGGAGGAGCTGCTCGGCCGCAACCCAGAATCGGGCCTGACTCGTCCGCTCTGCGCGTGGCCGCGCACGGCGGTGTATGACGGCAGCGGTGACCTCAAGGATGCCAGCAACTGGAGCTGCAAGGAGCTGGAGCAGTAATACCGGCTTGCTGCCGCGACAGAGCGGCCATCTACCGGAAAGGGGCTCTTCGGAGCCCCTTTTCTCGGGGTCACAAGTGGCTGACAGCAGGGCCAAGTCTCCGGATAATGCGCCCTTCTTGTTTGGGAGCCTCGCATGAATACCTTGATTTCTCCTCTTCAGCTGGCCGGGTTGCTCGAGCGCGGCGCCGTTACCGTGTTCGACTGCCGTTTTTCGCTGGCTGACGTCGAGGCCGGTGCGCGTGCCTATGCCGAAGGCCATATTCCCGGTGCTCATTACGTCCACCTCAACAATGATCTGAGCGCTCCTCACGTGCCCGGTAAGACGGGGCGTCATCCCTTGCCGCCACGTCACGAATGGATTCAGCGCGCACTGCGCTGGGGGCTGCATCCCGAACGTCAGGTAGTGGTGTACGACGATGCCGGTGGTTCCATTGCGGCGCGTCTGTGGTGGATGTTGCAGTGGATCGGTCACGAACACGTGGCCGTACTCGACGGTGGTATTCAGGCCTGGCAGCGCGCGGGTCTGCCGCTGACGCAAGAAGTGCCGCCGGCACCCGCTCCGGCCGAAGATCGCTACGCCGATCTGCAGCCGCTCGTCACGCAGGTGCTGACGAGTGCGGTCGACGGCGCACGTCAGGTGCTGCTCGATGCGCGTGATCCTGCGCGTTATCGCGGGGAGGTCGAGCCGATCGATCCCGTTGCAGGTCACATCCCCGGTGCCATCAATTCACCGTTCAGCGAGAACCTCAACGCCGATGGCACCTTCCGCAGCAAACAGGAACTGGAACGAAAGTTCGAATACGCGGCCTACTCCTTCCTGCCAGTCGTGTGCTATTGCGGCTCTGGTGTTACCGCCTGTCACAACATCCTCGCCATGAAGCACGCCGGGCTCATGGTGCCCGTGCTCTACGCCGGCTCCTGGAGCGAGTGGGTGGCCGATCCCTCGCGTCCGGTAGCAAAAGGCGCACAGGCGTAAGTCAAACGACGCGCCAAACGAAACGGGCTGCCTGGCGCAGCCCGTTTGCGTTTGAGTTGATGCAAAACTTGTGGATTGGGATGAGCCAGCGGCGAAGCCCAACAAGCGATCTGCAGCGGCGACGCAGCAATTCCTTCGCCGCTCCACCGCCTCAATCGATGAAGAAATCCCGATACGCCAGATAACCCGACACCACCAGCACCGGAATCAACACCAGAAAGCCGAGGCCCGCCAACATCGCGGAGATCATGCCGAGCACGATGGCAATGGCGCCCCACACCAGCACGGCGCCCACGTTCAGGAAGCAGGCCTTCATCGACAACCGCAACGCTTCCACCACGGGCTGACCGCTCAACATGATCAAGGCTGGCGCGAAGAGCGTGGCGGCCGAGATCGGCACCATGAACACTATCAGCAGCACGAAGCGCAACAGCAGCGACAAGGGATTCGCCGCCAGCTCCTGTGCCGCGGCAGCATCCTCGCCCCGCAGCTCGAATGCGAGCGAGCCGAACAGCACCAGGACCACGACGACCTGCATGGCCATCACGATCACACCGCTGATCAGCAAGGGCTTGAGGGAAGGACCGAAGCCTGCGAAAAGATGCTCGAACTTCAGTTGTTCATTGCGATGGAGCGCATGACAACCGAGCAACACACCGGCGCTCCATACGGGCGGCAGAAGGGCGTTGGCGAGGGGGCCGACCAAGGGGATCAGATTGAGGAGCATGCTGATCACGAACAGCACCACGATGACCCCGAGCCACATCAGGGGCGCCTTCATGAAATAGCCGAAGCCTTCTCTGATCCAGGCCCAACCACGTCCTGCTGCGACCTTGCGCGGCGGATGGATGGTGAGCGGGCTTTCCATGTTGTTCGCGAAATTCATAGTTGTCTCCTTCCGTCGGAATTGAAATGGCGGACATGCAAACCCGCCTGTCTCAGATGTTGCAGCACCTCTTCTTTGTCTTCATGGTTGAGGAAGCTGCCGAGTTCGATGTGATGCGAACCATCCGCCAACACCAAAATGCGTGGGCTGAGCGGATGCGGCGCATCGGTGACCTTCACGTGCACGCTGCTGCGTGGCAATTGCCAGGAGCGCTTGGGAAAGGTGGTGCCGAACTGCACCAGAATCTGTTGCGGCGTGCAGGTGATCACCTGGCGTTGATAGGTGCCCTGGCACACGCGATACATCAGGAAGGCGACGAGGCCGGCTTCGATGCCGGAGAAGGGCAGCACCATCCAGGCGCCATTGAGAGTCCAGAACACACCGATGATGAGCGTGGTGCAGCAAACCACCAGCACGAAAAGCTTGGTTTGCGCCCACGAAGCCGAGCGGTTGGGAAGCAGCGTGATTACAGTCGTGTCGGCGTCGGTGTGGCGAAGAATCATGAGGCGGCAGGATAAAGGGCAGACCAGAGCGCGGCAACCTCGCCGCGCTCTTCGCCCAGCGCCTCAGTTCGTGCGCTTGCTTGCGTCAGCGCTCGCGCGTCGAAAGGTGCAATGGTGCGTACAGCGGACACCAATGCAATAGACCACTGCCGAGCACGGCGACTCCGAGTAAGCCCCAGGCACTGCCGTACAGGGCGCCGATGACCATGATGGCCGTGCCGAATGCCACCCGCAGATTGCTGTCGAAATTCCCTACGTTGTAATGCATGACCTTGCTCCTCCGGGGCATCGGGCCGATCCCGATGCGGTACCACGAGCGGAAACGAGAACGAGGGCGCGTGGTTGTCAGATCGACCGGTAGGCCACGCTTTACTTGCGCCTCGTTCCACGCCGACCTCTGCGTGGACACCGACATTAGAAGCAGGTCCTCATCAGTGCGACTTGATCGTGAACAAGTCGCTTCGTGCTTGCTGATTGTTGCCGCAATCAGGCGGCGCGGAAGCGGGCGAGGAGTGGAATGTGATCGGAAAGTTCGCGCCACTGCGGCGCATCGAGACGCTGACATTCGTCGAGCTCGAGCCCGCGATAGTAGAGCCGGTCCACCTGCAACAGCGGAAACCGCGCAGGAAAGGTGCGAGCGAAGCTCTGATGGCGGGTCTGGAAACACTCGCGCAAACCGAGCGCGGGATCGAGCAGACGCTTCACCTGCCGCCCCGTCCAGTCGTTGAAATCACCGCCCACCAGGACCGCATCATGTTGCGGCAGCACTTGTTCGAGATGCTGGTTGAGCCGGCGCAGTTGATCGCGTCGTTCGAGACCGATGAGCCCGAGATGCAGGCAGACGAGGTGCAGCTTCTTGCCGTTCGGCAGATCGACCGAGCCATGCAGCAAACTGCGGCTCGCAAAGCGCCAGGGCGAAAGATTGATGTTGCCGGATTCGACGAAGGGAAATTTGCTCAGCACCGCATTGCCATGATGGCGGCCATCGGCGATGGCGTTCTTGCCGTAGGCGTAGTGCGGCCACACCGAATCTGCCAGAAACTCGAACTGCGACACGTCCGGCCAGTGGCGTATGCGCTGCGAATGCAATTGATGTTCGCCTTGCACTTCCTGCAGTAGCGCCACGTCGACGTTCACGTCACGCAGTAGCTCGCGCATGCGATGCAGCACGAACTGTCGATTGCCGACGTCGAAGCCCTTGTGGATGTTGTAGGTCAGAACACTGAACTGCATGGGTCTCAGTTGTCAGATTTCTCACGCAGCCTACGGAAGAGGTGAGGGTTGGCCTCGATGAAACGGTCGATGGAGCGTTCGAGGAAGGAGTCGGATTCTACCGTGAGCAGGAAGAAATACCCCATGACGGAGATCGTCCCCGCGCCGATGCAGTCGACGATCAGATCCCACATCGTGTCCACCAACCCCGACTTCTGCATGTTCAAGCCGAAGATCGAATCCATCGCGAATTCGAAGATTTCCCACAATACGCCGAGCGTGATCGAGAACTGGAAGGCGAAGAGGGCGATGAAGCCGGGACTCAGATCCAGATCGAGCGAGTCCTTTTCGTTGAGGATGTACACCAACAGAAAACCGACGATGCCGAGCAGGAAACCGGACTCCGCGTGCAGCACCACGTCCCACCACCAATAGCGGTTGTAGAAATCCAGCACCTCGCCGAGGAACAGGGTCATGCAGATGAAGAGCACGGCGGCGGATTCGAATTCGGGTGGCACGTGCACGCGCAGGCGCGAGCCGAGGTGCTGCGGCACGTAGGTGAGGGCGATGATGATCAGGGTTTCCACCGCACCCTGGTAATGCCCGAGATAGGCGAGCCAGAGCGCGCCTATGCCAAGCAGGATTTTCAGGATCGTGCTGAAGGTATAACGGAAGCGTTTCTTGGTGGTCTGGGTGGTTAGGACGTCAGTACTCTGATCCATGGCTTCTCCTCGTTGTGCCGAGGGTAGCAGTGCCTCTTCCGTTTGTTAACGGCATCTCTGGTTTCCTGCGGGCTGGTGCAGCTATGCTCGCCGCTTTCGACAAGGGCATCCCGTGTGCAGTGGTTGGAACTGGTACGTGAAGAGTGGTGGGTCGTGGCCGCAGCGCTGCTGGTGTCGATCGCTTCGCTGCTGCTGTTGCCGCTGATCGTGTTACGTTTGCCGTCCGATTATTTTCTGGAAGAACGGCGGCGACCGCTGCTGCGTCAGCGATGGCATCCACTTGCCGGCCTCGCCTTGCTGCTCGCGAAGAATCTGGTAGGACTGCTGTTGCTTGCGATGGGCATCGCCATGCTGGTCCTGCCGGGGCAGGGGCTGCTTACCATGCTGAGCGGCATCGTACTGTTGGACTTCCCGGGCAAATATCGCTGTGAACGTTGGCTCGTGAGTCGCGGCAAGGTGTTCGAAGCCTTGAACTGGCTGCGCGCCAAAGGGGGCAAGCCCGCGTTGCAGCGCCCCTCGACCAATTCGTAATCTGAAGCTCTTCGATGAACGCTCCCTACGCACCACAATCCACTTCGCCGCGCGCGCCCGCCTCGCTCGCACGCAGCGCCTGGCTGCTGATCCTCGCCAATCTCGTACCGCTCATCGGTGTGCTGTTCTTCGACTGGAAGATGAGCGAATTGCTGCTGCTCTACTGGTTGGAGAGTGCAGTGATCGGTGGCTACAACGTGATCAAGATGATCCAGATCGGCGGGCCCAAGGCCTTGCCTCTGTGTATTTTCTTCTGCATCCACTACGGCGGTTTCATGGCGGGACACCTGGTCTTCCTCGATGCCTTTTTCTTCGACTCCGCACGCGGCGGGCTGGTGGACACGGTGAAGAGTCTGCTGCCCGGTCTCTGGCCCGCCGTACTCGCGCTGGTGGTGAGTCATGGCTTTGCCTACTACGAAGACTTCCTGCGTAACGGCGCCTATCAACAGCGCCAGCTCAATCGGCAGATGACCGAGCCCTATGTGCGTATCTTCGTCATGCAGCTCACGCTCATACTCGGCAGCATGCTGAGTGAAATGCTCGGTACGCCATTGGCGGCCTTGGTGCTGCTGATAGTGCTCAAGGTGGGTGTGGATCTGAAGACGCAGCAGCGTCTCGCACGCAAGCAGGCTGCAGAAGCGGCGCTTTCTCACCGCTAGAGCGCTTCGTATACTGCCGCGACCCACTACAAGAACAACGATCGGAGGGGAACATGAAGGCAGGCAGAAGCTGGGCGCTCGTCACGTGGTTGATGATTCTGTTGCTGGGCAATGTGGCCAGCGCGCAGAACGCCACCGAATTCCATGTCGATCCCGAGTGGGCACAGGTGCCGGGCGGTGTCTGGGACGGCTCCACTTCATGGATTGCTCCCGATGGCAAGGGCAACGTCGTCGTGCTCGTACGCACCGCGCCGTACTTCCGCATGTTCAAGAGCGACGGCACCTTCGTGCGCGCCTGGGGTGAAGACGGACTGTTCGATACGGCCCACAGTCTCACCATCGATGCCGAGGGCTATTACTGGGTCAGCGATTCCACCGATCACGCCATCTACAAACTGAGCCCCGATGGCCAGGTGTTGCTGACCCTGGGCAAGCCGGGTGAAGCCGCCGCCACCAACGATGATCCCGAACGTTTCAACCAGGTCAATCACGTCACCGTCGCGCGCAACGGCGACATCTATGTTTCCGATGGTTATCAGAACGCGCGCATCGTGCACTTCACCTCGGATGGTCGCTACGTGCGCAGCATCGGCAAGGGCAAGGGGAGCGAACCTGGCCAACTGCAGGTGCCGCACGGTGTGGCGCTCGATTCACAGGGCCGCATCTTGGTCAACGACAGCGACAACGCGCGCGTCTCGGTGTTCGATCCCGATGGCAACTTCATCGAGTCCTGGCCCTATCCCTCACGCGGCGGCATCGTCGTCTTGCCGGACGACACCGTCTACGTCAGCGACGTCAACGCCGGTGTCGTCAACGTGCTCGACAAGAACGGCAAGCTGCTCCACAGCATTTCCGCCGACCGCGCGCATGGCTTGGGGGTCGAAAACGACGGCTCCATCTACGTCTCCGGCGCCTCGCGCATGACGGTGATGAAGATCACGCGTCATTGATTCAGAAACTCAGCAGCACACTCGTTCCTTTACCCGGATTCGACTGCACCTCGATGCGACCGCCATTGAGGTGCACGATCTGGCGCACGATGCTCATGCCTATGCCATTGCCGCCGCGCTTGGTGGTGAAGAAGGGCACGAAGATCTTTTCCAATTGTTCCGGCGTCATGCCGCAGCCGTTGTCTTCCACCCGCAGGTGCACGCGTCCGCTCTGTTGCCAGGCGCGCAGGGAGATGCGCGCCTCTGCCTGACCCGCCACGGCATAGAGCGCATTGTTGAGCAGGTTCAACAGCGCCTGTTCCAGCTGCTCCTGATCCACCCGCAGTTCCAATGGCGGTGGTTCACATTCCACGCTGAACTGCACGTCGCCCAACTGCCGTTCCACCAACTGATGCACGCGCGTGAAGAGCTGTTGCATACGGAAGGTTTGCGGCATCGGCGTGGGCAAACGCGAAAGGCGGCGATAGCTGTCGACGAAACGCAGCAAGGCCTGACTGCGCGCACCGATGGTCTCGAGTGCACTGCCGACGTCGTCGAGCAAGGCATGCAGTTGCGGATCGCTGCGCGTCGTGGGCAGGGCGCGGCTATCCTCGAGACACCGACTCGCGGTATCCGCCAGTGAGGTGATGGGCGTGATCGAATTCATGATCTCGTGCGCCATCACACGAATCAGGTTCTGCCAGGCCTGCAGCTCCTGCGCATCGAGTTCCTGCTGGATGTTGTGCAAGGTGAGCAACTTCTGCTGCAGGCCGCGTGTACGCAGCACCGTGCACGCGATCTTGAGGTTGCGGGTGTCCCCCGCGGTCTTGAGTTGCAGAGTCACACTTTGCCCCGCCTGCAATTGCTCCAAGGCTTCGGCGAGTTGCGGATGGTGTTGGTGGATCTGCGCCAGGCTCGGGGGCGGCGCCGGTAGTCGCAATAGCTCCTGCAACTTTGAATTGCTGTGGAGAACGCGGCCGTCCGTGCCGACTGCCAACACTGCCGTGGGCAGACGTTCGATGAACGCACTCAGATAAGCCGCTTGCAGTTCCTTGTCGCTGCGCGCCTGGCGAAAACGTTCGATGATGGCTTCGAAGGCCTGACCCAGTTCACGAAAGCCGCCATCACCCGCGACAGGTTTGAAACTCTGTGTGAAGTCGTTGTGGCTGATCGCGTCGAGGAAACGCGTGAGTTCGCGATTGGTGGTGGTGAGCGTGCGCCAGAGCACGGCGACTTGTGCACACAACAGCAGCGTCAACGCTATCGGTGTGGCGCGATAGTCGGTATGCCACACCACCCAGCCGAGCAGCAGCGTCGTCAGTGACAGTCCCGCGAGCTGCAGCGCGGCCTTGAGTTTAAAGCCCATGTTTTTCCATGCGCCGGTAGAGTGAGGTTCGTGTGATGCCGAGACTGCGCGCCGCCTGACTGACGTTGCCGTCGTGACGCTTCAGCGCAGCGACGATGGCCTGCCGCTCGAGACTTTCCAGATCCAGCGTCTGCAGTTCACCAGTTTCCCGTTGCAGTGCATCACGAGCCGTGGTGCCGCCGGGCAACAGTTCCTGCAAGCTCAGCTTGTCGTCGCCACTCATGATGACGGCACGTTCCACCGCATGCCGCAGTTCGCGCACGTTGCCCGGCCAACGGTAGTTCATCAGGGCCTGCGTCACGGCATCGTCGATCTTCTTCGCGGGGAATTTGTACTTGTGGCAGTAGTGCGCCACGTAGTGCTCGAGGAGTAGGGGAATGTCGCTGCGCCGTTCGCGCAGCGGCGGCAAGGTGATCTCGACGGTGTGCAAGCGATAGAGCAGGTCTTCGCGAAAACGGCCTTCGCGCACCAGTTGCGGCAGCGAGGCATTGGTGGCGCTGATCACCCGCACGTCGATCGGCACGGGAGTATTGCTGCCCACCGGGAATACCACGCGCTGTTCCAGCACACTGAGCAGCTTGCTCTGCAGACTCAATGGCAGATTCGCGACTTCATCGAGAAACAGCGTGCCGCCATGCGCCGCCTGCAAACGGCCACAGCGATCGGCCACTGCGCCGGTGAAGGCGCCCTTCCTGTGGCCGAAGAGTTCGCTCTCGAACAGCTGTTCGTTGACCGCGCCCAGATCCACACTGACGAACACCTCTTCCGCGCGTTGCGAGGCTTGATGCAGGGCGCGCGCGACCAGTTCCTTGCCCGTACCGTTCTCGCCTTGCAGCAACACGTTGGCATCGGTGGGCCCGGCACGTTCGATGTAGCGATAGACCGCCTGCATCGCTGGTGAGGTGCCGATCAGACCTGGTGCCGAACCACTGTTGCCGAGTTCACGACTGCGTGCGCGCAGGTGACCGATGGCCTGCTCGCTGGCGCGTAGCCGCAGGGTGTTGGTGATGGTGGTGAGGAGGCGCTCGTTGTGCCAGGGCTTGAGGATGAAGTCGGCGGCGCCGTGCTTCATTGCTTTCACCGCAGTCTCCACTGCGCCGTAGGCCGTCATCAGGATCACGGCCGCACTCGGTTGCAGGCGCGTGATCTGTTCCAACCAGTACAGACCTTCCGACCCATCGTTTGCGCCGAGCGCGAAGTTCATGTCGAGCAACACGAGGTCCCAGCCTTGTTCCTGCAACAACCTCGGCAGTTGTTCGAGGCGGGTTTCGGTCACCACGCGACTGAAGCGACGCTTGAGCAGCAGGTTGGCTGCGGTGAGAACGTCGGGGTCATCGTCGATGACCAGGATGTGACCCGGTGTAAGGGACATGCGGCGCTCCGCGCAGGAAAGTGCGCGGAATCGTACACCAAGGCGTGGGGGCGAGGTAAAGCGTGTTCGCTTACGTTACAACCGGATGGTCATGAACTGGCTGTAGGGATCTTCCACGTAGTCGGCAAAGGGACCGCAGTAGGTGAAGCCCATGCTTTCGTAGAGGGTGCGGGCGGGAGCGAAATACTCGGGCGAGCCGGTTTCCAGACTCAAGCGTTCATAACCACGCTCGCGCGCGACGTTCAACATATGGTGCAGGAGATGGCGTGCCACCCCGCGGCGACGATGGCTGTGCGCGGTGCGCATCGATTTGATTTCCGCGAGCTTGGCGTCGATTTCCTTCAAGGCGCCACAGCCGGCGAGCGTCGCACCGTCCCACACGGTCCAGAAGGTGATGCTGGGATGACGCAAGCGATCGAGATCCAGCGCATGCACGCTTTCCGCGGGCGAAGTCGCATACATGTCGTTCAGATGTTCCTGCAGAAGTGCAGCGATTTCGGGGCCACGCAGATCATCGACACGGATCGCGAAAGGACAGGGCGCAGTCATGGTAGGGCTCATGGCAGTTGGAAGCGCCGCACTTTACCTTGGTGCCGAGCGCGGTGCGAGAGGTGTGTCCGATTACGGACACATCACTGTCTGTCCGCGAACGCAGACGCCGGCCGATCGTGCCCTGTTCGCTTGCAAGTGTTTGAATCTTCGTTGATTGCTCCTTTGGATCACTTCTTGCTCGGTTCTACCCAAGCCTTCTCGAAACAAACAATGCAGGCTCGCCATGGGAATGGATCGCAGGATCGAAAAGAACCGTAGACCGCTCTTCATCAAGCTCGGTTTTACCGCCGTGCTTGGGTTGACGCTGGCCTGGTTCGCGCGCGGCGCGCTCACCGATGCGTCCATACCGACCTTTCGCGTCGATCGCACCCGCCTCAGCATCGCCACCGTCACCGCCGGCAACTTCGAGGACTTCATTCCCGTGCGCGGCACGGTGACACCGCTCACCTCCGTGTTCCTCGATGCCGTCGAAGGCGGTCGTGTCGAAACGATCTTCGTGAAGAACGGCCAGCACGTCCAGGCGGGACAGCCACTCTTGGAACTGAGCAACACCGCGTTGCAGCTCGACGTGATCTCGCGCGAGGCGCAGGTGAGCGAACAGCTCAACAACCTGCGCAACACGCGTTTGGCGATGGAACAGAACCGACTCTCGCTCAAGCGCGATCTGGTCGAGATCGACTATCAGATTCAGCGATTGGAACGTCTCACCACACGCCAGGAAGAACTCTTCGCTCGTGGCATGGTGTCCCAGGCCACCTATCAGGATGCCAAGGACGAACTGGCCTATTACCGCCAGCGCCGCGCAGTGACGATCGAAAGTCAGCAGCAGGATGAATCCATGCGCATGGCGCAGATCGCTTCGCTGGAAGAGGGCGTGGCGCAGTTGCAGCAAAACCTCGAGATCGCACGCAAGAATCTCGACGCGCTGATCATCACTGCACCGATCTCGGGACAGCTCAGTTCCTTCAACGTCGAGCTCGGCCAATCCAAACAGCGCGGTGAAACCCTGGGTCAGATCGACGACGTCGACGATTACAAACTGTCCGCGCTGGTGGACGAGTTCTACGTTACCCGCACCCGCGAAGGTCTGCTCGGAGAGTTCACGCTGGCAGGGAAGACTTATCCGCTGCGTGTCGCGCGCGTCTATCCACAGGTGGTCAATGGCCAGTTCGAAGTGGACATGGAATTCAGCGGCGAGGTGCCGCCCGAAGTGCGCCGTGGTCAGACTCTGCAGATCCGCATGCAATTGGGCGATGCCGGCTCGGCGCTGCTGCTGCCAAGAGGGGGCTTCTTCCAGGATACGGGCGGCAATTGGGCCTTCGTACTCGACTCCAGCGGCAAGTACGCGTACAAGCGTGACATCAGCCTCGGCCGTCGCAATCCGGAATACTTCGAAGTGTTGAGCGGGCTGGAGGCGGGCGAGTCCGTGATAGTGTCGGAATATGCCGCCTTCGCCACGATGCAGCGCATCGAGTTCAACGACTGAGCATCATAAGAAGACCAAAAGGTACACATCATGAGAGACGATGCACGCATGACGGCAGAAGCCCTGAGGGCGGAGGGAACGGAGCGGCCCATGCTGTCGTTGCAGAAGGTGCGCAAGGCCTTTCGCACCGAGGAAATCGAAACCACCGCCCTCGACGACGTCAGCATCGACATCACGCGCGGTGAGTTCTTGTCCATCATGGGCCCTTCGGGCGGCGGCAAGTCGACACTGCTCAACCTCATCGGCCTGCTCGACAACCTCGACGGCGGTCGGTACTGGTTTCTCGGCGAAGAAGTGTCCACCTACGGTGAGCGCAAGCTGGCGCAGTTACGCAAGCACAACATCGGCTTCATATTCCAGAGCTTCAACCTGATCGACGAACTCTCGGTGTTCGACAACGTCGAACTGCCGCTGCTCTATCAGAAGGTACCGGCCAAGGAACGTCGCGAACGCGTCGATGCCATGCTGGAAAAGGTGGGCCTCTACACGCGACGTGCTCACATGCCGCAGCAACTTTCCGGTGGTCAGCAACAACGCGTCGCAGTGGCACGCGCGATAGTCGGTCGTCCCGCCATGATCCTCGCCGACGAACCCACCGGTAACCTGGATTCGCGCAACGGTGAGGAAGTGATGGATCTACTCACCCAACTCAATCATGAAGGCACCACCGTGATCATGGTGACGCACAGCCAGCAGCATGCCGAATACGCGCAGCGCATCGTCAACATGCTCGATGGGCGCATTCTGAGCGAGAACCTGTTGGGTTCGCGGCTTTGATGCACGGCACATAGAACAAGAACAACAAGACCGGGTTGCCACTACGAGGGAGGATCCATGCTGGTTCAACATCTCAAGTTCGCGGTACGCCATCTCGTTGGCAGCTTGTTGTACTCCGCCATCAACATCCTCGGGCTGAGCATCGGCCTGGCATGTTGCCTCCTGATCCTGCTCTATGTGCGTTTCGAATCGAGTTACGACACAGGATGGGCCAATGGCGAGCAGCTCCATCGGGTGTCGCGTGAATACCATCCCTTCGAAGGCGCCCGCGCGCGCGTGCCGGCGCAGGCCAATGCGCCGGTGGCGCCGGCGCTGAAGGAAGATTTCCCGGAGCAGGTGGAAGCGGTGGCACGCATCTTCGGCGGCAGTCTCTTTCTCGAAACCGACGAGCGTGGCTTCGAAGAACCGAGTGTGCGCTTCGCCGATCCCGAGCTGTTCAACCTGTTCGACTTCGAATGGCTGGCAGGTGATCCCAATACTGCCTTGGCAGCGCCGGCCTCGATCGTGCTCACGGAAAGCTTGGCGCGTAAATACTTTGGTACCACGGATGCAGTGGGACGTACGCTGCGGCTCTCGCGGCAGACCGATGTGCAGGTTACCGGTGTGATCGCCGATCTGCCTGCCAATACCCATCTCGATCTGAGTGGTGTGATTGCGCTCAGCACGCTGGTGGTTGGTTTCGGCCCCAACTTCCTGCAGAACTGGTCCAGTGGCACGGACTTCCATTCGTATCTGCTGTTGCGTTCACCCGATGATGCGGCGTTCCTGCAACAGCAGCTGCCAGCTTTTCTCGAACGTCACATCGGTGCCGCGGCGGCGCAGAACTCCGAATTGCGGCTGATGCCGATCCGCGACATTCATCTGTACTCGATGCGTGACGAAGAATGGAAGCCGCTCGGAGATGCCCGCACCTTGCGCAACCTGGTGCTCATCGCCTTCTCCATCCTGGTGATTGCCTGCATCAACTTCATGGCGATCGCCACCGCACGGGCGATACGCCGCAGCAAGGAAATGGGCATGCGTAAGGCCATCAGTGCCACGCGCGCGCAGCTCCTTGCGCAGTTCCTGCTCGAAGCCGGCATGACGGTATCGGTGGCATTGCTCGGTGCCATCGCGCTGATGGAGCTATCGTTGCCAAGTTTCAGCACCTTCACCGGCATTCCACCCACGCCACCCACGGGTGTGCGCCTGCTCGACGCCGAATTTCTGTTGGTGCTCGCGCTGTTGTTGACCACCTTGAGTGTGATGGCGGGGCTGTGGTCCTCCTTGTTCCTCGGTACTGAGAAGCCTGCAAAGGTTCTGCGGGGCGCGCTCGATCACAGTGGCCAACGTATGCGTAATGCGCTGGTCGTATCTCAGTTCGCCATCGCCATCACCTTGGTGGTGGCCACGCTGGTGATGCAGGCGCAGCGCTCGTTCATCGCAAACTTTGATCTTGGCTTCGACAAGGATGAGATCGTCATCCTACGCTCACCCGAATTTCGCGGCTTTGGGCAACAGTGGCCCGCGCTCAAGGCCGAGTTGTTGAACCATCCTGCAATAGAAGGTGCGACGGCCTCGCACTATCTGCCGTTCGGCTTCAACGACAATCAGATGCCACTCAAGGTGCGCGGCTCGAGCCTGGAAACGCGCGTGCAGTTCATGTTGGTCGACTTCGACTTCTTCGAAACCTATGGCATCGAGTTCGTGCAGGGGCGTGGCTTTTCACCGGAGTTGGATGGCAGGGCCTTCGACAGCAGCGATTCGCTCGTTTTCGTGCTCAACAGCTCGGCTGCGAGTGCCCTGGGCCTGGCGCCGGAAACTGCGGTCGATACGACGCTCGATTTCGTCGGCACCGGTTTTTCCGGCACGGTTCTGGGTGTGACCTCCGCGCTCCATTTCGAGACGCTGCGCCTCGGCGAACGTCCACTGATCTTCGTGCTTTCGCCCCCGCAGGTGCCGCAGGAAACTCAGGCCATCCGCGATGCCGCGATTCGCATCGATCTCGCTCGAGTCGATGAAGCGCTTGCCCACATCGATGCTACTTGGCGCGCCTTCAATCCAGACCAGCCTGTCAATCGCCATTTCCTCAGAGAAGATCATGCCGCGCTCTATCTCGCCGACACGCGGCAGCTCCAGTTGCTTTCCATCTTTTCCACCATCGCGATCGCCGTTGCCTGCTTCGGGCTCTTCGGCCTCGCCAGCTACAACGCCGAACGTCGCACGAAGGAAATCGGCGTACGCAAGGTGATGGGCAGCAGCGTGTGGAGCATCGTCTTGCTGCTCACCAACGATTTCAGCCGTCTCGTGCTGCTTGCCAATCTCATCGCCTGGCCGATCGCTTACTTCGCCATGCAGCGTTGGCTGGAGAACTTCGTTTATCGCATCGATCTCACACCGCTCATCTTCATTGGCAGTGGCGCGATAGCCCTTTGTATTGCGTGGGTGACGGTGGCTGGCACCGCAGCCAAGGCAGCGAGTGCGAAGCCGGTGTTGGCGCTGCGGTATGAATGAAGTGAGGGCCGGGAAGTGTGAGGTCTGGTATTGGTGGACTGGGGGCAGGCTAGTTCAAACCGCAAAAAACAAAGCCGCGTATCGGGGTGATACGCGGCTTCTTGTTTGAGAACGGTCTTCCGGAACGGAAAGGCTTACCAACCCTCATCCAAGGGTTTCGAAGCATCCGCTTTGATGTTGAGCACGGCGCAGTGGTGGTAGGAGAAGCCGCCTTCACGTACGCCGGGGTGCTCTTCCATGAACTGGATGATCTGCAGGAAGCAGCCTTCGCAGTCGATGTTGGGGATGCGGATCATGGTTTCCAGCGGACCCGTACGGCGTTCCTGGTTGGCCCAGAGACCGTCGAGCAACACCGGAGGTTTGGGATCGGGATCGACCGGGGCGTAGTCGGAGCGCGGGCCGTTCTCGGTTTCCTTCATCACCGCCGGCGGGTCGGCCGGCAGCAGGTTGATGCGACGCGCGAGTGCGACGCGATAGTGACCGGGATGGTAGATGGTTTCGGTGATGGCCAATCGGATTTCGGAGCCGCCTTGCACTTCGGTGACCGCACCGGTGCGCGTGCCACCATCGGCCACGGTGCCGCCACAGGGCGCCATTTTCTGGGGATCCCCACGTTCGTCCTCTTCGATCCAGGACGGCGGGTAGTCGAGACGGAAATGCGCCTGGGCTGCAAACGGAATGAGTCCAAGCGTGGCGGCGATGCCAAGGCACAGAGTGGAGCGGCGCAAGCGGTTTTTGAAATTGTTTTTCACGTTGGTTCTGCCTTCTGTGTTGAATGAAAGGTCGGAGCTCAAGACCGTCGGGATCGCCTTGCGATTTCGGTCGACGCCATAGCGTACGCGAATTTTACGCCGATGGCGGAGCGCGTGATGGCAAATTGCCTCAAGCGGAGAAACGTAGCAAGCGTTGATGCACCGAGGAGGTCGTGGCTTCGATGAAGGCGCGCTCGTCTGGTGTGAAGGACGGTTCGTAATAGTTCGGATGACGGATCAAGGTAGCCGCCGCGGCGCCGAGATCATAGTCCTCGGTGGGCAACGCGCAGTGTGTGGCCAAGGCACGCGCCTGCTGCAGTGGCTCCTTGCACAGCGTATCGAAGTCCAATACGCGGGTGGCGGCACGCAGCGCGGTATCTGCTTCGAGCTGCTGTGCCAGGTGGCCATAGATCGACTGCCAGTACAGACTCCAACCCTGTACCTCTTCACCCTTCGACCAATATTCCTGGATCAGTTGCATCACTTCATCGTCACCGACGTTGACGGGTCTGCGCTCCAGACCGAACTCATAGTGCCCGGCACGACACATGTGCCGCAGCAGCCGCACGTCGCGCAGGTGCTCGCGACAGAAATGGCGGTGCTGGCGCATGAGAGAGGCGATGTGCCAGGCGGGATTGCGGATCGGTACGATGAAGCGCGCGTCGGGGAAGAGCTTCAACAGATAACCCAGCCGCGTGAGGTTGTAATTGGCCTTCGAAAGATAGCGTTTGCCGCCGCGCAACAGCAGCAGCTTGCGCATGTGGTCACGGTAGAACCGTTCGAACGCAGGATGGTCGGTGTCCATGCCGAGCACGTTGTTGCGCAGGGGATCGTGCAGGTGTTCGAAGAAGGCCATCCACAGCACTTCTTCGAAGGCTTCCGGACTTTCCTGCGTGACGGCGATGCCATCGCCATGCGCACGTTCGGCCGGGGCATCGGCCTCTGCGCCGGCGCGATCGACGAACCAATTCCACCACCAGGGGGTGAACATCGGTGGAAAGTCGCGATAACGATGACTGCAAAGCTCGGGATGACGTGCGAGCAGTTCCAACAGTATGGTGCTGCCCGAGCGGGCGAGGCCTGCCACGTAGATGGGTTTTTCGATCGGTACCGCTTCCAGGCGCTCGCGTAGCAGTCGGCTTTCGAGATTGCCCAGCTTGATCCAGAGTTTGGGATTGCGTTCCTGCGCAGCACTCAACCAGTCGATCCAGAACGGTACGGCCAAGGGTTGCTTCCTGCTGACTGTCGCGGTCATGCTCGCTCAGTACCTCATTGAATCTTGCGCCAGGTCTTGTAGCTCAACGCCGCAATGAGCAACACCACGATGACGATGCTCTGCCAGCCGCGCAGCCAGTCGGGACCGGCGTGGATGAATTCGCGGCGGGGCAGGGCGAGCGCTACGGAGTCCAGCGGCGCGGACGCGGGCAAGTATCCGGCAGGGTTCGCGCTCAAACTGTGCCACCAGCCACGCTTTTGCAATTCGGGGATGGGCGCCATCAGCACTTGTTCCCATTCGAACTCACCGCCTTCCTGCCAGAGCCGCAGGTGCGGTGGTGAGCCGCTTTGCAGTTGGCCCGCAAAGGGGGGCGCCACTTCCACGACCACCACTTCGTCATCGCCGGGAAAGCGGTGGCTGTAGGTGTTGTTCATCCACAGCAGCAGGGCAATGACCGGATAGGCTGAAAGCAGGGTGGCGGGAGTGACCATGCCCACACGCTTGAACGACAGCTTCAACAAGCGCGACAACAGAGGCCACGCTTGTTCGAAGGGGCCATCGAAAGTGTTGAGGTTTTGCTGCAATCGTTGCACTTCGTCTTTCACCGCACCGAGCCGCGCCTGCGGCGAAGTGAGGCGGTAGAGTTCCATGCTGAGAATGGCGGCGCCCACCGCCCAGAGCGCCAGGCTCAACGGCAGTGGCAACACCCGCGTCAGTTGTGCATCGATCCAGCCGAAAAACGGCGCGGGCAGGTCGAACAAACCAAGATTCACTGCTGCGAACGCCGGCTGTCTGCCTTCTCTCTCAGTAGCGCTTCGGCTTCGTCGGCTTCGATGTCGATGTCATCGGTGGAGAGCACTTCCTGATTGCGTTTGCGCAGCAGGCGTCGAATCGGCCAGGCCACGACGAAGACGAGTGCCGTGCCGAGTGCGAGGACGAGCGCCCATAGCGCGCCCAGCAGACTCAATCCGGCACCAGGTCCCACATAGGCCTGCGCTGCGAAGGGCAGGGCGCAAAGGATCAATAGCGTCATCGACTTTTTCATACTTCTACCTCCTTGGTTGATTCCCGAGGTCTCAGCTCTCGGTGCTGAGGCCGAGCGCAGCGGCGACGAAAGCGGGCGACACGCGCTGTGCATTGCAGACGATGGGAATGCGTTTGCCCTGCGCGCCGCCGCGCACGGGGTTCACGAATTCCCACACGATTTCGTTGGCGGGAGTGACTTCGATGATGCGGCCGGCACCCGATTCGGTGATCAGGGTGTTGCCGTTGGGAAGACGTTGTACTTCGGAGCGGATGGGACTGTGCAGCGGCGCGGCTTTCGTGCCGGTGTATTGCCAGGCGATGTTCATCGTGAGCGGATCGAACTCCACCACACGCGAGGCGCCTTCGTCCCAATCGAAGTGCCCATTGTTGTCGAAGAGCAGCAGGTTGCCGTTCGCCAGAATCTGTGGATCGTGCTGACCGGTCCAATATCCCTTCGCCGCCCAGCTCAGTTTTTCCGAGTCGAGATCGAGTACCCCGAGGGCATTGAGCTCACGGAAGGAGAGCAGCACCTGTCCAGCTGCACCTGGCGCGAACACCCGTGCTTCCTCTTCGGTGATCACGTGTACGGCATTCGTATGCAGCGGATCGGCGAGCGACCATGACGACACCGTGTAGAAAAGCTGGCGATAGGGTGTTTTTTCGACGGTCGGAAGGAGCGGGATCTTGCGCAGCTCTTCGCCATCGGGCGAGAGGATCGCCAGATAGTCTTCCATGCGCGGAGTGGCGAGATGGTCGAGTTCCGGTCGCGGTTCGTCGACGATGTCGTGGGTCAGCACATAGATGGTGCCGTCGGGCGCGACGTCGAAATCGTGATGCGTGTGTTCGAGATAACTCCATTCGACGTTGGAATCGCGATCGAGCTTGACCATGCCGTAGCCATAGGGCGTGTCGCCAGCGCCTTCATAGATGGCGAGCAGCCCACCATCGGGCATGAGCTTGGCGCGACGCATGTAGACGAAGACATCCGGCTGCGGCTGCTTCACCGCGGCCCCTTCGTGCCAGATCTCGCTGAAAGGCCGGCGCCAGGCGTGCAGCACGTCGCCGGAACTGGAGATGAGATAGGCGGCGGAATCATGACTCGAGGTGTAGAGCGTGGCGCCGGGGCTGATCTGAAAGGAGTCGTTGCTCACCACACCACGCGAATCATCGCGTGCCGTGACCCAGAGATCCGAGGCATAGACGTCCTGCGCCTGCGTCTTGGCGTAAAGCGCCTTGCCGCCCTCATAGGCGCGGCGGATCTGCGGCCCGGGAGTGATGTCGGCAATGGTGAGAAGGGCGCCCCCGAGAAAGGTGAGTACGGCAAGAGAGAGAAGGAAGGCCGCGAAGAACCAGCGTTCACTGTTACTGCTACTGCGCGAGGGTGTGGACCTGCCTCCAGTGGGGCGGCGAATTTCTGTCATGACCGAGCGTGCCTCCTTGGCAAAAACACAGGAAGTCAGCAGGGCCTAAGGGACAGACCACGATTCATCCAGAAAATTCATTGTGGATGCGCAGAAAGCAGCACTGGTGCACAAAACGGGGCAGCTGAGCGGCGAAAAATTTTACGAAAAATTGATAGGACAATCCTTTCACAACCAAAGGGGAAACGAAACAAACCTTTGCATAAATTCGACGGCTATCTCATCCCTCGCTCGGAGGGAACTGATTCGACCAACGAAATCGATAGGCCGTCATCCCCATGGGAATACTCAGTCTGCTGCTGTGGACACCGGCACTGGGCGCTGCCGTTTTGGCGCTGACGCCAGGTCTGCGAGCGGGCCTCATTCGGCACCTTGCACAAGGTGTCGTCTTCCTGACGCTGCTCGTGGCGCTCGCGCTTCTGGCGGGCTTCGACGAGAGCAGCGATGCCCTCCAGTTCAGCGAATACATCGCCCTCAACCCCGCACTCGGCAGTGCCTATGCCTTGGGTGTCGACGGACTCTCGCTACCGATGGTGGTGCTGGCGGCGCTGCTGACGATGATCGCGCTGCTCGCTTCCACCAACTTCAAGAACAGCGTCAAGGGCTATCACATCTGCGTGCTGCTCCTGGAATTCGGCATGTTGGGCGTGTTCCTCGCGCAGGACTGGACGCTCTTCTACATCTTCTGGGAAGTGACGCTGATTCCGCTCTACTTCCTCATCGACCGCTGGGGCGGGGCGCGGCGTCATGCGGCGAGCCTCAGCTTCGTGCTGTACACGATGGGCGGTTCGATCTTCATGCTCATCAGCTTGCTCGCGCTCAGCCATTACAACTTCGAGACCGGCGGCTCGCTGATGGCCGACATGCATCTCGCCGCGCAGGGCATGCCGCGCCACGAACAGATCCTGGTCCTGCTCGGTTTCCTGCTCGGCTTCGGTGTGAAGATGCCGGTGTTTCCGCTGCACGGCTGGCTGCCGCTGGCGCACGTGGAAGCGCCGAGCCCGATTTCGATCCTGCTGTCGGGCATCCTGCTCAAGATGGGCGCCTATGGCCTGATCCGCGTCGTGGTGATGCTGCCGGAAGCGGCGCAGCTGCTGCAGCCGGTGCTGATCTTCCTCGCGCTCTTCGGGCTTCTCTATGGCGCGCTCTTGGCGTGGCGGCAGACCGATCTCAAGGCCATGGTGGCCTATTCTTCGGTGAGCCACATGAGTGTGGTTCTCCTCGGCATCGCCACGCTCAATCTCACCGGCATCTCCGGCGCCGTGCTGCAGATGACGGCGCATGGGCTCATTGCTGCCGCCCTATTCCTGCTGGTGGGGCTGCTCTATGAGCGCACGCATACGCGTGACGTGCGCGACTATGCCTCGCTCGTGCGAGTGATGCCGCGCTTCGCCTTCCTGATGACGCTGACGCTGTTGGCCGCCATGGGCTTGCCGGGCTCGGTCAGTTTCGTGGCGGAACTGCATACGATGGTCGGCGGCTTCCAGCAGTGGGGCGCGTGGATGGCGCTCTTCACCGCCGGCATCCTGGTCGGTGCGGCCTATGCCTTGCGCACCATCGGACAACTCTTCACCGGGCCGCTTCTGCCGCGCCTGCAAACCCTGCCTGACCTGAACAACCGCGAGTTGGTGGCGGCCGGCGTGCTCGTCGGTTTGATCCTTCTCTTTGGCCTCGTCCCCACTGCGCTGATCGACCTTTCGGCAGCGACGGTGGACCGACTGAACACAGAGATCAGTGCTCGCCTGCAGTGAGCCAGGAGTTCCCAGCATGAGCAGTGCCGAAACCATAGCGACGCCCCAGGACATCCTGCGCAAGACCATTGCCCATCTCGAGCACGTGCTGCCGGGACAGGGCCCGATCCTCGACTTCGTTCACCACAACACCATCCACGGTCTGCAGCATCTGCCGTTCTTCCAGGCGCTGCGCGAGTTCGAAGCGCTCACGGGCATCAGCGGTTTTCTCCCCGAATCCATGCATCGCGACTACTACAAGCGTGGTCGCATCACCGATGCCGACCTCGCGGCAGTGTTCGCAGCGGAAAAGGATCTGCAAGCCGAAACCGTGTTGTTCTCCTTCGCGTCGCGGCAGGTGAAACGTGGTGAGCTCTATCGCTGGGCTCTACTGCACGACCAACCCGAGCTCAGTGCCGCACAGGTGCAGTGGCGTCTCGCGCATGCAGATCTGGCGCAAGAGGGAGTGAATCTCAGCGCGGCGGACTTGCAGGCACTTTGGGATGCGCTCCTTTCAGTGCTCAAGGTGCCCACGGCGATTCCTCATGCGGAGGACTATGCCGAACCCACTGACAACGGCGAGCGTCCCAATGCCGTACTCACACCACAACTGCAGCAGCGTCTGCAGGAAGAGGTGGCCGCCACCTTCAATCGCGTCGGCAAGGATTGGACCTTGCGCAATCTGCTGTTGCAGCTCTCGGGTGTCGATCTGCTCGACGAAGTGCGGCCGCAGCTGATTCGCTTCGGTGGCTCCTTGCTCGACGAAGGCCTCGCCACCTGGCACATCGCCGATGCACAAACGCCGGGGCTCTATCAGGCCTGGCGCAGACTCTGCGCGCACGACCCACAGCTCATGCTGGCGGAACTGGAAGGCGGCAGCGAGTTCATCCGCAGGTTGCCCGACGATAGCTGGGATGCACTCGAAGTGCTGTTGCGTTCGCTCGGCATCAAGGAACAGCACTGGAATCACTATCTGGAACGTCTGGCATTGGAATTGCCGGGCTGGGCCGGCCTCATCAACTGGCGCCAGCATCATCCGGAGTACCGCACGCAGAATCCCGGCGCGCCGCGTCTCGAAGACTTCCTCGCGGTAAGGCTCTGTCTCGACAAACTCCTGCTCGACAAATACTGCCGCGAGTTCTGGCATTGCGCCGGCAACTACGCTGCCCTGCTGTCGCACTTCCATCTGAATCCCGCCGAACTCTACGTGCGCACGCTGTGGCAGCGCGGTGTGTTACCCGAACATCTGGCGCGCGCAACGGAAGTGCTGACGATCCAGACCACCGGACGACTGCCACCACACCAGGCGTGGGCCAAGCTCGCGCTCGACGTGGAAACCTGGAAGCAGGCTGCGGGCAATGTCGAATACACCGCGCTGTCGATGGGCAGACTGTGGCGACTTTTCTGCGTGTGTCAGCAACTCGGACTCGGTGCCGCCGACGTAAGAACGCTTTCTGCAACGCAACTGCATGAAGTACTGCATCTGCTCGATGCCTTCACGCCCTCCGACCGCGGACGCGTCTGGCTCATGGCCTTCGAACGACACTATCGTGACGAAGTACTCGCCGCACTCGCAGCCAATGCCAAGCGCGGCGGTTGGCTCGATCGCGGCTGGCGTCCCGATATGCAACTCGTCATGTGCATGGACGAGCGCGAAGAAAGTTTCCGTCGTCATCTCGAGGAGTTGAATCCGCGCATCGAAACGCTTGGCGTTGCCGGTTTCTTCGGCGTGCCCATGCGCTTTCAGGGCCTCGATGCCAAGCACAGCACACCGCTCTGTCCGGTGGTGGTCACGCCCGCGCACAAGGTGGTAGAGCTGGCGCGCAAGGGGCAGGAACAAGTGCTGCAGAAACACCGCAGCGGCTTGCAGCGTTTGCAGCAGTGGACGCAGCTCGTACATCAGCGCCTGCGTCTCTCACCGCTCTGGGGTTGGGTACTGTCGGTCATCGGTGCGCCCTTCGTCCTCGTGATGTTGCTGCTGCACAGCCTGGTGCCGGGCGTGCATGCGAAACTCACGCAGTCCTTCAAACGCTGGTTGGTGCCGCCGGTGGAAACGGATATCACGCTCACGCACGAAGAAGTGGCGGAGGCGACCAACGTCGATACCGAAGGCCTACAGCTTGGCTTCACCTTGGATGAACAACGCGGCCGTGTCGCCACCTTGCTGCGCGCGCTCGGTCTTACCCGCAACTTCGCACCGATCGTGGGGCTATGTGGCCACGGGTCCACCACGCAGAACAACCCGCACAAGTCCGCTTACGACTGCGGTGCCTGTGGTGGTCGGCAGGGTGGGGCGAATGCGCGCGCCTTCGCGGCGATGGCGAACCATCCCAAGGTACGGGCGCTGCTCGCCGAGAAGGACGGCATCCATATTCCCGATGACACCTGGTTCATCGGCATGCAGCACGACACCTGCAGCGATGCCATCACCTGGTACGACACCGATCTGATTCCTTCATCTTTCCGCGCGCAGTACGAAGCACGTCGCGCCGACATCGAGCGCGCGCAACGCAGCGGCGCACACGAGCGTTGTCGTCGCTTCTTCAGTGCACCGCAGACGACACGCGAAGCAGCCTTCCGTCACGTCACCCTGCGGTCGCAGGATCCGAGTCAGGCACGTCCCGAATACGGTCACGCCACCAATGCCGCAGCGGTGATCGGACGGCGTCATCTGACACAAGGAGTGTTCTTCGATCGCCGTCTCTTCCTGATTTCCTACGACGCCACGCAGGACCCCACCGGCGCGATCGTCGAAAACATCCTGCTCACGGCAGGGCCGGTAGGGGCGGGCATCAATCTCGAGTACTACTTCTCGACCGTCGACAACGAACGCTTCGGTTGTGGCACCAAGATTCCGCACAACGTCACCGGCCTTTGTGCCGTGATGGAAGGAGCGGGCAGCGATCTGCGCACCGGTCTGCCGCTGCAGACGGTGGAGATTCACGAAGCGATGCGTCTGCAGGTGATCGTGGAAGCCAAGACCGAGGTGTTGGCGCAGATCTATGGCAGACAGCCGGCACTGCAGGAACTGGTGGGTGGTGGTTGGTTGCTGCTCAATGCCGTCGATCCCGAGACGGGCGAGATCAGCGTGTTCGATCCAGCGCGCGGCTTCATCCCCTGGCAGCCACCGGCCGAACCCTTGCCCGAACGCGAGCAATCGCTCGAGTGCTACAAGGGCCTGCGCACCCCAGTTTCTCCGATTCTCATCAAGCGCCCGCTGTTGCCGGGTGCGCCTTCTGTCTCTGCATCTTCTGACTTCGTGGAACGAGGAGTCGCGGCATGAGTTGGTTGTTGCCGGCCATTCTCTTACCCCCTCTCATTGCAGCGTTGGTGATAGGAGCCTTGCTCCTGAGCGGTGGTTTGCGTGAACGCAACGACGAGCGCTTCACGGCAAGGTTGGCCCAGGCTGCGATTGCGGTTTCGGTAGTCAGCAGCATCGTGCTGGCGTTGAGTCATGGTGCTGATCTCGTGCGCTGGGCGCCTTACTTCGATTGGCTGCGCAGCGGTGAGCTGCGTCTCGATCTCGGCCTCGTCGGTGGCGGCATGCATACGGCAGTGGCACTGGTCTTTGGTCTACTGTTCCTCGTCGTCTTCCGCTTTTCTTCGTCCTACATGCACGCGGAAGCAGGCTTTCATCGCTTCTATTTCTTTCTCTTGCTGCTCGCCTTCGCGATGTATCTGCTCGTGCTGTCCAGCACTGCGCTCTTGTCCTTCGTGGCCTGGGAGCTGGCGGGCATCAGTTCGTGGTGTCTCATCGCCTACAACTATCGTCGTGCACAGGCAGCCGCGAACGGGACCCGCGTCTTCATCGTGCAGCGCGCCGGTGACGCTGCGTTCCTGCTTGGCTTGAGTTTGCTGGTGCTCTGGACCGGTTCGTCCGATTGGTACGGTCTGCGTGCGGGTGTGGCGCTCTTGAGCGAAGCGCAGGTGACGGCGTTGGCGCTGTGCTTCGCCTTCGCCGCCTTCGTGAAATCGGCACAGGTGCCGTTCACACCTTGGATACTGCGTGCGATGGAAGGGCCGACTCCCTCGAGTACCTTGTTCTATGGCGCGGTGATGATTCACGCCGGCGTGTTCCTCGTGCTTCTGCTGGAACCCGTGTTCGAACGTTCCAGCTTGGCGATGGCCGTACTCTTCGTCATCGGCATAGTGACCACCTTGGCCGGTGTCCTCGCCACTCGCGCGCAAACCGACATCAAGGGCTCACTCGGTTGGGCCACGGTGGCGCAGGTGGGTCTGATGTTCGCCGCCTGTGGTCTCGGTTGGTGGGAACTTGCGCTCTGGCATCTGTGTGCCCATGCGGTGCTGCGCTGCTATCTCTTCCTGCGTTCTCCTTCGATTCTGCAGTATGGCTACGAACTACCCTTGCCGGTCCGTGAAGCGCCGTCGCCCTTGCTCAAGGCGGCGTCTCTGCAACAGCTCTGGCTCGATGCGGCGACCGATTGGGCTCTGGTGCGTCCGGTGCAACGTCTGGCGCGTGATCTCACCTATTTCGAAGTGCGCGTGCTCGATCCCTTGATGGGATCACCGGCGCCACTAGTGCGTCGCATGTCTTCGTTGGTGCATCAGGAAGAACAACGCATCGGGGCGCGCTTCGACAGCGAAGGCTTCGCGCAAGGCACCGGCCTCGTCAGCAAACTCACCGTGTGGGTGGCTGCCGTGTCCGAATGGTTCGAGGAACGTTTCATCCTGCAGGGCATCGGGCGTGACATGATCACGCTCGGCCGTCGCCTCGGCCAGGCCGCCAATCACTTCGAGCAGATCCTGCAGCGTCCGCGTTATCTCGTGGCCTTCGTGGTGTTGACCTTGTTGGTGGCGCTATGAACGCAACGCTCAACTTCATTCCCTGGTTCGAAACGGCACCAGCGCCGCTGCTCAGCATCCTCACCTTGCTGCCGCTGCTTGGCGCCTTGCTGGTGTGGAAAACCCCGGACCTCATGCTGGCACGGCGTCTTTCCGCCATCGTTGCCGCAGTGTGCGTGGCGCTGGGTTTTCTGATTCTTCATTACATCGATCCCGAGTTCGAAGCCGTGCAACTCGGCGAACGTGTGAGTTTCCTCGGGCTCAGTTACACGGTGGGGGTGGATGCGAGCAATGTGCTGTTCCTGCCGCTCTGTCCCACGCTCGCCTTCCTGTTGCTCTTCTATTTGCGTCTGACGCCGTATCACGACGACAAGCAATTCCTTGCCTGCGTACTGGCCTATCTCGGCATCACGCTCGGTGCCTTCTCTGCCTTGAATCTGATGCAGTTCTGGCTGTGGTGTGCACTCGAACTCGTGCCGATGTGGTGGCTCACCGCGCGCAGGGGAACGGGCGCCGATCGTGTGAAAGTGGCGGGCTTGCTGTTGCGCTATTGGGGCGCGGCGCTCGGCATGATTTTGATCTGCTTCCTCCTGATCGCCTTCAGCGAGCAGGGCTCTGCCGGCATGTTGACCTTCGACTGGCAGACGCTGCGCGCCAACGTCAGCGCCATGCACTACAAGGTATTGGTGTTCGTGTTGCTCTTCTTCGCCTTCGCGATTCGCATGCCGCTGTTTCCGTTCCATGCCTGGCTGCCGCTCGTGGCAGAGCGTGGGCCGGTGGGCAGCTTGATGATCTTCGCCGTGGGCATGAAGCTCGGTGTCTACGGCATGGTGCGTTTCATTCTGCCACTCGTGCCCGAGGTCGCCCGCGACTGGGCGCCATTTGCGCTGACGCTGGGGCTCATCAGCATCTTCTACGGTGCACTGCTCGCGCTGATGCAGATCAACATGCGCAGGCTGCTGGCCTTTGCCGTGCTCAGTCACACGGGCCTGCTCGTGGTGGGCATCTTCAGTTTCTCGCCCTACGGTCTCGAAGGCAGCATCCTGTTGTCGGTTGCGTACGGATTGGCGACGGCAGGCATGCTGTTCAGCGTTGGCCTGATCTATCAACGCACCGGCACGGCGATCATTCCGCGTCTCGGCAGCCTGTTCGATTCGAATACCGCCATCGGTCTTCTGTTCCTCATCTCCGCGCTCAGCACGATGGTGATGCCGGGAACACCGGGTTATGACGCCGCGCATCTCCTGCTCGAAGGCGTCATCGAAGAAGATGGTTGGTGGCTCGCCATCGTCATGCTCACCGGCAACCTCTTGGCCGCAGCCTTCTTGCTGCGCGCGTTCCAACAGATCTTCATCGCGCAGTCGCGCCGCGCCGTTCATCCCGATCGCAGTGTGCCGCGCCGCATGCACGAAGAAGTCATCATCGCCGTGACGATCTGTGGCCTTCTGATCATCACCGGTTTCTACGGCACGCCAGAACTCAACTTGATCGACTGACCTCATGACGAGCTCCTATCCGCTGCTCAGCCTTTTGCTGTTGCTCCCGCTACTGGGTGCAGTGCTCTGTTTCATCAGTGGTGAGTCGCGCTCGCGGCCGGTGGCGCTGGTCTTTGCCGTGCTGCAACTACTGGTGAGCCTCGCGGTGCTCGCCGTATTCGATCCTGCAGTGCAAGGCTTCCAATTGCTGGAACGCTATGAGTGGGTGGAAACGCTCAATCTGGAAATCCTGCTCGGCGTCGATGGTCTTTCCGTAGTCTTTCTGCCGCTGACGGCGCTCGTGACCTTGGCGCTGTTGATCCACGCCTGGCACAGCTGGCCGGGACAACGACATAGTTTCGCAGCGCTGCTGCTGGTGTTGCAGGCGGCGACGATGGGCATCTTCCTTGCACTCGACACGGTGCTGTTCTTCCTCTTCTGGGAACTGACGCTGCCGCCGCTCTTCTTCCTGATCAGTCGCTTCGGCACTGGTCCCGATCGTCGCAATGCCGCACTCAAGTACACGCTGTACATGTTGGGCGGTGGCGCGCCGTTGCTCTTCGCCTTCATCCTGCTCGCGCTCAATCATGCAACCTCAATAGGGCAGGCGGCTCCGCAAGGACTCTCCTTCAGTCTACCGACCCTGCTCGACACCGAAGTGCCCTTTGAACTGCAGCGCACTTTGTTCTTTCTCCTGCTTCTCGGCTTCGGTGTGAAGGCACCGCTGTTTCCGCTGCACACCTGGTTGCCGAAAGCAGCCTTCGAAGGCCCGGCACAGATCACGGCCTGGCTGTTGGGTCTCAAGCTCGGAATCTATGGCCTATTGCGCTTCATGCTGCCTCTCGTGCCCGCGGCAGTCGCTGAATTCCAACGTCCGCTCGCGCTGCTCGGCGCCTTCACGCTGATCTACGCCGCCTTCATCGCGCTGCGGCAAAGCAATCTGCGCACCTTGCTCGCCTATGTCGGGCTCAGCCATGTCGGCCTGGTGGTGATGGGTTTGGCTTCGTTGACGGAGCAGGGCATCCAGGGCGCCATCTTCCAGCTCTGCAACTTCACGCTGATCGCAGTTGCGTTGATGCTGCTCAGCGCCAGCTTGCACGAACGGCTCGGCAGCACCGAGCTCGTGCACATGGGCGGACTCGCCACGCCGATGCCTCGTGCAGCCACACTGTTCGTGTTGTTCGCTCTCGCCAGCCTCGGCGCACCGTTGACGAGTGGCTTCCCTGCGGAACTACTGCTCCTCATCGGCAACTTCCGCTCCCATCCCGGTCTCGGCCTAACCGCCTTGCTCGGCGCCGTGCTGGGTGCCGCCGCACTTCTCAACTTCCTCCGCCGCGC
Source organism: uncultured Gammaproteobacteria bacterium (assembly GCA_937898685.1). Taxonomy (GTDB): domain Bacteria; phylum Pseudomonadota; class Gammaproteobacteria; order Pseudomonadales; family Pseudohongiellaceae; genus CAILUG01. The sequence goes on along the minus strand of CALEJT010000066.1, from coordinate 150 downwards.
TTTCTGGGGGCCGCTGAGCGATGCCCGTCATCGCCACCACGCGGACCTCCTGCGACGCGAGTATCTGTTGCTGTTGGGGATCTTCGTGTTGGTCCTGTGCGGCGGACTTTTTCCTTCCTTCGTGCTGAATCTCAGCAGCTCTGCTGTAGC
>CALEJT010000065.1 GCA_937898685.1 uncultured Gammaproteobacteria bacterium | reverse complement strand
TCTGGAAGGAGAGGTCGGACGCAAGGTGCTGCGCAATGCGCTGCGGATGTTGGTGGCGTAATCGATCGTAGGTCGGACTGAGCGCGAGGTGTTCCGCCGGGAGAACACCATTGGCGAAACCCGACAAGCGATCTGCACGTTGATCAGAGAGTCTTTGCGTATTGGTGTTTGCGAAGCGGCTTCCAAAACTACGCGCAGTATGAAGATTCGACCATCGCATGTTGGGCTTCGCAGCAAGCTGCTCAGCCCAACCCACGAAATGCGAGGTCGAATGAGATTCAGTTTCCAATGATGGGCTGCGCCGAAAACAGCGCAGCCCGATAGCAGAAACGAGCTACTCGATCGCAGCCAGCAGATCCGCCTTGGTCTGTGGCACAGCGGCAGCGTGGACGGCGATGTAGTGCTCGAAGTCGAGATCGTTGTCGCGCACGTAGGCGGCGAGACCGCGCACGAAGGGATTCGGCTGCGCGCCGGGTTGCGGCAACGTGAAGTCGGCTTGGAACAGCACTCGTGCGGAAGGTACGAGCCCGACGATGATGCCGTCGCTGTGTTCGTTGCCGGCGATGTGATGCAGCTCGATCTTCATCGTTTCGTCTTCCAACGTCGTCACACTGCCCACGCTCATGAACTGCGGGTTCAAGGGTGGCTGTCCCAACAGGGTACGCGGCGTGCTCAGTGCCATGCGCAGGAAGTTGACGTTGTTCTCGTGCGTGACGATGGTGGCGCCTTCACGCACGAAGGGCACCATGCCGGCCGTGTGATCCGAATGCGGATGCGAGTTGATGAGGTAGCGGATCGGCTTGTCGGGGAAGAGACGCTTCACTTCATCGAGGATCTGCTGACCACGCGCTTCGGATTGACCGGCCTCGAACACGACGACGTGATCGGCGAAGCCGAGGGCGAGGGATTGGTAGCCACCTTTGATCAGGTAGACGTTTTCTGCCAATCGTTCCGCAAGTTCTCCCGGAGGAGCGGGCGGTGCACCGACACCGGGCGGTGTCGGCGGTGCCGGGATGGCGACGAGATCGCGGATGTCCACCGGGTTCATGATGGCGTTGTCCACCTTCACTCCGAAGATGCCGCCGCCACCGCGCTGCTGCTCCATCGTGGTCGGCACCTGCAGACCATTGATCTCCCGATAGTCCTCATACACACCCACGATGTGGAAGTCGCCCATGAAGGGATCGTCCACCCAGGTTTCGACCTTGCTGACGCGCTTGTCATCGTCGAGATAGCCGGTGACGGTGTAGCGCATGCCGGAGGGTGAAAGCTGGTCGGGCGGTGATTGCCAGGTGAGTGTCAGCACTTCATCGCCGTCGACCTCACGTTGTTCCACCGTGGCGCCGTACTGCTGCGCGCCTTTGAGAAAGCCCCAGGGTGTCAGCCAGATCTCGAGCTGCTGACTCCAGGCTTTCTGATCCGGCGCGACGTTCTGCTGATAGGTGCCGGGCTGCGGCGGGTCGAGGAAGATGTTGGACGCGAAGGTTTCACCTGTGGCACGCGACGAAGGACGTGAGAGATCACGCAGATCGATGGCGCGGCGATAGTTGGTGATGGTGTCGCGCGAAGGCCACGGTGGATCGGCGCTGGGAGTTTGCATGAAGCCGTTGCGCACACGCCATGCCTCACCGGTGTAGACGATGCTGGTGAGGAAGCCCATGCCCATGGCGTCGACGGCTTCCTGCACCACTGCTGCTGGATCCAGTGGTTCCGGCGGCGGTGCAGCGGGCGTCGTAGTGGCAGCGGTGTCGGTGTCTTCGCCGGAGCAGGCGGCGAGCAGCAGGGAAAGAGAAAAGCTGGCTATAAGGGTTTTGTGCACCATGAAGGCCCCCTGATCATTTATGTGGACGAATCGGATCCGTTAAGCGGATCTCTATGGGGGTGCAGCATAGGCACATCGATGCGGCGAAGTCCACGGTTTCACCCGGGCTTCGCCGCAATGCAAGGATGATCGTTACAGAACTGCTGGAAGCGAGCTCGTTTTAACGAACGTTGAGCGGGGTCTCAGTGGAGCACCTGATCTTCGGTCGGCTGATCGTCGACACCGGATACGAGGCGTTCGACTGCCGCGCGATCGAAGACATAGTGGTGGTTGCAGAACTCGCAATCGACTTCGATGTTGCCCTTTTCCTTGAGGATGCCCATCAGTTCTTCCTTGCCGAGCGAGATCAGCGTGCGCTCGACCTTCTCGACGGAGCAGGTACAGGCGAAGTGCAGATGCTTGGGATCGTGTAGGCGCAAGGTTTCCTCGTGGAAGAGGCGCAGCAGCAGAGTGCTGGGCTCGAGCGCGAAGATTTCGTCCTGGGTGGTGGTGTCGGCGAGGAAGTTCACACGATTCCAATCCTCGTCGCGCTGCTCCTGGCTGAAGGCATGGCCACGACTGAGTGGCAGTGCCTGCAGGAAAAGGCCGGCCACGCGCTCATCGGAGACGAAAAGGCGGAAGCTGCTCGGCAGTTGCTCGGATTGCTCGAAATAGGCGTTGAGGGCTTCAGCCAGGGAATTGCCGGAAAGTGCGACGATGCTCTGATAACGCTCACCCGTTTCGGGGAGCACGCTGATGAGGATGTGGCCGTCACCATAGACCGACTGCAGCGGACCCTCGGGCACGTTGCCTTCCCAACGCGCCAGACCACGCAGGGCGCCTTCGCTCGTGACCTGCGTCACCAGACTGCGCAGTGGCCCGTTGCCATGGATCTGCAGGATCATCGTGCCCTTGAACTTGAGCGTGACGGAGAGCAGGGCAATGGCAGCCAGCGCACTGCCGAGCTGCAGACGCACCGAGGCCGGATAGTCATAGCGGCTGACGATGTCGCGCCAGCTCGAGTCCAGATAGACGAGCTCACCACGAATATCGAGTTCGTCGAAATTGAAGCGCAGAAGCTGATCTGGATGTTGCATGGGCCTTCCTGGAAAAAATGCAAAGTTGGGCGGATTCTACCTTGCCCCGGTACAATGCGCCCCTTTCTCTTCCGTTGCGCCGCAGGGCAGACAGGAGCAAGGCTCCGGTCGCTTGCTTCAGATAGAGCTTGGGCGCCGGTTTCGATGAGGTGGATATGGCGAAATTTTCCGATCTGGGTTTACACGAGCGCTTGCTGAAGGCGCTCGACGCGTTGGAGCTGAAAAAGCCCACGCCGATCCAGAGCGCTTTGATTCCTGTGGCTCTGCAGGGACGTGACGTGCAGGCGAGTGCGGAGACGGGCAGCGGCAAGACCGCGGCCTATGCACTGCCGATCCTCGAACGGCTCCTCAAGGAGCGGCGTCCGAATTCCGCGACGCGCGTGCTGATTCTGGTGCCCACGCGCGAACTTGCGCTGCAGGTCGACAAGCATTGCCGTGATCTTGCCAAGTTCACGCAGATCACGAGTGCACCGGTGGTCGGTGGCGTGCCGTATGGCGAGCAGAAGGCGATGATCCGCAAGAATCCGGAGATCCTCGTGGGCACTCCTGGTCGCGTGCTCGAACACGTGCAGCAGCGCTCGATCATTCTGCGTGATCTCGAGTGTCTCGTGCTCGACGAAGCCGATCGCATGCTCGACATGGGCTTTCGCGAAGAAGTGCTGATGATCGTGCAGGCCTGTCCGAAGGAACGTCAGACCTATCTCTTGTCCGCCACGTTGGTACATGAAGGCTTGGGCCGCATCGCCGACGAAGTGCTGCGCGAACCCGAAGTGGTTGCCATCGGCAGTCATCGTTCCAAGCATGCCAACATCACGCAGCAACGCATTCTCGCCGACGACCCCGGCCACAAGCAGCAGCTCACCAACTGGCTGCTCGCGCACACCGAATACGACAAGGCGCTGGTGTTCACCAACACGCGCGAACATGCGGAGCAGCTTGCGGCCTTCTTGCGGCGCCAACGTGAAGGCAAACCGCAGAGCAAGAATTCGGAGCGTGATGGCAGCAAGCGTACGCGTGTCGCCTGCCTCCACGGCGAGATGCCGCAGGAAGAGCGCAAGAAGCTCATGCATTGGTATCGCACCGGTGTGGTGAGAGTGCTGGTGGCGACCGACGTCGCGGCGCGTGGTCTCGACGTGAAGGGCGTGGATCTCGTCATCAACTTCGCGATGGCGCGCAGCGGTGACGACTACGTGCATCGCATCGGTCGCACGGGACGCGCAGGTGCTCAGGGTCTCGCGATCTCGTTGGTTGCGCCGCAGGAATGGAACCTGATGCAGAGCATCGAGCGCTATCTCGGTGTGACGCTCGAGCCGCGTGTGGTCGAAGGTATGGAAGCGCGCTTCAAGGGTCCTGCCGCGAAGAAGGCCGACAAGAAAGACAAAGATAAAAAGAAAGACAAGGACAAGAAGAAGCGTCCGATTCCGAAGGCCAAACAACGCCACGCCTATCGCAAGAACATCGGCAAGCGGCGCAAGCCGAGCGGCACGCATCATGCCGACGGTGCGGTTGCTGCAGCGGCGCCGGTCGATCCCTTGGTGAGTGCTGGCTTCGCGCCGCTCAAGCGTAAGCCGAAGCCTGCCGCGGAAGCGCCGAAAGGTGCGCCTGCACGCGATGTGAAAGCGAAACCGGCGAGTGCGAAGAAGGCTGAGGTCTCCGTTGCATCGGAGAAGGCATCGGAGAAGGCACCGAACAAGAAAGTGCAGCCGAGCGCAGCTGTACCGAAGAATGCACCAGCACCTGAAGCGAAAGCGCAGCCCGCACGCGCCAAGAAAGCGGAAGTCGCGCCGGCAGCGGAAAAGGTGAAGCCGACCGCTGAAGCGAAACCAGCACGCAAACCACGCGCGAAAGCTTCAGAGACAGCGACGGAAAAAGCAGCCCCGATGCCGAAGAAAGCGGCCAAGAAGGCACCGGCGCGCAGCAAGCCGGCCGAGCGTCAATTGGGATTGTTCGACGAGGAATGAGGTGAGTGCGGTGCTACCGCACTCAGTATTCCCATTTGATGTTGGAATCGAGCACGCGCAGGTATTCGTCGATCGGTTCCTGCTCGTCGCCGATCACCACCAACGTGTGCGTCCCACCCGAGGGTGCGATCTTGCCCGACAGTTTATCGTCGGAGATCGGCTGTTCACCCTCCACCAGGGCGTCGGACAGCATGATCACGTTCACCGGCCCCTGTTTTCCCTTCACCACCAGGTGAGTGCCGACGCGTTTCGCCACCCGGCAATCCTTCACGAAGGTGACTTCGAGTTTCTCGGTGGAGGTGTTTTCGTCCAGATGCGCGCCGAGCGAGGCTTCGAGGTGCATGTTGACCTCGTCGAGCTGGATGCGGCGCGCGGTGATGTAGGGTTCTTCCGCATAGATGTGGCCGAAGAGATCCTGCTGCAGCGCCCAGGCGGCATCGATCCGCAGATAGCTGTTGATGCCGAGTGCGAGCAACAACAGTGCCGCGGCGGGCAGGAGACGTCGTGCCCATTCGCGGCCGCGCGCGCGTTCGAGCGGCACGGCGGTGAGCGGAACTGAAGCGGGCAGTGCCAGCAGCTTTTCCTCGAGATGTGTCGGCGGTGTGACGCCTTCCAGCGTGCTACGCAGGCGCGTTTCGAACGCGCGGGCGCTGTCCCAGGCAGCGCGCCGCTCGGGTGTTTCCTGTGCCGCGGCCAGGAACTCTGGATCCTGGCTGAGCGGATCGGCGCCGAGCAAAGTCTCGAAGCGTGTGTCGTTCATGGGACGGTCCAACGGTTCGGTCATGATTTGTCGTCATCCTGCTCCTTTGGCGGGAGCGCTTCGTCGAGCAGGACCCTGAGCTTGTTGCGGGCCCTGAACAGTCTCGTCATCACGGTGTTGTTGTTCAGATCCAACATCGAGGCGATTTCTTCGCCGCTGAACCCACCGATCACCTGCATCAATAAAGGCTCTCGATATTCGGGTTCCAAACGCATCATCGCCTTGTACAGCAGATGGTTTTCCATCAGGCGGTCCGGTTCGGCGTGGCGCGTGTCCGGCAAGCCGCTTTCGTGATCCTCGATATCGTCCAGCTCTGGTTGGAACTTCTCATAGAGGCGGGCGTTTTCCCGACGCAATATGGTGAAGAGCCAGGCCTTCGCGGCCCCTTGGCTTTGCAGGCTATCGAAAGCTCGCCACGCCCGCATGAAGGTTTCCTGGGTCAAATCCTCCGCCACGGAGCGGCTTTTACTGATCCAGTAAGCGTAGCGATAGATGTCGTGGTAGTACTCCTTGACCAACGCTTCATATCGGAGGCGCTTGTTCGCGGCCCCATCTAGGACCGCACTGTCATTACTTTCTTTCGAGGTCATGAGCGAGCGGTCGGACGTCGGCGCGTGGTGAGGAGCGGGGAAAGGCCCGGCATTATTGCCCACCCCTGGGGTGGTAACAAGGCGTGGGCAATGGGTAAGTGATTAAGCGCAGGTAAATTTTTATCAACCATTACAATCTCTTAACCTGTTCTTAATCGCCTGATGGTAGGCTTTGCAGCCGAAAAAACGACACTTGGATAGACCCTCGTGAGCCGTAAGAAGATCGTAATTGTCGAAGACGAGCCCGACATCCTGGAAGTTCTCAGTTACAACCTCAAGCGCGAAGGTTACGACGTTCTCACTGCCCTCGACGGCACCAGCGCGCTATCTCTGATCCGCCGCGAAACCCCCGATCTCATTCTGTTGGACCTGATGCTACCGGGCATGGACGGCATCGAACTGTGCAGCAGCATCAAGAAAGATCCACAGACGCAAAATTGCCTCATCATCATGGTCACTGCCAAGGGTGAGGAGAGCGACATCGTGCTCGGCCTGGGGGTGGGCGCCGATGATTACATTTCCAAACCATTCAGTCCGCGTGAACTCGTGGCGCGTGTGAAGGCCGTGCTGCGGCGCGGTCTCATGGTGGAGCGCCGGCCCACCGAGGAAGTGATCTCACTGGGTGAGCTCAGCATCGACACTGCCAAGTACAAGGTTCTGGTGGGCGAGCGCGAGGTGAAGCTGACCGCCAGCGAATTCAAACTCTTGCACTTCCTCGCCAGTAACCCCGGCCGCGTGTTCACGCGCGAACAACTGCTGAGCAAGGCGCTGGGAGATGACGTCGTCATCGTCGACCGTAACATCGACGTGCATATCCGCGGTATCCGCAAAAAACTGGAGCTCGATCCGCCGCCGATCGAAACCATACGTGGAGTCGGCTATAGAATGGCGGACCACTACTGAGCCGCGGCGTAGGCGCCGGGCGAGCGAGCACTTGAACTTGTTCAGACCTCAACACTTCTGGCGTGCCTTTGGTGGCTACGCCCTATTCGCCGTGCTTGGGCCGGGCCTGACCGCCGGCCTGCTGACGCTGCGCGTGCCGGCCGAAGTCGGCAGCGAAATCCTCGATGAAATGCAGGAGCACACCAGTCTCTTGGCCTCGGTGGCCGAGCCGATGCTGCGCAGCGCCGATCGCGAAGCCCTGCAGGCTCTGGCCACGCACTATCTGAAGGAAGCTCCCGGCGACAGCATCTATCACCTCACCGTGATCGACCCCCAGGGCAGGGCCTTGGTGGTCTCGGGTGCCAATCCCGACGGCAACGACAACCTTCTGACCCGCCCAGAGGTGCAGTTGGCGCTCACTCGTGGCGAGGGCTCGGCCGAGCGCTTCAGCCCGGTGCTGGGCAGCAATCTCTTCTACGTCGCCATGCCGATCGGCTCGGTGCAGCAGCCTCTGGGCGTGTTGCGTCTCGGTGTGAACGATTCCTACATCACCGACCGCATCCAGAGCACTCGCAAGGAAATGTGGGAGCTGGCGCTCATCCTCGTTCTGCTCCTGTTGCTGCCGGCCGCCTGGCTGGCCTGGCGGCGCGCCGAGGGCCTGGAAGTATTGACGGAGGTCACCGAGAAGCTGGCGCAGGGCGATCTCGAGCGCCGCGTGATGGAGTCGCGTGTGCCGGGACTGAAACGTCTGGCCGATGCCATCAACCTCATGGCACGCAACTCCTCCCGTCGTCTCAATGCACTGACGGCGGACCGCAATCGCTTTGCCGCGATCTTCACAGGCATGGTCGAGGGCGTGATCGATGTCGACCAGAACCAGAACATCATCCACATCAACGACGCCGCGGCGCAGCTGATGGGCGTGAGCCGTGAGCGCTGCGTCGGCAAACCGGTGTGGCAGGAACTGCGCCATCAGCGCATCACCCAGGCGCTCGACGAGGCCATCCGCACCCGCGGCGTAAGCCGCATCCAGGTGGAATACACCCGCGAGCGCGATCATCTGACGATGGACATCTATATCGCCTCGCTGTCCGACGATCAGGGCAAGCCGATCGGCGCCGTTCTGGTGCTGCACGACATCACCGAACTCAAATTGCTCGAACGCATCCGCACCGACTTCGTCGCCAATGCCTCGCACGAACTGAAGACGCCGATCACGGCGATCCGCGGCCTGTCGGAAACCGTGGTGGGAGACCCCGAGGTCGACAAAGAGACCCTGCAGAAGTTCATGGAGCGCATCCACGCGCAGAGCATCCGTCTGTCGCAGCTCGTCAGTGATCTCATGACCATCTCGCGCCTCGAGGCCGACCAGGGGCAGGCCGATTTCGCGCGCATCAACATGGGGGAATTGGTCAACCGTGCGCTCGTCGCCGCCGAACCCGCCCTGCAGCAGAAGGATCATCGGTTGCACCGACAGCTGCCCGAAACTCCCCTGTTGGTGTTCGGCGACCGTCAGAATCTGAATCAACTGGTGGACAACCTGGTCGACAACGCGATCAAGTACACGCCCGAGGGCGGCCAGATCTGGGTACGGCTGAGCCAGGACGGCAACGACATGCTGCTGGAAGTACAGGACAGTGGCATCGGCATCAGTCCCCAGCACCAGGAGCGGGTGTTCGAACGCTTCTATCGCGTGGACAAAGCGCGCTCGCAGAGTCTGGGTGGTACGGGGTTGGGCTTGTCCATCGTGCGCAACATTGCCGAACGCCATGGCGGAAAGGTGAGTGTGCGCTCACAACTCGGCAATGGCTCGACCTTCAGCTTCAGGATGCCGCTGGCGGCTTCCAGCACGACCAACGACTAGAGGCGGGCGCCGTCGTCGCTCGCTTCTTTATAAATGCAGTGACGGCGCCTTCATCGGATCTTTACAAAGCCGTCACGGGATGGACGCCGGTCCCTCTGCGCCGCTGTATTGGATGGGTTCTTTATAAGAATTTAACAATCCGGCGGCACAATGCCGCCCTCTTCACGGACCGGCCCGCTGGTCCGTCCCAAGGAGCCAGTGCATGACTCGAAGCCCGAAAGCATCCCCTCTGTTCTGCAGTGCCGCGCTGGCCCTCAGCACCTTGCTCGTTGCCTGCGGTGGTCCGCAGGGAGACGGTCTGACCGGGGTGGTGCGCCTGGATGGTTCGTCCACCGTGTTCCCGATCAGTGAGGCGGTCGCCGAAGAATTCCTGCCGGTAGCCCCCGGCGTGCGCGTGACGGTGGGTGTGTCGGGCACGGGCGGTGGCTTCAAGAAATTCATCGCCGGCGAGATCGACATCGCCGATGCCTCGCGCGAGATCAGTCCCGAGGAGATCGCAGCGGCCGAGGCGGCAGGTGTGCAATACCTGGAAATCCCGGTGGCCTATGACGGCCTTTCCATCGTGGTGAACCCGGCCAACGACTGGGTGGACCATCTGACGGTGGAAGAACTCAAGCGCATCTGGGAGCCCGGCAGCACGGTGGACAGCTGGGACGACATCCGCGCCGGTTGGCCCAACAGCCCGATCCGCCTCTACGGTCCCGGCACCGACTCCGGCACCTTCGACTACTTCACCGAAGCCGTGAACGGCAAATCCGGCGCCGCCCGCCCCGACTTCACCGCCAGCGAGGACGACAACGTGCTGGTGCAGGGCATCAGCGGCGACGAGTACGCTCTGGGTTTCTTCGGCTACGCCTACTACGAAGAAAACGCCTCGCGTCTCAAACTCGTGCCCATCGACGGCGGCAACGGTCCGCTGTTGCCCACGGTGACCAGCATCAACGACGGCAGCTACAGCCCGCTGTCGCGCCAGGTTTTCATCTACCTCAACACCGCCTCGCTGGCGCGCCCCGAAGTGCGTGCCTTCGTCGAGTTCTATCTCGACGTTGCCAAGGATCTGGCACGAGAGGTGGGCTACATTCCGCTGCGGGACGATGAATACGAGGCCAACAAGGCTTCAGTGGCTGCCTTCGTACAACCCGAGCAGCCGTAAACGCAACCATCAGCGAACCCTTTCCATGACCGACACTTCCATGCACGCGGGTGAGGGCACCGTCATCCGCAAGACGCAGCGCCGCTGGGGCGAGTCCTTCATCCAAGGTTGGCTCAAAGCCTGTGCCGGCATCTCCATCTTCACCACCGCCGCCATCGTGATCCTGTTGGTGGTGGAATCGTTGGGCTTCTTCCAGAACGTCAGCCCGATCGAATTCTTCTTCGGCACACGTTGGGTGCCTTTGCTCGAGCCCAGTTCCTACGGTGTGCTGCCCTTGCTCTGGGGCACGATGCTGGTGACCGTCGGTGCTGCCGTGATCGCTATTCCCACCGGCCTTGCCAGCGCCGTGTACCTCAGCGAATACGCGAGCGATCGCGTGCGCCGCTGGGCCAAGCCGCTGCTGGAACTCCTCGCCGGTATCCCCACCGTGGTCTACGGTTACTTCGCGCTGACCTTCGTTACTCCGATGTTGAAGGTGATCCTGCCCGACATCCAGGTGTTCAACGCACTGAGCGCAGCGATCGTGGTCGGCATCATGATTCTTCCCACCATCGCCACGCTGAGCGACAACGCGTTGCGCGCGGTTCCCGTGAGTCTGCGTCAGGCAGCCTATGCGCTTGGTGCGACCTCGTACGAAGTGACCACGCGCGTCGTGGTGCCCGCCGGTCTCTCCGGCATCATGGCGTCGTTCCTGCTTGCCATTTCGCGCGCCATCGGTGAAACCATGGCGGTGACCATCGCCGCCGGTCAGACCCCGAATCTTTCACTGAGCATGCTGGAAAGCATCCAGACCATGACCGCCTACATCGTGCAGGTGAGCCTCGGTGATACGCCTTCGGGTGGTATCGCTTACCAGACGCTCTTCGCCGTGGGCATGGTGCTGTTCGCGATCACGCTGATCATCAACATCATTTCGCAGTGGATCCTGTCCCGCTTCCGTGAGGTATACGACTGATGGCCTTCGTATCCGAAACCGAAATCCGCAACCTGCAGAAGCGGCATCGCAAATCACGCCTCTTCCGCAGACTGTGTGCGGGCATCACCTGGCTCAGTATCGCGCTGCTCGCCGTGCTTCTGATCCGCATCGGCATGGATGGCATCGGCTGGCTCGACTGGCAGTTCCTCAACAGCTTCCCGTCGCGTTTCCCCTCGCGTGCCGGCATCAAGTCTGCGCTGGTGGGCACCTTGTGGATGAGTGTGTTGGTTGCGGTGATCTCGATTCCGATCGGTGTGTCGGCGGCGCTTTATCTCGAGGAATTCGCAGGGCGTGGTCGCCTGGCGCGCTTCATCGAGCTCAACATCGCCAACCTTTCCGGTGTGCCCTCGATCGTGTACGGCATCCTGGGTCTGGCAATCTTCGTGCGCTTCTTCATGCTCGAGCGCAGCCTGATTTCCGGTGCCTTGACGATGAGTCTGCTGATCCTGCCGACGATCATCATTGCCAGTCGTGAAGCGATCAGAACCGTGCCGCAGAGCATTCGCTATGCTGCTCTCTCGCTGGGCGCAACGCGTTGGCAGACGACCTGGTCGCATGTGTTGCCCGCTTCGTTCCCCGGCATCATGACCGGTGTGATCCTGGCGCTGTCGCGCGCCATCGGTGAAACGGCGCCGCTGATCATGATCGGTGCGCTGAGCTTCGTCGCCTTCCTGCCGCAGGGACCGATGGACTCGTTCACCGCGCTGCCGATTCAGATCTATAACTGGGTTTCCCGCCCGCAGCCCGAGTTCCATGAGCTCGCCGCTGCCGGCATCATCGTGTTGTTGGTCGTGCTGCTGTTGATGAACGCCGCCGCCATCTACATTCGCAACAAGACCGAGCGGAGATTGAAGTAATGAGCGCCCCCGAAACCGAACTCCAGCGCAACCATGATGAAGCCGTGCTGGAGCTGCAGGAAGTGAGCGTGCTGTATTCCGGCAAGCCTGCCGTGAAGAAGGTGTCCTGCCAGATCTACAAGAACAAGATCACGGCCATCATCGGACCTTCCGGCTGCGGCAAGAGTACGCTGTTGCGCTCACTCAACCGCATGAACGATTTCGTCGACGGCGTGAGCATCGAAGGTCGTCTGATGTTTGCGGGTCAGGATCTGTACGGCAAGGACGTGGATCCGGTGGAAGTGCGTCGCCACATCGGCATGGTGTTCCAGAAGCCGAACCCCTTCCCGAAGTCGATCTACAACAACATCGCATGGGGTCCGAGCATCAACGGTTACACCGGCTCGATGGATGAACTCGTCGAACGTTCGCTGTCGCAGGCGGCACTGTGGGATGAAGTGAAGGATCGTCTGCACGACTCCGCACTCAATCTTTCCGGTGGTCAGCAGCAGCGTCTTTGCATTGCGCGCGCACTCGCGATGGAACCGCAGGTGCTGTTGATGGACGAGCCGTGTTCGGCACTCGATCCGATCTCCACCGCGCACATCGAAGACCTCATGTTCGAGCTGAAGTCGCGCTATACAATCGTGATCGTTACCCATAACATGCAGCAGGCCGCACGTATTTCGGACTACACCGCGTTCATGGAAATGGGCCACTTGATCGAGTTCGGTGAGACGGATCAGATCTTCACTCGCCCGAATGTGAAACGCACGGAAGAATACGTCACCGGCCGCTTCGGCTAAGGTAACGGGTTTCTCAATTCCCTCTGGAATCAGCAGTCAAACGGCACCTCTATGTCACTACATTTGCAGCGCGACCTGGAGGCGCTGAAAAAGGAAATTCTCCAGCTGGGCAACTTGGTAGAGACTGCGATCAACACCTCGATCCAGGCGTTGAACAATCGCGAGATCGCGTTGGCTGATCGCGTCTTCGAACTCGAAGAAGAAATCAACGAGAAAGAAGTCCACATCGAGGAAGAGTGTCTGAAGATCCTCGCCCTGCATCAGCCGGTGGCGGTGGATCTGCGCTTCATCGTGGTGGTGTTGAAGGTGAACAACGACCTCGAGCGCATGGGCGATTTCGCGAAGAACATCGCCAAGCGCGCCACTCACCTCGCCAACCTCACCCCCATCCCGATGTTCCAGGGCTTCACCAACGAATTGCCCGTGCTGGTGCGCAGCATGGTGCGCAAATCACTGGATGCGCTGGTGAGTCTCGACGTCGAGCTGGCGCGTTCGGTCATCAACATGGATGACCGCGTAGACGAGATCAACCGCCAGATGTACGAAGAAGTTCATGCCACCATCGTGCGTGACGTGAAGAACACCGACGTCGCCATGAACCTGCTTTCCACTTCGCGCTACATGGAGCGTATCGCCGACCTCAGCACCAACATCGCCGAAGACGTCGTCTTCATGGTGGAAGGCAGGGTGGTACGCCACATCGACACGGACATCTCCGACGACTGATGAACAGACTTTCGACTTTTCGCCGCGCGCTGCCGCTGCTCACGCTTTCCAGTCTCGTCCTGCTGCAGGCCTGTCAGGGCGGTGGTACGAACCTTGGTGGTTCCAATCCGAGCCTGACGCCGCTGCCGCGCAACGTCGTCGACAAGCAGGCGGTGGTGCAGCAATACATCGCCGTGGCACAGGCGAGCTACGAAGATTCCCTGATCACCGCGCGTGAGTTGGAGCGTGCCGTCACGGCGCTGCTCGATGCGCCGTCCGCAGCGACGCTGCAGGCTGCGCGTGATGCCTGGCGCGCCGCGCGTGTGCCCTATCAGCAGACGGAAGCCTATCGCTTCGGCAACAGCGTGGTGGACGAGTGGGAAGGTCGCGTCAATGCCTGGCCGCTCGATGAAGGTCTGATCGATTACGTCGATGCCAGCTATGGCACCGAGTCCGACAACAACTATTTCTACACCGCCAACATCATCGCCAACCCGGTGGTGGACATCGGCGGTATCAGCGTCGATGCCAGCAACATCACGCCGCAGCTCCTCGCCGAAACCCTGCACGAGATCGATGGTGTCGCGGCCAACGTGGCCACTGGCTATCACGCCATCGAGTTCCTGCTCTGGGGGCAGGATCTCAACGGCACGAATCCGGGTGCCGGCAATCGCCCCCATACTGATTTCTCTTTGACCGAATGCACCAACGGCAACTGCGATCGTCGCCGCGACTATCTGCGCGCTGCCACCAGCCTGCTCGTTTCAGATCTGGAAGAAATGGTTCAGAACTGGCAGCCAGGCGGCGCCGCCACCCAGGACCTGCTCGCCAAAGGTGAAGATGGCGCGCTGGCCACGATCCTCACCGGCATGGGCAGCCTGGCTTACGGTGAGCTGGCCGGTGAACGCATTCGTCTCGGCCTCTTGCTGCACGATCCCGAAGAAGAACACGATTGCTTTTCCGACAACACGCACTGGTCGCACTACTACGACGCCGTGGGCATCGCCAACGTCTATCGTGGCTCGTACAAGCGCATCAACGGCGAGGAAGTGAGTGGACCCAGTCTCGAAGCTTTGGTCGAAGCCGTCGATCCGCAGCTGTTTGCCGAGATGCGCGCGCGCCTCGAAGCCACCGAGCTCGTCATGCAGGAACTGGTGGAGCAGGGTGAGGCTGGCAACACCTACGACGTGCTCATCGCCAACGGCAACACCGCCGGCGAAGAGCTGATCAACCGCGTGGTGACGGCCTTGATGGAAGAAACCCGCACGATCGAGAAGATCATCAATGCGCTCGGTCTGCAGAACGTCAGCATCGAAGGCTCCGATAGTCTGCCGCCTCCTCCCTGAGCGTTCGCATACGCCTCGTCGAGGCGGCATCCCATGCGCCACTGCGCCACCTTTCTTCTCTCCTACGTACTGCTGTGTTCGCCTCTGGTGGCACAGCAGGATTTCTCCGAACTCGACTACGCCGCCGGCAAGGCGCTCTTCGATCGCACCTGGGTGCCGGCACCGGCGTCGACGCGTTCCGCCGACGGCCTCGGCCCCCACTACGCCACACGCTCCTGTGCTGCCTGTCATCCCGCCGGCGGCAAGCGGGGCAGGGCGCCGGAGGCCTTGGCGTTGCATCTCGATGATCCGGTCTATGGCCGGCGCCTACTGAACTTCAGCACCGCCGGCGTGCCGGCCGAGGTAAAGATCGAGTGGCACTCGGTGCCAGGGGAACCGGCCAATGATGAGCGTGCGCTCACTCCTGCGTGGCGGCCCTCGCTCAGCGACTTTGCTCATGGCGCGCTCAGCTCGCGCATCTCCATAAGATTGGCGCCCTCGCTGCAGGGCCTGGCGCTGCTCGAAGTGGTGCCGCGTGAAGTATTGGAAGCGCTCGCCGATCCCGATGACGTCGATGGCGATGGCATCCGGGGGCGACTCGCGCTGTT
Source organism: uncultured Gammaproteobacteria bacterium (assembly GCA_937898685.1). Classification (GTDB taxonomy): domain Bacteria; phylum Pseudomonadota; class Gammaproteobacteria; order Pseudomonadales; family Pseudohongiellaceae; genus CAILUG01. The sequence goes on along the minus strand of CALEJT010000065.1, from coordinate 25,300 downwards.
GCCCAACGGCGAGCTTGGTCGCTTTGGTTGGAAGGCGGCCGCAGCTTCGCTGGAGGAACAGCTGCAGCTGGCACTCACTCTCGATCTCGGCCTCGGCAATCCGGCTTTCCCCGAGCCCTGGGGCGACTGCACCGAGGTGCAGACCGCCTGCCGTGAGCAGGCACTCGCTACCGCGGATGAGCAGGCACCGCTGGAAGTCGACGCCACCGTGCAGAACCTGATGCTTACCTATCTGCGCGGCTTGCCGCCACCGGCGCCATTGGCGAATCGCACCGAAGGTGAGCAATTACTCGCGGAGCTGGGCTGCGCCGCCTGTCATCGCCCGAGCCTGCCGAGCACCCTGGGTGAGGTGAGGGCCTATACTGATCTGCTCCTGCACGACCTCGGCCCCGGGCTGGACGATGGCCTGGCCGAAGGCGCTGCCAAGCCTTCCGAATGGCGCACGGCTCCGCTGTGGGCCCTGTCTCCCGAGGGGCCCTTTCTGCACGACGGGCGCGCTCGCACCCTCGACGAAGCGGTGGCCTGGCACGGCGGAGAGGCGGACAATAGCCGCCTTGCCTACCAGGCCCTGGAGGCCGAGCGTCGGGCGGTTTTGTCCGCCTTCCTGCTTGGCCTATAATTGAGAATTATTCTTGTTTGTGCCTAAGTCTAGGCCGCGACGGTGATTTCCATGCGTATCCCTTTCCTCCTGCTGGCCGTGTTGCCTTGCGCCGTGCTGGCGCAGAACACCGACTGGACTGCGGTCAACCTGGCAGCCACCGATGCCCACGTCATCCCGGCCTATGAGCGTTTCGCCAGCGCCAGTGCGGCGCTGAAGACGACAGGCGAGGGCTTCTGCGCGCAGGTCGATGCCGATTCGCTGGCCGATCTGCGCGAGGCGTTCAACATCAGTTTCGACGCCTGGCAAGGGGTGCAGCACATCCAGTTCGGTCCCATCACCTATTTCAACTGGAACTACCGCGTACAGTTCTGGCCCGACGACAACGGCACGGGTGCCCGTCAGCTCACCGCGCTGATCGCCGCCGCCGATCCCGCCGTGCTCGAGGCCGAAACCTTTGCACGGCAGAGCGTGGGCGTGCAGGGCTTCCCGGCACTCGAGCGTCTGCTCTTCGAAGACGGCGCGCTGGAGCTGCTCCAGAAGGAGCCCTACCGCTGTCAGGTGGTGGAGGCGATCACCGCCAACCTCGGTGACATCGCGAATGGCGTTTATCGCCAGTGGGTGGATGAATTCCGCAACACGGTGGCCAATGCCGACGAGCGCGGCTTCTTCGAGAGCGCCGAGGACGCCACCATCGACTTCCTGAAGGCCTTGGTGGAGAGCATCCGCCGCGTGCAGCAGCAGAAGCTGGAAAGCGTGCTGGGCGACAACCAGGCCGCTGCGCGGGCCCGTCGTGCCGAGGCCTGGCGTTCGGATCGCTCGATCCAGAATCTGCAGACCAACGTCCTGGCATTGCATCAGCTCTTCGATGGCGGTGAACCACCGCTCAAGAGTGTGCTGCTGGAAGAAGACTGGCCCGCGATCGACGCCAGCTTCGAGGCCTTGCTCGCCACCATGGACACCTTGCCGTCCTCCATGAACGAAGCCCTCACCACTGCCGAAGGCTATGCCGCATTGAAGGCAGCACGCGATGGCCTTGATTCTCTTTACGAAACCATCGAAGCGGCGCTCAAGAAGACCGACCTGTATCTGGGCTTCAACAGCCTCGACGGAGACTGAGGTCCGCCATGCGGTTTTCGCGTCGTGAATTGCTCGGCGCCGCTCTGGCACTGGCCGCAGGGCCGGCGTTCGGTGGCAGCTTCAAATCGAGCAGGAGTGCCGGACTCTTTCTGAGTGCGGCTTCCACCAAGGATGACACGCACTGGGTGAAGGGCCTGCGTTGGCAGGGTGATTCATTGGTGCAGGAATTTGCGCTGCCCTTGCCGGAGCGTGGCCATCACGTCGAAGTACATCCCGACGGGCGTCACTTCGTGATGGTGGCGCGGCGCCCAGGCACCTGGTTGGTTTTGGGTGATGCCGAGAAGGGCGAACTGCTCGAAGTGTTGCGCGTGCCGGAAGATCGGCATCTGTTCGGTCACGGTGTTTTCACTGCCGATGGCCGACATTTCTACACCACCGAAAGCGATTTCGAAGACCTCACGGGCGACAGCGGCTTGATCGTCGAATGGCGTGTCGATCTGAGTGAGGGTTTCAAACTGCTGCGCGAGCGGGAGTTCCGCAGCTACGGCGTCGGCCCGCACGAACTGCTGCTGATGCCGGACCAGGACGTGATCGCCATCGCCAACGGCGGCATCCGCACGCATCCGGCCAACGACCGCGAGAATCTCAACATCGACACCATGGTGCCATCGCTCGCCTACATCGACCGTCACACGGGCGCGCTGTTGGAACAGCATTTTTTGCCCGAGGAATGGCGTCAGGCTTCGATTCGCCACTTCGACGTCGACGCTGCGGGACAGATCGCCTTCGGCATGCAGTTCGAAGGTGAGCCCTGGATGGACGTGCCGCTCGTTGGTACGCATCGGCGCGGTGAAGAATTACGGCTTCTGACCGCACCGCAACCCCTGCAAGGTCAAATGAAGCAATACGTGGGTTCGGTACGCTATGCCGCCGACGGCAAGAGCTTCGTCAGCTCCTGTCCCATCGGCAACATGCTGGTGTTCTGGGATGCGCAGACGGGGGAAGTGCTCGACAGCATCCGCTCGCGCGATGGCTGCGGCGTATGCGCCATCGAACAAGGTTATTTCTTCAGTGCCGGCACTGGACGGCTCGCCTGGTATGAGCCGGCGACGCGGACCGTGCATGAATTCGAGACAGGCCCAGAGCTCGATCTGCTCTGGGACAATCATCTGAGTAGGGTGTGAGATGAAGCGTGTAGTTTGCTTTCTGACTTTGTTGGCGCCGGGTGTGCTCTTTGCGCAGTCCTCGCTGTCAGATGCAGAACGTCAGGTGCGACTGGAAGACCTGGGGCGGGCCCTGTTCTTCGACGTCAACCTGTCGCGTGATCGCACGCAGAGTTGTGCCACCTGTCATGATCCAGCGCGTGCCTTCACCGACTGGCGCGACAATGGCGTGGCTGCGGCGGCGTCGATGGGCGATGACCTGAAGTCGATCGGCGATCGCAACGCGCCGACTGCTTCATACGCCAGATTCAGTCCTCCCTTTCATCGTGACGAAGCAGGTGAGTACGTCGGTGGTCAGTTCTGGGATGGGCGCGCCGCCACGCTCGAAGAACAGGCCGGTGGCCCGCCGCTCAACCCGATCGAAATGGGGCAACCCGATCAGATCGCGGTGGTCGCGCGCTTGAAGGAAAACCCCGCCTACAACCATGAATTCCCGGCACTCTTCGGCGACGGCGTATTCGATGATGCGGAAAAAGCCTATGCCGCGCTCGGCGAAGCCATTGCCGCCTTCGAGCGGACGGACTTCTTCAGCCCCTTCGATTCCAAGTACGACCGCTATCTGCGCGGCGAATACGAACCGACCGAGCAGGAACTGCTCGGCATGACCTTGTTCTTCTCGAACCAGTTCACCAACTGCAATCAGTGTCATCAGTTGCAGCAGTTGCCGGAAGCGCAGAATGAAACCTTCACCAACTACACCTTCCAGAACATCGGAGTGCCGGTGAATCGAAAACTGCGGGAAGTGAACGGCATGGGCGAGACGCACGTCGATCTTGGTCTCGCACAGAATCCACTCACGGCAGATGATCCCTCTGCGCGCGGTCGCTTCAAGGTTCCCACCTTGCGTAACGTCGCCATCACGGCACCGTACATGCACAACGGTGTGTTCCAGGATCTGCGCACGGTCGTGCTGTTCTACAACAAATATCTCGCGCGCGGTTCCAAGGCGCAGATCAACCCTGAAACGGGTGAACCGTGGGGCGAGCCGGAAGTCGCGGAAAATCTCGCATTGGAAAAACTGCAGTTCGGCCGCGCCCTCGATGAACGGGGCATCGATGCGCTCGTTGCCTTCATGCGCATGCTCACCGACAAGCGTTATGAAGCCGTGCTCGAAGCACAGGATGCAGCGCAGGCGAAAGCTCTCACTTCCGAGTAATTCCGCTCCTTTTTTTCTTTCCTTCTTCTCCGCAAAGCATCGTGTGACGACGCGATGCTTGCTTCTTTTCGTGCTTATCGATGCCAGAAAAACGCTAGCAGTTCCGGTCGTCGTGCAAGAAATGCACGAGAAAAGCGCAGCGAAAATGCACAACGGAAGTGCGCATGCGTCATGACAACGCTGCTTTGCAGTGCGAAAACTCCCGGGATTAAAGGTAAATACGTTTGACTATTTGAACATTCGTATAAATGTAGAACGACAGTGAAATTCGTATCGCGACGTTCTGTGGCACAGCTCTTGCTCCGTGAGCTTCGAGACGAAGCGAGGAGAACGACTCGGGTTCAGTTGTATGACAGGAGTCATGAATGGATGCTTTGCCACGTACGGATCTGCGTTTGATGTCTTGCCTGCTCGCCGCAGGCTTCGTTCCTGAAGTACTCGCTCAAGCGATTCCAGATGCCAGTCTGGAGTCGATCGTAATCACCGGTACACGGCGCAGCGGTATGGCCGTCACCGACAGCCCCGCCCCTGTGCAGAGCGTCAGCGCCGATCTGCTGATGGAAGCAGGCGCGCCGGACCTCATGAACTCCCTCGCGACACAGGTTCCTTCCTACAACGCCAATCAAACGGGCGGCGACATGGCGAGTCAGACCTTGACCGCCACCATGCGCGCGCTTTCGCCGAACCATGCGCTGGTGTTGATCAACGGCAAGCGTCGCCACATCACCTCGAACGTCGGCGCCAGCACCGGCGCTGCCGCGGCCGATCTTTCCTTCGTGCCTTCCGCTGCGATCGAACGCGTCGAAGTACTCACCGATGGTGCTGCCGCGCTCTACGGCTCGGATGCCATCGCCGGTGTGATCAACGTCATCCTCAAGGACGACTACAGCGGCGGCAGCATGTCCACCAACGTCTCCGAATACGTCGATGGCGGCGGCTTCACCACCAACGTGCAGGGCAACATCGGCTTCGGCAACGAAAGGGCTTTTCTCAATCTCGCGATGGAAATGGAAGATCGCGAAACGGTGACGCGTTCCGTCGTTTACGGCCCCGCGGTTTGTGTCGCCAATCCAGAGGAATGTCGCGATCGCCTCGAGAATGGCACGCCGAGTGGCTATACGGTCAGCAGCGCGTATCGCACCTATCTCGAACGCGACGGCAACATGGCATTTCACCCGGAATTTCCTGCGATGAATCACGTCGGTGATCCACCCGACGTCAGCCGCCGCATCTTCTTCTTCAACGCCGGTTACGAGCTGAGCGAAACGCTGTCGTTCTACAGCTTCGGCAGTTACGGCCGCAAGGAAGCGGCTTCACTCGAAACCTACAGGCGTCCTTCGCAGGATGGTGGCTTCGATGCCGATGGTAACGGCCGCATCGAAGGCGATGAGTTGCTCATCAACAAATACCCGTACGGCTTCAGTCCGATGGAGGAGTCATCGGAAACGGATTACGCGCTCACGCTCGGGCTTACGGGCGAATTCGATGGCTGGCTATGGGATCTGGCCACCGTCTATGGCCGCAACGAGATGGATGTCTACACCACCAACTCGATGAACTTCACCTTATGGAACGAAACGGGTGAATCGCAGGAAGACTTCTACGACGGCACCTATCACGCGAGACAGTGGACGACCAGCCTCGATCTGAGCAAGGACTACGACATCGGTCTTGCTGCACCGATGACCTTGGCGGCAGGTCTCGAGTTTCGTCGCGACGAATACGGTATCGATCCCGGTGAGCCGGCCTCCTACTACGGCGCCGGTGCCTCATCCTTCCCTGGCTACAACCCGGCGGTGAACACCGGTTCCTACGATCGTCACAGCAGTGCGGCTTTTCTCAATTTCATCTTCCAGCTCACCGATGCCTGGCTGCTCGATCTCGCGGTGCGCTACGAGGACTACAGCGACTTCGGTGAGAAGACCGTGGGCAAGATCACCACGCGCTATGACTTCACACCCAACATTGCCGTGCGCGCCACGGCGAGCACAGGTTTTCGTGCACCTACACTCGGTGAAGGCTTTTACTCTGCGGTGAACGTGAGTCCCACCGGTGCCACGCCGCAATTGCAACCCAACAGCGCTGCGGCGGCGGAACTCGGCTTCGGTGATGGCCTGCAACCGGAAACGTCGGAGAACTTCAGCGTGGGGCTGGTGCTGCGTCCCTTCTCCAACTTCGTGACGACGATCGACGCCTATCAGATCACCATCGAAGACCGTATCCAGCGTGGCAGTTTCAACTACTCCACCGCGCAGGGCATAGGTACGGTCACGGGCCGCACCACCGGCAGCTTCAACGCGATCCTGCCCGATCCAGCCGATACCAACGGCGACGGCATCCCCGACGATTCCTACAACCAGGCGTTGGGCCAGGCCCTGGTGAACTTCGGTTACATCGGGCAATGGGACGATCCCGCCGCGCCCGGTGGCTCGCTCGATGCCACCGCGCGCGCCAACATCTCGGTCGCGATCTTCAACAACGCGCTCGAAACACGCACGAGCGGCGTGGATTGGGTGACGACCTACAGCACCGGCTTCGATTGGGGCAGCATCGATTGGACGCTCGCCGCCAACTACAACGAGACCAAGGTGCTCAGCGCGAAAGCGGCGCCCGAAAGTCTGGGTGGCGCGACGATGTACAGCCCGCTCACCTTGTCGAACCTCGAAACCAACAATCCGCGTTATCGCGTGAATCTCGGTGCGCGCATCAATTTCGACAAGTTCACGCTGACCATTCGCGAAGCGATCTACGGCCCGCAGTACACGCTGAGCACTACTGCGGGATTGCCGGCGCCGGTGGTGGAGCAACTCGATCTCGTGCAGCTCGGCCCCGGCACCTTCTACAAGAACGAGATCGACAGGATGGCGATCACCAACATCGAGCTCACCTTCGAGCCCACCGACAACCTGCGACTCGGCATCGGTGCCGACAACATCTTCAACCGCTATCCGAGCAAGACACCGGATGCGGTGTGGAACTTCAACGAAGAACGTTATGCCAACACCTCGCGCCAGTATCTGACGGGTTCTCCCATCGGTTACTTCGGCGCGCGTTGGTTCGCCAAGGCAAGTTACAGCTTCTGAACGTACGAGGGGGTATCACATGAGTTTCGTACTGAATCGCCGCCGTCTTCTTCTGGGTGGCGCCACGATGGCGGGTGCCGCTCTGACGCCGGGTTTGACGGGTAGTTCCTTGGGGTTGATCCGCTCGGCCTGGGCCGACATGGCCAGGCCGAGCGCGATCATTCGCATGTCGTCGAACGAGAATCCCTATGGGCCTTCCAAGCTTGCGATCGAGGCGATGGAGGCGGCATTCGACAAGAGCAATCTCTATGGCGGCATCGGGGGCGACATTCTCAAGTTGCTCTCGAACATCGAGCAGGTGCCTGCCGAAAGCATCGTCATGAGCGCGGGCTCCGGCGAGATCCTGCAGGCCGCAGCGCTGATGGTGGGCTTCGAGCCGGGTTCGATCGTGGCGGCCTATCCGACCTATGAGCAACTGACGCGCGCCGCCGAAGGACTCGGCAACGAAATCATTCGTGTGCCGGTGAAGGAAGACATGAGCGTCGATCTCGATGCCATGTATGCCGCCATTCGTGCGGACACACGCATGGTGTACCTCTGCAACCCGAACAATCCCATTCCCTCGATCATCGAGAAGAAAGCGCTCGAAGACTTCGTGCGCACCGTGGCACGGGAGCGCTTGGTGTTCGTCGATGAGGCCTATTACGAATACGTCGCCAATCCCGACTACGCGAGCATGATGCCTCTGGTCGCAGAAGGTGTATCCAACCTCATCATCGCGCGCACCGCATCGAAGATTCACGGCTTTGCAGGCCTGCGCGTCGGCTTCGGCTTCGCGCATCCCGATCTCATCGCGCGCATGAGTCAGATGATGACGGGCAGCGTCAACATCCTGGCACAGCATGCGGCCTACGCCAGCTATCAGGACATGGAGTTTCAGAACTTCTCGCGCGCGAAGAATCGCGAGGCGCTCGACATCGTCGAGGGAATGTATGAAGAGCTTGGTCTGCGTTACGTGAAGTCCAACACCAACTTCACCTTCTTCGAGACCGGCATCGATATCGAGGAATTCCGGCGCGCGATGCTCGAACACAACATCGCGGTGGGCCGGCCCTTTCCGCCCTATACGACCTGGGCGCGCGTGAGCATCGCCAAGCCGGAGGAGATGGCCTACTTCGTTCAGACCTACAAGAAACTCTATGGCTGAGGCTAACCGGTAAGACCGGGCAGGAGATTGCGCAAGCCGCCCACGATGAACTCCACCGCCATGGACGCCAGGATGAGTCCCATGACGCGCGAGCTGATGTTCATCGTGGTCTGACTGAGACGCTTGCCGATCTGCGGCGCCATGTGGAAGCAGATCCACACGATGGCGGCCACCAACCAACACAACAGGATCAGGATGACCTTATGTGCAAGCTCATCGGACTGCTGACTGAAGAGGATCACGGTGCTGATGGCGCCGGGGCCAGCCAGCAAGGGCAGGGCCAGCGGCACGACACCGACGGAGGTGGAATCGAGTGCTTCCGCTTCTTCCTCCGGTGTGTGTTTGGCGCGGATCGGACGCGCTTCCAACATCTCGAAGGCGATCGTCATCAGCAGCAATCCCCCCGCCACGCGAAAGCCATCGATGCTGATGCTGAAGGTGTACAGGATCTGCGAACCCGCCACTACGCTCAGCGTCAGGATGCAGGCCACCGCGAGTCCGGAAGTGCGGGCGATGCGCGTGCGTTGGCTCGCCACGTTCTGTGTGAAGTTGAGAAACAAGGGCACCGTGCTCATGGGACCCACGATCGCCAGGAGGCCGGTCAGCATTCGCAAATAGTCGTTCCAATTGAGCATCTGCATTCCCTCGACGGACGCTTTCGACTGCGGGTTCGATATGCGCATCGGCACCAAGAATTGGCGCCGCACTTCGCGATTCACCGTAATGGCGCACCGCTTTTTCAAGGTAACACGCTATGTCACTGAAACTACGGCACAAACGCAATTGGCATAGCTCATGCAAGCGGCCTTGTATCACAAAGTCGCGTGAGCTACGAGGTAGCGAGTGATGAATTCGGGAAACCAGCAACATACGGCCCGTTTCAGTCGCAGAGCCTTGCTCAATCTAATCAGCATGGCAGGCGGCAGCGCTGCGGTGCTGCGAGCCAGTCAGGCCTTGGGATTGATGCCGGTGACGGCGGTGGCCGCCATGCCGCAATTGACACGCCTGGCGCCGGAACGGAAGCAGACCGTTGCCATACTCGGCGCCGGCATTGCCGGGCTCACCGCACTCTATGAACTCACCAAGGCTGGCTACGACTGCGTCCTGCTCGAAGCCTCTCATCGTCCCGGTGGACGCAACCTCACGGTACGTTCCGGGGACATCATCGACGAAGTCGGCAATCGCCAGGTCTGTGAGTTCGATGACGAACCCCACCTTTACTTCAACTGCGGCCCCGCCCGCATTCCGAGCACTCATCGCTATCTGCTGCAGTATTGCAAGGAACTGGGTGTCGAGCTCGAGGTGTTCATCAACGAGTGCAAGGAAGCCTACATCCAGGACGATGCGATGTTCGGCGGCAAGCCGGTCAAGAACGCGGTATTCACCACCAGTGCGCGCGGCTTCATGGCGGAGATCATGGCGAAGAACTTCAGCGCGCAGCAGTTGGAGTTGCCGTTCACGCAGGAAGAAGCCGAACGTCTCATCGCCGCCATCCGTTCCTTCGGTGATCTCGACGACAAGCTCAAGTTCGTTGGCAGCTCGCGTGCCGGTTACGTCTCGGGCGGATATCTCGAACATGGCGTGCATCGCGAAGTCGCCGAGTTCCGTGAGCTGTTGAAGTCGCGCTACATCAACAGCGTACTCAGTGCCAACGAAGGCGAAACGGGACCGATGTTGTTTCAACCCGTCGGAGGCATGGACAAGATCGTGTCGGGTTTCATGAAGCAGGTTGGTGACCGCGTGTATCTCAACGCCATCGTCACCGGCGTGGAGGTGACGGCGGAAGGCGTGAATCTGTCCTATCAGCACAAGGGCGAGCGGCACACACTGCGCGCCGACTACTGTCTCAACAACATTCCCACCCACCTGATGGCGGGCATTCCCAACAATTTCGATTCCGAGTACCTCGGCGCCCTGCGTTACGTGAAGCGTGGTGCCGCCTACAAGTCGGCGTTCCAGGCGAAGACGCGCTTCTGGGAAGAAGAGGACATCTATGGCGGCATCACCTGGGTGAACGCGCCGATTCGACAGATCTGGTATCCCTCACATGGTTTTCACAAGGCCAAGGGCATCGTGCTTTCCGCCTATGACTTCGGTGGCGGCATGCACTTCACGCAGATGACGCAGCAGCAGCGCATCGAGGCCGCACTGGCGCAGGGCGAGAAGGTGCATCCCAACTACCGCCAGCAGGTAGAGAAGGGCATCACGGTGGCCTGGCATCGCATGAATCACATGTTGGGCTGCGCCGCCATCTGGGAACGCAGGGGCGGCGAGGAGGAACGTCTGATGGCGCTTCTGCGCGCACCTGCGGGCGGACGTCACTACATCATCGGCGATCAGGTGACCCTGCACGCCGGTTGGCAGGAAGCCGCGATCATCTCCGCGCACGCCGCCGTCCTCGACATCGATCGTCAGGTGAACGGCAAGAGTGGCGCGGCGTTGACGCGAGCATAGGCAAGACAGGGAAGTCAGGAGCAGGCATGAGGTCGAAAGCAGGCGTGTGGTGGTTGGTCGCGAGCGTAGCAGCTGTTCTGCCAACCTTGGCGCAAGCGGAACTCTATCCGCCTTCGGATGCGCCCCTTGGCACGCAACTATGCATGACCTGTCATGGCTCCTACGGGCAGGGAAGCCCGGTGGTCGGAGGACCGAATCTCACCGGCATGGAACCGTGGTATCTCAAGCGGCAGCTCGAGAATTTCCGTGCCGAGATTCGCGGGGCCGAGCGCGACTACGTGCAGGGTAGCGAGATGCGCGTCACGGCAATGGCGTTGAGCGATGCCGACATCGAGGCCGTGATGGCAATGGTGGCATCGTGGCCGGTGGTGGATGCGGAAGAAAGCATCACCGGTGACCTCGAACACGGCGCGCAACTCTATCAGGGTTGTGCCGCCTGCCACGGTGCGAAGGCCGAAGGCAATGAAGCCTTGGGCGCACCGGCGCTGACCCTGCGCAACGATTGGTACGTGCTGCAGCAATTGAAGTTGTTCAAGTCCGGTTATCGCGGCGCCCATCCCAACGACGGTTACGGCGCGCCGATGCGGGCGATGATGGAAACGCTCGCGAACGAGAGCGACATGGTCGACGTCGTCGCCTACATCAACAGTCTCGATTGATTCATTGCAAGTCCTTGGAGCAAGCATGCAACGAACGATGAAAACCGTCCTGCTGGCGGCGCTGGCACTCGCGCCCTTCGGTGACCTCTATGCGGATGCCATCGAGCGCAAGGGGGAGGGCCGTCTCTTCTACAACACCATCAAGGTGCCGGCGAATGCCGAAACGCTGTATCTGAGCGGTGCCGGTGCATCCCAGAAGCCTGATGGCACCTGGGGCACGATGGAAGAGCAGGCGGTGGACATATTCAGCAAGTTCAAGGCCACGCTCGAAGCGGAAGGCTGGTCGATGAGCGACGTGGTGCAGGTGCGCGTCTTCGCTCTGGCCGATGAAAACGGCGTCCTCGATTTCGAAGGCTTCAATCGCGGTTATCTGCAGTTCTTCGGTACCGAGGAAAATCCGATGAAGCCGGTGCGCACCTTCGTGCAGGTGGCGGATTTGGTGGTGGATGGCTGGTTGTTGGAAGTCGAAATACGAGCCGCGCGCGTGGGGCCGGCTTCGTAAGCGAGCATGGAGCGGGGCAGGGATGCATCGGTTGCCAGGATTGGCAGCATGGTGAAGTAATGCTTGGGGGCGGTCCTGCGACCGCCCATTTTTGCATCAGTAATCGTAGTAGTAGCGGATGCCGTTGGTGCTGCCGTCGTCGCTGTCGCTGCGGAAGCGTGCGGACTTGACCATGGAAAGCAGCTGTTTGACCACCGGTTCCGGCGTACCTTCCGACATGCCGAGCAGTTCGACGTCGCTCACCGAACCCCAGGGCGTGATGTGCAGCGCCAGATCGATGTGACCACGCGCCGCATCGGGATCGAATTCACGCGGCGACAGCGGACTGCGCACGAAGGTCGGCAACACTACCGGACTGTCCTTCAGCGTGAGACGCTCGATCTGATTCTCGTTGAGTCCCGCCTGTGACAACCAACGACTGAGTGTCGCGCGTTGTTTGTTCGCCTCCTCGTATTGGCCGAACAAGAGATGCCAATCGGCCAGTGCCAGCATCACCTGACTCAGCTCTCCCACCGTCGCCTTCGGATTGCGCTGCAGATAGCTGAGCTGACGTTGATAGGCGGTGACGCCGTACTGATAGTCCTGCGGCAGGAGGCCGGCACGCTGCACGCGTTGAATCGAGCTGACGTCGCGGCGCGGGATGCGATGCAGATAGTCGGGATCACGCAGCACGAGATCGCGCTTGGCGTTGATGTAGTAGGTCTCGATCAGATCGTTCTCGAGTTCGAAGAGGCCCGGGTTGGCGAAGTCGCCCTTCTTCACGATCACGTCGATGGCATCGATGAAGGTCTTCTGCGCCGCGTAGAGCGGTTTGAGGTATTCGCTGTCGCGTGCATAGCGATCGAGCGGATCCTGCAGATTCAACTGTGCGCTCTGGGTGTTGATCGATTCCTGGTTCTTGAGGCGATGCAGGAAGTCTTCCAATTGCCATTCGCCGAGTTGTTTCATGGCGAGCGCGGTTTCGACGCCGTCGCGACCATAGTGGCGTTGGCTCAATACGACCAGACGTTCCAGTTGATTCTGGATCGCGGCGCGATCACCGAGCGCACGCAGGCTGGTGAGCGTATGGCGTGCCAGCGTGATCTGCTCTTCGGTGTAGAGGCCGTTGTTGGCCTTGTCGATGTGAGCGGCCCGATCCAACAACTCCAGCGCCACTTCGTGCTCGCCGCGCTTCTGTTGCAACAGTGCCAGGCTCGTCAGCGTTTCGTAGAGCTCCGGTGCCAAGGCGCCATGCTTGTGTTCCAGTTCACTCAGCGTGTGTTCGTAGCGCAGGACGTTGCGTTCATCCTCGCGCGCGATGAGAGCGGGATTGTCGAGCGGCACGAGCATCAGGCTTGGCGGCCGGATGGTCGAAGTGGGGTGATTGAATTCGGCTTCGAGTGGACTCGGGAAAAATTCCACTTGGTCGATTTGCGCAACATCGGCTTCGCTTGCGTCTTTCTTCTGGCCACCGTCGGCCTGCAAGCTGGAAGCGAACAAGAGCAACGTACTGCAGACGAGCGCCGGCGCGCAGGCACGCCGGACCAGCGAGATGTGGTTCATCTTCATTCCCCCGCCGGTTCCCACGGAACCGGACAATGAACAGCGCAATCAGGTTAGGTCAGGTTGGATGCAAGTTGTCATGCGGCCCGACGTCTCCCTTGTAGGCACACTTTTGTTTTTATGATCGTGTGCTCTTGTTTTAGTCCGTCGAGTTGGATCGGAGCCTAAATCAGGCGCGTCGACGCTTTCAACTAAAAATGAAAAAAATGCTGTAATTACCGACACTTGCACCAAATTGGCGCAGCCGAAAAGCTGCCTTTTTTTGGTGCAAAATTTCTCGTGTTCAAGGGTTTCCGCTTTCACTTCATGACCTTGCCGTGATCAAACCTTGAACCGAACCGTCTGGACTCCTGCGGTGCGGCGGCTTATCCTCGGGGCTCATAACGATTACTACATCGCATTCCCTTTTTCGCATGAGTTCCCGTCCCTATCTTTTGGCCTTGGGAGTATTCCTAGGCTCTTCCGCATTGGCGCAGTCTGCGTCGGACACCCCGCGTCAGTGGGATCTGCTGCAGTCGTACTGCGTCGAGTGTCATAACTTCGACGACTTCTTCGGTGGCATCGCCTTCGACCTGATGCATCCCGAGGGCATCCCTCAGGAAGCCGAGGTCTGGGAAAGGGCTCTGCGCAAACTGCGCGGTCGTCTGATGCCGCCCCCCGGCAGTCCGCAGCCTTCGGAACAGGAGATCGCTGATTTCGTTTCCTGGATGTCCGGCACGCTCGACGCCACCCCGGTGCATCCGCCTGTCGGCCATGTGCCGCTGCAGCGTCTCAACCGCACCGAATTTGCGCTCGCGGTGAAGGATCTGCTCGACGTCGAGATCAAGGGTGAGGATTTCCTGCCTTCCGAGATCGAGGTCGACGGTTTCGAGAACATCGCCGCTGCACTCAGCGTGTCGCCGGCCTTCCTGGATCAGTACATCGGCGCTGCCCGCGCCGTGGCACGTCGTGCCATCGGCGAACCGGTACCGAAGCTTGCCAACGTCTACTATCCCGCGCCCGGCGGCTCGCAGGCCAATTTCGAAGACGGCATGCCGCTCGGTTCGCGTGGTGGCATGAAGGTGCGTCACAACTTCCCGGCCGATGGTGAATATCGTCTCAACATCCTCGACCTCGACGTGGGCCTCTACCCGCGTGCGGTGGAAACCCGTCAGACGGTCATCGCGCTGGTCGATGGTGTCGAGATCTTCCGTGCCGACCTCGGCGGTGAAGAGGACATGACGCTCGCCAACCGCGACGGTGTCGAAGGTCGCGCCAAGATCATGGAGCGCTTCAACGACATTCCGTTCACGGTGAAAGCCGGCACCCACGACGTGGTGTTGACCTTCATCGAACGTTCGCGCGCCCAGTCCGACACGCCGGTGGGTGGACGCAACGGCTTCGGTGGTGCGCGTCTGGCTCGCTACCTCGACGGCATCCAGATCGTCGGCCCCTTCAATTCCACGGGCGTGTCGATGACGCCGTCCCGCGCCAAGATCTTCGTCTGCCAGCCCCAGGCGCAGTCGGAGGAGTTGTCCTGCGCCAAGGAAATCATCGCCAACCTGGCGCGTCGTGCCTTCCGGCGTGAAATCACCGAGCGCGACATCGAGGACTATCTGCCGTTCTTCGAAGCGGGCCGTAGCGGCGCCGCTGGTTTCGACGGCGGCATCGAACAGGCGGTGGCCGCCATCCTTGCCAGCCCGGACTTCCTCTACCGCGGCATCGGCGTCGAGAAGGAACGCAGCAGTTCCAACCTCGTGGCGCTGAACGACACCGAGCTCGCGTCGCGTCTTTCTTTCTTCCTGTGGGGGCAGGGCCCGGATGACACCTTGCTCGACCTCGCACGCGACAAGCGGCTGAGCGAGCCGGAAGTGTTGCGCGAGCAGGTGCTGCGCATGCTCTCCGATCGTCGCGCCCGCAACCTGGTGGACAACTTCGCGTTGCGCTGGCTCAACCTCGACGATCTCACCGCGGTGCAGCCGGAGCCGGAATACTTCCCGGGCTTCAACAACCTGCTGCGTCAGGACTTCGCCACCGAGGTGAAACTGTTCCTCGGCAGCATCCTGCTCGAAGAGCGTCCGGTGCATGAAATCCTCACCGCCAGCCACACCTTCCTCAACGAGCGTCTGGCGCGCCACTACGGCATCGACGATGTGTTCGGTGCGCAGTTCCGTCGCGTGGAACTGAAGGACGAGCGTCGCTGGGGCATCCTCGGCAAGAGCGCGGTGTTGTTGCGCACTTCCTACGGTGACCGCACTTCACCAGTACTGCGCGGCGCCTGGGTACTGGAAAAACTGATGGGCACGCCGCCGTCGCCGCCGCCGCCCGACGTGGAAACCGACCTTTCCGTGCCGGCGGGTCAGAAGCCGACCACGGTGCGTGAACGTCTCGAACAGCATCGCGTCAATCCGACCTGCAACCAGTGCCACGGTGTGATCGACCCCATCGGTCTCGCACTGGAGAACTTCGACGTGGTGGGTCAGTGGCGTGATCGCGACCGTCTGGCCGATGCACCGATCGACGCCAGCACGGTGATGCCGAACGGCGTTGCCATCGAAGGTCCGGTGGAACTGCGCGCACAGTTGAGCCGCGATCCTTCGTTCTTCGCCCAGGCCATCACCGAAAAACTGATGATGTACGCGGTGAACCGCGAGCTCGAATATTTCGACATGCCGGAAATCCGTCGCATCGTCAAAGCCGCCGAAAGCGAGAACTACACTCTGTCGTCGCTGATACTCGGCATCGTCAACAGTCCCGCATTCCGCAATCAGGCCCTGCCTGAAGGGGATGCCGGACAGGTGGCTGCGCTACCCCAATAAGATCAGGAGGCCGACCATGTTCATCACCAAGAAGCATTTGTCACGTCGCACCTTGTTGCGTGGCAGTGGCGTCGCGCTGGCTCTGCCCTTGCTCGAAGCCATGTTTCCGGCGGCGACGGCCCTGGCTCAGAGTGGGGCCATGCCGAAGACCCGTGCTGGTTTCTTCTACCTGCCGCACGGCGCCATCATGGGCAACACGTCCCATGGCAAGAAGTACGACGCCTGGACGCCGCAGGGTGAGGGTTCCCAGATGGAACTCAACACCATCATGAAGTCGCTCGAGCCGTACAAGCGCTACGTCAACGTCTTCAGCAATCTCGAAAACGCCGCCTGTCTGGGTTCGGTGCATACGCTCAACCCGGCCACCTGGCTCAGCAGTGTGCGTCCCGACAACAGCGCGCCCGGTGCCCTGATGGCGACCACGCTCGACCAGGTCATCGCGCAGCAGATCGGTCAGGAAACTCCGCTGCCCTCGCTGGAATTGGCTGCCGAAACCACGGTGCAGGTGGCCGCTTGCGGCGGTGGCACCGGTGGTTGCTACTACAGCTCGACGCTGTCGTTCCGTAACCCGACCTCGCCGCTGCCGATGGAATTCAACCCGCGCAAGGTGTTCCTGCAGCTCTTCGGCGAAGGCGATACCAGCGAAGAACGCGAAGCGATCATTCGTCAGAAGGCGAGCATCCTCGACCTGATCAGTGAACGTACGCACGAGCTGCAGAAGGCACTGGGACCGAGCGATCGTCAAGTACTCGAGGGCTATCTCGACACCGTGCGCGAGATCGAGCGTCGCGTGGAACTGGCCGCTTCGCAGGATCTCTCCAACCTCGACGTGCCCACGGCACCGGTAGGTGAACTCGACAATTTCGATCAGCAGGTGGATCTGATGTTCGACCTGCTGGCCCTGGCCTATCAGGCCGACCTGACCCGCGTGGCCTCGTACATCATGGTGGCCGAAGGCACCAACCGTACCTACAACCACATCGGTGTGCCCGACGCCTTCCATCCGCTGTCGCATCACGCCAACGACGAAGAGCGCATCCGTCGTCTGATCCGCATCCAGACCTGGCACATGGAACGCTTCGCTGCGTTCATCGAGAAGATGGCCAACACGCCGGACGGCGATGGCTCGCTGCTCGATCATTCGCTCTTCATGTATGGCTCGAACATGAGCAACAGCGACAAGCACGACAACTACGCCGTGCCCAACATTCTGGTGGGTGGCGCCAACGGCAAGATGAAGGGCGGTCAGCACATCGTGCTGCCGGAGCGCACGCCTTTGGCCAACCTGCACCTGACCGTGCTGCACAAGGTTGGTATCGAGGCCGAGAGCTTCGCCAACAGCACCGGGCCCATCGCAGGAGTATGAGCAACGTGGCTGTAACCTTCATGAATCGTCGTCGTCTTCTGGGTGCCGGTCTCAGCCTGATGGCTGGTGCCGCGCTGCCGCGTCTCTCGCTCGGCGCCGCTCAGTTGGCGGATTCTCTGGTCGTTCTCGATGACGTCGGTGCCAATGTCGTGGCGCTGCGTACTTCGGATGGTCTGGTGCTCGTCGATAGCGGCGCGCCGAGCGCTACCGACACCTTGCTCAAGCACGTGGATTCGATGGCCGAAGGCAAGCTGGCCGCGCTCTTCAACACGCATTGGCATGAAGAGCAGGTCGGCGGCAACGTTGCACTGGGTGAGCGTGGCATCGAGATCATCGCCCACGCCAAGACGCGCACGCATCTTTCGGTCGAGTACTACGTGCCGCCCGAAGCGCGCTATCACAAGCCGCTGCCGGCCAAAGGCATTCCGCAAACGGTGTTCTACATGGATGCCGAGAGCCGCACCATCGGCGGCAACCACATCGAATATGGCTACCTGCGGCAGGCCCACACGGATGGCGACATCTATGTGTTCTTCCGCGATCAGAACGTACTGGCCGTGGGTGACGTCGCCTCGCCCGAGCGCGATCCGGCACTCGACTGGTATGGCGGCGGTTGGCTCGGTGGTCGTGTCGACGCCATGACGCAGTTGCTCGCTCTCGCCAATGACGACACGCGCATCGTGCCCGCCTTCGGCAAGGTGATGAGCCGTGCCGAGCTGCAGGCCGAGCGCGACATGATGGCCTTCCTGTACGAGAAAACCGTGGACCTGATCCGCGAAGGCAAGTCTGCCGAGGAAATGCTGGCAGACGGCTTCATGGACACGCTGCCGCGTCGCTTCGCCGATCCGGGGCGCTTCCTTTATGACAATTACAAAGGGCTGTGGGCGCATCACAACAAGCTCGCTCCCAACATCGTGTGATTCGGGAACGTATATTCCATGAAGAAGCTTAAGTCTCGAGCCCTTTCCCATTGGTTGCTGAGCGCTGCCTTGCTGGCCCCGCTGAGCATCGATGCCCAGGAAGCAGCACTGCTCGCCGACCTCATCCAACAAGGTGATCCCGCCGCGCAGGAAGCTCTGCGCCGCGGCGCCGACGTCAATGCCCGTCAGGCCGATGGCACCAGTGCGCTGCATTGGGCCGTCTATCGCAACGATGTCGAGGTGGTGAAACAGCTCCTCTCGCGCGAAGCCGATCCCAACGTGCGCAACATATTCGGTTCCACGCCGCTGCTCGAAGCAGTGAAGGTGGCCAACCTCGAAAGCGTGCGTCTCCTGCTCGAAGCCGGCGCCGATCCGAACCTGGGCAACGAAGACAACCAGACGCCGCTGATGATCGCGGCCGACATCGGTTCGCTGGAAATTTCCGAGCTGCTCATCAGCAAGGGCGCCAACGTCAACGCCGTCGAAACCTGGCGCGGTCAGAACGCGCTGATGTGGGCTTCCGCAGCCAATCACGGTGCCGTCGCGAAATTGCTCGTGAAACACGGTGCCGACGTGAACCTGCGTGCCGCGAGTTTCGACTGGGCGACGCAGATCACTTCCGAACCGCGTGCGCAATATCGTCCTACCGGTGGCCTGACGCCGCTGCTCTATGCGGCACGTGGTGGTTGTAAGGAATGCATCGATGCGATTCTCGACGCCGGTGCCGACATCAACCTGCCCGATCCCGACGGTGTCACGCCGCTGATGGTGGCGATCGACAACCTGCATTTCGATGTGGCGGCACACCTGCTCGAGCGTGGTGCCAACCCGCATGCCTTCGACTGGTGGGGCCGTACGCCGCTCTACGTCGCAGTGGACGTCAATACGCTGACCAGCCGCTTTGGTGAAGAAGAAATCGAAAGCCACAACGAGCTCGATGCCATCGACGTGATGCGTCTTCTGCTCGAAGCCGGTGTCGATCCGAACCCGATGTTGAACATGCATCGTCCGGGCCGCGGCGGTAACGGTGGCCGCTTCACCGACGACCTCCTGAACTCCGGTGCCACGCCGCTCTTGCGCGCCGCCAACTCGATGGACGTCGAAGCCGTACGCGTGCTGCTGGAGCACGGGGCCTTGGTCGATCTGCCGAACGCGATGGGCGTGACGCCCTTCCTCGCTGCCGCCGGTTTCGGTTCGCCGCGTGGGGTGCTGGCGGGTCGCTATGGTCCGGAAGATCAGGATGAGGCGATCGAAACCATCAAGCTCCTGGTAGCCGCTGGTGCCGACATCAATGCGCGTGTCACCGATACCACGAGCCTTACGGCACGCATCGCGCGTCGCAGTTCGCTCACCGACCGCACGGGCCAGACCGCCGTTTACGGCGCCATCAGCCAGGGTTGGCTCGAAGTGACGAAGTTCCTGGTGGAAGAGCTGGGGCTCTCGCTCGAAGTCACCGATGCCAAGGGCAAGACGCCGCTCGATGCGGCCAAGGGTGACGGCGGTGGACGCGTCGATCGTCCCAACGAGGTCCTCGTGGCCTACATCGAAAGCAAACTCTGAACCTACAGCCACCCTCGCGGTGGCTGTTTTTTATCAGCGTGGTCGATGTGCCAGAACACAACGCAGCTGATCCCTCCAACGGCTGGAACGCCGTCGCAGAGCAATTCATTCAGGTAAGACGGAACTCCAACATCGGCGCAGCGACGGTCGCCGAGTGGTCCAGACAACTTCCCTCAGGCTGTGCCGTACTCGATCTCGGTTGCGGTTTTGGTCTCCCAGTCGCGAAAACGCTGAGTGACCGTGGCTTCGAAATTTTCGGCATCGATGCCTCGCCAAGATTGGTGGCGGAATTCACGCAGCAGCTCCCCAGTGCTCAGGTCAGATGTGAAGCGGTGGAGCACTCCGCGTTCTTCGGGAGGAGCTTCGACGGAGTCGTTGCTGTCGGGTTGCTCTTTCTTCTGCCGCCGCAAACGCAGCTCAAGCTTCTTACCAGAGTGGCAAGCGTTTTGAACGAGGGCGGCCACTACCTCTTTACGGCGCCGCAGCAAGTCTACAGTTGGCAGGATCTGCTGACTGGGCGTGGATCCCTCTCCCTCGGTAAAGATGCATACGTCACCGCGGCGCAGGCACGAGGACTTACCTTGTGCGGGGAATATGAGGATGAAGGAGCGAACCACTATTTCTCCTTCGTCAAACGCGGGGTGGTTGAAAGCTTCATGCGGCCGTTGGTTGGGTCATTGCATCGAATGACTTGCGCATCCGCCTGTGCTCATACTTATCCTGCGAGCGCGTCGCGCTCGTCTCTTCATTTTTGACTATACGATAGTGAATGGTTGAGAGCTGTCTCTTGGTGTTCGTCGTGGGCACTCGTCACGCTTCTCCCATCGCCTCCTTCGAGACGCTCTAGAACCTCGAACCGCCAGCCAGAAATTTTGGCGCCCTTGCAGCTCCTGAACTATTACGAGCCATACGACAACCATGGAATGGGGACGTTCGTATGCAAAGGACTCTGCAAAGGCTCGCCGGCCTCAAACTGGCATTGAGAAGTAAACGCACGCAAACAGGGAGGATGGTTTCCTTCTTGTTGTTCTCGGGACTCGCCACGCAAGGATTCGCGCAGGCGAGTGTGTCGGTCAACGTAACACCCAAGACGATAGCACCAGGTGGCTCGGCAACCATTTCGTGGTCTGCTTCGAATGTGTCCTCGTGCACCTATGAGGGCAGTTCGTGGCCCAGCTCGGGCTCACAGCAGGTGAGTCCGCCCAGTACCAAGACCTACACCTTGGTCTGTGTACCGAAAACGGGCGGAGGGCAAGTGTCGGGTTCGGCCACTCTGACGGTGACCACGCCTTCACCACCCACGGTCAGCGTCAGCGCGTCGCCGACGACGATCAACGCGGGGCAAAGCAGCACCATCACATGGTCGAGCAGCAACGCTTCCTCCTGTACCTATGACGGACTTTCCTGGCCGGTCAGTGGCAGCCAGAGTGTCAGCCCCACTGCCACCAAGACCTACACCTTGAGCTGCAGCAACGCGGGTGGTACCACCTCTCGCTCAGTCACCATCACGGTCAAGAGCGCATCGTCCACGCCACCGTTGCCAACGGTCACAGCCAGCCTTGCCTCCACCTCGATTCCGATCAACGGCACTACTACCGTGACCTGGAGCAGTACCAATGCCACTTCCTGCAATCAGGGTGGAACCAGTGGTACCAAAACCGTTGGCCCCTACAGCAGCGCCGGAAACAGAAGTCTCATCGTGAGTTGCACCGGTGCTGGTGGCACCACTTCCAAGACACTGAACTTCACGGTCACGCAGAACGGCGGCAGTGCGGGCCAGTGCCCCGCCACCTATGCCAATGCACCATCGACGATGCAGGGGATGGCCAATGGCTCCTATTACTACAAGGTCACCGGTGCCAGTGGTCATGGCTGGGGTACCGACTACTACACGGACGACAGCAATCTCGCGGCGATGGCGGTGCACGCAGGCATCGTGCCCGTGGGAGGCAGTGCCATCATCCGCGTCGACAAGAGCGGTGGGCGCAGCTCCTACGCCGGAAGCACGCGCAACGGCATCACCACCTCGAGTTACGGTAGTTGGAGCGGCACCTATACGGTGGCGCTTCATCAAGCGTGTGGCGCGGTCGATACCACGCCCGATGCCTTTTCCTTCGTCAACGCGACGAATCAGGCTCCCAACACCTTGGTGACTTCGGACCCCGTCACACTCAAGGGTTTCAGCGGTACGCTCACTGCTTCGGTCACCGGCGATTCGAGTGCCCAGATTTCCAAGGACGGCACCACCTGGGCGAAGCAGGTGAGCGTGAGCGCAGGCAACAGCATTCGTGTGCGTCTGCAGTCGGCCGCGAGCGCCGGAACCACGCGCACCGCGACGGTGAGCGTCAACGGAGTGAGCGCTTCTTGGTCGGTGACGACCGCTGCGAGCAGCGGCGGCTCGGGTAGTGGTAGTGGTGGATCGAGTACCAGCAATTGGCTGAGGGTTTCAGCTGCGACGGATCTGGCGACGTTGCAGAACGGCAGCATCAGCATACGACAGCGCGACAAGCTGAAACTGACCGTCACCACCGATGTGCCGGCTTCCTGTACTGCGAAGACGCTCACCGGGGGCACCGACAAGAACATCTCCTTCAGCACCGAAGGCAATGGTGTGGGCCTTGCTGTGAATCTGCCCAAGTTCTACTTCCTCGGCGCGCAGCAAAGTCTGACGGTGTCGTGCTCCGCCAGCGGCAAGGGCACGCAGAGTTCGAGTTTCACCGTGAAGGTCAGCGAAATCGGCAGTGGCACTGGTCCCGTGCCCACGATTTTCACTGCGGCGATCACGACCCTCAGTGGCAGCAACCTCAACGGCAAGAGCTTCAGCCTGGATACCCCGGTAAGGGTCAGCTGGACCGCAGCCAATGCCACGGCCTGCTACATCAAGGATCGGCCCCAGGAATATGCGGTGCTCAATACCGGCACGGAATTACCGCCTTACTATTTCGGCAAACCCGGCAACTACAACTTCGAGTTCTACTGCGTCGGTAATGGCGGCATGTCCACGACGAAGAACTTCTCGTTCACCGTCACTGCTCCCAGCACAGCGCCGAATGCAACTCCAGGTTTCCGGGGTGAGTACGAAGTGAATGCGATCCAGGTGAATGGGGACGGTAAGCCTGATCTGCATGTCAAACCTGCCGCCAACAACACGAGGTCCGGGGTCAGCGAGTTCGTGTTGGTCAGCCAGCCCACGAACAACGGCTACACCATTTCGCGTGTGCAGCCGGGCTGGAATACGAGTGCGGTGCTGCAGGCGGGATTGGAATTCCTGATCGGCGACGTGGATGTCGATGGTCATGCCGACATGATCATCAAGAACATCAATGGCGTGGATGACGTCATCATCTATGCGCCGTCCGTCGCCAAGGGCATTCCGGGCGGCTTGAGCGAGAACGGCTATGTGGTAGTCGATCGTAACTTCAAGACCTTCTTCGAGGATCTCTACAACATCACGCTCGATCCCACCTATCTGGATCGCTACACCTACCGTCATACCCAACCAGTGGTCTACCACATGCCCATCGGTGGTGTGGGCGATTGCATGGGCAGCCAGGTAACGGTGGGCCCCTTCGATCTGGCGGTATGTGCAGATCCGTTGGGGCTTGTTCCGACTCTCCCGGTGTTCGACAACATCATCACCTTGTACAAGGTGGTCGAGCTCTCCAACGGCATGCCGGACTATACATACTGGCTGCCGGAAACCAATAATCTGCGCTGTGTCCTTTGGTGTAACGGTCAGTTAGGTATATTTGATCTCGGCAAGATCGTTGGTGGCAGCGTACAAGCCAGAAAGCTGACGGAATCGCTCTCCGCCATCCTGCGGCGGCCGTTCATGCGGAACGTGTTGCTTGCGAACTATGCAGTGGCACCTATCGACGGCAGCTATCCGGGCGGACTGGAGCAGGGTCGTAAGAACAAGTTCGAGATCTTCCTCATCGCCATGTTCGGCATGGTGCTGGGTCAGGACTACGGCTGCAAGGTGTTGGAAAAGGTCTCGGGTGACGACATGGATTGTGAGTTTTTCGCAAGCATCGATAGCTCGGGTGGCATGCCTGCCGGTGATCTTTCGATTACGCCGCAGGAGAGGGAGTATGCTGCCTCGGGTGATAGGGTGAAGTTCTGGGAATCGCGCCACGCCAAGGGAGATCCTGTGGCACACATCGCCCTGCATGTGGTCAAGAATACACTCGATCCGAAGGAGCCTGCGGTTAGCTCCTTGGGTATGGAAACTAATGATCGCCTTCAGTCATATCTCGATGAAATCTACGAGGCTGGCGGTCCGAGCATTACTTTAGAGCAGGTTGGTATAGCGGTGATGCAGGGACATATCAGAGCTGTGGATGCTGATATTAGGGACAAGGTGGGTACTAAGCTCGGTGCTTTAAGCGTTCCGCAGGTAGATGATTACCATGTTGAGGCGTTTGAAAGTCTTGGGATCCCGGCAGCTGCTTACGGCGGGAAAGCATACTTAGGGATGGTTCCCAAGTTCCTGTACTGTCCGAAATGCGATCCAGTCCACTTATCACAGCGATGAAAAATCAGTACGCCAAAATCGTACTACTGCTCTTCTCTTTATTGGGAGGAGCGGTAGTACTTGGCTGGAAGCTAATGTCGACGAACATGGTTTATGAAATTAGCGGGCGGCAATATGTGATTCCTGACGAATATTTAGGGCCGTTCGCTAGGAGAAGTTCGAACGTGTGGGGTTCGGGTGAAGGGTTTGATCCTGAAGGTCCTATCACCTTTGTCTATTTCTCCAATGAAGAACTGGGAGATAGGTTCCCTAGATACATCGCGAAGTATGGAGAACAAGGTTTCAACACTACCTTTTCGGTGATGGTATTCACCAGCAATAAAGTTGGAACTTTTCAGGATGATTTTCTCTATTTCTTGCCCGAAAGCGGTGTTGGGGTAGATGTTGAGTACGATATTGAAACCACCTTGTATACCTTCAGACGAGAAGACAACCCCTACGACTTGTTCCTAGGCACAATCAATCCGTACCAATCGGGATTTGATGGTATCGATAAAGAGATCTTCATTCGATGCTGGGCATGGACGAATGAGATCCCCGCAGGCTGGAGTTGCAGTTACACCCTCAAGAGAGAAGAAACCTTTTTCAACTTCAGAGTGTCGTTCGCAAACTTAGGCCTTCTGCACGAACTCACCGACTACTTCTTCACCAAACTAGACTCCTGGCGCGTCGAAGACT
>CALEJT010000064.1 GCA_937898685.1 uncultured Gammaproteobacteria bacterium | reverse complement strand
CCATCGACGCAGCTCTGTTGCGGCTGCACCCCAGTCTCGTTGGTTGATCCGCCGTCGCAGCGTCGAGGTCTGCAGCCGCCCCGCCCCGAGGTTGAACGTGAAGTCCACGATGGCAGCGAGCCTGCTCTCGGGCTCGGTGGCCAGCACAGGGCAGTAGCGCAGCGTCGCCGCCAGAGCCGTCTGCAGATCTCGCGCCAGATAGGCCTCGGCTTCTGCCTCCGTGATCGGCGGATGCTTCGGATCGCAGAGGTGGCCGTAACCAATCGTCCAGAAGCCTGCGGGGCAGATGTAGGGAATGGCAGTGATCTCGATTCCACGCTTCACCTTGCGCTCAAACCCTTCGAAGCGCTTGGCCAGCTCGATGGCCGCTTTCGGTACTTCGATCACGGCCGTACCCGGTCAAACACGCGCCCGAGGAACCAGAAGTTGAGCACCCCAGCCCACAGAGCTTGGTCGGCTTCTGTCCAGGCGTGCAGGATGGCAGTGCCCCAGCCAGCGCCTGCATTCACAGCAGCCGCGAATGCTGCAGTCTTGGCTGCGCAGTACAGGGCCATGAACCAGTAGGTGATGACGGGGCGCACGCTGATCGACAAGGCGTCGGCCCAGCGAATCCCGATTTTCTCGCCCTGCGTGCGAACGGCTTCGCGCAGGGTTTCGATGGCTCCGACATTCCACGCCGCATCGGCTCCCGCGCCGATCTCCGACATTCGCTGCGCGCCGCGTAGTTTCTCGAACTCCAGCGCCTTGTCCTGCATCGCCAGTTCGTGGCCACGTTCGCCTTTACGGTCGAGCCATTTGAGGATTTCAGGTGCAAGACGGAAGGCACCTCCGAGGAGACCACCGAGCAAAGTCTCGATCATTGCACGCCTCCCATCAGCTTCAACTTGATGGCGGCCCCCACCAGCAACGCGGCCAGGATGCCGGTGGTGATGACCTTGACGGTGGTCTGCCACGCCGTGCGACGGGCATCGCGCCAGGCTTCCAGCAGATCACGCAGCTCGCGGATGTCGCGCGCCGCGTGGCCGTTTTCCAGGCCGAGATGGGCGAGGCAACGCTCGGCTCCGCGTTCGGCGGCACGGTCGAGCAGTTCGTCGAAGTCCTCCTTGCGCAGCAGGAGCATGTTCTCGACGAGCGCTGGTTTGCTGTCAGGTTCAGTCATGGGTGGTCTCCAGAAATGCGAAACCCGCCTCGAGGGCGGGTTTCAGGTGGGCGAAAGTAATGATCAGAAGGCGAGGCCAGGGCTCCAGCCGGAGGCCTTGTAGACTGAGAGCACGCCCTCGTCCTCGATGAAGCAGGTCCAGCCGATCTTCGGAGCATAGAACGACCACCCCGCATCGATGCGGACGGCAATCTGGCCGGCTTTTCCGGCCCAGGCACCGGTGGGATTGGCCGCCACGATGTAACGGTCGCCGTTAGCGGGCGAGGCCGGCGGCGTGGCTTGCGCACGCGACTTCGCCGACAACTGCAGCACCGCATCGAGCAGCTTCAGGTTGGCATCCATCCCGGTATTCCACCCCGACTCGCGGGCGGCCCAGCCGTAGTTCACGCCCAGGTTCGGGCCTTGCAGTGCTGCCATGTCATTCTCCTTGTGTCATTCCCCGTAACTTGCACCGAAGAACATCCCGTAGCCCCGGCACTCGGGGATGTCGATTTGCTGGGCCTGCCAGCTGATGTGGCCGTCGCGCACTGCCTCGACCTTGACGGTCAGTTTTTCATGGGGGCGATTTAGGCCGCTCTCGGCGATTTCGGTGGCCATCGGATAGGTCCAGCTCGTGCCGGTCAGCCCTGTTTCCGTGTGCTTGAGCGTCCCCGCCTCGCCATAAATCCGCACGGTGTAGGTCGTGCCTGGCTCCGGCCCGATATTCGCTTCGCCTTGCGCCACTAGATAGGCGGTCTGCAGCACCCGGCTGCGGTGGGCCCAGCTGACCGTTACCTCCCCGGTGATGTAGCTGACGCTGTAATCGAGGTTGTTGACCCGAAACTTCCCCGGCGGATAGGGGCGGATCTGCCGCTTGGCAAAGGTGTAGCTGATCGTCGGCGCCGACGCCTCTGCCAGAACACCCATCCCGGTGGCGGGCAGCACCTTGGTCTGCACCATCTCACCGCTCAGGTACTGGCTCGTGTTGTAAAACTGCCCGTCTTCGACGAAGTACAGCCGCGCACCCGCTGAATGCTTCGCCGGCACTGTGTCCAACACGCCCCGATCCACCGTCACCGTGCCGGCGGCCACATTGACCGCGTTCACGGCGACCAACTCGCTGCCGACCTGCGCGTAGGTATTGAGCGTGACCAGATCCAGGTCGACCCCGTAGAGGACGTTCAGCACCGTCTCGGTTTGCCCGATGTCATTGGCGAGCACACAGGACGGGATGAAGTCCCCCACACCGATCTTCTCGAAGGCCGCCGATCCCTGCCGAGTCAGCACCGCGTAGTTGATCGCCGCATCCGAGGGGCGCACCGCCGACACGGACAGGAACCCGCCGTTCGGATCGATCTCGGCCTGCGCAGCGGCCGACTCGCCCGTCAGCTCGTGAACAATCGTCCAATACGGCAGTTCGCTCACCGACACGAAGTTCGCCGCGATGGGCGCCTGCCGTGGATCGACCCAGCCACTCTCGGCGGGCGCCAGATAAACGGCATCGGGCAGGCCAAACACATCCTCGACGCAGGTGATCCGCACCCGGCCGTCGGCCAGCGTCCCGTAGCCAATCTGCGCCACCCGCAGGATCAACTGCTCGATCCGCAGTTCGGGCCAGGAGAACCTGAACACGTCGCCGATGTTGAGGCTCGCGGCGGTGCGGTTGGTCACCAGCGTGATCTTCGCCAAAGTGGACGACAGCTGCCGCAAATCCCGCATTGCGAGGCGCGCGGCTAAGGCGCCGTTGGCCACGCCCTCGTAGCTGACCTTGGCATCCTTGATTTCCCCCAGGGACCGTTCAATGCCGGCGATGTCCTGCACCGAGATCGACACACTCTTGTCGGTCGTGCGGTCGTGATAGGACAGCGTGACCTGATTGACCAGTTCCTCCGGCAAGGTGCGCTCGAAGGACTCCAGTCGGATCACGTTGGTCTGGTTCAGTTCCAGCAGCGTCGCCGGGTCGTAGTCGTCGCGGGTCAGCTTCAAGGTGAACAGCCCGGTGCGGGGGCTCACGTAGATCGAACCGTCGATGTGCTGCAGGATGCGCTCGATGAAGGCCTCGATATCCTGCTGCTGGTCCCACAGGATCGAGAGGCCGAAGCTCTCGGCGTAAAGCGTGTCAGCGGCGGCGCGGAACGAGGCGTCGTCGATCTCGGCCGAGCTGTAGCCCCGGCCCCAGGTCCGATCGGTCAGGCACTCGTAAATGATGTGCGCCGGGTTCATGTCACCGGCGATGGCCGCCTTGTCCGAGTACCACTGCGACGAGCCGTCGGATCGCCGGATGATCCGCGTGAGCTCGGCGCTCCACGGCTTGATGTAAGGGTTCATCGCCGACAGTTGCGGCTGACGCAACACCAGTGACACTACTCCCCGGAAGGCCGGTACGTTGGCGCCGAGCTTGGAGGCGAGGTAGTCGTTCTGACCGTCCGAGGCGTTGCCCATCACCAGATCGACGGCGCCGACGATGCCGCCCTCGCGGTCGTCGCCGCCGAACAGGTCGGGCTGGTTGATGGCAATCTGGCCACTGGACGTCAGCGCCCCCGACCACGCCGTGCGCTCGCCGACCACGATCTTGTTGAGCGAATCGACCGGGCCGTGGCACAGCGCCAGATGCATTCCCGCGTAGTAGCGGTAGCCGACGGTGACACTTTTGCTGCCTTTGCCGCCGCCGCTCATGCCTTGGCTCCCTCGTTCGTTATAGAAAGGGCCTGCTGCTCAACGTGCTCGGCCAGCCGGATGGCCATCGCATCCCCGGTGGCCCGAAGCCAGCCAGTGGTCACGCCTTGTTGGCGAAAATCCTCGAAGGTCACGCCGTCGCGCGGAAACCAACGGCGCAGGCCAGCATTGCAATAGCCCAGCGCCTTGGCATCGAGGTGGGTGGCGATCTGAAGGTTGCTGCGCTGTTCGCTCATTTCTTTCCACCCCCCTTGGTCTTGATCGGCGTTGTCCGCACATCGCCGAACCACACGCAGTTCGGCTGCTTGATCGTGCGCGTACCGAATAGCACCGGGATCGGGCTGTCGGTCGCGGCGACCGGCGCATCGACATCGCCGGGTTGCGGCGTCGTGGTCTTGGGTTTCGGGGCGAGCAGCGACGACAGAACCGTCGTGATCACCCACACGATCAGGTATTGCCACATGGAACATCCTCAAACGATGGCGTCCCCGGTGAAAGGGTTCTTTACCGGGATGTAAGGAAAGCCGCCGTAGTTCAGCTGGTTGCCGAACTTGGCGGCGCAGGTCGCGAGCGTGTGGTCGCAGCCCGGATAGGCCTCGAAGGCGTCGCCCGCCTTTAGTCCCGGAATCGGCGCTGAGAGGGTCACCGCACCGCCGGAGCTGGCGACGATCATCCGTTGCGCCCCGGCGGCCATCAGCCGGCCGCCGACGAACCAGGCAATCGGCTTGGGCAGGAAGACCGAGGCGGTCACCTCCAACCCCGCCACGCTCTCGACGATGCCGGCCGTCTTGTAGTCGGCCGCGTTGACCTTGCAGCCGCCGTGGTACAGCGGGTGGCGACAGTTGATCTGGTAGTTCGCCCGGCGTCCCGAACGCTTGAGCGTCGTAAAAATCGGCTCGCAGCGCATCTGCACCGTGATGCCGCTAAACACCACCGACACGACGCGCCCTTTCCACCAGGTGATGAATTCCGTACCCGGGTCGGACAGGTGCTGACGAAAGATGGTGAGTGACAGCACGCCATCGGGCGGGGTCACGATGAAGGACTGTACGACGCCAATGTCGAGTGCTGCTTCCAGGTTCAGCATCGCGCGACCGAATTCCTGCGTCTGCTCGATCTCCGAGCGCCGGATCGGCGCCGAGATGTATTTCTCGCCGTTGTAGGTCACAGCATCCCGCGCTGACGTGTAGCGCCAGACGGTGGTCCCCAGCGCGAAGCGATACAACTCGACCGGCTGGCCGGCATGGAGGCTGTTTTCTTGGTTCTGATAGGTCATCCGTTGATGCTCCGAATAGGCAAAGTCACCCGAACCACACGATCCGTTTCGAAGAAAAATTCCACGGCATCGCTCTCCAGTCGGGCCAGTTCCAGGAAACAGACGATCCGGAAATCGGACGGCGCGCAGGCCACACCCAGCGCGGCGTCGATCCGCATCCGCTCGACGACCCCGTCCACGAACTCGAAAGCGGTGATCCGTCGCAAGAACCAGGTGCCGTTGTTGTGCAGAAAGGCCACGTCCCGCCGGCCGGGCATGGCCTGGTAGTAGGTGGCGAAGCCTCTGGCCTGGACCGGAATTTCCGTTGCATCCAAGGTGAAGGGCTGAGCGACTTCGAGGCCACGCTCCCACGTCGGCACCCAGAAAGGCACCTGACGACCTGCACGGGCCGCGAGCCAGCCTCGCATCGCAGTGAGCCGGGTGCGGTCTGGCAGCAGGTACTGGTGGCGGCGCACGATAAAGGGCCGGTTCGGGCTGTCGATCACCGCAGGCGTACCGGTCTCAACGTCGAACACATCGGCGAGTCGCTGATAGTCGATGCTGACGTCCTCGACCCGGTTTGGATGCAGCAGCAGCGTGTCGTAGCCTCGGTACTGAATCGGTGAACTCGTCGCCGCCACCGCCGAAGCCAGGTCCTCCAGCTCGAAGCGCAATTTGGCCTGGGAGATCGCCGCCGTTGGCCGGGTCACGGTCTGCTGGGCGGGTAACCGTCCTAGCCGGGCCGGGGCGATCCAGGAGCCTGCGGGCCAGTTCCCCAAGGCCGGGCGCTTGAGCGTGATCGTCCCGGCGGTCAGGGACAGGACTTCCAGTGCCTCGCTGGCGCCAGCGCTTGAGCCGACGATGGCAAGCCCACCGGCGTGATAGTCCAGGTCCGTGGTACTCACGGCCAGCACCGTGTCGCCGGGATGGATGGCGGCCGCAAGCCAAGCCTTGTCGGTCCACACCGGCACGGCATAGACGCGCGACTGCCAGACGTTCATCAAGAGATCAAGCTGCCCGCCGTTGCCGTACTCCAGCACGTCGAACTCGAACGAGCGCCGGGGATCGGTCCGCAGCCGCACCCGCTGCTCACCACCGTCGCGCATCGTCAGCACGTCGGTGAGCCATTCCAGCCGCTCGGTGAAGCCGCCTTGCCAGTCGTGCAGCAGGCCCATGACCAGCACGCGGCCATAGCTGATCGCCAGATCCCGCGTTCCACCGGCCGAGAAATGCAGCGTCAACTGCGTATCGACGAAGCTTGGGCCGTCGAGCGTGGCCGTGACCTCGTAGAAGATATCCTCCAGTCCCCGCATCCTCGAGGGCGGGAAGAAGCCCAGGTCCAAACCCTCGGTATCGCCATCCAATTGGAAGATCGTCACCGGGTCCAGGAACGCGTTCCAGATCTCGACGCTGCGGGTCGTGGGGATGACGAGATTGCCGAACTCGATCCTGGACGGCTGCAGGTAGATCCGGTGGTAATAGTCGTCGGAGAACGATCCGCAGTGTGCGCCAGCCCGCGCGATCAGAGCCTCGGGCGACGGCTGGCCGCTGGCGATGACACCGATCGCGCCGACGATGGCGGGAACAGCCGTGGTCGGCTCGAAATAGCCGGGACGGCCGCCGTCCCACAGTCTGTTCATCCCGGCTCCGGCTGCGCCGCCCAGAATGTTTGATGTGAAGGCTCCGACGAAGTCCGGCATTTACACCACCTTGCGATAGGCCAAGCCGTAGTCGTAGCTGATCGGTTCCGCCCCGAGCGTGTAGGCCTTGTTCCACAGCGGGAAGATCTTCCACACGTTGGTGCCGAGGATCAGCTCATCGCCTGGGTTGAAATTCGAAATATTCAGGAAGCGCACGTCGGGAAATTCTCCGAGCAACGTCCAGGTGCCGACGTAGGGCGTGCGATTGACGCCCACGTAGCAGGGGAGCATCGGCGCTAAGCCGTTGTAGCTTTGCGGCGAGCAGTGGTATGCCAGATCGTGCGCCAGGGTGTTGAGGGAGTTCTGGGTCCCGGAGCCGATGTAGCCAGCGCGGTTGTTCGTCGCATTCGCATAGGTGGCGCAGCCGCAAACATCCAGGTTGGCCGTATCCCAGTAACCGGTCGTCAAGAGGCGCCAGCCGACCGACCAGCCATCAATATCGGCCCGGACATAACTACCTGGATAACCGTTCGATGCAAGCGATGCCCTCGACGGTCCCAAACCGTTCGCACCGAACGGAATCATGTGATTTGAAGTGTTGAACGCATTTGGCGTCGTAGTGAACGACTCGATGGGGCAACCTGCGGTCAGGTACTGCCCTCCGGCAAAAGCGCCGTACTTGTTGATGAAACCGAACGACAGGTGTCGAAAACGCCCTGGCATCTCCTCAATCACCACATG
>CALEJT010000063.1 GCA_937898685.1 uncultured Gammaproteobacteria bacterium | reverse complement strand
GTCGCGTCCCTTCGATCGTGCGCGGGATGGTTTCGTGATGGGAGAGGGCGCGGCACGTGCGATGCGGCAGGCTCTGCGCCAAGCGGAGATCGCCCCCGAAGACGTTCAGCATGTGAATGCCCATGCGACGTCGACACCACTCGGCGATCTTGCCGAGCTGCGGGCCTTGCGTCGCGTCTTTGGTGCGCATCGACCTGCGATCTCTGCCACGAAAGCATCCACCGGTCACTTGTTGGGCGCAGCGGGTGGCTTGGCGGCGGCGTTCGGTGTATTGGCGCTGCGTGATCAATGCGCACCGCCCACACTCAACTTCGAAGAAGCGGATGAGGAAGCGGGCGGAGCCGACGTCGTGCATGGCGTGGCGCGGGCGACGCGCATCGAGCACGTGCTCTGCAATGGCTTCGGTTTTGGTGGGGTGAACGCGAGCCTGTTGTTGCGTCGCTATGCTTGAGCGTCAACGCGCCTTGCGGGTTTGCTCGAGCGTGAGACGCAGCACCTTGAAGCGGCGATCGTTGGCCAAGGTCTCCACGCGCGCGAAATGTTCCTGCGCTTTGCGCTCGAGCGGAATGAAGGCGTTGACCACGAACAGCGCCTGAGCTTTCGGCTTGAGCAAGCGTTTCGCAGCGGCAAGAAAACGATCGGTCAAGCTGCCTTCCACCGCGAAGCCCTGATGGAAGGGTGGGTTGCAGAGCAGCAGATCGACGCGTTCGCGGATGCTGCCGGCGCAGTCGTCCAGCACCACCTGCACTCCATCGCGTACGGACACCTGCTGCAGATTGTGACTCGTTGCCGCAATCGCGGCGGCGTTGTTGTCGGTGGCGATGACGCGCGCACAACCGGCCTGGGCCAATGCCAGAGCCAGGAGTCCATAGCCGCAGCCGAGATCGAGTCCGCTGCATTCGGCAAGGTCCAAGCCTTGTAAGGTGTGCGGTAATCGTTCGAGCAGAAGACGGCTGCCGTCGTCGATGCGATCCCAGGCGAAGATGCCGGGCTTGCTCCAGAGCGGCGTGCCTTGCCACTCGCCGATCTCGCGCAGCCGGTGATAGGCGCCGTCGGCAAGACTTTCCACCGAGGCCGCATGTTTGCGCAGGCGATAGAGATGCAAGCCACCATCGCCGCGTTCGAGTTCCGCCGTCGTTTGCCAGGCTGTGGCCGCGCGGCTGGCGAGCGTTTTCACGCCTTCCTGCTTGTAGCCGGTGAGACAGAGTTCACCTCCCACTTCCAGCTTTTCCCACAGCGATTGCAGCACATGCTCCGCCACGCGTTTTTCCTTGGAGATGCGATAGAGCGCCTGTCGTAGTGGCGCGACGGCGTTGAAGTCGAAGTCATTGCACGCACAGTTCCAACCGGCAGTGCGTGCGGCATGGGCAACGTCGCAACGATTGCTCGCGGCGCGCCATTCACCCGCAGGTGGCGGGGGCAGGGAATCGCTGTGATTTTCGTCGAGCACGACGAGGCCGGGACCGGCGGTGGCTTCTCGTAACAGGGCAGTCAGTGCGGCATCACGCATGGCGCAGGGCTTCCACTTCTTGTGCGGTGAGTTCTCGCCAGGCACCCGGCGCGAGGGAAGCATCGAGCGTCACCGGGCCGATGCGTTCACGATGCAGTGCCGTGACGTGATTGCCACAGGCGGCGAACATGCGGCGCACCTGGTGATAGCGACCTTCGCGCAGGATCACGCGTGCCTGGTTTTCGCCCAGGATTTCGAGCTGGGCGGGCAGGGTCGGTGTGGGATCGTCGTTGAGCACGATGCCTTCGGCGAAGCGTTGCACCAACGCACCATCGAGCGGACGCGCGAGCTCGACCAGATAGCTCTTGTCGCAATGGTGGCGCGGACTCGTGATGCGATGACTCCACTCTCCATCACTGGTGAGCAGCACCAGGCCCGTGCTATCGGCATCGAGGCGACCGGCAGCGTGGAGTTCACTTGCCCATGGACGATCGATCAAAAGATGCACCGGTGTGTGCGAGGGATCGGTGGTACTGCAAACGACACCGGTCGGCTTGTGCAGCATCACGTAGTAGGGACGCGGCCAGCTCAGTTCCTGTTCGTCGAGGTGTATCACCTGACCTTCCGTTACCGTCGTGGCGGGATCGCGCACCACCACGCCGTCGACCCGCACACGTTGGCGGGCGATCAGCGCCTTGGCGCGGGAGCGCGGCAGGCCGGCGCTGTGGCTGAGGAAACGGTCGAGGCGCATGTCGGATGGTCGGCAGTCGAAGGGGCGCGATTATAGCCGCTCGCGCCTCTGCCCTCCGCCCCCAAACGACAGCGGAACTTGTTGGAGAAAGCCGGGAACGGTGCTATACCTCCCCGCCTTGAAGTAAGGGGAGGAAAGTACATGCCAATCTATGAGTTTCAGTGCAAGCGCTGTGGCCATCAGTTCGAAAAGCTGGTTCGTGTGGATCAGACCGCGGAATGTCCGGCCTGCCAGGCTGAACCTTCTGAAGTAGAACGGATGCTGTCTTTGCCTGCCATCAGCACGCAGAAAACGCGCTCGGTGTCGCTGGCCGAAGCCAAACGGCGCGGTGCGGCGATCAAGAAGGAAAAGGACGCTGCCCAGGCCGAGTACGAACGCAACTACATCCGCGACCACAGCTGAGGTCGCGCGGCCTCGTCCCGGAACCGCTGCGACGAGGCCGCAGCCACACCGGCCGGCCGCACGGCCTGCCGTTCACATCGACGCTGCCGAGGCAGCATCCAACGAGCTCGGAGGGGAGGGCGATGGTGTTCACGCAGGCGCAGTTGGAGGAGCTGGCACTGTTGGCCCGCTTCGATCTCGATACCGAGCAGCAGGGAATCAAGATTCACCGCGACGCTTCCGCCGCCGTGATCGAGGCCGCCAGGCGTCTGCACGCGAAGGGCATGCTGACCCTGCCGGATGGAGGCTACCTGACGCCGCTCGGTCATGAGACCAGCGAACACGTACAGGCGCTTTTGTCCTTGTTGGGCGGCAGCGGCGACTGAGCCGCCGCTGCGCTCCGGAGTACTTCTTAAGCTTTCTTTTCCGCCGCGGCGCGCGCGATCGCTTCAGTGATGAGGCGACGGGCTTCGCTGGCGTCACGCCAATCACCGATCTTCACCCATTTGCCCGGCTCGAGATCCTTGTAGTGCTCGAAGAAGTGGGCGATCTGCTGCAGGGTGATTTCCGGCAGGTCGTCGTAGTTGTAGATGTCCTTGTAGCGCTGGGTCAGGTGCGGGGAAGGTACGGCGATGACCTTTTCATCCTGGCCGGCATTGTCTTCCATCACCAGCACGCCGATGGGGCGTACGTTGATCACGCAGCCCGGGATCAGCGGGCGGGTGTTGCAGATGAGGACGTCGATCGGGTCACCGTCATCGGACAGGGTGTGCGGCACGAAGCCGTAGTTGCCCGGGTAGGACATGGCAGTGTACAGGAAGCGGTCGACCACGAGGGTGCCGGACTTCTTGTCCATCTCGTATTTGATGGGGTGGCCGCCGATCGGTACTTCGATCAGTACGTTGATGTCTTCAGGCGGGTTGTTGCCGATGGCGATCGCGTCGAGGTTCATGGGGGGCAGTGCTCCTACTGCTGAGGTCTGGATTCAAAAAAAGCGCGCATTATACCGATTCTTGTCGCGGCTGCTGTGATCGTGTTTGTAGTGCTTTGGTGATGTAGACGGTGGCTGATTGGTAGCAGCGCTTCTAATTAGGAGCCGGGGTCGCCGCTGGCCGGTCCCGGGGCGAGACACGCCATGAAGCCATCCCTGGCGGCTCGGCTCAGGCCATCCCTGCCTTCGACGGTCCCACCCCGGGACCGGCCAGCGGCAACTCTCCATATCTGCTTGCACTGCTCCTCCATTCCTCGAAGCGTACGCGCCGGCTGAGCGACGCCCGGCTATGCCGGGCTGGAGCAGAGCCGAAGGCGAAGCCCAACGAGGTAGGAGGCTTTTACTGGATCAGTGGAAACGCCCGGTTCATCGCTGTGCGGTCGGCACCTCGTGAATCCCTCCCTGGAGGCTCGTTGAGGACATCCATGTCTGCAACGGCCTCTGGCAGCAGCGCCGAACCATGCCCTCAGGGTTTCGCGAAATATTCCATACAGCTACCCGAGGCAGCTCGGTGTCACCCAATCCATGGCTGTCGGGCACTCCGCGTGCCCGAACTGTGACGACCCTCCATACCTGAGTGCGCTGCTCCTTGGATATTGTTGAGGTGGCAGTTTCGTAGATAGGCAGTGAGCAAAAACGTAACCCTTGCCGACATACTGGCTCCGATCGGAGACTCCAGCCTGTCCCGCGGGCTCGATAAAAAGGGATAAAGGACTTGAGGTGCGTCTGGCGCTGTGGTGTTGGGCTTCGCTTGCGCTCAGCCCAACCTACAAAAGCTGCTTGTTCAAGAGCCGAATCGCTTACTTCATCGACGCAATGTCGATGACGAAACGATATTTCACGTCGCTCCTGAGCATGCGCTCGTAGGCCTGGTTGATGTAGTCGGCCTTGATCACTTCGATGTCGCTCGTGATGTTGTGCTTGCCGCAGAAATCCAGCATTTCCTGCGTCTCCTTGATGCCGCCGATGACGGAGCCGGCCACGGCACGGCGCTGCGTGATGAGGTTGGCACCGTGCACGCCGACGGGGTCGAGCGGGCCCACGATCACGAGCGTCTTGTCGCGTTTGAGAAGGCCGATGTAGGGATTGAGGTCATGCGGCACCGGCACGGTGTCGACGATCAGATCGAAACTGCGCGCGTGTTTCGCCATGTCTTCCGGATCCTTGGAAATCAGCACTTCGGCCGCTCCGAGTTTCTTCGCATCCTGTGCCTTGTGCGGAGAAGTCGTGATCATCACCACGTGTGCTCCCATCGCGGAGGCGAGTTTCACGCCCATGTGACCGAGACCGCCGAGACCGACGATGCCCACCTTCTGACCCGGCTGCACGTTCCAGTGACGCAGCGGTGAATAGAGCGTGATGCCGGCACAGAGCAGGGGAGCGGCTGCGGCGGGATCGAGGTTGTCCGGCACGCGCAGCACGTAGTTCTCATCCACCACGATGCGCTCGGAGTAACCACCGAACACCAGACCACCATGCTTGGGATCTTCGGCGTTGTAGGTGAAGGTCGCACCGTTCTCGCAGTACTGCTCGAGGCCTTCGGCACAGGAGGCGCAGGTGCGGCAGGAATCGACGAAACAGCCGACACCGACGAGATCACCCACCTTGAACTTGCCGACCTCGCTGCCGACCTTGCTCACGCGCCCGATGATCTCGTGGCCGGGCACCATCGGGTACAGGGACCCGCCGCCCCATTCGTTGCGCGCCTGATGAATGTCGGAGTGGCAGATGCCGCAGTAGAGGATGTCGATGACGACGTCATGCGCCAGCGCCTCGCGCCGTTCGATGCGCATCGGTGCAACGGGTGAAGTGGCGCTCTGAACGCCATAGGCAGAAATTTGCGTCATGGGGAACTCCTTACGACGGTATCCAAGGGGCTTGCGGAAGAGTTCGCGTTATGGGGGCGTACCTGCATAACTCGAGCGCAGAGACTAACACGCCGCAGGTTGGATGGGTCGATGGATCGAGCACGCGCGGTGGGATGAAGCGCCGGCTGGCTTGTTGCGTGAGCTCCCTGCGCGCCGCCGGCTGACGTCCCTGTGTGGCCAACGCTGGAGCCACAACATTCAAACGTGATGAACGCACCTCAAAGCCGCGTCAAGTGCCAAGAGTTGGCGGCGCTCCAGCAAAGTGCAGCGCTAGCACGATGAGAGCAAAAGTGGTGCGCACCGGTGAGTTGCATCTGCGTGCATCGGATATGGGGAGCTTGGTCAAAAACCACGTAATTGCGCGCTTTCCTCGGTGTTTTCTGGCTTCCGACGGGTTTGGCACGCTTCTTGGATAGGTAAGGGCGTGTCCTTTCAGCAGCGAGGCTGATGGCGGCACGCTCATCCTCTAAGTCTTTCAGGTAATGATGCCTGCAACCCTCCCCCGGGTTGCAGGCTTTTTTTTGTGCGTGTTTTTGTGACCGCCGCGTAGGAGAAGGCCATGATGAAGTGCAACAGCAATCGCAGTCCTTCCAACTCCGTTCACACCTTGGGCCGGCGTCGCCTCTTGCGTGCAGCCAGCCTGCTCATGCTGGCTGGCGCCATCGATACCGCACAGGCAGGTGCGTTGGGTTTTCCCGAGAAAGAAGAACTCACGCTGGGTTTCATCAAGCTCACCGACATGGCGCCACTCGCCATCGCCTATGAAAAAGGCTACTTCGAAGACGAAGGCCTTTACGTAACACTCGAAGCACAAGCCAACTGGAAGGTGTTGCTCGATGGTGTGATCGACGGTCGTCTCGATGGCGCCCACATGCTGGCTGGGCAACCGCTCGCCGCCACCATTGGCTACGGCACCAAGGCCGACATCATCACGCCGTTCTCGATGGATCTGAACGGCAATGCCATCACCGTCTCCAATGCGGTATGGCAGGCGATGAAGGAACACATTCCGATGGGGCCCGAGGGCAAGCCGCAACATCCGATCAGCGCGGCAGCGCTCAAACCGGTCGTCGAGGCGTACAACGCCAGCGGCAAGCCCTTCAACATGGCCATGGTGTTCCCGGTTTCCACGCACAACTACGAACTGCGTTATTGGTTGGCGGCCGGCGGCATTCATCCCGGTTACTACGCACCGCACAAGGGTGAGACCACCGGCCAGATCGATGCCGAAGCGCTGCTCTCCGTCACACCGCCACCACAGATGCCGGCCACGCTCGAAGCCGGCACGATCTACGGCTACAGCGTCGGTGAACCCTGGAACCAACAGGCCGTGTTCAAGGGCATCGGCGTACCCGTGATCACCGACTACGAACTCTGGAAGAACAATCCCGAGAAAGTGTTCGGCCTGACTGCGGCCTTTGCCGAGCAATATCCGAACACGACGATTCGTCTCACGCGCGCGCTGATCCGCGCCGCGATGTGGCTCGACGAGAATGACAACGCCAATCGCGCCGAAGCGGTGAAGATCCTGTCGCAGCCGAACTATGTCGGCGCCGATGCCGAGGTGATCGGCAACAGCATGACCGGCACCTTCGAATACGAAAAAGGCGACAAGCGCGAAGTGCCGGACTTCAACGTATTCTTCCGCTATCACGCCACCTATCCCTATTACTCCGACGCCGTGTGGTATCTCACGCAGATGCGGCGCTGGGGTCAGATCGAAGAAGCCAAGCCCGATTCCTGGTACGACGAGACCGCGCGCAAGGTCTATCGTCCCGATCTCTACGCGCTCGCGGCGCAGTCGCTCATCGAAGACGGACTCGCCAAGCCCGAGGACTTCCCCGACTTCGCAACGGAAAGCGGCTACAAGCCACCGACGAGCGACTTCATCGATGGTCTCGTCTACGACGGCACCAAGCCCAACGCCTACATCGAGCAATTCACGATCGGCCTCAAGGGCGACGACAAGCTCTGAACTTCGCACGCATCGAGAAAGGAGAGCACCATGGCCACTACCTTGCTCAACTTCGCCGCGCCCAGCTCGCGTCTGCAGCGCCTGAGTCGCGCCGGCTCTGCCCTGCTGCGTCATTGCACGATCCCTCTGTTCGGCATCGCGGTGTTTCTGCTGCTCTGGTCCGTCGCTGCCGCACGCATCGAAACCTCGCTCGGCACTTTCCCGGGACCCGCAGCCGTGTGGCAGCAGGCGGCCAATCTCTATGAGGAACATCGCCGCGAACGCGTGAAGGCAGCGGAGTTCTATGCACGCCAGGAAGAACGCAATGCGCAACGTCTGGCGCAGGATCCAACCTATGAGGCACGGATTCGGCCCTACACGGGCAAGGCCACCTTCATCGATCAGATCAAGACGTCGCTGGTGACGGTGTTGAGTGGTTTCGCCATTGCGATGGCAGTGGCCTTACCGCTCGGCATTGCGATCGGTCTCAATCGCCCACTCAATCTCGCGCTGAATCCCTTGATCCAACTCTTCAAGCCCGTTTCACCGCTCGCGTGGTTGCCACTCGTCACGATGGTGGTGAGTGCGCTCTACACCGCGGACGAACCCTTGTTTCCGAAGAGCTTCATCAACTCGATGATCACAGTGGCCCTCTGCTGTCTCTGGCCGATGGTGATCAACACCGCGGTGGGCGTGGCTTCGATTCCACAGGATCTCGTCAATGTGAGCCGCGTGTTGCGCCTGTCACCGCTCGCGCACGTACGCCGCATCGTGCTGCCGTCCTCGGTGCCCATGATCTTCACCGGCATGCGACTGTCGCTGGGCATTGCCTGGATGGTGCTGATCGCCGCCGAGATGCTGGCGCAGAACCCGGGGCTCGGAAAGTTCGTGTGGGATGAATTTCAGAACGGCAGCTCGGAGTCGCTCAGTCGCATCATGGTGGCGGTGTTCACCATCGGCTTCATCGGCTTTCTGCTCGATCGCGGCATGCAGGAAATCCAGCGTCGCGTGAGCTGGGACAAGGGCACGGCGACGCGCTGAGGCATAGGAGAAAGCCATGAGTGTGATTCTCGAAATCAGTCAGGTGGACAAGGAGTTCTCGACACCCAGCGGCAACTTCGTGGCGCTGAAGGGTGTCGATCTCAAGATCGAGCAGGGTGAGTTCGTCTCGCTCATCGGTCACTCCGGCTGCGGCAAGTCGACGGTGCTCAACATCGTCGCGGGCCTGATACAAGCGACGCGCGGTGGTGTGATCCTCAACGGCAAGGAGATCCGTGAACCGGGTCCCGAGCGTGCGGTGGTGTTCCAGAATCACAGCCTCCTGCCCTGGCTCACGGCCTACCAGAACGTCGAACTCGCGGTGAAGCAGGTGAAGGGCGCGAGCTGGAGCAAGCAACAGATCCGCGAATGGGTCGAACACAATCTCACTCTCGTACACATGGCGCATGCCATGCACAAGCTGCCGCATGAAATCTCGGGTGGCATGAAACAGCGCGTCGGCATCGCCCGCGCCCTCGCGATGCAGCCGCAGATCCTGCTGATGGACGAGCCCTTCGGTGCGCTCGATGCGCTGACGCGTGCGCACATGCAGGACAGTCTGATGGAGATCCAGAACGAGTTGCGCAACACGGTGATCATGATCACGCACGACGTCGACGAAGCCGTGTTGCTGTCCGATCGCATCGTGATGATGACCAACGGACCTGCCGCCACCATCGGCGAGATTCTGGACGTGAAGTTGCCTCGTCCACGGGATCGCCTGGCCTTGGCGGATCTGCCGGAATATGCGGCGCTGCGTGCACGTGTCCTGCGCTTCCTCTACGAGAAGCAGCGCAAGGTGGAGCCGCTCGGCACTGCTGCGGGCGCGCGTCAGAGTCCAGCAGCCATGCGCAGACGCTCGGTCGCCTGACCCATTCCCAATCGCTAATGCACGCCGCACCGTGGTGCGGCTTGGCTCGGCCCGAAAACGCTGTTCACAACAACCAGGCGCGCAACTGCACTCGTGCGCGCGGCTAACAGGAGGTTCGCATGCAAGTCTCTTCGGCAGTACGCAATGCGCTCGTCGGCACCACGCTTCTCGTTGCAGTCGGCGCCCAGGCGCAGGAGCAACAAAGTCTGGAAGCCGCGCTCACCGGCGGCAAGGCCTCTGGTGTCTTCAACCTGCGCTATGAAACCGTCAGTGAAGACAATGCGCTCGAAGACGCAAAAGCACTGACGCTCCGCTCCGCCCTCAAATACACCACCGGCGGTTTCAAGGGCTTCAGCGCGGCCTTGGAAGTGGAAGACGTGCACATCGTCGGCGTCGATGACTACACGGTGCCGCAAACCGGTTTCAATGCCGGCCGCTATTCGACCATCGCCGATCCCGAAACCACGGAGGTCAATCAGGCCTATCTGCAGTACGTCAGCGGCGGCTTCACCGCGAAGCTGGGACGGCAGGACATCCGCTACGACAATCAACGCTTCGTCGGCGCTGTGCCATGGCGCCAGGACTATCAGAGCTATGACGCACTGACGCTCGAATACAAGCAAGAGTCCTACACCATCGACTACCACTATCTGACGAGTCGCGAACGCGTGTTCGCGCAGGACCAGGACATCGACAGCAGAGACCACCTGCTGCATGGCGTGATCGACACGCCCATCGGCGCACTGACGGCTTATGCCTATCTGCTCGAGGAAGACATTCCGCTCGACAACTCGCTCGACACCTATGGTGTGCGCCTGACGGGCAACAAAACGCTCGGCGCTTTACCTGTGAGCTATCTGGTCGAATACGCCACGCAGGATTCCGAACGCGGTGCTGCCGACTTCAGTGTGGATTACTACCTGCTCGAAGGTGGCGTGACGGTGAAGGGCATCAACGGCAAGTTGGGCTATGAAGTGCTCGGATCCGACGACGGTGCCTACGGCTTCGCCACGCCACTCGCCACGCTGCATGCCTTTCAGGGTTGGGCCGATCAGTTTCTCACTACACCCGAACAAGGCATCGAGGATCTCTATCTCAGCTTCAGCGCTACCTTGCCGGTGATCGGTGGTACTGCCACCTTGGTGTGGCATGACTTCGAAGCCAACGAAAGCACTCCGGGCGTCGACGATCTCGGCGAAGAACTCAACCTGCAATGGACACGGCCTTTCCGCAACAACTACACGCTGGGTCTGAAGTACGCCGACTACCGGCAGGGCGACATCGCAGCGAAGGTCGACAAGCAGGTCTTCTGGTCGTGGGTGACGTTCAGCTTCTGAGGAAGGAAGCGCGAACTCAACGATCGCGCAGCAACTCTCGTGGCGCCGGCATTTCGTAGTACGCAACGTCGAAGGTGCGTAGCGGCGTCACGTGCACGCGATCATCGACATAGCGCATGCCCAATTTCTTCATGACGGTGGTCGACGCGACATTTTCGGCATCGGCAATCGCCGACACCACACGAATGCTCGCATCGAGTTGCAGCACCGCCAGCATCACTTCACGTGCGGCTTCGGTCGCGATGCCCTTGCCCCAGCAGAAGCGCTTCAAACGCCAACCCAGTTCGAGGTTGTCTGGTTCATGGTAGGTGGTGCCGATGCCGTATTGCCGCGCCAGGATCCAACCGAGATAGGCATCGCTTTGTCTATCCATCACCGCCCACAGG
The DNA here is from genome assembly GCA_937898685.1 of uncultured Gammaproteobacteria bacterium. GTDB lineage: Bacteria > Pseudomonadota > Gammaproteobacteria > Pseudomonadales > Pseudohongiellaceae > CAILUG01. The sequence goes on along the minus strand of CALEJT010000063.1, from coordinate 27,637 downwards.
CCATGGCCCAGCTCGGCCTTGGTGAATCCTTCCATACGCGGCACGAAGAAGTTCTCGATCTCCTCCCAGGTCGACGGCTTGCCATCATTGAGAAAGCGCATCACCTCCGGATCCTGATCCAGCTCGAACAACAGCGGCGCATCGCTGCGATCCATCAAACGAAAGGTCAAACGCTCGGTGGCGGGGATGGTGGGGATCTTGCTCATGCTGGTGGCGCGTCGCTGTGGAAGAAGCAGGCATGGTAAGCCTTGATGTGCGAGCAACCAAATTCGCGCGGGTGTCGAGCTGCTCCCATGAACTGCGCTGAGGCGAAGCCGCCCCATGGGCACGCTCCTCCCGGCAAGCTCACGACAATCAAGGAAACAACGAGCAAAACTGGGGCAACGCTTTCCTGATGGAGCGACTAGGCGGATCATTGCCTCCCACGGCACGGCAATGAGAACGCCCCGTGCCTCGACATTTCAGGAAGTAACGGTTTGAGCAGTACCTCCCCGACGAATACGCCTCTTCGCATCATGCTGGTCGATGACGACGCCACGCGCGTCGCCGCGGTCGAAGCCAAGCTGCGAGACTCAGGCTATGACGTCGTCTCCATCATCTCCGAAACCTCCGCGCTGCTGTTTCAGATCGAACGTCACCGGCCCGACATCGTCCTCATCGACCTGCGCTTTCCCGGCCGCGACATCCTCGAAAGTCTCGCCGTCGTCAATCAACACAACCCGACTCCGATGATCATGTTCACGGAGGAAGACGATCCCTCCTACATTCGCCAAGCCTTCGAAGCCGGCATCAGCACCTACATGACCGAAGGTCTCAATCCCGCCAAGGTCAAACCCGTGATCGAGGTCGCGCTCGCGCAGTTCTCCTCATTCCAGGCGATGCGCAGTGCGCTCGAAGAAACCCGCCACGAACTCGAAACGCAGAAGCGCATCAACAAGGCCAAGGCTCTGCTGATGAAGTATCGCCGCATCAGTGAGGAAGCCGCACACAAGACCATGTTGCAGATGGCGATGGACAACAATCTCAAGCTGGGCGACGTCGCCAAGATGGTGCTCACCACCTTCGGCGTCTCCGACAGGACTTCCTCATGACTAGCACCAAGCACCTGGCCCCACCGGAAAAGCAGCGTCTGCGGCTCGGCTTCATGCGGCTGACCGACAGTGCGCCTTTGATCTATGCCAAGGAGAAGGGCCTCTTCGCCGCCTATGAACTCGAAGTCGACCTGGTGCGTGAAGTGTCCTGGGCCAACCTGCGCGACCGACTGGTGGTGGGTGATCTCGATGCGGCGCACTTGCTCGCGCCACTGCCCTTGATGACCACTTATGGAGTCGGCGGTCTGCGGGTGCCGCTGTTGACCGGTCTCGTGCTCAATCTCAACGGCAATGCGCTGACGCTTGCGAGTCACCTCGCTTCTGCTCTGACGAGTGAGCCATCGAATGGAGCAGGGTTGCCCGATGCACTTGCCACGAGTCGGACGCTGGCGGCGCGGATCAAGGGTAGCGCGCAGCGTTTCACGTTCGCCACGGTGCATCTCTTCTCGATGCACACCTTGCAGTTGCGCATGTGGCTCAGGGCCGGTGGCATCGATCCCGATCGCGACGTGAAGATCATCGTGCTGCCACCCGAGCAGATGTGCGACAGCCTCGCGCGAGGTCTCATCGACGGCTTCTGTGTGGGTGAGCCGTGGAACTCGCTTGCGGTGCAGCATGGCATCGGCACGATCGTCGCCACCGGTCATCAGACCTGGAACAACGCGCCGGAGAAGGTGCTCGCGGTGAATGGCATCTGGCATCGCCGCTACGCACAGACGCATCTGCGTTTGCGACTCGCGTTGATGGAAGCCTGCCTGCGTCTCGGTGAGCCGGCGGAGCGTCGCGCGATGGCGCCCATCCTGGCGCAGCCGCGCTATCTCAATCTGCCGGAGACCGTGCTCCTGCCCGCGCTCACCGGGCGTCCACGCTTCAACAAGGCGAGTGAGGCCACCACGATGGAAGAGTTTCTGGTGTTCGGGGCCTACCACGCCGGCTTTCCGTGGCGATCCACCGCCGATGCCATCGTCCGACAATGCGGCTTCGCCCTCGGCAACCCCATTCCCGAAGACCAGGTGGCAAGTCTCAGCCAGCAATGTTTCCGGCCCGACCTCTATCGCGAAGCGGCGCGCCATCTCGACTTGCCGGCACCATCCCACGAGCGTCGGCGCGGCGAGGGCACTCATGCTGAGCCGTGGGAAAGCGAGCCCGGCATCCTGCTCGGCCCCGATCGCAGTCTGGTGCCCCTCGATTCTTGATTGCACTCAATGAGTGCGAAGCGCACTCACAGCGGTCGCTGCTGGTGCGTGCTCGCTTGGTGATTCCTCACCGGCGCGCGTTCAAGCCCTGAAATAAAGGGTTTTTTTGATTCTGGCACGGCCTGTGCAAGGTTCTGCTCGTGACAGGGGATCCGCAGGCCGTTCTCCTCCTCCTCTCTCTCTCAACTTGCGGATCCCCTGCCAGCGGTACCCCCAGGCATTAGGGTTAGGGTAATGAGGCCCACGTCGACACTCGACGTGGGCTTTTTTTTGTTCCGGAAAACGGGATCAAAGCATGAACGAGAAGCTGAGCGTCAACGCCAAGGACAAGAAAACCATCGACGTATTGGTGGTGGGCAACGGCATGGTGGGACATTACTACGCCGATAAATTGGCAGGGCTGGGTGGGCCGTTCCGCGTCACGGTATTGGGTGCGGAAACGCGTCCGGCCTACGACCGCGTCCATCTGTCGGAACTCTTCGCTGGCAAGAAGCCGGAAGATCTGGCGCTGACTTCGGCCGAGGAATACGAGGCCAAGGGCATCGAGGCGCACTTCGGCGAAGCAGCGGTGAGCATCGATCGCGAAGCGCAGATCGTCACCACTTCCAAGAACCGCAAATTCCGCTACGACAAGCTGGTGCTGGCCACGGGGTCCTATCCCTTCGTGCCGCCGATTCCCGGTGCGGATCATCAGGCCTGTCTGGTCTATCGCACGATCGACGATCTCGGCCGCATACGCGCCGAAGCACAGTTTGCGCGCAAGGCAGTGGTGATCGGTGGTGGATTGCTCGGTCTGGAATGCGCCAATGCGCTGCGCAATCTCGGACTCGACACGCACGTGGTCGAATTCGGCCCAGGCATCATGGGCGTGCAGCTCGATGCGCGTGGCAGCCAGTTCCTGCAGCGCATGATCGAAGAGCTCGGCGTGCACGTGCACACCTCCAAGGCAACGCAGAAGATCGTGCCAGGTCGCGACACTCGCCTCAGCCTGCAGTTCGCCGACAAGACCTCGCTCGACACCGATCTCGTGGTGTTCTCTGCCGGCATTCGTCCCGAAGACACGCTGGCCCGCGAGGCCGGGCTCGAAATCGGGCCGCGCGGCGGCATCGTGATCGACTATCACTGCCGCACCAGCGATTCCAACATCTACGCCATCGGTGAATGCGCGGTGTTCGGTGGCATGGTCTACGGCCTCGTGGCACCGGGCTATCGCATGGCCGATGCCGCGGTGAGTCAGCTCACCGAAAACAAGATTCCGTTCCAGGGCGCCGACATGAGCACCAAGCTCAAGTTGCTCGGCGTCGAAGTGGGTTCGATCGGCGATGCGCACGGCAAGACCGAAGGCAGCGTGTGCTACCAGTACGCCAACGAGAAGAAGTGCATCTACAAGCGCATCAACGTGTCTGCCGACGGCAAGAAACTGCTCGGCGCCGTGCTCGTCGGTGACACCAGCGATTACGACATGCTGCTGCAGTACGCGCTCAACGGTCTCGAGCTGCCGGAAGATCCGGAAACGCTGATCCTGCCCGATACCGGCAACAAGCCCACGCTCAGCAGCGACGCCTTGCCGCTCTCGGCGACGCTCTGTTCCTGTCACAACGTCACCAAGGGCGCCGTGGTCACTGCGATGGATGAAGGCGCACTGAGCCTGGGTGAAATCAAGAAGTGCACCAAGGCCAGCACCGGTTGCGGTGGTTGCGCGGCGCTGCTCAAGAGCGTGGTGGATGCGGAACTCGCCAAGCGCGGCGTGGCAGTGAACAACCACATCTGCGAGCACTTCGCCTATTCGCGGCAGGAGCTCTTTCACATCTGCAAGGTCGAACGCATACGCACCTTCCCCGAACTGCTGCATCGTTATGGCAAAGGTCTTGGCTGCGACATCTGCAAGCCCGCCGTCGGTTCGATACTCGCCTCGCTCTGGAACGAGTACGTGCTCAAGACCGAGCACGTGGGCCTGCAGGACACCAACGACACCTTCCTCGCCAACATGCAGAAGGACGGCACCTATTCCGTGGTGCCGCGCATTGCGGGTGGCGAGATCACGCCCGACAAACTCGCCGTGATCGCGCGCGTGGCGAAGAAATACGATCTCTATACCAAGCTCACCGGTGGTCAGCGCATCGACATGTTCGGCGCGCGTCTGCATCAGTTGCCGGCGATCTGGAAGGAACTGGTGGAAGCCGGTTTCGAAACCGGCCACGCCTACGGCAAGGCGCTGCGCACCGTGAAATCCTGCGTGGGCAGCACCTGGTGCCGCTACGGTGTGCAGGACAGCGTCGGCATGGCCATCCTGCTCGAGAACCGCTACAAAGGCCTGCGCAGCCCGCACAAACTCAAGAGCGCCGTGAGCGGCTGCACGCGTGAATGCGCCGAAGCGCAGAGCAAGGACTTCGGCGTGATCGCCACTGAGCGCGGCTGGAACCTCTACGTGTGCGGCAACGGTGGCATGCGGCCACGTCATGCCGATCTCTTCGCCACCGATCTCGATGACGAAACGCTGATCCGCTACATCGATCGCTTCCTGATGTTCTACATCCGCACTGCCGATCGTCTGCAGCGCACTTCGGTGTGGCTGGAGAATCTCGAGGGGGGGCTCGACTATCTCAAGTCGGTGATCATCGACGACAAGCTCGGCATCTGTGCCGAACTCGAAGCGCAGATGGAAGCGGTGGTGGGCACCTATCAGTGTGAATGGAAGACCACCATCGAAGATCCCGAACGTCTCAAACGCTTCCGTCAGTTCGTCAATGCGCAGGACGAGGATCCGCAGGTGGTGTTCGTACGCGAGCGTGGCCAGATCCGTCCTGCCCGCGAAGAGGAGAAAACCGTCAGCGAGGCAGGTGTGTGATGAACATGAAAAGCAAGATCGAGCGCAATCCGAAGGACCTTGGTGAGGTGCTGCTCTGTACCTTGGATGACCTGATTCCCGGCAGCGGTGTCTGTGCCTTGTGCGAAGGACGCCAGGTGGCGCTGTTCTGGTTGCCGGAACTCGACCCCGCCGTCTATGCCATCGGCAACTACGATCCGATGGGCGGTGCCAACGTACTGTCGCGTGGCATCGTCGGTGACATCGGGGGCGAAGTGGTGGTGGCCTCGCCGCTCTACAAACATCACTACTCGTTGCGTGATGGTCATTGTCTGGAAGAAGACAGCGTGTTCGTGCCCGTGTACGAAGTTCGGGTGAGCGATGGCGCCGTGTACTGCAAGGTGCCGGGCTGAGAGCAAGCCGACGCATGAATGCCAAGCACGAACCCGGCACGCCCCGCACGATCCGCACCACTTGTCCCTACTGCGGTGTCGGCTGTGGTGTGGATGTCACGCCGGTCGCGGGAGCCGAAGGCACGCAACTGCACCCAGTGAACGGCACGGCCGATCATCCCGCGAACTTCGGTCGCCTCTGCGTCAAGGGCACTGCGCTACATGAGGCCTTGGGGCATGGTCAACGTCTTCTCTATCCGGAAATCGAAGGCGAGCGCGTCAGTTGGGATGAGGCGCTCGATGCGGTCGCCGCTGGATTCGCCGATGCCGTGCGTGAGCATGGGCCGGAGTCGGTGGCGTTCTATCTCTCGGGACAACTGCTCACCGAGGACTACTACGTTGCCAACAAGTTGCTGAAGGGCTTTCTCGGTTCGAGCAACGTCGACACCAATTCACGACTGTGCATGGCATCCGCCGTGGCCGCTTATAAACGCGCCTTCGGTGCCGATGCCGTGCCTTGCAACTACGAAGATCTCGAACTCTGCGATCTCCTGGTGCTCTCCGGCTCGAACGCGGCGTGGACGCATCCGGTATTGTTTCAGCGCATCGCCGCCGCACGCGAAGCGCGCCCCGACCTCAAGGTGGTGGTGATCGATCCGCGTCGCACCGCCACCGCCGACATCGCCGATCTCGTTCTGCCGCTGCGTCCCGGCAGCGATGCCTTTCTCTTCAATGGGCTGCTGCACTGGTTATGGCAGCAGGGGTACTGCAACGAGTCCTACGTCGAGGCACATTGCGATGGGGCGGAAGAACTTTTTGCTTCGTTGCTTCCCTACACGCTGGATGCGGTCAGCGCCGCAACCACGCTCACCAACGAAGAACTCGAGTGCTTCTATCGTCTCTTTGCCACCACTGAGCGGGTGGTGACTTTCTACTCGCAGGGCATCAATCAGAGCGCCACCGGCACCGACAAGTGCAACGCCATCATCAACTGTCATCTGCTCACCGGTCGCATCGGCAAGCCGGGCATGGGACCGTTCTCGATCACTGGTCAGCCCAACGCGATGGGAGGACGGGAAGTCGGCGGTCTCGCGAATCAGCTGGCGGCGCACATGGATTTTTCCCCGGAGAACGTCGAGCGCGTAGGACGTTTCTGGCGGGCGGCCAACATGGCCACCAAGCCCGGGCTGAAGGCCGTCGACCTCTTCGATGCGATGCACGCCGGTCGCATCAAGGCGGTGTGGATCATGGGCACCAATCCCGCCGTGAGTCTGCCGGATTCCGACAAGGTACGCGCCGCGCTCGCAGCCTGTCCCTTCGTCGTGGTGTCGGATTGCGTGCGGCACACGGACACCAGCGCCTTCGCGCACGTGCTGTTACCGGCGACGGGCTGGAGCGAGAAGGACGGTACCGTCACCAACTCCGAACGACGTATTTCACGGCAACGTGCTGCGCTCGTCCCGCGCGGCGAAGCCAAGCCCGATTGGCAGATCGTGACGCACGTGGCGCGGCGTTTGGGTTTCGCTGAACAGTTTCCCTACGCATGTCCGCGCGACGTGTTCGTCGAACATGCCGCATTGTCGGGTTTCGAAAACGATGGCACCCGTGCCTTCGACCTCGGCGCGCTGCAACATTTGAGTCACAGCGAATACGAGGCGCTCCAACCGATCCAGTGGCCAGTGACGCAGGCGGCACCGAGGGGCACGGCGCGCCTGTTCACCGACGGGCGCTTCTACACCAGCAGCGGTCGTGCGCAGCTCGTACCAGTGCAGGCGCAACTGCCGCAGGTGCGAACCAGCACGGAGTTTCCGCTGTTGCTCAACACCGGCCGTCTGCGTGACCAGTGGCATACGATGACGCGCACCGGCCAGGCGCCGCGATTGACGCAGCACAGTCCCCATCCCTTCGTCTCCCTGCCGCCCACCCTGATGGCGGAGCTCGGCCTGGCCCAGGGCGACCTTGTCCATGTGCGCAGTGCGCATGGTGAAGTGCTGCTCCCGGCTTTGCCCGATTCCGGGCTGCGCGCAGGCGAAATTTTCATCCCCATCCACTGGAACGATCGTTTCGCCAGCAATGCGCGTGTGAGTCGCCTGATCGACGCGCGCGTGGATCCTCATTCGGGGCAACCGGAAAGCAAGCTGGCAGCGGTGGCGGTGGCAGCAGCCCCGATGCATCAGTGGCTGATGCTGTTGCTGCGACACGAGCTGCCGGAGGAACTGGACGAGTGCAACGCGCTGCAGCTCGGACGTACGCGCTGCGCGTACTGGGACAAGCGCTCCGTGCCGGGCGGCTGGTGTTATCGCATCGCGCTCGACGCCGCACTTTGCGCTGCCGAGCTGCGCAATCTTCTTGCTGTTAGCTTGCCGCAGGTGCAGTGGGTGAAGTCCATCGAAGCCGGTCCGGGCGAACAACGCCTCGCTGCCTTCGCCGGCAACACGCTCGTCGCGCTCTTGTTCTCGGCACCGACACCGCGACAACTGCCGTCGCCCGGCCGGCGTTTGCTGCAGGTGCGTCGCCCGCGTACGGGCGGTACCTGGCAGGTGCTGGCGGATCACGACAGCGAACTGGCGGAACCGGGCATGATCATTTGCAGCTGTCATGAAGTGAGCCAGACGCAGATCATCGCTGCCATCGGCAGCGGTTGCACTTCCGTCGCCGCCCTCGGACGCAGCCTGCGCTGCGGCACCGGTTGCGGTTCCTGCATCCCCGAACTCAAACAACTTCTGGCTCAGCATCGCGCCACTACGGAAGGCGCCGCGTCCTGAGTCCCTTCCATCACGCAGTCCGCACTACAACCACAGAGGAATCATGAGCGTCGAGAAATTCAACCTGTTCAGCTTTCGGGGGAAGATGCGTGTTCTGCACTACAGCTGGTTCGCCTTCTTCTTGACCTTCGTGGTGTGGTTCAACGCCGCCCCCTTGATGCAGGCCATCGGTACCAGTCTCGGTGCCAGCGCTTCGGAGCTCGTCGCTCTCGCCACCGTCAACGTCGCACTTGCCGTGCCGGCACGCGTATTGATCGGCATGTTGGTCGATCGCTACGGCCCGCGCCTGATGTATTCGGGATTGCTCATCCTCGGCGCCTTCCCGTGCTTCTGGTTTGCCACTGTCGATACCTTGGGCGAGGCCGCCTTGGCGCGCTTCTTCTGCGGCGTGATCGGCGCCGGCTTCGTCATCGGCATCCGTCTGATCAGCGAATGGTTTCCGCACAACGAACTCGGCACCGCGGAAGGCATCTATGGCGGCTGGGGCAATTTCGGCTCCGCCGCCGCGGCGTTCTCGCTGCCGACCTTGGCGCTATGGTTCGGTGGCGAGGACGGTTGGCGCTATGCGATCGCTTTCACTGGGCTGCTCAGCCTGATCTTCGGCTTCGTGTTCTATCACGGCGTGCGCGACACGCCGCAGGGTTCGACCTATTTCAAGCCGAAGTCGCTCGGTGCGATGGAAGTGACGAGCGTCGGTGATTTGGTTCTTCTCTATGTGATGAAGGTGCCGATGTATCTGTGTCTGATCGTGTTGGCGTGGCGGCTGTCGCCGGCGGGCTTCGGTCTTCTGAGCGAAAGCATCACACAGGCGGTCTACGTTGCGGTGTTGCTCGTGTTGCTGCTCGACTTTCACAAGGTGTGGCAGACCAACCGTGGTCTCTTGCACACGCCGGTGCCGGAGTTGCATCGCTACAAGTTCAAGCAGGTGGCGATCCTCAACGTACTTTACTTCTGCAACTTCGGTTCGGAGTTGGCGGTGGTATCGATCCTGCCGCTCTTCTTCGCGCAGACCTTCGAACTCACGCCGATCTGGGCCGGCATCATCGCTTCCACGCATGCGTTCCTGAATCTCGTCTCGCGTCCCGGTGGTGGGTGGTTGTCGGATCGCTATGGCCGCAAGAAAACCTTGCTCATCGTCACCGCTGGACTGGCCGCCTGTTATGCGGTGGCGAGCTACATCACGAGCGAATGGGCGCTCTTGCTCGCCACCATCGTCGTGATGGCCTGCGCCTTTTTCGTGCAGGCAGGGGAGGGCGCGGTATTTGCGACGGTGCCTCTCATCAAACGTCGCCTCACCGGCCAGATCGCGGGAATGACCGGGGCCTACGGCAACGTCGGCTCGGTGACCTATCTCCTCATCCTCACCTTCGTCGACTATTCCACCTTCTTCCTCATCATCGCCCTCAGCGCGGTGGTGGGTTTCATCACTCTGCTCTTCATGGAAGAACCACGCGGCTCCATCGCGGAGGTGAACGAGGATGGGACGGTGGAGCTCATACAGGTGGGCTGAAACGAACAATCGCGCGCGACGTAAATGCCGTAGGTCGGTCTGAAGGAGTGAAGCGCAACAAGGGATCTACGAATGCTCGTCGACCATGGACGGAGCGCTTTGCATGTGCGTAAGAGCTGCTGCGGCTCCTCGACCTATGTGCAAGGCGCAAATTCTCATCGGCCTTTTTTTTACATCGCAGTGATCGATTTGTCGCAGAGGCGCTACGACTCGGCCGCCAGTGCGTTCCGAAATGACTCGTTGCAGCCGGTAAGATCGCGCGTCGTCATCCAACGTAACCGGCATGTAACGGCGCGCGCCTGCGCATGTAGGCTCGACCAACATACGAACGATCTCAAGCCCAACAGGCGCTGTACCGGACACGCGAATGAATGCTGAAATAAGCCCAACCGATCCTGCGCGCGCGCTCATGGCAACCAACCAAAGTCTCAGCCTGATTTATGGCGGCTACACCAGTGCCGGGCCGAAAACGCGCAACGAAGACGCCTTCGCCGCTTTGTTACCGAGCGGTCCGCTACGCGAGCAGAAGGGCGCAGTGGCGGTGATGGCCGACGGGGTCAGCTGTGCGGAGAACGCGCAGCTCGCCAGTCAGACCACTGTCACCACCTTCATCCAGGATTACCTCAGCACTCCCGAAACCTGGGACGTACGCACTTCGGCGGCACGCGTGCTCGGTGCTCTCAACTCCTGGCTGCACGCCCAGGCGCACGCCAGCACAGCGAAGCAGGACAGCTTCGTCACCACCTTCAGCGGCCTCGTGCTCAAGTCCACCACCGCCCATCTGATCCACTGTGGCGACAGCCGCATCTGGCGTCTGCGCGGAGGTCAACTCACCCAACTCAGCACCGATCACTGTCTGCGGCGTCAGGACGGCAGCACCATGCTCACGCGAGCGCTCGGTCTCGATTACGACCTCAAGATCGATTATCAGCAGCGCAGCCTGCGTCTGGGCGATACCTTGATCCTCACCACCGATGGTGTGCACGAAGCGCTGAAGCCCCAGCAGTTTAGAGAGCTACTGACACCGCTTGCCACCGGCGAGATCGGCTTCATCGGTGAAGGCCGCCATGCCGCGCTGGAACGCTTGGCCAGACACATCGTGGATTCGGCCTTGGCGGAAGGCAGTCGTGACAATGCCTCGTGCCTGTTGTTGCGCGTGCAGCGTCTGCCGGTGGGTGATTTGAATGAGACGCATCGTCGGCTCACCGAGCGGGTGATTCCACCGGTGCTGCAGGTGGGGCAGAAGATCGACGACTACACCGTATTGCGTGTGTTGCACAGCGGGCCGCGCAGTCATTTATATCTCGTGAGTCATCCGCGCTTTCGGCAGAAGTTCGTGCTGAAGGTGCCCTCGCTCAACTTCGCCGAGGACCCGCAATATCTCGAGGCTTTCGCACGCGAGCAGTGGGTGGGGCGGCGCATGGATCATCCCAACTTGATGAAGATCCATGAACCACAGGCGGGCACGCGCTTTCTCTATCACTGTTGCGAATACATCGAGGGACAGACCTTGCGCCAGTGGTTGCGCGATCATCCTGCACCGTCGCTCGACGTCGTGCGCGATTTCGCCAAACAACTTTGTACCGCACTGCGCGCGATGCAGCGGCTCGGCATGCTGCATCGCGATCTCAAACCGGACAACGTGATGCTGACACCCGCAGGCGTGTTGAAGTTGCTGGACTTCGGCACGGTGCACGTACGCGGTTTGGACGATGTGCACAACCGTGTGCCGGAGGAAGTGCCGGTGGGTACGGCGGACTATCTGGCGCCGGAATATCTGATGGGTGAGCGCGGCGAATATCGTTCCGACATCTTTTCGCTCGGGGTATTGGTGTATGAATTGCTGACGGGTGAAAAGCCCTACAAGAGTCTGCCGCCCGACGTCGGTCGCATCCGTTCCTATTCGCGTTGGCAATACCGTTTCGCACGGAGTTTCCGCCCGGATCTGCCGCTGTGGGTGGATCTGTGTCTGCGCAAGGCCTGCGCACCGCGTCCCTCGGAACGTTATGAGTCCTTGTCGGAGTTCATGCGCGATCTGGAAGTGCCCAACCAGAGTCTGGTGGCGGCTCACGTCTCCCGGCCCTTGCTGGAACGCAATCCGCTGCTGTTCTGGCAGTGTCTGTCGGCGGTGCTGTTCGTGCTGTTGCTGGTGGCGCTTTATTTCTGACGACGCATCTGAATCCAACGAGGGCTCCAAGGAATTCATCAATCGGCGAGATCACCCTGCGGGTTCAACCCAACCCACAACCTACGTACCCAAATGGGAGCAGGGTGGGACACAACAATAAAAAGCCCCGCGTGCGCTGAGCAGGCGGGGCTTTGGTTTTGGGTTCGGGTTCAGTTGTCGCCGAGGCCGACGGTGATGCGCAGGACCTGACCGACGGTGAGGCTGTCGTCGGGCAGGCCATTGGCTTCGCGCAGCGAGCCGACGGTGGTGCCGTACTTGTTGGCGATGCGCCAGAGGGATTCGCCGCGACGCACCTTGTGTTCGACTTCCATGGTGGCATCGCCGGCGCGCTCGAAGCTGTCGCTCAGAGGCACGTTGAGGTTCTGGCCGATCTGCAGCAGGTCATTGTGCAGGCCGTTGGCGCGGCGCAGGGCTTCGACGCTGGTGCCGGTCTGGCGCGCGATCTTGGCGAGGGTGTCGCCCTTACGTACCGAATAACTGGTGACCTGGGGCTGCGCTTCGGTTTCCGCTGCAGCGACGAGCGTCGCCGCGGCTGGCACTGCCATGGCCGGAACTAGGCCGGAAGAACCGTTGTCCGAGGCGCCGGCATTGGTCGAGGCTGCGGCAACCCGTTCGGGCTGCAGCTGCAGCACCTGACCGGGGTGGATCACGTTGCCGCGCAGGCGGTTGTAGCGGCGCAGATCTTCGATGGCCACACCCGTGCGCTCGGCGATGCGGGCGAGGGAGTCGCCCTTGCGGACTTCATAGACAGCAGGCGCTGGCGCCGGGGCCGGCTCTTCTGCGACCTGCGACGTATTCGCAGCGGCAACCTGGGCGGCGACGACGGAGATGATGTCCTCCGGTACCGGCGGGCCGACTACCTCGGCAGTGGCTTCTTCGATCTGTGCTTCTTCGATTTGCGCCACGGCTACCTGGGCCACGGCCTCTTCGGCGCTGGGCTCCACGACCTGCTCTACCGGCTGCGGCGCGGGTTCGGCTTGTGCGACTTGCACCGGAGCCGGCTCTTCCACCTGCTGGCCGGGCAGCTGCAGGGTCTGGCCGGGGTGGATCACCGTGCCACGGATGCCGTTGCTGCGACGCAGTTCTTCCACCGTGGTGTTGGTGCGCTCGGCGATCTTGGCGAGCGAGTCACCCTTGCGCACCACGTAGGTGGCGGCGGCGCCAGTGGGGGCGGGGGTGGTGTTGGCGGCTACGCGTACGCCGGGCTCGATGGCCACCTGACCCGGAATCTGCAGGCTCTGGCCGGGATAGATCAGGTTGCCACGTAGGCCATTGGTGCGGCGCAGGGCTTCCACCGTGGTGCCGGTACGTTCGGCGATCTTGCCGAGGGTGTCGCCGCGGCGAACGGTGTAGCTGCCGTTACCCGGCTGCACGTTGGCGGCGTTGCGGATGGCGACCGCGGCGACGGCCTGCACGGGCAGGGAGGTGCTTTCTTCGGCCGGCGTGGCGTCATTGGCGGCAATCTGCTGCGTCGGGATGTCGCTGGTTTCGGTGCCGGGCAGGCGCAGCTTCTGACCAACGGTGATCAGGTCGTTGCGCAGACCGTTGACGCTGCGCAGGGCGGCGATGCTGGTGCCGGTGCGTTCGGCGATGCGCGACAGGGTGTCGCCGCGCTGCACCACGTATTCACCACCGAAGCTGCTTTCGGTCTTGCCGGCGGCTTCCAGGCTGGCCACGTAGTTGCTGTAGATCTTGGTATAGATCGCCACGTGGTAGTGCGGCGGGCGATATTCACGGGTCACGTCCAGCACACCCGTGCCTTCCAGCGAGAGCAGCGTGCTCTCGAGCCAGCGGCGGCACTTGTCGTCGCGCGGCACACGCAGGTCCACGGCCATGCCGGTGGGATGCACGGAGGATTCGGAGGCATTGGCGGGTTGCAGGGAGGTGGGACGGGTCAGGCTGGTGACGGTGAGTTTTTCCTTGCAGGTATTGTAGTACTGCTCACCGAAGCGCTCGACGAAAAGCTTCACTTCCGGACGGGCGTAGGGGAAGCTCACCGCATGCAGGTCCACGGTACGGCTGGGTTTGACTTCCACCAGGTAGCCGTCCTTGACGAAGTCGCGCACGGCGTTCGGGGTCTGTAGAAAGGTGTAGTCGTAACTGACGGCGAGCTGGTACTGGCGCTGCATGGATTCGCGCGAGCCTTTGAGGGTCTGCGCGGCCAGGGGTTGTGCGAAGGCTGACAATGCGAAAATCAGCAAGGCGAGTTGCTTTGGTTGCATGGTCTTCGTACCTGCCTGTAGCGTTTTTTTGAGCGTGTGGCGGAGGGCTGCAGTGCCCGCAGAAGCGGATGGTCGGCAATCTTCCCCGTATTTCTCAAATTTGTCTAGTATCATCATGATTTGATTGGAATATTTTTTAGCCGGCAGGAGGTGCTTCCATGGCCAATGGCTGGGCTCGCGATGGGGCCGTGCAGGATCAGATCGATGCCAACGTCGAAGACGCGGTGCAAAGGGCGCGTGCCCGCCTGGGCAAGGGCCCTTCCCGCACGCACTGCGAGGAGTGTGAGGCGCCGATTCCGGAAGCGCGCCGTCAGGCCGTTCCCGGGGTGCGCCTGTGTGTGAAATGCCAGGCCAAGGCCGACGCCGAGGAAGTGGTTTTCACCGGCTACAACCGTCGTGGCAGCAAGGACAGTCAACTGCGCTGAGCGTTTCTGGCCAGCGATTCGCCTCAACGCTCGCATCCCCCTACGTAATAAACCGAGCTGTCCAGTTCCAGACGGCACCCCGTCTGCTGGAACACCTGTTCCTGCACCTCAGCAATGCTCAGCCACTGGCCATCGATGGTGAGAGTTTCTTCAAGATGCCCCGGGTCAGGAGCCCGCACGACACTGCCGACTCTGACGGCAGGCAGTAAGGGCGCATTGGGATTCAGCACCTTGTTCATGCGCTGATGGAGCAAGGTGAGCATGGAGGCAGCTTCGTTGAGATTCATCTGCTCCTGCTGGAGGAAGAGATAGCCGCTGCCGTCACGCAGGTCGACCGCAGCACCGAAGCCGTGGGCAGGGCCATGGCCGGGAAGCGCGGGCCGTGCGATCTCGGCCCAGATCACTCCGGCGGTGTCATTGATCATCGACACGCCGGCGCCGTTCACGGTGGCGCCGGAGCCCGCACCGTCGTGATGGACACTGCCGATGAAGAATTCGAAGTCCTGGATCATGCTGGGGGCGAAGCCGGTGAGGGCAAAGCTGACCAGGGCCGTGTCCAGGTTGGCGGTCGGTCCACTTATCGCCAGCGAAGGCGGTGCCTCCAGTGAACCCAGCGGCGCTCTGGTGCCGATGGTGGTCACGCTCTGTGCGTTCGCAGGTGGCGCAAGCACCGGAGGCGCGTCGGTTCCTGCGCCCATGGGCAGCGAGATGAGGCCAGGTCGCGCCTGCTCCGGCTGGGCCAGTGCCAGCGGCGCCAGCAGGAGGACGGAGACGAGGGCGAAACGGGAGGAAGCTTTCATCAGGACCACTGGCCGGCTACGTCATTCGCAGCTCGCGACTGCATATATGTCATCGCGCAATTCCAGATGACAGCGCGTCTGCTGGAACACTTGTTCCTGGATGTCCTTGATGCTGAGCCATTGGCCGTCGAGGACCACGTTTTCTTCCAGGGTGTAGTCGGGATCGGGTCCCTGCGTGTGGAGGCGGAAGGGACGTAACGGGGAAGCACCGGGATTCAGCGTCATGTACATCTGCCGGTAGAGCGAGCTGAGCATCGATGCCGCTTCCTGCAGGTTCATCGTCTCGTGCGTGAGGAAGAGATAACCGCGGCCGTCGAGCACGTTGACCGCGCCGCCATAGCGGTGGACGGGGCCGTGTCCGGGAATGCTCTCCTTGCCCATCTGCGCCCACATCACACCCTGCTCTGCATCGATCATGGCCACGGCAGAGCCTGAACCCGAGCTCGCACCAAGGTCATACATGCTCCCGATGAAGAAGTGGAAGGTGTCGAGCATGGAGGGTTCGAAACCTTCGATGGTAAAGCCGATGAGCTCGGGTTCGGGCGGCGGTGAGTCCGGTATCGCCGTGGCCCATTGGGGGGTTGGTAGACGTGATCCCGTCGTACCGAACGACGCGTAATTCCCCGGCGGAAAATCGGAGAGATTCGGTGGGGTAGCCTGCGGTGCGGTAACGGCAGGGGCACCTGCTGCCGAGGGCGGGATGCCCATGATGCCGAGCGTGGGTTTCGGCTCCGATTGGGCAAGCGCAAAGGACGTCAGCAAGACCAATGACAGAGCGGTGAGGCATATGGAAGTTCGCACGGGGTTTCCTCTCTGGTTTATTCACATCCCGCGGGACGGTAAACGTTGGCGCCCAACTCTACATGACAACGCGTCTGTTGGAATACCTGTTCCTGAATATCGGCGATGCTGAGCCAGGCGCCATCGACCGTGGCAGTGGTGGTGTAGTCCTCGGGGGCGGGAAGCGCGCCTGATCGCAAGGTCGTTGGACTGAAGCGCTCGTCGGGGTTCAGTACCAGATACATCTGCTGGTAGAGCGAGGTGAGCATGTCGGCGACTTCCAACAGATTCATGTTTTCCTGTTCCACGAACAGATAGCCGCTGCCGTCGAGCACATTGACCGCCGTGACGAAATGGTGGACGGGGTCGAGCTCCGATTCTTTCCCCATGAGCGTTACTTCGCCCGTGAGTAGACCATCATCGGCGAGGAAGGCCGCGGTTGAACCATTGGTATTTCCCCCTTGCGCGGAAGTGTTGGTAGAGCCGATTACGAACTCGAAGGTGTCGCGCATGGCGGGATCGAAGTCGGGTATGCGGTAGGCGAAGGGCTGTGTCGGTGGGGGTGGCAGGTCGAGCGCGCCGACCTTGACGCCGCCACGAAACACGGCGATGCCGACGCCGGGCTCTGACTGAGCTGCCGCGATGGAAGCCGTCAGCAGCAACGTGAACACGGGCAGCGCTGGCAGACGCACCATGGCGGCGCTCTCCAATGAGACGAGGAAGGGGTTATACAAGAGACCGCGTTCGGCCATGCGAGTTCCCGGTGTAAGGCGCGGCCAGGATTCGCTACACTCCGTCCACCTTTGCTGTGGGATAGGGCCATGAGGCGTTCACCGTTCTTGTTGCTGCTCGTTGCGCTGCCGCTGTGTCTGGCGGCGATGTACAGCGCTGCCCAAGGCTATCGCTATGGGCGTCCGATCCGCATTCCGCAGAACGATCCTCCCGCCACGGAATTGATCGTGGCGCGTTTACATTTCGGCACCAATGGCCGCATCGGACATATGGGCTGGTCGCACAACTATCCGAACTCCGATCGCAATCTGAACGACTTCCTTGCGCGCGCCACAGGCATCGATGTGGAGGAGTATTCCTTCCTGATCGTCGAGCTCGGCAGCGAAGAAGTTTTCGACTATCCGTTCGCCTACATTTCCGAACCCGGCGAAATGGAGCTGACGGAAAAGGAAGTGGAGAACCTGCGCGAATATATCGGGCGCGGTGGTTTCATCCTGATGGACGACTTCGATGGTCCGGCACAGTGGTCGCAGATGCGCTCACAGGTGCTGCGCGCCTTCCCCGATCGCGATTTCGTGCCGCTTCCCGACGACCATCCCGTGTTCGACGCCTTCATGCCGCTCGACGACATGCAGGCGATGAGCCAGTACGTGCCCGGCGGGGAGATCCGGTACCACGCCATCTTCAACGACGAGGGCCAGGTAGTGATCCTGGCCGGTCTCAACAACGACCTCGCCAACTTCTGGGACTGGTACAGCAACGGCGCGATGCCACTGGAACCCTCGACCGATGCTTTCCGTCTCGGCACCAGCGCCGTCGTCTATTCACTCACACACTGAGCTTCAACGCGACTCCGCCAATTCGCGCACGATGTCGTAGTACGTGCGCACGAAGGTGTAGAGCTCGCTCTCGAGGATGCGTTCCTGATCACTGTGGGAACCGAAGCCGAGCGGTGCATCCTCGTCATCGATGCCCGGACCCACGCCATAGCACTGCACACCCTTCGCGCGTAGGAAGGCCATGTCGGTGGCACCGTTGCTTTGAATCGGCAACACCGGCACGCCGTAGTTGGCACCGTAGTGCTTCTCGATCGCGGCGTAGGCCTCGGTGTCGAGCCGTGAACTGGCACCGGGGCGTTGATTGCGCGGCGCCCAGCTCACGGTGACGTCGGGATCGCTCACCACGTTGCGCACCATCTCCAGAAATGCCTCGGGATCTTCATCGGGCAAGAGGCGCACGTCCACGATGGCACGTGCGCTCGAGGGAATCACGTTCACGCGATAGCCGGCTTCGATGATGGTCGGCGAGAGCGTGCTGTGCAGCATCGCCGCACGCGCCGGTTGATTGGTGAGCAAGAACTTGAAGGCTTCTGCCGCAGCCGGCGAACCCGGATCGAGCAGCGCACGGTAATGCGCGGCTTCCTCGGGGGAAACGAGCTCGGCGAGGCGCGAGAAGAAAGCGGTGGTGGTGTCGCTCAGGCGCAGAGGCGCCTGCCAGTTGCCGATGGCTTCCACCGCTTGCGCGAGATGCACCAGCGCATTGCCGCGCAGCGGCACCGAACCATGACCGGCGGTGCCATTGCTGAAAAGCTCGATGGCGCGCGGAAGTTTCTCCACGGTCTGCACGCCGGCATAGACAGGACGGCGGTTCTGGCGCACCACGCTGCCGGTTTCCGCCAGACAGAACTCCGCGTCGATGGCGTCGAAGTGCTGCTCGACCATGAACTGGATGCCGACATGCGTCGAACCTTCTTCACCGGCTTCGGCCAGCAGGATCACGTCGCGATCCAAGGGCACGCCTTCGCGTTTGAGTAGAAGCAGCGCCATCAGGCTCGCGGTGAGATTGTCCTTGTCGTCGAGTGTGCCGCGGCCGTAGATCCAACCATTGTCCAGGTAGGCCCCGAAGGGCGGAAAGCTCCACTTCTCCTCATCGACGTTCACTGTGTCCTGATGCGCCATCAAGAGCAGCGGCTTCTTGCTGCCGTTGCCTTTCAAACGTGCGACGAGGTTGGGGCGGCCTTCTTCGAGGGCATAGGTGGCAACGTCGATGCCTTCGCGCTGCAGCACCTGCATCAGATAGTCGGTGAGTTCGGCCTCATGGCCGGGCGGATCGGTGATCTGGATCTGCACCATGGCTTCGAAGTGCGCCAGCGTTTCCTCCTCGGCAGCTACCCAATCGGGCGCGGCCGCCAGTGACGTACTCAGGAAAGTGGCACCGGCGCAGAACAGGGCACGTGGAAACCAAGAGGCAGCCGGAATGTTCATGAAACCTCCACACAGACGTCTTGAGCAGTAAAGCGTGCGAAATTCATGCAATTCCCATGCAAGAACTGCGGTTTGGATGCCCGCCGTGGGCAAAGCCCGCAAACGATGCTGTCTTTCGCAGCGGCTCTGTGTTACGTTGCGCGCCGCTTGTGGCCCACTTTGCCGCAAGTGGTGCTGTTCTTTGCTTCAGTCTTCGCTTTCTCCGAAAGCCTACCGTTGCCGGTGCTCTGCCGTGCAGCGAGACCCCGACCCAGCGTCGCTGCCACGTTCTTCCCAGGAACGCGTCGCTCGGATCCCGTCCTGACAGCCTATCGAATTGCACACGGTGCATACCATCTCGTCCTTCAGATGGCGCGGTCAGGCGTTCTGGATCATACATCCAAAATTCTCGGCCCATTGCGATGAAAATCCCAAGCGGGCACGTCCCGCGCAAGCGAGTACTACATGAGTTTTTCCGACCTGGGCCTCAAACCCACCCTGCTGCAAGCCGTCAGCGAAACCGGCTATACCACTCCCACTCCCATTCAACAGCGCGCCATTCCCGCCATCCTCGAAGGTGGTGACGTGATGGCCGCGGCTCAGACCGGCACCGGCAAGACCGCTGGTTTCACGCTGCCCCTGTTGCAGCGTCTCGGTGGCAAGCCACCAGTGCAAGCCAAACAGGTGCGTGCCCTGATCCTGACGCCGACGCGCGAGCTCGCCGCTCAGATCCAGGAGAGCATCGAAACCTACGGCAAGCACGAGAAATTGCGCTCCGTGGTCGTCTTCGGCGGCGTCAACATCGGTCCGCAGCAATCGGCATTGCGTCAAGGATGCGACATCCTCGTCGCCACGCCCGGTCGCTTACTCGACCTGCATCAGCAGCACGCGGTCGAGTTCAAGGACATCGAAATCCTGGTGCTCGACGAAGCCGACCGCATGCTCGACATGGGGTTCATCCGCGACATCCGCCGCATCCTCGGCTTGTTGCCCAAGCAAAGGCAGAACCTTCTGTTCTCCGCCACCTTCTCACCCGAGATCCGCGCGCTGGCGAAGGGCCTCTGTGTGAATGCGCTCGAGATCGACGTGGCACCGCGCAACTCCACGGTGGAAACCATCACGCAGGAACTTTATCTGGTCGACAAGGAGCACAAGCTGGGCTTGCTCGCCAAGCTGTTGCTCGACACCAAGGAACAAGTGTTGGTGTTCAGTCGCACCAAACATGGTGCCAACAACTTGGTCAAGAAACTGGCGGGTCATGGCTTGGCCGCCGCCGCGATTCACGGCAACAAGAGTCAGAACCAGCGCACCAAGGCGCTGGCGGATTTCAAGTCGGGCAGCATCCAGGTGTTGGTCGCCACCGACATCGCCGCGCGCGGCATCGACATCGATCAACTCGCCATGGTCATCAACTACGACCTGCCGCAGGTCGCCGAAGACTACGTGCATCGCATCGGTCGCACCGGTCGCGCTGGTGCCAGCGGCCTCGCTGTTTCGCTCGTGAGTGAGGAAGACGAAAAGCTGTTGCGCGACATCGAGCGTCTGATCAAGCGTCGCATCGAGCGTCGCAGCTTCGACATAGCGGCTCTACCGCAGCGGCCACCAACCCCCGCACCGCTGGTACAGAAGCCTGCGGCCGGCAAGGAAGTCGCAGTCAAAGCGCGTGGCGAAGCGCGACGTGATCGCAGTGACAAACGTCGTGAACAGCGTGACGACGTCGTGAAGGCAGGTGGTTCGCAGCGCCGCGGCGAACGTGGTCGCAATCCGAATCGTGCCCAGCAGCAGGAACGAGGCCAGAGTGCACGACCTGAACAAGCGAATCACAAGGCGAATGCGCGCAACGCTCACATCCGCAATGGCCAGCATCCGGTGATCCTGCATCGCGACCCGCGTCAGATCGAACTCGAGCGCGAAGCAGAGTTGCAGCGCCAGGAAGGTCAGCGGCGTCAGGGCCACGCTCGCAAGCAGCACAACGAAGCTGGCGCCAATGGTCACAACGGCCAGGCGCAGCCGGTGAACGGCAATGCACAGCGTCGTCGCAGTCGTGGTCGTCGTCCGGGGCGCGGCGGTGGTGGCACCCAGCAACGAGCAGCTGGATCGGGCTACTCGCAGCAAAGCCGTCGTGAACAGGATGGTGAACGCGGGCTCTGGAACTCGCTGCGCAGTTTCTTCGGCAACAAATAAGGCATCACGGAAGCATAAATTTTGAACTCAGGTGGCATGAGCGTTCCCAATCGGAACTAATGCCCCTGAGTTCATACGGATTCGATTTGTCTTCGCGCGAGGAATTTGCAAAATAGCCGGCAACCAGTTTCATGACACCTTGGTGACAAAGGAGTTGTGCGATGTTCTTGTCGTTGCTGGAACGTCACATCAAACGTGGAAGTCTGCGGTTACGGATGCCGGACGGTTCCATGCATGTTTTCGGTGAAGGCGGCGAGCCTTCTGCGGAATGGCTTCTCAATAGCGAAGAAACCACGCGCCGTCTGGTGCGCGATCCCGAATTCGAGTTGGGTGAAACCTACATGCAGGGTGGCTGGGATGCCGGTCAGGGTGGCGTCCGCAACCTGCTCAATCTGCTGCGGGCCAATTTCGCCGTCGCGGAAGGTGCACCCGATTGGCTCAAGCCGATTGCCGGTGCAGTGCAGCAGTTCAATCGCATCCGCAACAGCTATCGCAACGTCGCCGCTCACTACGACGTGCCCGAGATGGTGTTCCGCCGCTTCCTCGACAGCGAGATGTTCTATTCCTGCGCCTATTTCCCCGAAGAAAACATGACGCTGGAAGAGGCACAGCAGGCCAAGGCGCGGCACATCGCGCGCAAACTCATGATCAAACCCGGCGACCGCATCCTCGACATCGGTTGTGGGTGGGGCAGCATGGCCTTTCATCTCGCGCGCGAATATGACTGCGAGGTGGTGGGCATCACGCTGTCGAAGGAGCAACTCGCCGTCGCGCGTGCCGAGAAGGAAAAACGCGGCGCGCATCAGGTGCAGTTCGAACTCGCCGACTATCGCGAACACAACGGCAGCTACGATCGCATCGTCAGCATCGGCATGTTCGAACACGTGGGCAGCCCCTTCTATCGTCAGTACTTCGATCAGGTGAAAAAGCTGATGAAACCGCACGGCGTGGCCTTGATTCATACCATTGGCCGCTCCGGTCCCGCGGGCCTGACCAATCCCTGGATCCGCAAATACATCTTCCCCGGCGGCAGCACGCCTTCGTTGTCGCAGATCATGACGGCGGTGGAAGGCAGCCGTTTGCAACTCTGCGATACCGAAGTATGGCGCCTGCACTATGCCTACACGTTGCAGCATTGGTATGAGCGTTTTCAGGCGCGACGTGCCGAGATTGCCCAGGAGTTGGGCGAGACCTTCTGCCGCAAATGGGAGTTCTATCTCGCTGCCTGTGAATCAGCCTTCCGTCACTCCGACCTCGTCGTGTTCCAACTGCAGTTGGCGCATGGCCACGGTGCAGTGCCGATCACCCGCGACTATCTCTATGGCGCCGCCTGAAAGCAGGTCGAGCGCCATGGCGCCGTGAACTGAGTTGGACGGTACGCCATGGATTTCGACAAGACCTTGCAGGAACTGCCAGCGCATGTGAGCGAGCTGTTCGGCAAGGGCAGGGTGGCCAGCTACATTCCTGCCTTGGCGCGTGTACCGGCTGACAAGTTCGGCATGACCTTGTGCCGTGTCGATGGTCCCTGCCATCAGGTGGGTGACTGCGACGAGCGCTTTTCCATTCAGAGTATTTCCAAGCTCTTCACCTTGTCGCTCGCAATGGTGCTCTGTGGTGAGGAACTCTGGCGCAGGGTGGGACGCGAACCTTCCGGCACACGCTTCAATTCGTTGATCCAACTCGAGATCGAAAAAGGCATTCCGCGCAATCCCTTCATCAATGCCGGTGCCATCGTGGTGTGCGATGCGCTCTTGACTCATCTGCCGAATGCGAAGGAAGCGCTGCGCGATTACGTGCGATTGCTATCGGGCAGTTTCGACATCGATTTCGACGAGGAAGTGGCCGCGTCGGAAGCGCAGACGGGCTTCATCAATCATGCCTTGGCGAATTTTCTGAAAGGCCATGACAACCTGCACAACGACGTGGCCGAGGTGTTGGATCTGTACTTTCATCAGTGTTCGTTGGCGATGAGTTGTACCGAACTCGCCCGCGCCGGTGTGCATCTGGCCAATGGTGGTTTTTCACCCTATGCGAAGGAGTCCTTTCTCACACCGCAGCAGGTGAAGCGCATCAATGCGCTCATGCTGACCTGCGGCACCTACGACGCGGTCGGTGAGTTCGCCTATCGCGTCGGTCTTCCCGCGAAGAGCGGTGTCGGTGGCGGCATCCTCGCGGTGTTGCCCGGGCACTATGCCGTGGCAGTGTGGTCACCCGAACTCGATCCTTCCGGCAACTCCCTTGCGGGCGGCGCTGCGCTTGAATACCTCACCACCATCACCGCGAAGTCGATTTTCTGAGCATCGGTGTTCGTCGCGGCCATTCTTCGAAGGGTCGCGCCAGCGGGTGCGTGTCGCTTTCGCAATGTCGAATCGGTCGCCTTCGATCGTCGTGATGTCAATTTGGCAAGCACCATGGCTACACCGGCGAGCCCATCGACACCGCTCATCCTCAGCGCGCTCCCGCCGGCGCCGCTGGTCGAGGTCGTGCAGGATTCTCCGCGTGGGGCGGCAAAGTTTTGGTGCCCAATCACGCATTGATTGCGGTCGGCGTTCTTCCCTGCTCTCAGCGGGCTTGGCCATCCGCTCTCAAGCTTGCTACACCCGCCCTTGACCCTCGGCATGGCGCTCCGTATCTTGCGCGCCTCTTTAGCATCCCCGGAGAAGCCTCATGTCCCAGTTCGAGAACGTCACCGTCATCAAGGCCGCCAATGTGTATTTCGACGGCAAGGTGGCCAGCCGCACCGTCCTGTTTGCCGACGGCAGCAAGAAAACCCTGGGCTTGATGCAGCCGGGGGAATACGAGTTCGGCACGGCGAAGAAGGAAATCATGGAAATCCTGGCAGGTGAGCTCGACGTGCTGCTGCCTGGCAGCAGCGAATGGCAGCACTTCAGCGGTGG
Source organism: uncultured Gammaproteobacteria bacterium (assembly GCA_937898685.1). GTDB lineage: Bacteria > Pseudomonadota > Gammaproteobacteria > Pseudomonadales > Pseudohongiellaceae > CAILUG01. Next base: position 3,406 of record CALEJT010000063.1, on the reverse strand, counting down.
CACCAGCTTCGAAGTTCCGGCCAACTCCAGCTTCAAACTCAAGGTCACGCAGCTGACCGACTACTGCTGTTCCTATCTCGACTAAGCTGCGCCTCGTCCCACCCATTCCATAGGTTGGGCTGAGCCACGAGGCGAAGCCCAACACGGGATTCCAAATCGATTCACTGAAGCGCGATACATCGCCTGTTAGGCTTCGCTGCGCTCACCGCCAAGCGACGAGGAGCTGCAGCGCATCTCATGCAGGTAGGGCTGATCCACCGGTGAAGCCCAACGTGGGATCTGCAATCGCTTCATCGAAGTCCGCTGCAGCGCGCGTTGGGATCCGCGTCGTTCACACGAGCAGCTCGCCTGGTTTCTCGTTCACCTGCGGCGCCAGCACCTTGGTTCACCCCTGCTGCCTGGTGTTCGGCACAAGGTTCGATTCTTTTTCATACCACCAATGGCCGCTTTGCCTGCAGTTGCGCGAGCTGTTCGGGCAAGCGTTCATTGAGGATCGATCCTTCCAGAAAGGCGGCGGCGAGATCGACGCGGCCTCGTGCACGAAGGCCGGCGTAGACGAGAAGCTCGAACTGCGCTTCGAGTTGGTCGGCAGCTGCGTTCAAACCGAAGTGGCGCAGCAGGAACATCAAGGCCTCGGCGGTGCTGAAACGTTCGGCATCCTGCTTGGTGCGCAACCAGAAGCGACTTTCGCCGGAGAGCGGCAAACTCACCAGGCGTCCCCAACCCACCACCGACTTCGCCATCGTCGCGGCTTCGGTCCAGGCGCCGTCGAGCAACATCAGTTGCAGCCGTGAGGGATCGGCATGTTCCGGCAAGCGGTGGCCCTGCGGATGGAGAATCCACAACTCGCGCTGCGGTTGAATCAAGCTCTCCGGCCGTGGCGGCTGACGTGTGTCCCATTCCACCTGCGTGCAGTTGGCGAACACACGGCTGATGAGATTGCCGCTGCTGGTCGGCCGCGTGCGTTCACGCGGATGGGTGAGCAGGGTCAATGCGAGTGGAGTTTCGATGCGCGTCTCGGCCGCGCACACGCACCAGCGCACGGTGAGCTGGCAACGTGGGCAACGGGAAGAGCGACGACGGATGACGCTACGCATGAGGTCCTCAAAAAATGCGCAAGATTAAGGACTGTTAAGGACTTTGCCTATACGGAACTACTAATTCGCTAGTAGCTTGCGCGGCCTTCGGTCTACGGCTAATGTGCCGCCACTCCGCGCAACGAGCGGAGCACTGTTCAGCCAGAGCTCGTCATTGCATGAATCCACTCCCGTCTCTTCGCCCGGTCCAACGATGGTGGGGCGAGCTGTGCCGTAGCCGAACGGTGCGCTGGGGTGGGGCACTGTTGGTGCTGTGTCTGCTCGGTGGCGAAGCCTCTGCGCAGGAGCGCGAAAAAGTCGTCCTGCAATTGAAGTGGCGCCACGCCTTTCAGTTCGCTGGTTACTACGCCGCACTCGAGAAGGGCTATTACGCCGAAGCCGGACTCGACGTCGAGATACGCGAGCTCAGTGGTGAGCGAACGCCCGTACAAATGCTGCTTGCCGGTGAGGTCGATTACGCCATCGGTGGCGCCGAACTCCTGATCCATCGTGCCAAGGGCGATCCCGTCGTCGCACTTGCCGCCATCTTTCAACACAGTCCCTATGCCTTCCTCGTGCGGGAAGACTCGGGGCTCACGCGCGTCGAACACTTCGTCGGCAAGCGCATCATGCTGGGCTCCGACACGCAGGATGCCGAGCTGCAGGCTACGCTGCGTCGTGCGGGGCTGCGCGAAGGCGACTACGTGCGCCAGCTCACCAACTACGATCCCTTCGCGTTGCGTGATGGTGTGACGGACGTATTCAATGCCTATGTGATCGACCAGGGCTTCACCTTGCAGGAAGCGGGAATGCGCACGCGCTACATCCTGCCGACGCGGTATGGCGTCGACTTCTACAGCGACGTGCTCGCCACCACGGAAGAGGAGATCGAGGACCATCCCGCCCGCGTGCTCGCGTTCCGCAACGCCTCGCTGCGTGGTTGGGAATATGCGCTCGCCAATCCGCATGAATTGATCGAGCTGATCATGCAGCGCTATGACTCGCAGGGGTTGAGCTATGCGCGTCTCGAATACGAAGCACGCATTTCGCGCGAGATGATCCAGCCGCTGCTCGTGAGCCTCGGCTACATGAATCCACAGCGTTGGGAACACATGCGGCAGATCTTCGCCGAAGAAGGTTTCGTGGAGCCCAATGCGAACATCGATGGTCTGATCTACAGCGGCATTCCCGACGAGCCGTATCTGAATTCCAGAAGCGAGATGGATGTCGAGACCTTGGCGTTGTGGTCGGGTGTCGTGCTCCTGCTCTTCGTCGCTGGCGTGCACTTCCATCTCAAGCGCGTGCGTCAGGAACGGCAGCTCACGCTGGCTGCACGTGATGCGCTGCGCATGCAACAGCGTCGTCTGCGCGACTTGCTCGGCAAGTTGGAAAGCTTCAGTTGGGAATTCGATCTGGCGACGCAGCGTTTCACCTATGTCTCGCCCAACATCCAGTTCATGCTCGGCTACTCGCGCGATCGTTGGGAATTGCTCGACGACTGGCTCGACCTGATCGTGGCGGAAGACCGCGACTATGCACGCCGTTTCCGCGCCGTCGAAATCGAAGCCGGGCGCGATTACCTCTGCGAATATCGGCTGCAGAAAGCCGACGGTTCGCGCCTGTGGGTGGTGGATGTGGTGCGCATCGTGCGTGATGACAACGGTCGCCCGACGGCCTTGGCGGGCACCATCGTCGATGTATCCGACATCAAGCGCGCCGAGCAAACGGCGCCAGGCATCGTCACCGAACTACGCCGCGGTTTCATGGCACGGCGCTAATCCGTCCACTCCTTCTGGTACTTTTCGTAGGTTGGTCTGCGCAGAGTCCAACGCGCGATCCTCTCGCTTGCGGTGAAGCATTCCCACATCCCATTCGTTCCGCCCAATCTACCGAGTAGGACTGCCTCTGATTACGAGGTCGAAGCTGCAATGCTTTGAATGGCGTGGTACAGCGAAACTGCACCACGCCATTCAAAGGCTCATTGGTGGGTCATCGGCGCTGCCTCATTCGAGCACCAAGGCTCGTTCCTTCACTGCGCTGGGCGAACTGATGTCGCGCCCAAGCCACATCTTGGGTAGTTCGTAGGCGGAACCGGGATAGAAACCTACGTCGTAGTGGCGCAGGGGATTGCGGAAGGTGCCGAAGATGATGTCGAACACCGGCAGATCTGCATAGTTGTAGCGGTGCTGACCACGACGATGATGCTGCGAGTGGCTCTCCGGACGCTGTACGAAAAAGCCCAGCCAATGCGGCGTACGCACGTTGGTGTGCTGGAACTGCAGCGCCTGCTGCTGTTCCTCAAGCTGTTGGCGGAAGGTGTGGGTGGCCAG
>CALEJT010000062.1 GCA_937898685.1 uncultured Gammaproteobacteria bacterium | reverse complement strand
TGCGGCGGCGGTGAGCAGGGCATCCATCAGGCTGACGTTCTGGCAGTACTCATCGCGACGCACTCTAACACGGGTGGTGGTGGCACGGCTGAGCTTGACGCGCCAGCGCGGTGGGCTTCGCTGTGTCGAGCCGCCGCGGCGCAGGAGCTCCTTCGTATCCCCTACGCGTCGGTTCGTGTGCTCGCGCGGAAGCGAGCCAAATACTCGAAGGGTAAAGCCCGAGTGCTGCCGCTTGCGCTGCAACCTTTGCGGTTCACTGTTGTCCCTTAGCTAGAGGACGCCTTAGTGTGTCCCGGCTCTAACCCTCACGAAGCGCGCAGCTTCCCACCGCAACCGCCACAGAAGAGGAGAACCTCATGGGCTTTGCATTATCGACGCTGCAATTGAAGAGTCCCGCCTTTCAACATAGAGGCGCCATTCCCCCCAAGCACAGCTATGACGGCGGCAATATCTCGCCACCACTGCAATGGCGGGACATCCCCGATGGCACGCGCTCGCTCGCGGTGTTTTGCCATGACCCCGATGCGCCATTGGTGTCTGCCACCGGCAATTACGGATTCGTGCACTGGTTGGTCTATAACATCCCGCCCGAGGTCAGCGGCCTGCCGCAGGGCGAGAAGGGCTATGCGAAGGGATCGAACGACTTCAAGGAATTCGGCTACGGCGGGCCACGCCCCCCGCGCGGGCACGGCCCGCATTACTACTATTTCTGGCTGATGGCGCTCGACCTCGAGCCCGTCATCCAGGATGGGCTTTCGCTCGCCGACTTCCTGGAAAAGGTCGAGCCGCACGTGCTCGGCATGAACCGCCTGATCGGCTGTTTCGAAACACTCTGAGACTAGGGCAGCGCGGAGACGCGTTCGCTTTCCGCGCTGCTCACCCGCCACACCACGTTCCCCACATCGTCAGCCACCAACAGACTGCCATCGTTGGCGAGAGTCAGGCCGACGGGGCGACCACGCGCCACGTCATCTTCGAGAAAGCCGGTGAGTACGGGTCGTGGCAGACCCACGGGTGTGCCGTCGTCGAATTCGACGAAGAGCACCTGATAACCACTGCGCGGTTTGCGATTCCATGAGCCGTGTTGGCCGATGAACATGCCGCCGTCGTACTCAGCCGGCAAGGCATTGCCTTCGCTATAGAGCAAACCCAACGAAGCGGTGTGAGGGCCGAGTGCGTAGTCGGGCTTGATGGCCTTCGCCACGAGATCGGGACGCTGCGGCTCGACGCGTTCGTCCACATGCTGGCCGTAATAGCTGTAGGGCCAACCGTAGAAACCGCTGTCCTGCACCGAGGTCATGTAGTCGGGCACGAGATCACCACCGATTTCGTCACGTTCGTTCACGCTGACCCACAGCGTCGAACCGACCCAGGTCAGACCAACGGGGTTGCGCAGGCCTTCGGCATAGAGACGCGAGGCGCCGCTCGCACGATCGATTTCCCAAATGGCGGCGCGACCTTGCTCGATCTCCATGCCCCCTTCGGCAACGTTGCTGTTGGATCCGACGCCGACATAGAGCTTCGTCCCATCGGGACTCGCCAGCAGACTCTTGGTCCAGTGATGGTTGATGCCCGAGGGCAGGTCGGTGAGTTTGCGGCCTGGGCCTTCGATGTGATCTGCGCCTTCGCGATAGGGGAATTCCATGAGCGCATCGGCATTGGCGACGTAGAAGCGATCTCCCACCAGCGCCATGCCGAACGGTGAATGCAGTCCATCGAGGAAGATGCGTTGATGGTCGGCGACGCCATCGCCATCGGTATCACGCAAGAGCGTGATGCGATCGGGGCTGGGCACGCCGGCGCCGGCCTTGGCCATCACCTTCGACATCACCCAACCCGTGATTCCTCCCTTGCCGGAATCCTGCGGCGCATTGGTTTCCGCCACCAGCACGTCGCCGTTGGGCAAGGTGTAGAGCCAGCGTGGATGAAGCAGACGTGTGGCGAAGGCCTGTACCTGAAGGCCTTGTGCAGCGCTCGGGCCTTCATCGGGGGCCCAACCCTCCGCCTCCGCGATATGCACCGTCGGCAGCAAAGAACGCTTCGGTTCCGGCAGCTCGGGATTGGGCCCCATGCCGGCATCGACGGGCAGCTGCGCCGTTTCCGAACAGGCCGCGAGAACGCTGCCGAGACCGAGCACGAGAACAGTGCGTTGAGAGTGCTTGTGCATGGTTCTTGCCTCCGCTCTTCAAGGTGAATGAATAATTGAGTTCAATTCCCATGCCAGCGCGTAAATGGCTGATTGGACAGCATCTTTGCGGTTGGCCTCGCGCTGCGGAGCAGGACGACCCTGTAGTTCTTGCTGAACCCCTGGAAGTTTTGCTGAGCGGTAAGGATATGCGCGGTAACGACAAGTGGTATCGAAATTTCGGTGTGAGCCGCGTGTTGGGCTGTGTATTTCTTTTTGCCTGCACGTGGCCGAGTTTCGCCAGCGCGGAGGACTGTGTGGTGTTGCTGCACGGGTGGGGACGCACCAGCCATTCCATGCAGAAACTGGCCAATGCTGTCGAGGACGCTGGCTTTCGTGCGCTCAATCTCGACTACCCCTCGCGGCGTGCGAGTGTCGCAGAGCTGGCAGAGAGTGTGTTCGCTGAGGTGTGGGACACCTGTGGTACGGCGCACGAGGTGCACGTCGTGGCGCATTCGATGGGGGGCATTCTGGTGCGGCAGTATTTTGCTGAACACGACGAGGCGCGACTCGGACGTGTCGTGATGCTCGGCACGCCGAATCAGGGTACGGAAGCAGTGAACAAGCTCTTGCATTTACCGGGCTTGGCCTGGGTACTGGGCCCGGCAGGACGTACGCTCGGCCGCGGTGAAGACTACATTCCGCAGCGTTTGCCACCGGTGAACTTCGAGCTCGGCATCATCGCCGGCACCCAGAAACTCAATCCCTTGCTCTCCCTGCTCGTCGAAAATCCCGATGACGGCACGGTCTCCGTCGCGGCCACGGAAGTGGAGGGCATGTGCTCACATCTCGTGTTGCCGGTGACGCATTCACTGATGATGCGCAACGATGAAGTGATCGCACAGACTCTCTACTTTCTGCGTGAAGGACGCTTCTCGGCTCCCGCAGCACGCAATGGTCTTTGCAGGCATCGTCAGCGGCACTGAGCTCAGCGGATGATCGGCGTCCACTCACCCCAACGCGCGCGAATCCTGCCGCGCGGCAAACTCAATACGATCAAGCCGAGACCACAAACCACCGCAGAGATGGTGGGCACGATGGTGGCACCGATCACGAAGGGCACTGCAACCAGCGCCAGGCCGAGTGCGACGTTCAGGTAGCGTACGATGCGCACCACCTCGGCGAAGGCGGTGATACTCACGGTGAGTACGAGACAGCCGATCAGATGATCGACATTGCCCATGGCGCCCGAGCTGCCGATGGTGAGACGCGTGCACAACAGCCACACGCCGATCAGTACACATAGCAGCAGGTTCCACGGCACACTCACACCACCGGTGAAGCTTTCGCGCAACATGTGGCCGAGCGGTTGCCTGAACTCGTTGTGCGGGCGTGCCGGTTCGCCGTCGTCGGTGTCACCGAGAAAGAGCACCTTCATCCAGGGTCTGCCGGCCCTGGCGCGGCGGCGCAGAAAACCGATCGTCGCCAGGATTTCGTCGAAGGAATAGGGAATCTGGATCAACATCGCTGCAGCCGCGATCAGACAGAGCGTGCACCAGGTGCCGAGCAGGATCGGCTGGATCACGATGAAGGTGAGCGACACGAAGCCCAGCGGCACGATCAGGGCCCCGAACAACAACACCAACCATGGCATCGTGCGCCAACGCGCGGATGAGCCGATCAGCCCGGTGAGAATTTCGAGCAGGTAGGTGAGCGCGCCCACGCCGGCATCGGGCACGGGCCAGGCTTCCGATACGGCGGAGGTGATGATTTCCTCGGTGCCGTTCTTGCCATCGTTCGCAATCGCGCCCGTCGTGAAGAAAGGCTCCCACACCGTATCGATGTGTCCGAGTTGATAGGCCGTCAGATAGCGCGAAATGAAGAAGCCGATGCAGGCGAGCACGATGATCGGCAGTCGTTGCAACCAGCTCGATGGCGAGAACGACCAGCCCGGAGGAATCTCCGGTCCCAGCAGGGCCGTGGGCGACATGAAGGGATAGGGTCTGATCAAGAAGGCGAAGCCCATCAGGAGGGCACCGACCAAGATGCCGTTGAGCAAGGCTGCCGCACTCGGGGTCCAGAACAAAAGCGGAGCAAAGGTGACCCAAAGACCGATGGCCGCAACGCCGAAACGCGCAGGGCGCATCCACTTCGCCGGCGAGAGCGTGAAGAGTGCGCAGATGAGGACGAGCGTGCCGGCGATGAGATCACTCCACATCATGGCACCGCCGCCGTAGCCGAGAATGAAGGGCGACGTGGTCAGCCAGAAGCCGAGCGCGATGTTGATGAAGGGCGCCCAGAGATTGTCGTAGTGCTTGTTCTCGTACCAGCGTTGGTACTCACGGCGCAGTCGTTCGGGGTCGCGCGATTCCTCCGTGGCCGAGCGCATCCACAGTGGTGGAGCGATCTTGTTCTGCGCATACCAGCGCGCCGGATCTTCCTTGAGCTTCTGGATCATCGCGGGCAGCCTCGTGCGAATGCTGTGACGCGGCGCCCAGCCGAGTTGTTCGGTGGCGCGCGAGATGTCGAGCGCGTAGTGATCGGATGACAGTTCGATCATGAAGGGCTTGATGAAGGGGCGTTTGCCTTCGTCGAAATCATCGGGAATCAAGGGCTCGGCCGCATCCTCCATCCATGCTCCCGCCTTGGCGAGCGGAGAGGGCACCTTGAGCGTGGCCCAGTCTCGTTCACCGTGGATGAGCTTGCCGATCTCATCCTGCAGTTCGTCGTAACTCATCACGTCGGTTTCGCCGGCGAGAATGTAGTTTTCCTGCGGCAGTTCCTTGCGCCGTTCGATCACGCGCTTGAAGACGTCGACCATGTCTTCCTTGTGGATGAAGGCCTGACCCGCCGAGGTATCTCCAGAGTACAGATGGCTCTTGAAGTCTTTCTCGTAGATGCGCGCGATCTGTTGCGTGAGGGTGGGCACGCCGGAGTTTTCGTCGTAGAGGCCGGCAAGGCGCAGGATGGTGAAGGGCATCGCACCATGCCCGCGTTCGATCACCGCCTCGGTTTGCGCCTTCGAACGCGGATAGGCCCACTTCGGCGCGAGTGGCGTGCTTTCGTCGACGCGACCAGGCTGTTCCACCGGCGCATGGACCAGCATGGTACTGGCGTAGATGAAGCGCTCGACGTCGAGCTGCTCGAGCGCACGCAGCAAGCGTTCCGTGCCTTCGACGTTGACCTTGCGATAGAGCTCCGATTCCTCGCCACTGAAATCGAAATAAGCGGCGAGATGCACCACCGCCGCGAGGTGAGAGGAATACCGCTCCTTGATCGTGGTGATGGCCTTTTGCACGGATTCATCCGAACTCAGGTCGAGCGCGACCTGGTTCTCGCGCGGTTCCTTCTGCACACAGCCGACGATGCGATAGTCCGTTTGCAGGGTTGCCGCCAGCGCACGACCGACGTTGCCGTTCACACCAGTGATGAGCACGATGGGCTTGCTGGAGTCGTTCATGGTCGTACCTCGCACGGCTTGGGTAGATGAAAACAGGGGCTCAGCGATAGACCCACAGTTGGCGCAACCAGCGTTGTGTGATCCACAGTGCTGCCAGCAGATAGGGCACGGCACCGAGTGCCCACATCAGAAGCCCCGCGAGTTGTTGCGAAGCCAGGAGTTGGTCGGATGGAAGTGAGGCGGTCAACGACGAGACATAGAGCGGTGCGCGCGCGAAGGTCAACAGCGCACCGAGAAACCCCGTGTGCATCAAGGTGAAGAGCACCGCCAACAAGGCCTGCGGCGCCGATCGGCGCGTGCACTTGAGCACGCTCCAGGCGAAGAGGGCAGCGGTGAGTAGAAAACAGAGATGCTCGGTCACGTGCCACCATGGTGATTCCAGTGCGAGGACGTAGAAGCGCGGCAAATGCCAGAACCACAGCACTGCGCCGTGAATCCAGGCAGCCCACAGTGGATGGGGCGTCAGGCGCATCAGCGGACGCGTGAGCAGTGCCGCTGTCTCGCCCACAGTGCTGGCGCGCAGTTGCGGCAAGGGCTGACTGAGAACCCACAGCGGTGCGATGACGAGCATCATCAGCATGTGTTGCGTCATGTGGGCTGCGGCATCGGTTTCGGCCCAACTGTCGAGCGGGCCGAAGATCGTCAGACCACTGAGCAGAACCGCGCCGTGGAAACACAGCGCCTGCGCGAGCCGCGGACGCCGTCGCGCGCTGCCGTAGCAGTACAGCGACCACAGCACCAGCAGCAAGGAAGCGCTCAGCAGTGAGGCGGCCTGTTCCGCACCCACGCTGGTCAAGGGATCATGCGCACGCGCCACGAGTGGCACTGCGGCGAGCAGTGCGGGGACCACCTTGATGGCGTGGTTCACAGACAAGGCGGCATCAGTGCCGCGGGCAATCCGATCGCCATCATCGCGATCATCGACGCCAGATAGAGTCCGGCCGCCAGATGAATCACGAAGCGCGCCTGTGGCGAACGCGCACTCGGTGTGCGGCGTGCCTGCCAGCAGCTACGCGCAAGGTTGAAGACCAACAGCACGGTCACGACCGTGAGCGCCATCAAACTGTAGTTGAGCCACGTGGGACTGCGCAGACCACGTTCCGGCGGTTCGATCGAGCACACGGCCGAGAGTCCGCCGTACATCACCACGAACCAACAAGCCCAGATGAAGAGACCGAGGATCAAGTGCACAGGATGTGAGAGAGAACGCATCATGGGACACTCCAAGCGAGAGGCAACAAGACGAAGGCAGCAAGGGCCGTCCAGAAGCTTGCCAACGCGTACTTCCATAACAACAAGACCACCTCGGGTTCATATGGTTGCCTTGCGTTGACGTAATTGAGCTGCGCACGACGTGCCTGCAGCAAGGTGGCGATGACGGCGAGGCCACTGTGCAGCACGAGATAGGCGACGAGCACGAACAGAACCGAATCGTGCGAACTGAAGGTGGGCCGCAGCTCTGCTTGCATTGCGGTGTAGAGCAGCGCCAGAACATGCAGCAGCCCGAGTCCTGAGGTGAGCAGACAACGCTGTGCCCAATGCTTACCACGCCCTTGGCGCAAACCTTGTACGCCGCGCCAGTACCACAGCGACGCTGCACCGAGGAATACGCCGCTGATGAGCAAGGGGGGGAGTGAGAGTGGACTACTACGCGGCGCCGACCACTGCGGCGCTACGGTCCATAGGTACAGCCAGCCGAAGATCAACGATAGATAAAGCGCGCCATCGGCCAATAGGGCTGTTGCAGTACCCCAAAGTCCGGGTCCACTGCGCGTGCGCCAGTGCACGGGTGGATAGGCTGTTTCATCGAGCGCAGCCGGCGTGTAGTCGGGATGGGCACCGTTGATCCAGCTCCAGCGCAAGAGCAGCAGCAAGGCACCGATAGCGGTAGCGAGCGCCACCCAATAGAGACTCGCGAGCAGCGCACAGCAGGTCAGCGCGATGACGAAGGCCGTACCGAGTGGCAACCAGGAGTTGCTCGGCAGATGCATGCGCTCCTGTGCCTCTGCCGTCACCGCATTGGTGCCATAGGTCTCGCGAATTCCGGATCGATCGTTCAAGCCGTGGCGTGCCTCGCTCATCTCTTCGGCGAGCCCGGGATGGTTCCACAAAGGATGGCGCGTCGTGATGACCGGCAGGCTGACATGGTTGTAGGCGGGAGGCGGCATCGACTGCGCCCACTCGAGTGTTGCGGCATTCCAGGGATTGCGACCGGCAGGCCGACCGAAGCGGAAGTGCAGGGCGATGTCGACGATCAGCATCGCGATGCCGAGTGCCATCACGAAACCGCCGATCGATGACAGCAGGTTCAGCTCATCCCAACCGACGTCGGCCGGATAGGTGTAGATGCGCCGTGGCATGCCGAGCAGACCGGTGAGATGCATCAGGAGAAAGGTGAGATTGAAGCCACCGAAGGTGAGCCAGAAGGCCCAGCGGCTGAGCAGGGGCGAAGGCATGCGCCCCGACAGATGCGGCAACCAGAAATAGAGCCCCGCGATCAGCGGAAACAGCATTCCTCCCACCAACACGTAGTGCATGTGTGCCACCACGAAATGCGTATCGTGCACCTGCCAATCGAAGGGCACGAGCGCGAGCATCACACCGGTGAGCCCACCGCAGACGAAGATCACGAGAAAGCCGAAGATCCACAACATCGGCAAACGCCACACCACCTTGCCGGCCCAGAGCGTGGCGAGCCAGGCGAAGAGCTGAATGCCGGTCGGTATCGCGATCAACATGCTCGCGATCGAGAAGAAGGCCTGCGCCAGATGCGGAATGCCCACGGTGAACATGTGATGCACCCAGAGCCCGAAGCTGATGAAACCGATCAGGATGATCGAGAACACGATCCAGCTGTAACCGATCAAGGGCCGCTGCGCGAATACGGGAATCAGGGTGGAAACGATGCCGGCCGCGGGTAGAAAGAGGATGTAGACCTCGGGATGTCCGAACAGCCAGAAGAGGTGCTGCCAAAGCAGAGGATCGCCACCACCTTCGACGGCGAAGAACACGAACCCTGCGGCGCGTTCGAGCTCGAGCAGAAGGCTGCCGAGAATCAGGGGCGGAAAGCCGAACAGGATCATCAGCGCCATCGCCAGGATGTACCAGCAGAAGATCGGCATGTCGCGCAGCGTCATGCCCGGCGCGCGCGAACGCAGGATGGAAACGACGAGTTCGACGGCAGTGGAGATGGCGGAGATCTCGACGAAGGTGATGCCGATCAGCCAGAAGTCGGCGCCGGTGCCCGGAGAAAAGCGCGAATCGCTGAGCGGGGTATACATGAACCAGCCGGCGTCGGGCGCGTTACCCCATACCAGTGTCGACAGCAGGATCAAGCCGCCGAACAGATAGCAGTAGTAACCGAAGGCACTCAGGCGCGGGAACAGCAGGTCGCGCGCACCGATCATCTTCGGGATCAGATACATCGCAAGTCCCGAGAGTGCGGGCAGGGCGAAGAGGAACATCATCACCGTGCCGTGCATCGTGAAGGCTTGGTTGTAGCGTTGCGCATCGACCAGCTCCTGCTCCGGCAAGGCCAGCTGCGTGCGCATCAACATCGCGAGCAATCCCCCGACGATGAAGAAGCAGGTGCCGGTGAGCAGTGAGCGCAGGCCGAGCACGGAATGATTGACGACGGAGAAGGCGCGCCAACCGCGCGGGTTGTACCAGACTTCCTCCAGATGCTGCCGCAGCGCTGCCGCCGCTTGTTCGCTCCGCGACATCGTCATGGTCGTTCCTGTGCCTGCAGCCAGGCGGCGAAGTCGGCCACTTCGTGGGCCTCGACGGTGAAGTACATGCGTGCGTGCTGCAGCCCGCAGAACTCGGCGCATTGGCCGTGATAAAGGCCGGGCTCGTCCGCTTCCAGTTTCAGGATCGTGGTGTGGCCGGGAATCGCATCGAGTTTGCCGGCGAGACGTGGCACCCAGAAGGCATGCACCACATCGCGTGCCCTCAGATGGATGAGTACGGGTTCGCCGCTGGGGATGTGCATCTCGTTGCTGAGTCTGAGGTTCTGTGCCGGGTAGTACACATCCCATTGCCACTGTCGTGCAGTGACTTCGATGTGAAGCACCTCGCGCTCGCTCGCGAAGATCGGCAACATGCTGTG
>CALEJT010000061.1 GCA_937898685.1 uncultured Gammaproteobacteria bacterium | reverse complement strand
CGAAGGTCCGTTTGCGGCGAAGCCCATGCAATGCAGGCTTCCGAAGGATGGTGGTGGAGTTTCCCAATACAGGAAACCCTCCTGCCAGACGGGAGAGGCCATCGTAGGCGTGATTCTTCACTGTGAGCGCATCCGAGGATGAGCCGGACGCCCTCGCGCACTTCCTCGCAAGTTCAGACGGGAGACACCGTTTTCGTGTCGACCAACGCCTGCAAGTGTTCGTGCAGTAACCTCGGGATTTGCCCGCCCGTAAGGAGTACGCCAGCCTCCATGTTTCGGTCCATGGCATGACCGGTCAGATTGGCGCTGGTGATGAAGCAGACGGCGCCGTCGGCGACGGCGACCTTGGCGTGGACCCGCCCATCCGCGAACGGGGCTGCTCGCTCACGCCAGGCGTAGAGTTTCGCGGAGGGAACCAGTGCCCTCATCTTGCCGATCACGTCGAAGGTGATGCTGCCCCCGTGATCCTGTGACGACTCGAGGAGCATCGAGACGTTGACCCCCCGTGAGATGGCGTCGTTCAACGCCTTCACGATGGTCGAGACGTCGTAGGCCACGAAACTGGTGACGAACAAGGTTTGCCTGGCCGCACCGATGACCTGCAACAGCGCCTGTTCGGTTCGGCGCGCCGAGACGAAGGGCGTCGTCGGACCCGTCCACACGAGCTCGATCGACTGCTGCTTCGACACGCTCTCGAATGCATGACCGGCGGCGAGGAGCATCGAAGCCAACTCGCCGGAACCGACCGACGTGCTCCGCCAAGCATCGACGAGACGATCGACGACGGCTTTGGCAGTCGCCGTGCCGACGACATCGGACAGGGCGGCGTTCGCCTTCGCGTCACCGATCTTCCGAATCGCGCCCGCCAGCGCCCGCACTTTCTCCGGCGAAACGAGACAGACCACGGCTGTGACGGCTTCCAGGAGTCTCTCCATGTCACAGCCCGGCGAAGAACGCGGCGCTCCCTCGTTCGAGGGTCGGCACCAGCAAAGACCTGTCGAGGTAGCGGTTGCCCCGCTCGCAGGAGGTCTCCGCGACCAGACTGCACGCATGGCACGCGGCGGCGTGGAGCGAGCGATCCTTGCCTGGATCGTGCTCCGAGCAGAGCGGGTCGGACGAGCAGACCTTCGCTCGGTTCAGGGCCTGCCGCAGCAGTCGGCCGAGGTTCTCGGGTTTGCCCAGGTCGACGAGACCACCCAGCGTCCCGTCCGAATCGGCCGCCGCCGTGTAGATGAGGATACCCGCGTGTTGATTCCCGGCATCAGCGTAGATCCGTTCACGGATGCTCGCCGCGTTGTAGCCGCATTCGAGTGCCAGCTCGCGGATGAGCAAGTGCGACAGCGTGTGGAGCATGGCATAGCGGATACCCGGATAGCCCTCGTTCGGATCGAGGTGGCGCGAGTTCCGCCAACCCCGATGCCCGGCCATGAGCATCCGATCGACCTGCTGGACACCCGCGAGCGCCTCCCACGCTCGTAGTGCCTCCTCGCTGAACTGGATGAAGATGCCCTCACCATGCACCTGGTTCGCCGGCACCCAATCGGGCTTGCGACGCGCGAGAGCCGCCATCCGAGGGCGCTCGTCCCGATCGCTCGACTCCTCGGGCGCTTCCACGCGGGTGAAGCCCAACAGGGCATTGACCTCTCGGAGCCTCTCCAGCAGTAACACTCTGCCGATGTACCTCTCCAAGCCGGCAGGCGGGTCCACCTTCTTGCTCATGAAGTGTGGGTAGTCGGCCGGCGGATCGGTTGCCGTCAGGACGTCCCACTCCGGCCCTTTGATATCGGCTTCGCCGACTGTGTCCTGCCCGCCGCCGTGGCGATGCGCTTCGATCGCCGCCCAGATGGCGGAGGCCGAATACTTGTCGATGCCCGGCAAGGCCCCGGTCTTCTTCAGCGTCTTCACCGTCACGGCGACGGCCGCCTCCGAGTCCAGATCGTCGAAGAACTCCCAACCATCCTGGATCAGCTGGCCGAGCGGGTCCTTGGCCCGGGGGATGGCGAGTGCGGACAGGGTGATCGGAAACCAACCGTTCGTCGAGCCCAAGAGGATGGCCCGCGCCTCTTCTTCACAGTCGTCGTCGAAATGGTCCAGGTGGGGATGCCTGCCTCGGCAGCTCGGCAGATTCTCCTTCCCTGCCTTGCCGAAGGCTTGCGCCATGCTGCGCGATGCCCCACAGGCATCGCACTTCACCCACAGGTTCTCGGTCTGCAACGAGGCGCCGCTCTCGAAGAAGCGCAGCGTCCCCTTGCAGGCGCCGTTGCCGCCGTGGACGAAGTAGTGCCAGGGGAAGTCGTCGAGATGGCCGTTGCGGCAGGCCAGCAGGAAACGCGCGGGAACCGCATCGGCGTCCTTCGCCGGCTGGTCGCCCTTGGAACCACGACAGCTCTTGTGGACGAAGCGGGTGCGCTCCGGACGGAAGCGGTGCTCCTTGATCTCGAACAGGCCGGTATCGAAAGGAGACAACAAGCCGCACTTCACGCAGCGCATCCAGCGCGGGAACGGGCGCACGGGAACGCCGATGTTCGCCTCCGCCGACCACGGATCGGCGAGCTCGCTCTTCTGGAACGGGGGCACGCGCAGGTTCTCCACCTGCGGTCCGAGGACCCTACGGACGGCGGCGAGCAGGCGCCGCTCCTGGATCGGCTGGCAGCGGGCTTTCTCCCACTGGTCGATGCCCAGCGTCACCACCGACAGGTTCGGTAGATCGATCAGCGCGCCTGGGCCATACGTCCACAGCAATTGGCTCGGTCGAACCTCGCCGACGGGTGTTCGATCGGTCATCGTCAGTCCTCGTCACTCGACACCGGACGCGGCTTCCAGCCGTGGTCGTCCGTGAGAAGCCCCATGTTCATGATCAGCCGCACGCCAGGTTCGACCTCGCGCATCGACATGGGGACCGTCCAGTTGTCCCACGCGTGGATGCCAGGCGACTTGATCAGCGGAACCATCGTCGCCGCACGTTCGCCGCGTTTCTCGTAGGCCAAGGTCCGTCCCGGGACGCTCGCCTCCTTGGCCCACTCGTCGGCTCGTTCCTTCAGTTCACGTTCGGCCAACGCCTCGATGGCGCGGTTCTCGCTGACGTTCCAGGCTCGGCGCACCAGCATGTCGATGGCCTCGAGGACCTCGGGCTTGTCGGACCGGTCGAGTACGGCCGCTCCCTCGTTTGGGCTGAAGTCGGCGTACTCCAGCCGCATCAGGCTCAGCAACGCGCCGGTCAGCCCGCGATCCATGGCGCGAGGCGAGAACGGTGTTACCGACTGCGCCTCCACGTGCTTGTAGAACGTCGCGTGGTAGTGCTCGAAGGTCTCGTAGTGCGAGAGGTCGCGCGGTCGTGCCCACGTGAGCACAGTGCAGACGAGCCCGGGGAAGGACCGGCCCACACGGCTGGTCGCCTGGATGTACTCGGCCGTGCCTTTCGGCTGTCCGTTCACCGCCATTAGCCCGAGGCGGTTCACGTCCACGCCGACCGACAGCATGTTGGTCGCCAGCACCACATCGATGGCGCGGGTGTCGCCCTCGTTCCATCTCGTCACGTGTTTGCCCACACTCGGATCGAACGTGGCCTTGAACTTGACCTCGAGGTCGTCGAGGTACTTCGGGATGTCCTGGCTGGAGACGCGCGACGTCAGCTCACGGATGTTGCTGACGCTGCGCTGGGCGAGCGCGGGCCGCTCGACCATGCTCATCTGCACGCGGTACGAACGCGTCTGGACGTCGTCCTCGGCCAGCCGTCGCATCCCACCCAGCTCGCGCAGTGAATTGAAGTATCCGACCATCGTCATGTACGGGTCGGCGGCCTCACCGAAGCGCTCGAACAGGGCTTGTGCCGCGGTGAGGAAGGCGGTGTAGACGCGAATCAGCATCGCGGGACGCGAGCTGCCGGGCGAGCACACGCCGAGGTAGCGACGCCCAGGCCGCCGATCGATCGGACGCTGGACCGAGAAGTAGTTGTCCTCCACGTCCAGGCCATGCGGCGGGAACACCGACACGCGCCGCATGAACACGTTGTTCACCTGTTCCTTGGCTTTGCGGACCGTCGCCGTGGACGCGACGATCTTCGGCTTGATCGTCTTGCCGTCGAGTGTCCACCCGCACAGCTCGTCCACCGCCGATTCGTACAGGCCGACCATCGTGCCCAGCGGGCCGCTGATGAGGTGGAACTCGTCCTGGATGATCAGATCGGGCGGCCGGATGGGGCCGACGGACCTCACCGCCGCCGCGGGCATGCCCCTGGATGCGCGGTGGCCGGTGTTGCACTCGCAGCCGGGCCAGAGCAGGCCATGTCGCTCGCATTCCTGGCTCACCCGGCCGAACAGCGTGCGCACCTGGCCACGCCACGCCATCATGGCGAACTTGTCCACGGTGGCGATCATCATCGTCGGCGGACGGTGGTAGATCTCCTCGTCCACCGTCAGCACCGGGATGCCGGGATGCGGGGATCTGCTCGACTTTCCCCTCGAGAACTCGCAACGGCCCTTCTTGTCGCCGCAGAAGACGAGCGTGCGCCCGCGGTCCTTGTCGACGTCCACGTCGCGCCCCGGGGCGACGTCGGAGCCACACCACGGACAACTGGTCAACTGCACGGGCGACGTGGCCCCGGCCTGGTGCCTGCCGGGATTGCGGATGTCCTCGATGGCCCGATGGCTGTCCTCGGTCGTCCCCGGCGTCACCCTGTTGCCGACCCACAGGCCGATGGTGAATGGCTCGTGACCCAATGAGGTGTCGCCATTGGCCAGTGCCTCACGACGCAGCATCTCCATCGCACAGATCAGCGCCGTGGCGCGCTGGAACTGCTGCAGGGTCAGTAGCCTCAGGGTGTAGCGCATGATCACGGCCAGCCCGCGCGAACCGTCGTAGCCGCCGAGCTTGCCCTGCAGCCTCCGGATCGCCATGGTGAACGCCGCCACGCCCAGGTAGGCCTCGGTCTTACCACCACCGGTGGGGAACCACAGCAGATCGGCGTGGGCCTCCATGGGCTGCACGCGATCCGCGTGCATGGGATCGACCAACGAGGGGATCGACAGCAACAGGAACGCCAACTGGAACGGGCGCCAGGAAGGCCTCTCGCTCTTCTCCAGCTCGCCGAGATCGGGATCCTCTCCCCGGCGCCGCTTCAGTGCATAGACGCTCCGCACGCGCTGTAATGCCATCGCTCGATTGGCGAAGCGGAACGCGACCAGTGCCTTTTCGTCGTTCTTCAGCGTGTCGATGCTTTGCTGCAATCGCGCTTGGATCTCCTCGCACCGCTCCAACGCCTGGGCGGCCTGCATGTCGTAGCCGACCACGTCCCGGCCGATGCGGCTGCGCTGCTCCGCAATCCACACTCCGTAGTCGTGGGTCAGTGTGTTCAGCGCCTCGACCAACTCGGCCACGGGAAGCTGGGCGAGGCGCTGCATGTCGAGCAGGCCGCTCGCCACCATCTCTCTCATCGCCGGGCGGTCGGCGGGATCCAGACCCGGCGTCTCGGTCACCTGTACCTCGTACTGTGGCACGACGGTGGTGCGCACCTCGATGGCCCGCGTCGGGTCGCCCTTGGCCGTCTCCGCATGTACGGCCACGCCATGACCGACCGCGAACTCCACACGGTTGCGGTAGATCATCTCCAACGACTCGCGCTCGGGATCCATCCCGTCCGCGTCCAACACCGGGCGGCGGCGAAAGATGGCCTGGCCAGTGGTCGCGGGTTCCGCTCGCACGATCAGCTCGGGCTGGAACAGCCAGGCCGTATCACGGTTGGTGTCAGGCTCCTCCTGCGCGTTGACCAGGAACAGAGTCACCAAGCGATCACCCTTGGCGTTCCTGGCCCGGATGGAACCCTGGATCCGGACGGCCGGATGATTCGGGTCGGGCGCCTGATGAGGGATCGCGCCTTCTGTGAGGGGTAGCACCAGCTTGCCGCCACAGGGGATGCGCTGCCAGACCTTGACCTTCTGCCCATTCGGGCGCGTCAGCTCGTGCTCGTCGTTGGGCACGCGCTCGTACCTTCCCCAACGTGCCTCGATTTCGATGCGCTCGACGTCGCCGTCGACACAGAAGGTCATGCCGAAGCTGCTGGGCACCAGCGATTGATTGCTCGCGGCGTCGATTTCGTCAGAGGCATCCGATTCGGGTTCCACCCGCCCAGTCGCCGTCCCGAACTCGGCACCCGGTTCGTGCTGGCCAGGTACGATCGGGTCGCTGGGTTCCTCGACTTCCTCCTCCGCCAGCGGCCCCTCCAGACCCTCGATGCCACCCCGAGGCGCTTCGCGCGGAGCCAACTTCCCGACCAGATAGCGATCGCGCACGCTCATGTCCACGATGCGCTCGTGCGGGCCGCCGGCAGGACCGAGCAGGTCGTCCACCACGGCCAGTTGCAGCAGTTCGCGAACGTAGGCTCGGTCTTCGATCACCGGCACGGTCGCGACGGTGTGGCCGAACGCCTTGGACAAAGCCGAGCCGAAGGTCTCCCACGAGATACGCCCCACGCTGCCCGAGGAAGGCGGCGCCAGCGACAGGCTGGCCGCCGGTACAGGCGCGTCGGCGGCGCACACGCGGTCGAAAAGGATCGTGGTCGTCTCGAGGTCGGATCGGATGCGCAGCACACGCCCGGCACGCACCACCGCCCCGCCGGCGTCGAGCACAAGCACCCAGTCGTCCTCGGCGATTGCCTGATACAGGGATCGATCGCCCTTCGACGCCAGCGTGTAGGGCGCCAGTCTGCGATCGGTGCCGAGGCCGTGGTCGATGGCGATCCAGGCATTGGGACTGTTCGTCATACCCTTGACCCCCTCAGATCCTGTCCACGATCTTCTCGAGCTTGTCGAGCGCCTTGCTCTGATCGATGTAGGCCGAATAGGCTTCTTGTGCTCCACGGATCAGGGTGTCGTAATGGACGATGCGGCTACCCGGCGAGATCGAGGCCATCGACGACTTGAGACGATCCGGATTGGAGGCCTCCTCGTCGACGGCCCTGCCAAGGACGAAGATCACCTCGATGTCGGGGCTCGTCTGGTTCTGCTCGCGCAGGATCTTCGTCAGCTTGTCGACGTAGGTCTGCCCCTGCTCGACCAGCTCGAGCAACCCCATCTTGCGACCGGCCTTCTTCAGCTCGACGATGACGTGCTTGCCTGCATTGGTACGGTAGGCGATGTCGACCCGACCCAGGCGCTCTTTCTCGGACATGTCTTCGATGAGCACGCCCTCCGTCGTCAGGCGCGACTCCATGATCGGGCTGCCCGTCGCCCGCTCCCATGCCGGGTCCAGCAACCAGAGGTGATCGAACAGGTACTTCTGGAGGACGCGCTCTTTCGCATCCTCGTCGACGATGGTCTGGAAGTCCCGGATCGCATCCAGGCGGGATTTCACGATGTCCCTGTAGAGAGAGGCTTCGAGCGCATCCCTGTCCGCGAGCACGGCCAAGAGTCTTTCTGCGCTCTCGACGCTCGTCACGAACTCCTCGGTCGAGCCGCGAAGCTTCATCCGCTCGAATGCCAGGATGCCGTGCCGATACATGAGCTTGCGGTCCTCTTCGTCGTCCACCGGCAAGGCGCTCAGTTTGGCAATCAACGTCTCCGCGCTCTTCTTGTAGCCATCGGGCAGCGTATCCAGCCATTCCGAAAGGGCCGGAGAAGTCTCCTTCGCCTTCTCTACCTCGTGCTTCTTGCGCCATTCCGTCCAGCGCTTCTCCACCTGGGTCAGCCGAGATCTGAGGAACGCGATGAGCTGCACGTATCGAGGATCGTCCTCCTGCACACGCTGACGGTCGCTGGTCGCGATGTCGGGTGCATCGTCTGCATCGAGGAAGTCCGCCTCGATCTGTCCGGTGAGGTATTTCGTGTACAGCCGTCCATCGTTGAGCTTGTCCAGGATGTTCTCGTGGAACAAGCGACCACGAGCGAACACGACGATTCCGTTCAGATTGCCTGCATCCTCGCTGTCGAGCTGCTTGGGAAACCTGGCGGTGCCGATCCAGCCGCTGACCTTCCACTCCGGATCCCAACCATCGAATCGATTCGGCAACGACTCTCGCTCCAGGAGCTGACTCGCTGGGGACAGATCGAGTTCGTCCTCACCGAACTGCCATAGGAATTGCACCATCGGCAGGTCGCCGCGATCCGACGGCGTGATCGGCTGACCATCGAGCACGATCTTGAACCCATGCACTTCCCCGATCACGGAAAAACGGCGAGCCAAACGTTTGCGCAGCGCCTGCGCTCCCCGCCCAAGGCGTTGACGCTTGATGTCCTTCAAGACGATACGAGTGCCCTTGGCCAGTGTGATCGCATCGGGCGGGAGCGGCTCCGGACTGTAAAAGGGTTCCCGTCTCTGAACGGACTCGTGGATGCCGGCCACGCTCATGCGCAGACCATGAGCACTGCCGTTCTTGGACGATTCGACTTCGATCACGTTGGCGATCGAAAACAGAGAGAGCTTGCCTAGTCCCTTGCGGCCCATGACGGGCCGCCCCTTGGCGGTGGTCTTCCCATGCAGTGCATCCTCTTCACGCCGCCGATAGCCGACTCGAAGGTATTTGTCGTTCATGTCGTCGACCGACATGCCGATACCGTCATCGACGATCTCGATCCAATCGCCCCCCGGGTCGATCCTGATGTCGACCGTCTCGGCGTCTGCATCCCAGGCGTTCGCGACGGCCTCCGTCAGGACGGCCGCGATGTTGCTGTAGAGGTTGATCCCCAGGTGGTCGAGCACGTTCAGGTCGACCGTCATCTTGTAGGCTGCCACGTGCTCCCCCTAGTCGTCGAATGCGGTAAAGCCGTCCGGGTTCTTGCCCGACTCGAGCATCTCGTGCTCCTTCAGATACTGCGATACGGCCTCCCGCACGGCGTCGGAAACCTGGCCATCCCGCTGCAGACGACGAAGTCGTTTCGCAGCCGCCTCCGTATCGATGTAATCGCTCAACCAGCGCGGATCGAGACGAGGCCTGAGGCGAACCGCCCAATCGCCCATGGTCTGCGATTTCGTGTGCTGGAGGAACTTCGACAACAGGGCCAGGAGTCCTTCGTCGGACGTGGTGACTCGGTCACACCATGCCCGCACCTCGGCACCATCGGCCCAGCGCTTCCAGGTGGCCAGAAGCTTCGGCAACTCCGGGTGATCCAGGAACCCGGCCTCACGGGAGAGGGTCCGTACCCGATCCAGCCACGCTCGCTTGAGCTTCGTGACGTCGTCGGCTGGCAACAGGGCGGTTTCGTTGGAGTCCTTAGCCTTCGTGGCTTCATCCTCCAATGACCGCAGTAGCCACGCCTGGACTGCGACGGCTCGTCCCGCCTCGACGGCGGATTCCAGCACGGCGGCGCGACGGTCGCTCGGCAGCCGCTTCAACAGGTGATAGACCGGACGAGCCGCGCGCGAGACGTTGCCGAAGTCGAACATGCCCCGTTCGTCGTCAGGGTCGATCAACGCGTCGCCCACGTCGAGGAGCGCCTGAATGACCGTCGGGACATTCGCCTCCGGGATGTCCTTCTCGACATGGTCCATCAGGCGTTCGAGCAGGGCCCTCGCTTTCGAGAGGCCGTCACGGCGACGTTCCGACTTGGCCCGAACGAGCGCATTCCCGAAATCGGCAGGCGTACCGGCCAAACTCAGGAGGGCCGCCACTTCCTGCCGACTGACGGCGCCGGGAGGCACCGTCAGTCGGAAATAGATCGGAAAGACCTCCGGGTGGCAGGCACGCAGGTTCCTGCGCCATTCGATCAGCCAGTCTGAGCCATACCCCATCTGGCCGATCTTCGGGAAGATGCGCTCCAGAAGAGCTTGTGTACTCGCTCGTAGCGGCTCGGGTATCTCACTCGCCCATCGTTGGTGAAAGGCTTGGGCCGCGTCCCGGCCACTCTCGTACCCGTCGTCACGACTGTGACCGGAGAACCTATCGGGATTCGCCCGGATGACGTCGTACAGATCAGGCAGGAAAACCCGAATCGCCTCGAGAGCGATGAAATCGACCGGATTGACCTCTCCCCGCACCGCCGGATAGGTGACCGACAGCGTGTTCGTGAAACGAACGACGTCACGCGGCACTTGGATCATCGGGTCGATGCCGTCGAAGAACACGTTCGTCCAGTAGGATGGATCGAACAGACCCTCTGGCGTGTCACCCAGCACCTGATCGAGTCGTTCGAACAGGGCCCTACGCAAAGCGACGCGATCGACGGGAGGCAGTTCGAACGGCACCTGGATGATCTTCTCCAGATAGCGCTCACCGGGCAGGCCGCCCTGCTGCTCGATGGCCTGTGCGGCCACTTCGCGGTCGAAGGCCAGCAGGTAGACGACGTTCGGGAAATCCGCGAGCGCCTTGACGACCGTGAATAGCTGGCGTGTCTCCTCGGGTGTCAGTCGATCGATGTCGTCGATGACGACCAGGATGCGTCTGCCAGCCTCCTTCAGGATCTGGCAGATCTCCGCCTTGAGCGCCGGAACGTCTTTCGGCTTTCGCCTGGTCGCCATGCCGATGAGCTTCCCGAGCTTGGCTGCCGCGCCCCCCGTGACACCGGAGAGATCGATCAGGCCGCCGATACCTTCGGCGAAGTCACCCAGCAGGTCGCCCAGCTTCTTGAACTTCTCGCTCTTGGCGGGCAGGACCGCCTGGAGTTGGCCGAGGAATGCACGGGCCAGGTTCTCCTGCCCCGAGAACCACCAGGGGTTGAAGGTCACGACGGCAGGCCGTTCCCCTTCAGGAAGCTGGTCGAGGTAGTGCCCCACGTAGCTCAGTACCGTGGACTTCCCGGAGCCCCAGGGGCCGTAGAGCGCGAGCACCAGTCCATCGCTACCCGGATAACGGCAGATGCTGTCGGCCAGGCTCTTGGCAAACGGTGCATGCCCGAAGAGATCGTCCTTCGGGTCGGTACTGGGCCGGTCGGCCGAAAGTGCCGTCATGCCGATCCCTCCGCATCGTTGGTGGCTCGATACCGCGCCCCGCGCCGCTCGCCCTGACGTTCGACTTGGCCGCCTGCAACCAGGTCGGCAATGGCGGCGGTCCAGTGGCCATCCGTGATGCCTGTGGCGGCGAGGATGTCCGATTTACCGTGCCAGCCGGGATGGGCCTTCAGGTAGTCGACGATGGCATGGGCGGGCCCAGCCCGGTAGCTGGCGCTCGGTTCGGCGGCTTTGAGATAGCGGCCTTCGTTGGCTGGGGTGATATCGAATCCGAATGAGGATTGCCGTACGGATGTAGGTTCGGTGCGTCGGGTGCGCGGTTTGCGGGTGGCACTCTCGGTGGCTTTGCTGCCGTGCAAACCTCGGGCGACTTCCTCCTCGTACCGCTGGTGGTTCAGCTCCGACAGGCGGCGCAGCACTTCGATGCGCGCGGTCTCTGAAATGGTAAAGCGGACGCGGTCGTTCTCCGGTAGATACGGCACTTCGTGGAAGCCGTGTTCGAGGTCGAGGTCGTCCCAGCCGTAGGTGCGTGCGACGGCTATGTCCATTTCGCGTTGCAATGCGCGCAGCCCTTCGATGCGACGATCGCGTTCGGTGCTGGTATGGAAGCGGTTGTATAGCTTGGTCAGGCCGATATGATCCACTTGCATCATCTCGGCGCGCCGCCTGTGGAAATCGTCCGCGTGAGACTTGAGTGCTTGCTGAAATGCATCGCTTGAACAGTTGGAGAAGGGATAAGTCTCGAACGCGTTGCCTGGCGAGTATTTCAGTCGAGACTCCAGCTTTGACGAGTATTGCCTCGCCCAGACTTCATGAAGGGATGATTGGCAAACCGCGAATTGCGCCGACGCACTGAACACATCAAGATTTGCCGACATAACGTAAACGTTGGGAACCGATGCGAAGGCAAGGTGCTTTGTAACCTCGCTGCAAACCATCACGAGATCCTGTCTCCTATCAGTTTCGTTCCACCCCTCCGGATGACGCTCGAAGTGATGACCACGACCGATGGCGTGGTAGAGACCCGGCCGCTTCTCACCGAACTGCCACCAACGCTCCGGGAGTGGTTTCCGAAGCACGAACTCGCCGCGCTCGTTGCGTCTTTGCCGCTCCGGCTTGACCCGCTCTTCGATCCATCTCCACGGCAATTCGTAGGTGCGAGCACGCTCCTCCGGCCAGTCCCAGAAATTGATCACCCAGCGGCTCGGCCGCTGCTCGGGGTCGGAGTTCAGATCCTCACCGTTGAGGTAAGGGAAGATCACGTCGGCATTGCGCGGATCGGCGTCGAGCATCCGCTGGGCCTCGTCATGCGTCAGGACGAAGCCCATGCCGAGCACGATGGAGCCTTGAAAAGCGATGCCTTCGTTGGCTTTCAGCCGCTTCGGGCTCCACTCTTCGCGATCGGAAAGGAAGGCCGAGATGAACGGCGCCGGCCGCCCGAGCAGCGAGCGTTCGCCCCGCCACTCGCCCTTGTGGACATGGACTCGGCTGGTGACGACTGCCGCTTTGCCGGGCCAAGGTTCGTTGGGGTAGGCCGCATGGATGACGGCACCCGCACGGACCATGGCTTCCAGCCCCACTTGCCGCGTATCGCCCTCCGCGATGGTGTTGACCGCGAGCAGGCCGAAACCACCGCCTTCACGCAAGATGCTCCACGCCCGCAGGAAGAAATAGGCGACCAGATCGGCCGAACCGCGACGTCCCTCGGCGATGTGTGTGACCAGCCAATCGCGGAAGGCAGTACCCGCGACACCGGTGATACGCTGCCCGCCGAGAAAAGGCGGATTTCCCACGATGCCATCGAATCCACTGCGGCCATCGGCGAACACCTCCGGAAACTCCAACGGCCAGTGGAACGGACGACGTGGCGGCTTGCCCACCGGCAGATCGGCCGCGAGTGCGGCGGCGGCTCGCCGACGCATCGCGGCCTGCGTCTCCTGGTCGCCGTCGATGGCCATTCCGGCCTGCACGGCGAGCGAAGCCAGCGCGTTCTCCAACGCCGCGGCGGTGCCACCCGCGGCGAACACCTCCCCGATGAACGCATCGGCGATGAGCTCTGGCACCTCGAGCCTCTGGCGTGCGTCGGCATCCAGATGCGCCATGACCTCCACGTCACGGATGTCGCGGATGGGTGTCTCGCGCAGTCGCTGCCGCAGCTCGATGGCCTCGCGCACGGCGCGTTCGATGGTCTGACCGAACAGGCGCATCTGCCCCTGGCCCGAGGGGTTCATCGTGAGCTGGGTCAGTTGATCCAGTCGATGGATGCCGAGCAGGCTGTCGCCTTGGCGCAGGTTGTGGTCGAGGAAGCCGAAGGGCCGTCCCTTGGCCAGGGTGGTGAGCCACAGCGAGAGCTTGGCCAGCTCCACGGCCAGCGGGTTCAGGTCCACGCCGTAGAGGCAGCGCTCGGCGACGAGGCGGCGGGCGACGATGGTGCGCTCCTCGACGTCGCGCGGCAGCGGCTCGAGGGGGGCGCCGGCCTCCGCCACCCGCCCATCGATGCCCACCGTGTGGCCCTGGGCCTCGGCCTGCGCCCAAGCCTCCACCAGCCGATCGGCGAGCCAGCGGCAAGCCTGCACGAGGAAGGCACCCGAACCCATGGCCGGATCGCAGACCTTGAGATCCAGCAATTCCTCGGGAGATCTGAGCGTCCATTCGGCGCGCGGCTTGCCCTCCGCCGGGCCGACGTAGGCGACGGGGGTGAGCGTCTCGGCGACGATGGCCTCGGTGAGGGACTTCGGCGTGTAGTGCGTGCCGGTCTCGCGCCGGTCTGCGCCGGTGATGACGATGAAGGCCCCGGCCGGATGGATCAGCGGATAGCCCCAGGGGTCGGTGCGCACGAGGTGGACGAAGGGTCGGACGCGGTCACGAAGCCGCGTGTCGCCGTGGCAGGCGGTGAGCAGGCGTTCGGCCAGCGCGTCGTCCACGGGCCGAGCGAGGTCGTTGCGGATACGGCTCTCGGAGCTGCCCGACCGCTCGCGCAGCAGTGCGATCAGGCGCTCGGCGCCGTCGAGCCGGGCGGATTCGAGCTCGGCCAGCGTCACCCAGGGCGATTGGGCGTTCTTGGTGGCGTCGAGCTCCAGCGTGACGTCGGTGGTGCGCTTGACGGTGCGCTCGAGCAGGCCCTCGTAGACGTAGCCGATCTGCTCCACGTCCAGCGCTCGATAGGACAACGTCCGCCCCTGGAACTGCTGGATGGCCTCGAGCAGCAGCAGCACGGTACGGTTGTCGATCGGCAGCGGCCTGGCGGCATCGGTGCGCCAGTGGGAGCCCTTGGCCCGGCCCTTGAGGAAGGGGAAACGATCCGGATCGAACAGGGAGCCGCCGAGCGCGGGCAGGCGCAGGTTCTCGTGCTCGATGCCGCCATAGACGGCGCGGAACACGGCGAGCAGGCGGGACCAGGCGTCCCAGCGGCGCTCGAGGATCTCGTCGGACTCGGCGCGCAGCTGCATGCGCAGGGTGGAGACGGCGTAGTGGGCCTCGTAGCGCTCGTCGCCCAGGAGCAGCAGGCCGCGCTCCTCCGCGCAGAGCAGGAACACCAGCCGCATCATCACCGTCAGCGCGGCCTCGTAGAGTTCGGCCTCCTTCACGCCGCGCAGCAGCTCACGGTCACTGTCCTGGTCGGCCTTGTCGAGCGCCTGGACCAGCACCTCGACCGCACGCCGCACCTGCTCGCCCAAGGCGTCGGTGACCTCGTCCTGGTACTTCAGCGAGCGATCGAGGAGTGCGGGCAGCCGTTCCGACTCGTCCACGAAGAAGCGCCGGATGCCGAGCAGGTGGACGAAGGCCTGGAGGGTGACGGGCTCCTGACCCCAGAGGCGCGCGTACCAACTGGCGAAGGTGGTGACCGCACCCACCGGGGCATCCACGAGCATCCAGCGCTCGCCATTGGTCACGAGCCCCAGGCGGCAGCCGGTGGCACGGCAGAGCGCCACCATGCGCTCCGCGGGCGTACTGGCCCAACCGTCCAGCCTCTGGGTGGCTTCGAGATCGACCTCTGGCCCGTGGGTCTGGATCAGCAGCAGCGGCTTGCCGCCGTCGGCGACGACGGCGAACTCCGGCGACAGGCTCACGCCGTGCTCGGATAGATCGACGACCACGTTCGCGGCGCACCAGTCGCGGCGCTTCAGCACGTCGCCCCGGCCGTCCTCGTCCAGCTCCAACCCACGCGCGAGGACCTCGCCGATCCAGGCGGCATGCAGGTCGTCGAAGCGTGGATCACCCGTCTCCAGCGCCTCCTGCCACTCGTCGTAGGCCTGCCGCAGCCGTTTGCGCTTGGAGGGGTCGAGTGCTTCCAGTCCTTGCGGGAAAGCCTCCTTCAGGACCGGGACGGCGAGGAAGGGGCCGGAGATCTCGATGAGCGAGAGCCAGTCGTGGTGCATGCTCATGCGGCACCTCCGGCGGACTCGGGCACGACGAAGATCACGGCGACCGGGAAGGTGCGGTCGTCGAGCTTGGCATAGCGGGATTCGACGACCTCGGTCTCCATGCGGCGCTCCTCCGGGATGCGAGCGAGCCGGGCCTGCAGCGCGGCGATGTCACGCCGCAGCTGCATGCGCTCGTCCTCGGTGAAGAGCGAGAGCTGTTCGGGTTGTCGCCCCTTCTCGAGTTCTTCACGAATCGCGCGTTCCAGGTCGTCGAGGACGGCGCGGATGTCGTCGATTTCCTTGCATTTGCGATTCTCGAGGGTATTGGTGAGGTAGCGCAGTCGATCTTTGGAGCGGGCCTCCACTGCGGCGAGAATGGCCTCCCGGTGACGTTCGAAACGGACGCGAAGTGCATCGAAGAGCGATGGAGACGCCATGGTCGGTTTGCCTGCGTCCAGCCACTGCTGGATACGCGTGACGCTCTCCTCGCGGCGGAAGGACTGATCACGCAGGTAGCCGCCGGAGACGGTCAGCTCCTCGTGCAACCGGTGATGGTTGCCGCCAGTGATCACCAGCCGCGAGACGATCACCACGGCCGGACCGTCGAGTAGCGCGTCGGGCACGCTGCGGACGCTGACGCGGTGCAGCTTCTTCACGTCGTCGCGGGCCCAGATCTCGGCGCGCAGCAGGCGCAGGCACATCTGCACCAGGCGATGGTTCAGGTGGACGAGCACCACGTCGTCGCGGCCGCTGGCGACGGCGTGGTCGAAGGTGATGGGGCGGATCTTCTGCGTGTGGGGATGACGCAATCCTTCCAGGCAGCGCGCCCAGGATCCGGAGAGCGCTGGCATGCGGAAGACGGTGCCGGGCGGGGTCCCTGGCAGTTCGACGGGCTCCAAAGGAGGTCGGCCGGCCAGGGCGAGGCCGGTCTTGACCGCCATCAGGATGTGCTGGGGATCGAGGTGGAAGTCCTGCTTGGTGGCCAGCAGCCGCTCGTGCAGCTTGGCGACGCGCTCCTTCAACTCGCGTTCGGCTCGGACGAAGTTCCTGGCCCGGGCGATCCGGGCCTCGGCCATGCGGGTGTCCAGGTCCTTCAGCGAGCCTTCGATGAGGCCGGACATCTGCGGCGCGATGACCGGATTGACGCTGCCCATGTCGGCGCGCATCGAGTCCAGCTTGCGCAGGGCGCGCAGGATGTCCTCGGCGTGGCCGCCGACCAAGGTGCCTCGAGCGTCACCGCCATCGACCGGGTGCCAGATCAGCACCTCCCTCTCACGCTGGCCGTGGCGGTCGATGCGCCCATTGCGCTGCTCCATCACATTGGGGTTGTAGGGGATCTCCAGGTGGATGAGCATGTTGCAGTGGTTCTGCAAGTCGATGCCCTCGGAGGCCGCATCGGTGGCGAGCAGGATGCGGACGGGGGAGTCCTTGGGGGAGGCCTGAAACGCTGCCTTGATGGGTTCGCGCTCCTCCTGGGAGAGACCGCCGTGCAGCAGCGCGAGGCGCTCGCCGCCGAAGCCATGGCTGGCGAGGATCCGATGCATCCACTCGTGCGTCGTGCGGTACTCGGTGAACAGGATCACCCGGCGGTCGTTCCATTCGCCGTTCGGCTCTTTGAGGTGTTTTTCGAGCCAGTCGAGGATGGCGCGGGCCTTGGAATCGACCTGGTTCCTGGCGCGCTGGGCCCACGACCTCAGATCGTCGAGCATCGCTCGCTGCTCCGCCGTCAGCGGCGGCGCGCGGCGCGTGGCCTCCTCGATGGCTTCGGCCTGGGCGTTCTCGACCTCCCGATCGTCGGCGTAGTCCTCCTCGACCCTCAGGATGGCCTTGTGCAGGATGCGCTCGGCCATGGCGTCCCGCTTCTCGGGCCGCGCCTCGGAGAGGGAGTTGGCGTGCTTCTCGAGGGTGGCGGCGAAAGCAGCTGGAGACGAGAGCAAGCGTTTCTTGAGCAGCCGGTTGACGAAGGCCGTGCCGAAGCCGTTGCCGGCCCGTTCGGCATCTTTCTCGCGGCTGGCACAGTAATCGCTCAGCTTGCGGTGGATCTCACGCTCTTCAGGCGTGTAGTGGATCGGCAGCGCCTGCAGGTTGCGCCGCGCGTAGAGGGGGTTGCCCTGCGCATCGACGAGATCGCTCTTGAGGCGACGGATCATCACCTGGCTCAGGCGCTTCTCGTCGGGGAGGATGTTGCGTGCGAAACGCTGGTCGTCCAGCAACTCCAGCAGCGAGGTGAACGACTCGGTGTAACCGTTGTGGGGTGTGGCGGTCAGGAACAGGCGGTGCTGGAAGTGGGGGGCGATGGTCCGGATGAAGCGCGTGCGCTGGCTCTCCAGCGCGTAGTGCGCGCCCGCGGCGGGCGCGACGTTGTGCGCCTCGTCCACGACCAGCAGATCGAACTTGCGCGGATGGCCGACATGGGGCGGGAGCACGTCGCGCATGGCACGCAGCCCCTCGCCGCCCTTGGCCCAGTCCATGGACGTGATGAGACGCGGGTGCGACGTCCACGGATTGGCATGGATGCCGCGCTCGCGCCGCAATCGTTTGACGTAGTCGGTGTCCACCACCCGGAAGTCGAGGCCGAATTTCTCCAGCATCTCGACGCGCCACTTTTCCTGTAGCGAGGCGGGGCAGACGATGAGGACGGTGCGGGCGCGGTGCCGCAACAGGAGCTCCTGGATGACCAGTCCGGCCTCGATGGTCTTGCCGAGACCGACGTCGTCGGCGATGAGCAGGTTGACGCGGGCCATGTCGATGGCCCGCACCAGTGGATCGAGCTGGAAGTCTTCGATGCTGACGCCGCTGCGGAACGGTGCCTGGAGGAACCCGCGGTCGGCGTTGGTCGCGGCGCCCCAGCGCACGGCGTCGAGGAAGGCGTCGAGCGTAGTCGCGTCGTCCAGTCCGGTGATGGATGGCAGGCCCGCCCGCTCGATGACCTGGGCACCGGGTTCGATCTCCCAGACGACTTCCAACTCCTCGCCGAGGCCGTCCTCGTCGATCGACGAGAGTGTCACGCAGTTCTGTGGTGCCCCCTCCAAATTCGACGAGACGACGTCGGCGACGACCCACTGACGCCGTCGCACCTCGACCAGCTGGCCGGGCTCCGGGGTGGTCGCATGGACGAAGCGGGCGTCAGTCGATCGTGGCGTGACGCTCATGAGGCTCTTCCCTTCCGTTCCAGCACGCGGTCGTAGATGAGGCGGGCGGCCTCGACCGGATCTTCATGAGACCAGACGCGAATCACTTCCCAACCGAGTTCTCGCAGGCGCCGGGTGGTGTCGGCATCGCGTGCTCGGTTGGCTTCGATCTTGGCGCGCCAGAATCCGGCGTTCTCCTTTGGCCAGGTGGCGTGGAGTGGACACCCGTGCCAGAAACACCCATCGACGAAAACCGCCACGCGCGCACCGATGAACACGATGTCGGCGACCCGTCGCGGTTTTCTGGACAGTGGCACTTGCAAGCGGTAGCGAAGGCCCAGGGCATGCAGGGCCCGCCGCAGTTCGATCTCGACGTCCGTTCCTCGCTGGCGCACGCGCGCCATGCGGCGGCTGGCTTCAGGCGACGAGGGGCTCACGCTTGGCATTTCGCTCCCTCTCGGCGACGGACCGGGCGGTCTCGTCGACCATCTTCGTCTCGGGCACGACGGCGAGATGCCGCAGGATGCTCCGGCCGATGATCCTCCCCAAAGTGACAGGCACCGCGTTGCCGATCATGCGGCCCAAGCTCTTGAAGTGGATCGGCGCACCATCCGGGACGAAGGAATAGTCTTCCGGGAAACCTTGCAGGATCGCTCCCTCACGCAGCGATATCGCCCGATCCTGCTCGGGGTGTCCGAAGCGACCGTTGCCGAAACCGTAGAACTGGGTGGTGAGGGTCGGGGCGGGTTCGTCCCAAACCATGCGGCCATAGACACCCGGATATGTCCGGCCGCTATCACGGCGGTGGCATTCCGCGATCAAACGTTTGGGCCAATCCCTCCAAGTCCCGCCGGGACGGGATGCGCGGATGCGTTGGAGGTTGAGCTTGGAAAGCTTGGACGCCGTGTGCAACGGATCGGAAGGCAGAGTGCCGCCCGCTGGTATGGGCGGAAGCTTTCCGATCGCTTCGCGCACGGTTTGGGACTGCTCGTGGGTGCGCTCTATCAACTCGATCGGCCCGATGCGCGAGGCGAGCAGCACCATCCTGCGTCGGCGTTGCGGCAAACCGTAATCGGAGCAATCGACGACACCGTGCCAGACTCGATAGCCGTACTTCCCCAAGGCAGTGACGAAGTCGTCGTACACCGCGTGTTTCTCCACCGTCGGCACGTTCTCCATGGTGACGAGATCAGGGCGAACGGCTTTGACCAGGCGCGCGAACTCATACAGCAGTGCCCATCGCGGACTACCCACCGTGTCGTAACGTTGGGCATAGGTCGAAAACGGTTGACAAGGCGCGCATCCGGCGAGGATGCGGATGTCCGCGTCCCCGAAGAGATCCTTCAGAACCGCTGGTTTCGTCCTCGAAACGTCTTCCTCGATGAACCGCGCGCCGTTGTTCGTTTCGAACGGATGGCGGCAAGCCGGATCGACGTCGATGCCGGCCACGACCGGCACGCCCTCCGAGATCAAGCCGTGCGTGAGCCCTCCCGCCCCACAGAACAAATCGATGCAGGCCAACTTGGTCATTCTTCCTCTCCTCGCGAAGTCGGTCCTGGCGAACTGGGCACGCCGATCCCCAGGGCAGTCAATGGCCCGCCGCCGAATCCGGTTCCTCCGACGCCTTGCCGGAGCGCACCCACTCGTCGACCTCGTCGGCCTTGAACTTCCAAAACCTCCCCACCTTGTGGGCCGGCATGTCCTTTTTCGCGATCCACGCGTAGACGGTGTCTCTGCTCACGCCGAGGTATTCGGCTATTTCCTCGACGGATAACCAACGATCGGCCATGGCGCCTTTCCATCGCGTGGACTCTAGGACGCATATTGTCACAGGATTTGGGCCGGGTAAATGCGATTCGGGCCGGTTCAGGCCGGTTCATGCCGATTCGTTGGTCGTCGATCGGTCGACCAACAGCTCGATTTCGGCTTCTCGGCGCATCACGAGTCCCGGCAGCACCTTGCCGCCACCGTAGACCCAGCGCCTCAGCTCTGTCGCGACAGCCTCCCAATCCCGCTGATTGACCCGCCGCCGCAGCGTCGAGGTCTGCAGCCGCCCCGCGCCAAGGTTGAAGGTGAAGTCCACGATGGCCGCGAGCCGCCCCTCCGGCTCCGCGGCCAGCACCGGGCAGTAGCGCAGCGTGGCGGCGAGCGCCACCTTCAGATCCTGGGTGAGGTAGGCCTCGGCCTCGCCTTTCGTGATCGGCGGGTGCTTCGGGTCGCACAGATGCCCGTAGCCGATGGTCCAGTAGCCGGCCGGGCACACGTACGGGTGTGCGCGCCCGGGATCGTGCTTGGGCACGCGGTGGAAGCCCTCGAAGCGTTTGGCCAGGTCGATGGCCGCCTGGGGTACCTCGATCACGGCCGCACCCGGTCGAACACGCGGCCCAGGAACCAGAAGTTCAGGACGCCCGCCCACAGGGCCTGGTCGGCCTCGGTCCAGGCCGCCTGGATCGCCGGGATCCAGTCCGCCCCGGCCTCGACGGCGCCCACGAAGGCGGCGGTCTTGGCGGCGCAGTACAGTGCCATGAACCAGTAGGTGATTACCGGTCGCACGGTCGCCGACAGCGCATCGGCCCAGCGGGCGCCCGATCGCTGCCCCTGGGCGGCGACCGCCTCGCGCAAGGTCTTGAGGGCGCCCACGTTCCAGGCGGCATCGGCCCCGGCGCCGATCTCGGCCATGCGCTGGGCGCCGCGCAGTTTCTCGAACGCAAGCAGCCGGTCCTGCATGGCGAGTTCATGGCTGCGCTCGCCCTTGCGGTCCAGCCACTTCAGGATCTCCGGTGCCAGACGGA